>MBFK01000093.1 GCA_001704765.1 Sinorhizobium shofinae
AGTGTGACTGTCCCTCGATCATCACCTGCATCTTAGTGATCCGTTCTATCGGTGGGGCGGCCTCTTTCATGCCACCTCCTTGCGATGTTAAGCGGGGCGGGCCTCCTTGCATGCCGGCGCCGCAAAAGCAAGCTGACTGACAGCCTTTCGGCTTCAATTATTTACGTTTACGTTCAAGTAATATATGGGACTGTGCTAAACTCATGAAGTCATGCGCAAATGCAGAGACAGTCTGTCGCATCCCGGCTCGACAAGGTTTACGGCATTTGTCATGACGGGATGATTTGGCTGGGAACGGAGCCGGCGGAGAACGGCAAGACTGGAGAACACGATAATGACCGAGCGACAAGAACTGCCAGAGCGCGAGAGCATGGAATTCGACGTGGTGATCGTCGGGGCGGGTCCGGCCGGGCTTGCCGCGGCGATCCGGTTGAAGCAGGCCAATCCGGAGCTCTCGGTCGTCGTGCTCGAGAAGGGCGCCGAGGTTGGCGCGCATATCCTCTCCGGCGCCGTCGTCGACCCGATCGGCATCGACCGGCTGCTGCCGGATTGGCGCGATGAACCCGACCATCCGTTCAAGACGGAGGTCACCGACGACCACTTCCTCTTCCTCGGGCCGGCCGGCTCGATCCGCCTGCCGAACTTTTTGATGCCGCCGTTGATGAACAATCACGGCAACTACGTCGTCTCGCTTGGGCTCGTCTGTCGCTGGCTGGCGACCCATGCCGAGGCGCTCGGCGTCGAGATCTATCCGGGCTTTGCCGCGACCGAGGTGCTCTACAATGACGAAGGCGCGGTGATCGGCGTTGCCACCGGCGACTTGGGGCTCGAGCGCAATGGCGAGCCGGGGCCGAACTTCGCCCGCGGCATGGCGCTGCTTGGCAAGTACACGCTGATCGGCGAGGGGGTGCGCGGCTCGCTCGCCAAGCAACTGATCGCCAAATACCGGCTCGACGAGGGCCGCGACGTGCCGAAGTTCGGCATCGGCCTCAAGGAGCTCTGGGAGGTCAAGCCGGAAAACCACAGGCCCGGCCTGGTGCAGCATTCCTTCGGCTGGCCGCTCGACATGAAGACCGGCGGCGGCTCGTTCCTCTACCATCTCGAGGACAATCTGGTCGCCGTCGGCTTCGTCGTCCACCTCAACTACAAGAACCCCTATCTCCATCCCTTCGAGGAGTTCCAGCGCTTCAAGACGCACCCGGCGATCCGCGCCACCTTCGAGGGGGGAAAAAGGCTCTCCTACGGGGCCCGCGCCATCACCGAGGGCGGCTACCAGTCGGTGCCGAAGCTCTCCTTCCCGGGCGGCGCGCTGATCGGTTGCTCGGCCGGCTTCGTCAACGTGCCGCGCATCAAGGGCAGCCACAATGCGGTGCTGTCGGGGATTCTCGCGGCGGAGAAACTCGCAGCGGCGATCGCTAGCGGTCGCGCCAATGACGAGCCGATCGAGATCGAGCGCGGCTGGCGCGACAGCGCCATCGGCCAGGACCTGAAGCGGGTCAGGAACGTCAAGCCGCTGTGGTCGCGGTTCGGCACGGCGATCGGCGTCGCGCTCGGCGGCCTCGACATGTGGACCAACCAGCTGTTCGGCCTCTCCTTCTTCGGCACGCTGAAGCATGGGCTAACCGATGCCCAGTCGCTGGAGCCGGCCGCCAAGCACCAGAAGATCGATTATCCGAAGCCGGACGGCGTCTTGACCTTCGACCGGCTGTCCTCGGTGTTCCTGTCGAACACCAATCACGAGGAAGACCAGCCGATCCACCTGCAGGTCAAGGATCCGGAGTTGCAGAAGCGGTCCGAATACGACGTCTATGCCGGCCCGTCGACGCGCTACTGTCCGGCCGGCGTCTACGAATGGGTCGAGAAGGACGGTCAGCCGACCTTCGTCATCAACGCCCAGAACTGCGTGCACTGCAAGACCTGCGACATCAAGGACCCGAACCAGAACATCAACTGNCCCGAACATGTAATGTTCGGCAGGAGGGCCGCACGTGGCCCCGCGAAGGAAAGAGCGGCGAAGGCTGAACGTGAGGTTCCATCGGCTGCCGCACGGAACCTTTGCCAATGGCCAATGCGCGCCTCCGAGGAGAGTTTCACTGCGCGCCTGACCGCGCCCTCCATTCTATATCGGCGGGTGAAGTTTTGCCGCCAAGGCCTTCAATTGCTTATCGTCGTGAAAAAAGACAATGAGCGCGATCGCTGACGCAAATGGGCAAGCCTTTGCCCGAGAGACTCGATAGCAATAACATGAGCCATCGACCGGGAGCTTGGATTGATGGCGACGAAGGCCGTCGCATTCGGTCGCTGGACCGGAGGAGGGTCTGATCCATTTGCTGTCCGCTGCCGCGGTGAGGCTGGCAGTTCGTCACGGGTACACCGTCAGAACAGAGGGAAACGAAAATGAAAAAACTTCTTGCTACGACATGTCTGGCCGTTGGCCTCTTCGGACTTGGCAGCGCCGCAGCGGCGCAGGAATGCGGTGATGTGACGATCGCGAACATGAACTGGCAGAGCGCCGAAGTGCTGGCGAATGTGGACAAGTTCATTCTGACGGAAGGTTATGGCTGCAACGCCGAGCTGGTTGTTGGCGACACCGTGCCGACGATCACATCGATGATTGAAAAGGGCGAGCCGGACATCGCTCCGGAAGGTTGGGTCGACCTGCTGCCGGACGTCGTCAACCGTGGTCTGCAAGAAGGCAAGCTCGTCGGCGCCGCGCTCTCGCTCTCCGACGGCGGCGTCCAGGGTTGGTGGGTGCCGAAATACATCGTCGACGCCAATCCAGACATCAAGACGATCGATGACGTGCTGAAGCATAAGGAACTCTTCCCGGATCCAGAAGATCCGAGCAAGGGCGCTGTCTTTAACGGCCCGCAGGGCTGGGGCGGCACGGTGGTGACGACGCAGCTCTACAAGGCCTACGGTGCGGAGGCCGCCGGCTTCACGCTCGTCGACCCCGGCTCGGCCGCGGGTCTCGACGGCTCGATCGCCAAGGCCTACGAGCGCAAGCAGGGCTGGGTCGGCTACTACTGGGCCCCGACGGCGCTGCTCGGCAAATACGAGATGGTCAAGCTTGAGCACGGCGTGTCGGCTGATCCGGCCGAATGGAAGCGTTGCAACACGGTCGCCGACTGCCCGGATCCGAAGAAGAACGACTGGCCGAAGGACAAGGTCCAGACGCTCGTGACGAAGACCTTCGCCGATCGTGCCGGTCCGGTCATGGATTATCTCAATACCCGCGCCTGGCCGAATGATGTCGTCAACAAGCTGATGGCCTGGATGACGGACAATCAGGCGAGCGGCGAGGAAGGCGCCAAGCATTTCCTCGAAGAGAATCCGGATATCTGGGCCAAGTGGGTCTCGCCGGAAGTCGCAGAGAAGGTCAAGGCGGCCCTCTGATCCGTTTCTAGCCGAAGAGCGGTGCGCCCAAATGCGCGCCGCTTTTATTTGATGAGCGATTGTGAGGCGGCTCTACCCGCCGCGGCGACCTTCCGCCCTCCAGGCACGCAGGCGCTGCGGCGGCCGAGAACGAGAAAGCAGAAAAGCTCGCCTCGACCAAAGCGAAGGGGAATCAAGCAATGGAATGGCTGACGAATTTTCCGCACATGGACGATGATCGCCTTCGAGAGCTGAAAAAAGTGATCGATGAAGGCTTTCGGACTTTCACGCGGGCCTATGGTGACGGCATCGAGGCGTTCTTCGAGCCGCTGCAATTTTTCCTGATCCAGTCCGAGCGGTTTATGACGCGCACGCCCTGGCCGATTATCCTGCTCCTGATTGCGGTGATCGCCTGGTTCGCCAGCCGCAACTGGAAGGTCGTCGCCGGTTGCGTCGGCACCCTCCTGCTGATCGGCTACTTCGACATGTGGGACGACACCATGAAGACGGTCTCGATGATTTTCGTCTGTACGGTGCTGTCCATCGCGATCGGCATTCCGCTCGGCATCGTCATGTCGCGCTCCGATCGTGTCCAGAACCTCGTCAATCCGGTGCTCGACGTGATGCAGACGATGCCGAGCTTCGTCTACCTGATCCCCGTGGTGATGTTGCTCGGCATCGGCAAGGTGCCCGGCCTGATAGCCGTCGTCATCTATGCCATACCCCCAATGATCCGCCTGACCAATCTCGGCATCCGGTTGGTCGACAAGGATGTTCTCGAAGCAGCCGACGCCTTCGGCTCATCGAGCTGGCAGAAGCTGAAGAACGTGCAGATGCCGCTGGCGTTGCCCACCATCATGGCCGGTATCAATCAGACCATCATGATGGCGCTTGCCATGGTCGTGATCGCGTCGATGATCGGCGTCCAGGGCCTGGGCCAGCCAGTGCTGAAGGCCATCGCCAACCAGTACTTCACGCTCGGCATCTTCAATGGCCTCGCCATCGTCGGCATCGCCATCATCTTCGACCGCGTCAGCCAGGCCTATGGCCGCCGCCTGCAGCGGCACCGTGAAATCATTCACGGCTAGCATGGAACTGCGGTTGCGGCCGGTTCGGCCTGCGAGCAGGGAATCGGCCCGGGACGCACGGTCTCGGGCCGCTTGCTTTTTCAGGTTTATGCCCGCCGAGCCGAGAGAATGCCGGTCGAGAGCGCCACGCCTGCGGCCGTGACAACCGCAGCGGCAATCTCGAATGGGCCGATCACTTCTCCAAGCAGTGTGCCACCACCGATCATTGCGAGCACTGGCGTCAGGGCCGTAAAGGCGGCCGCCTGCGTGCCGCCGAGGCGACGGACGGCAAGACCGTAGGCAAGCGCCGCGACCAGGCCGGAAAGAACGCCCTGGCTCATCATTTGCAGACCGATCTCCTGCGCGGGGACGTTCCACAGCGTGCTGCCGAAAACGAGCGCCAGAGCGACATGGATGAGGAACGACCAGACTGCGATGAGCGCGCTACCTTCGAGCGGGTTCAGACCCGAACGCCGGAAGGCGTGGGTATAAATTGCCCAGAGCGTGGCGGCGGCAGGAAGCAGCAGGTAGCCGGTCCATGCGGGCGCGTCCGAGGCGCCGAGGCTGCGGACTAGCAGGATCGTCATGCCGATGATGATCGCCGCAAAGCCGAGGAGCCGCATACGATCCGGACGTTCCCGGAACAGGGTCACTCCGATGAGCGCCGTCGCGAGCGGCATCGAGCCTCCAAGCAGCACGCCGACCGAGGCCGCCGGCGTCGCGTGTATGGCGAAAGCCGCCACCTGGAAGAATATGGCGCCCGATCCCGCGACCATCAGGGCCAGAAGTGTCAGCGGCAAGCCTTTCGGGATGAGACCCGTCTTCAGCCAGACGGGGGCAAGGACCAGCGCCGGTATCCCATAGCGAATGAGCCCGAGATCGACGGTGCCGAGGCTGGTCGATGCGGTGTGCCGCGTGGCGAGAATCCAGCCTGCCCAGATCAATACCGTGACGAAGGCACCGGCATAGCCGGCGGCGGGCGAATCGGAGTCGCGATCGAGTGTCAGCGCAACCATGTCTTGTTCCTCCAGCTTCGTGGCGAGGTGTTTCGGATGAGTGAACTTAGCGCTGACACGGAGGGCATGTCCTTGCTATCTGTGCCTCAATGGAGATAGGCTGAGCAATGATCTGCCAATTTCCTGCTGGAATAGATTAGACTATGCCAAAACTCGATAAATTCGACATCGCCATCCTCAAGGTTCTCCAGGAGGATGCACGCGCGACCAATGTCGAGATCGCCGAGAGAATCAATCTTTCGCCATCCCCTTGTCTGCGGCGCATCCGCAATCTGGAGAAGGCGGGCGTGCTGCGCGGCTACCGTGCCGATATCGACCGCAAGGAGGTGGGGCTGGGGCTGACTGTCTTCGTCGAGATCAAGGTCGGCCAGCACAGCCAGGAAAATGCGCGGCGACAGCAGGAGGCGTTGCTCGCCATACCGGAGGTGGTCTCCTGTTTCCTGATTTCCGGCAATGCGGATTTCCTCGCCGAGGTGGTCGTGGAGGACCTCTCGGCGTATGAGAGGCTGCTCACCGAAACCTTGCTGACCCTGCCGGGGGTGACGGACATTCGCTCGAATTTCGCCATCCGAACGATCAAGACCGCTGGTCCCCTGAAGCTGCCGTCCTTGTGAGGCCGTCTCACCGGAACGCTGACGATCGCGGCAGCTGGCCTGGAAGTCTTTGCGGCGTCCTCTGGAAACCCCCGCTGGCGCGCTTATCTCAGGAGCTGAAAGGTTTCTGGATAGAGAGGACATTCTTTGAAAGTTAAAGCCATCTTCAATCGAGATGGGGGGACTTTCCGCACCACGGATATGGACACCTATGGCAGGAGGGTCGAGGAGGTCTTTCGCGCCGCCGGGCATGAGATAGAAATTGCCGTGGTGGCTGCGAGCAACATTCCGCAGGCGCTGGAGGCTGCCTGCCGGCGCGATGACCTCGATGCGATCGTCGCCGGTGGCGGCGACGGCACGATCTCCGCCGCAGCCGGGGTTGCCTGGCGAACCGGCATGCCGCTCGGTGTCATACCTGCGGGAACGATGAACCTGTTCGCCCGCTCCCTGAAGCTGCCACTCGATATCTGGACGGTGCCCGAGGTCCTCGCCAATGGCCGGATCATCGATGGCGACATCGGTAGCGCCGATGGCCGGGCTTTCGTGCATCAATTTTCGATGGGACTGCACGCCCGCATGGTGCGCTATCGTGAGTCCTATAGGTTCGCCTCCCGACTCGGGAAAATCGCCGCCAGCGTGCGCGCCGCCATCGGCGTGATCTTCAACCCTCCAGATTTCGAGATCGAATTCGATGCCGATGGCCACCGCGAGCGTCGGCACGTGTCGCAGATTTCGGTCTCGAACAACCATTTCGGGCACGCGACGCTGATGTATGCGGAGGATGTAACATCCGGGCACCTCGGTTTCTACACGGCACCGCCACTAAGCCCTGTGGGCGTCGCAAAGCTCGCTTCCGATATTCTGCGCGGTCGATTCCGGGCAAGTCCGCTGATCACCGAGATGAGCGCACTTGCCGTCGATCTGCATTTTCCCAAGGTCGATCGCAAGATCAACTGCGTCATCGACGGCGAGCTCTTGCCGATCCGGCGGCGCGATGTCGCCCTGCGCGTCCACCCGGGCGAACTGAAGCTCCTCGTGGGCGCGGAATAGCGGCCGCTACTGCATGTTTCCTTAAATCGCAGCCGAATTAAGGATAAGAAACATGCAGCAATTCAAAGTGCTACAGCGACGCACGGCGCTGTAGGCGGTTTATTCGCCCACCCAGATATAGCTGAACCCGTAGCGATCTGCTCCGGACGCGTAGATATAAGGCAATTCAAGGCTGCGTGGCGTCGCTGCCGATTCCGGGACGCCCGATGCCTTGAGCGCCTCCCTCAGGGTGGCGGGAAGTGGCGCCGGGTTTGCCTCTTCGCGCCAGACCACCAGCAGCGGCCGCTTCGCGGCGTCGGCCGGCAGCCCGTCCGAAAGATGGGGGATTACAACTGTAGCGTCGGCGAGCCGAGTCCGGATATTGCCGGCTATCTGCCTGTCGTTGGTCAGCACCAGAGCAGGCGACCGGCCCTCCGCCTTCACGACCTCGTCGACAAAGGCCGCATAGGGGATGTTCAATTTCGAGTAATCTCCGAACCAGGGGCGCACCACGGCTCGGGCGGAAACGACGACGAGAGCCCCGAGCACAATGCAGCCGATCAGCGGGACGAATCGCCTGAAGCCTTTGGCAGGATCGATCTCAGCCGCCTCGATCTTGAGCGAGAGGTAGAGCGGCAGCATTACGAGAAAGAGCACCAGCCACTTCTCGCGGACATGTGTCGCAGCCACGCCGAGAACGACCAGCAGTATGCCCAGAAGGCAGATCGCGATCATGCGTCCGAGGATACGGGTCCACTGGCTTTCCGCGCGCCAGACAACCCGGATCTTCTCGCGGAAAACGAGGCCGAAGACGAGTAGGGTGACGAGACTGCCGCCGATCGTTGCCGAGGCGAGGGCGAAGCCGCCGTGAAACGCCTGCATGAGGCGCCCCTCTGCCTCTCGCTCCTTCATCTCGTTCAATGTGCCCGACGAAGCCGCGTCGAGGTTTTGGATGACCCACAACCCATGCGGCAGGGTGATGAGGCCGGCGACGGCGATCGCCGCTAGGATTCGCCAATCGAAGATGCGCTTGCGCAACTCGGGCTCGGGCAGCACTGCAAGGATCGCGGCGATCGGCACGACGACAAAGTTGTATTTGGAAATCACGCCGATGCCGACCGCGACGCCGGTCAACAGATAGGAGAAAAGATTCGGGCGCGTGAGGGTGCGCAGAAATCCGCAGAGGAAGAGGGATACGGCGAAGAGCGCGGCAACCGTATGGGAGAGATCCCGCTGCGCGAGCAGGAAAACCGGCGGCAGGGTCAAGACGCCAAACATCGCGATGGCCGACAGGCGCCGATCCTTCAGAACAAGCTGCGCCGCGAGGCCGTAGAAAAGGCAGCACAGGAACAACAGCCCGTTTTTGAGAATGGTCATCGTCGCGAGCGACGTCCCGATCAATTGCGCGAGACCGTATTGCAGCCAATTGTAGAAGGGCGGTTGCGGGCCGTATCCGAGCTGCAGGAATTGCGACAGGAAGGCCTGTTCCGCCTCGTCGATCTCGAGCGAAGGCGACGCGGCAAGGCGCAGCACGATGCACAGCAGGAAGTAGCCGGCTAGTGCGAGGAAGGCTAGGTTCGGCCGCCGATCGACGATGTCAAGCATTCGGCGGATCCTGCCCGAAGATCTGGCGAACGATGTAGCTCGCCGTATCGTCGTCGCGGAAGTAGGCGCGCGCCATCATTTCCGCGAGAATGCCGGTGGTGATGAGTTGGACCGAGGACAGGAACAGCATGACGCCGACGATCAGCATCGGTCGCATGCCGATATCATTGCCGAAGAGGAACTTGTCGATCCCGAGATAGAGCAGGATGAGGGCGCTCAAACTGCCGGTCGCAAGCCCGATCGAGCCGAAGAAGTGGCCAGGGCGCGCCTTGTAGCGCATGAAGAACAGGACCGCGAGCAGGTCGAGGATGACGCGGAAGGTGCGCGAGATGCCATATTTCGATGCGCCGAAGTGGCGCGCGTGATGCGTCACGGGCATCTCGCCGATTCGACTGCTCGGCACGACGCCGGCAACCCAGGCCGGAATGAAGCGGTGCATCTCCCCCATGAGCTTCACCTGCTTGATGATCGCGCTGCGATAGACCTTGAGACTGCAGCCGTAATCGTGAAGCTTCACGCCGGTGATCTTGCCGATCAGGAAGTTAGCGCACCAGGACGGGATTTTTCTGAGCAGGAGTCCGTCTCGGCGGTTCTGCCGCCATCCGACCAGCAGGTCGAGTTCGCGCTCCTCGATGGCGGCGACCATTTGAGGGATGTCCTTGGGATCGTTCTGCAGGTCACCGTCGAGCGTCGCGATCAGTCGGCCGGCGGCGGCGTCGATCCCGGCCTGCATGGCGGCGGTCTGGCCGAAATTCTTCTGCAGCTCGATGATCTTCAGATGCAGGTCTCGTCGCGAAAGCTCCTTGCGGGCATTCGGCAAGGTCCGGTCGGTGCTTCCGTCGTCCACCAGGATCAATTCCCAGGATCGGTCGAAACCGGCCATTGCCTCCTGTATGCGGGTGACGAGCGGCGCGACACTGTCCTCCTCATTGAACACCGGCACCACTATGGACAGCTCAATCGCCTCCATGGCGTCTGTCGTTGCCGTCAGAGGTTCTTCTATGTGCGTCAAGGCGGTCTCTCCGGTGTGCCGTCGCAGGTTTTCTTGCACAGTTAACGGTGATAACCAACGCTCAATTGCGTGGCTCTGTACAGGAAATCGGTATCTCATGAATTCGGACTGGCAGTTTAGCCGGCGCGCGTGGCTGGCGCGCAACCGCATGGCACTGATTTCCGTGGCGGCCATAGCGGCTTATGCCGTCTTCGTCGAGTGGGTCTGGGGATGGTCGGTCCTGTTGCGGCAATGGGCCGAGATCGGTTTCTCGTCGGTGCTCGCCGCGCTTGGGCTTCTCATTGCGACCTACTTCGTCCGCTGCTACCGCATCTACGATTACTTTCCGGAGCAGACCGCAGGCCAATTCCTGCCGCTCTTTCGCGTGACGCAGGTCCACAATCTTCTCAACATCATGTTGCCCTTCAGGGCCGGCGAGACGAGCTTTCCGCTGCTCATGCGCGCCGAATTCGGCGTTCCGCTGCTGCGCGGAACATCGGCGCTGCTCGTCATGCGTCTTTTGGACCTGCATGCGTTGCTCACCGTAGCGGCGATCGGTCTGGTCATCGGCCTCAGTAATCAAATGGTCGCATGGCTGCTTTGGACGATGGCCTTCCTCTCGCCCCTCGCGTTCTTCCTGCTCAAGGCCAGGATTCTTCGCTTGGTGCGCCGCGTGGCGCCGGCGAGGCTCGTGCACCATATCGATGAGATCGAGGCGGGTTTGCCGGAGCATATTCCGGCGTTCCTGCGCGCCTCGGCGATGACGATGCTGAACTGGGGGGTCAAGGTCGCGGTGCTCGCCTGGGTATTGGCGATCATGGGCGTCGCACCGCTTGCCGCCTCATTCGGCGGCGCGCTTGGGGGCGAGCTCTCGTCCGTCCTCCCCGTGCACGCGCCGGCCGGAGTCGGCACCTATGCGGCGGCTATCGTTGCCGGCGCGGTCTCCTTCGGCGCGTCCGGTGGAAAGGCCGCGCTGGAAATTCTGGGGCGCGCGAGCGTCAACGCCCATCTGCTTATTATCGCGTCGGCCGTGGCCGGCACGCTGCTATCGCTCGTTCTGCGGCCGAAGACGTGACACGCTCTACTGGAACGACGTCTCGTAGAAGCTTCTGAGCTTGCGCGAATGCAGTTTCTCCGGCGGCATGGCGGCGAGCTTCTGAAGCGCCAGGATGCCGATCTTCAGGTGCTGGCTTACCTGTGTACGGTAGAAGGCCGTCGCCATGCCGGGCAGCTTCAATTCGCCGTGCAGCGGCTTGTCGGAGACGCAAAGCAGCGTTCCATAGGGCACCCGGAAGCGGAAGCCGTTGGCGGCGATCGTAGCCGATTCCATGTCGAGTGCGATGGCGCGCGCCTGCGAGAGGCGCTTGACCGGGCCGCGCTGGTCGCGCAGTTCCCAGTTGCGGTTGTCGATCGTTGCGACCGTGCCGGTACGCATGATCCGCTTGAGATCGTAGCCCTGATAACCGGTCACTTCCGCCACCGCATCCTGCAAGGCGACCTGCACTTCCGCCAGCGCCGGCAGGGGGATCCACACCGGCAGATCGTCGTCGAGCACGTGATCCTCGCGCATATAGGCATGCGCCAGAACATAATCACCGAGCCGCTGGCTGTTGCGAAGACCGGCGCAGTGGCCGAGCATGAGCCAGACATGCGGCCTCAGGACGGCGATGTGGTCGGTGATCGTCTTGGCGTTGGAGGGGCCAACGCCGATATTGACGAGGGTGATGCCGCCGTGGCCCTTTTTCTTCAGGTGATAGGCCGGCATCTGCGGCAGGCGGGCGAGCGTATAGTGGGTCTCGGGCCTGTCGGCGCCCGCGGGCGTGAGGATGTTGCCGGGCTCCACGAAGGCGGTGTAGCCGTTGCCGCCTTCGGCCATTTGCTGGCGTGCCCAGGCACAGAATTCGTCGACATAGAACTGGTAGTTCGTGAAGAGCACGAAGTTCTGGAAATGCGTGGCGCTCGTTGCCGTGTAGTGGCTGAGGCGGGCGAGCGAATAATCGATGCGCTGCGCCGTGAAAGGTGCAAGCGGCGAGGGTTCACCCGGTCCTGGCTCATAGGAGCCGTTGGCGATCTCGTCGTCCGTCGTCGTCAGGTCGGGCGCATCGAAGAGGTCACGCAGCGGAATGTCGATCGTCTCGGCCGCCGACGCCTCGACATGGGCGTTTTCGCCGAAAGCGAAGTGCAAGGGGATTGGTGTCGACGATTCCGATACGGTGACGCCGACACCGTGATTGCGCATCAGATGGCCGAACTGCTCCTTCAGGTAGTGTCGGAATAGCCGCGGCCGCGTGATCGTCGTCGTGTAGACGCCGGGCGCGCTCACATAGCCGAAGGAAAGCCGGGAATCGACGTGGCCAAAGCTGCTCGTCTCGATGCTCACCTGTGGGTAGCAAGCGCGGAAACGCGTGACCGGCCGACCGTTCTTGCCCAGCCCCTCGAAAGCCTCGCAGAGGAACCGGGTATTGCGTTCGTAAAGAGCCTGCAAGCAATCGACGGCTGCGGCCGCATCATCGAAGGTTTGCGGCTCGAAGGCTTCGGGGGTGGCTACGGAAAGGATAGAGGTTGAAGAGATTCGTGTGTCCATGGCGCATTATAGGCTGCGGCATCTGACAAGCAAACGACAAGATACGCGGTTCGAACCGTGGCCGTTTAACGTGGGGCCGACGAGAATGATCGCAGTGCCGACAAGCGAAGAGCGCCAGCGACCCCATCCGGGAAGGAGCCACCAAAAGGACTTGCCGAGCCGGAGCCATGCCCAGAAGGCAAAGCATCCGGTGATTTCGGCGAGTGCGGCGACTGAATACAGGGCGAATGCGGGCATCATGTTTGACCTACGAAGGGAGCGAAGAGTCAGAGCATGTGCAAGAGGAAATTTCGGTTCATGCGACGCCACCGCGGGAGCGAGGCAGGTTTTCAGCCGTGGTCCACCGCGTGGATGATCAGCTCATCGCCTGGCGCTGCAGCGTGACGAAGAGGACAAGGCCGGCCCCATGCTTGCCGATGCCGGCGCCGGTGGCCTTGTTGTAAGCGACCGCCCCGATCGGTGCCATCAGCAGGCCCGTGAGTACCAGGAGCCTAAGCGAGAGGATGGCGGAAGAGACGAGAGCGGCCATTTTGGTATTCCTCTACAGCTTGGCTTGGCAATATTGCGCCGTGTGCGCGGTGCAGTCGGTCAGCGAGCCGATATAGGTGTTTTGGCGGCGACGCTCTGTATCGGCGCCGACTGCGGCGGCGAGCGACATCGCGAATACGACCATCAACAGGCTGATGATGGTGAGGCGGCGAGCGAGAATATCCATTGTTCTGTCCGTGGGCTGGTGGCGCGTTCAAATCGATTGAGCGTCTTTTCGCACAACCAAACTGAATTCTTGCTGAGATACTCGTTCATCTGCCGTTCATCTTGGGCGATGCGGCCTTGCCAGCGCCGGAGTGCGTTCCTACGTCTGTATGCCCACAACCCCAGGAGAAACCGCCTATGACCGCTCCCATCGAGCTCTATTACTGGCCGACGCCGAACGGCTGGAAGATCACCATCATGCTGGAGGAGCTCGGCGTTCCCTATGTGGTCAAATACATCAATATCGGCCGGGGCGATCAATTCGCGCCGGATTTCCTGAGGATCTCGCCCAATAACCGCATGCCGGCCATCATCGATCCGGACGGCCCGGGCGGCGAGCGTGTTTCGATCTTCGAATCGGGTGCGATCCTGCAATATCTCGGCCGGAAATACGGGAAGTTCTACCCGGCCGACGAGCGCGCTCGCGTCGAGGTCGAGCAATGGCTCTTCTGGCAGGTTGGCGGGCTCGGCCCGATGGCGGGGCAGGCCCATCATTTCCGGCAATATGCGCCGGAGAAAATCAAATACGGCATCGACCGCTACACCAATGAAGTGAACCGCCTCTATGGCGTGATGAACAAGCGGCTGGCCGATCGACCGTTCCTCGCCGGCGAATATTCGATCGCCGACATGGCCGCCATCGGTTGGGTGATCCCGCATGAGAACCAGGGCCAGGATCTCAATGATTTCCCAAATCTGAAGCGCTGGTTCGACACGATGCTCGCTCGGGCGGCGGTCCAGAAGGGGATCGAGGTGGGCAAGGAAGAGCGGGCCCGTCAGAAGAGCCTTGCCGAGGACAAGGAAGCGCAGAAAATCCTGTTCGGGCAGCGCGCTCGCTGAAACGAACGCGAGGGCGGCCACCGGTGGCGGCCCTCGCGTGATTCTGAAGGAGCTAAAGCCGCGTCCAGGTCTGGGATTTGCACAGCACCTTCAGCACGCAGCCTTTCATCTTCAGCGAATTGCCGTCGACCGAACCCGAGCCGCTATAGGTCTTGTCGCTTTCCGGATCGGTGATCTCGCCGCTGTAGCTGTCACCGGTTCCGGCAAGGTTGCCGATGCGCTTGCCCGCGTGCTTGCCCGTCTTCAGCGTGACGCAGAAAGCTCCGCCGCATGGGGCGATTTCCGCTGTGGCTCCGCTCGCTGTCTTCCAATTGCCGACGATTGGTTCGGCGGCATGGACCGCCCCCATCCCTCCAAAGGTGAGCGCCGCGCTGACGAGCAAAGTTCGAATCATTCAATGTCCTCCCTTGGAGACGGTCGGCTGCCAGCCGCCGCGATCTGGATGCCTCGCATCGCGGCCTCCTCGCCGCTCGAGCGCCGTACAATAACTTACGCGTACGTAAAGGTAAATATGTTGACCAGCGGCGCGCAATAGCCGAGTTCGAAGTCCGATACGGGGCGCCGAATCCGGCGGCGGCCAACGGGCAGGTTTGTTCTTGGTTAGCGATCGGTTGAAATCCGAGATTGAATTTTTCGTAAATTTTGAGCCGAATTGCCGCCGCTGCAGGCGCTCCGATGCTTAACGAAAACCCAAGTTTACCAAGTGTTTGAACTTTGTTTGCGTCAAATTAAGCATGCATTTTAAGCGCGTATTGAAGGCCACGGGGCATACTCGAACCCATAAGACGAGCGGAGACAACACCCCGCCAAATCAGCCGGAGCCGACGCCGCAGAAGACGGCGCGGTCATCGGAAAGCCCGCCAAGAGGCAAGAGTGAAACAGGGACGACAAAGCAACAACTGAAGCCCGGCGCGCCCGAAGGGGCGTGCCGCTTCGGCTGAACCAACAACGAACGACAGGGACAAGACATGGCACGCTTTGACTTCGAGATCACATCGGATGCGGCAATGGGTGGCGAAAACCGGGCCGACATTCTTTGCGAAATGGGTCTCGCCTATGCGACCGGTCGCGGCCGGCCGGTCGACCTGGTGGCCGCCCATAAGTGGCTGAACATCGCCGCCATCAAGGGCTCAGACCGCGCTGCCGGCCTTCGCGCCGACCTTGCGGCGACGATGAGCAAGATGGATCTTGCCGCTGCCCTGCGCGCAGCACGCGAATGGATGACCGTGCATTGATCCCGCACGGGCGGCGGCAACACCACTACAGCGCCGTGCGTCTTATCAGACGCTATCAGACGCACAAAGGTCGCTGCAGCACTTTGAATTGCTGCATGTTTTTATCCTTAAATCGGCTCCGATTTCAGGAAACATGCGAGTAGTCTAGCTCTCGGCCAGGCTCTTGAGCACTGCGGGCAGGGCGGCCTCGAGCAATTCCATCTCGGCGTCGGGGCCGGTGCTGATCCGGATGCAGCGATTGAGCGGCGCAACGCCCGGCATACGGATGAAGATGCCGTGATCGCTCATCAGCCGGTCGACGATCGCCCGGGCATAGGCTGCATCCCGTCCGCAGTCGACGGCGACGAAATTCGTCGCCGAGGGTAGCGGCAGAAGTCCGTTATGGCGCGCAATGCTCGCGATTCGGTCGCGCGACGCCGCGATCCGGTGCGTCACTTCCTTCAGGTATTCCTGGTCGGAAAGCGCGGCGATCGCCGCAGCGACACCGATACGATTCATGCCGAAATGATTGCGGATCTTGTCGAAAGCCTGTGCGGTACCCGGCGTCGCCAGCGCATAGCCGACGCGCGAGCCGGCGAGACCATAGGCCTTGGAGAAGGTGCGAGTGCGGATGACGTTCGGTCGGTCGATCAGGCTTTCGATCGACGGCAGAGCCTCGGGCGGGGCCGTTTCGCAATAGGCTTCGTCGAGGATGAGCAGCGTGGTTTCCGGCAAGGCGGCCGCGAACTCGATGACGCGTTCGGCCGGCCACCAACTCCCCATGGGATTGTCGGGGTTGGCAAAATAGACGAGCGGCGCCGCCTGGCGCTTCACGGCGGCAAGCAGGCCGTCGAGATCTTCGCGGTCATCGACGTAAGGTACGGTGACGAGCCGGCCGCCATGTCCTGCGATGTGATAATTGAAGGTCGGATAGCCTCCGAGCGAAGTGACCACCGGTGTGCGCTGCTCGACAACGAGGCGGACGATCTGCCCGAGCAGACTGTCGATTCCCTCTCCGATGGCAATATTGGCAGGGGATATGCCGAGATGCGCGGCAAGCGCGTGCTTCAAGTCGTAATTTTCGGGATCGGCATATTTCCAGGTTTCGCTGGCGGCCTGCTGGATGGCGAGCAATACAGAATCGGCCGGCCCGAATCCGCTCTCGTTGGCGCCAATGCGAGCGGCGATCTCGCGGCCGCGCTGCCGCTCGATCGCTTCCGGACCGACGAAGGGAATCGTGGCCGGCAAGGATTGGATGAGCGGCGTGAAACGCGAGAATGCGGACATTTGAAATCCTGAGCTCCGTTCGAAAAGCGCCGCGGAACTTATCGCATCGAAACGGCAAGCGGAATGCGCAAAAGAGACGACGGTCAGGTTCTGCCATCCCCCAGTAATGCAACCGGGTGCCTCGGAGGTGTGGAACGATGGTCGCCGAGCCTAGGCCTGCCGCTCGCGGCCTGACCGGTGAAAAATTCGTGGCGCACGATTTCGTGGAGGAATGATTCCTCGATGGTCTTGATGAATTGCACCGCGATTCGGTTCTCCCTCCGGTGGACCTCCGCGCAGCCGATCCCAAAATTCGTTCCCACGATGTGGAGATAGTAGTGCAACGGTAGGCCGATTGTCGTGTTGACGGACAGGTTCGCTCCACCGCGTGAGATATCGATCATCTTGCAGGCGCGTATCGACACCCCACCGAGGGCTGGCCGCACCGACATCAATGTTGCGGCATGTCCGATCGCAAAGCGGTCATAACGCTGCTGGTAAAGCGGCGATGGGACAAGCGAATACATGGTCGACTGCTGCATGCGTCAGGCTCCGGTGATCGCGGCACTCGCGAGGGACGTCGTGCGGTTTTCCGCCTGTCGGCCAACGGAGTTTGCAAATTCGTACCCTTTGAGGCGGCGCGGCGCCTGCAAGGTCGACGGTCAGTTTCCGCCAGCAATCTTGCAATCGTTTGAAGATATTCAATAGAAATCTAACGAACGCCATCCGGCCCCAAGCTTGGGGCGAGCATCGCCCGCACTCATAACCCGCTCGAGAACTGGATGCGAATCAGCCTGCTCAGCAACTCCGGCGCCAGATCATCGACATGGCAGGGTCCGGGAAATATCTGTCTTCTCCACCGGAGAAACGCACATGCACGGGATCACGCGTGGAGGCACGGGCCACCCGACTTGCTTCAGCCTTGCCGCGTCGCCATTGAACGCCGCCCGCGCGACCACGATGAAAATGGCGGGATTTCCTGAAATCCGACAAAAAAATCTTGCATTGATGGCGCGCTGCCACTAGTCAGGCGCTAACGGAGAGGTGGCCGAGTGGTCGAAGGCGCTCCCCTGCTAAGGGAGTATACCGGAAACGGTATCGAGGGTTCGAATCCCTTCTTCTCCGCCATTTTTGATTTTGTCAAAGCTGTCTGAAGCTGCCGACCCAAGTCAGCGGTCAAGCACATTCGCTTCTACCAGCGCGGATGGACGCCTCCCCCGATCGTGCGTCGCCAAAATGACCATCTCGGAAACGCGCCAAGGCACGCTCGGTCCGATTCCCGGGACTCTGCGCGATTGCTCCGGACAGTCGCGAATCCCGGCCGCTGATTCTCCGGGAATCTTCGGAAAAAGCCTCCGACACCGACTCGTCGCGCGGCTTTCCGCGCGGGCCGAGGCCTGGGCAAAGCCGGCGCGCGGCAGCCCGCTGCCCGGTTTTGCCCCTGTTTTCGGCCCCATTTTGCCTCTTTCTGAAACAAAAGCCGCACCGAGCGGCTATGCTAACCCCCCGTGGCTAAAGGATTTTCTTAATGGTTTGTTAACACCCTCGGGCCGTCTGGGGCGATTTTGTGTCGTTTCAGCAACAGGGATCAGGGAAGGGCAGCGTAAAGGAGTTGATCTGATAAGTTGGACGTTGCGCGCCCCTCTCGGTTTTGTATTTTCAACTCCGGAAGCAAGGGCGGTTGATCGTCCGACTTCTTGAACGTTGGGGATGGGGCAGGGAACGCTGTCCTTCAGCAAAGAAACCCAGACCCGTTTGAAACTTTTGACTGGAGGTCAGAAATGAACATCAAGAGCCTTCTTCTCGGCTCCGCTGCTGCTCTTGCAGCAGTATCCGGCGCTCAGGCTGCTGACGCTATCGTCGCTGCCGAGCCGGAGCCCATGGAATACGTTCGCGTCTGCGACGCTTTCGGCACGGGCTACTTCTACATCCCGGGCACGGAAACCTGCCTGAAGATCGGCGGCTTCATCCGCGTTCAGGGCTCGTTCGGTCGTGACGCTGCTGACAGCCGTTACAATACCGAGAACTTCGACATCGATGGCGATGGCGTCAACGATCAGTCCACGTCCGACTGGGATGTCTTCTCCCGCGCTTACATCTCGTTCGACGCCAAGAGCGACACGGAATACGGCACGCTCACCGGCTTCTTCGCCGCTGAGTTCAACGCAGACAACGACAGCGACTCTGGCGATAGCGACTTCATCGACGTCGACGAAGCCTACATCCAGCTCGGCGGCCTGAAGGCCGGCTTCTTCTACAGCTGGTGGGATAAGGGCCTGAACGGTGAAACCGACACGCTCGGCAACTTCACCGAATTCAACTCGGTTGCCTACCTCTATGATGGCGGCACCTTCCAGGCCGGTATCTCGGTCGATGAACTCGAAGGCGCAACCACCAAGGCTAACGGCGTCGGCGTTGCCGGTATCGTTTCCGCTACGCTCGGTGGCGTAAGCTTCGACCTGCTCGGCGGCTTCGACACCGAACTCGAAGAAGGCGCGATCCGCGCTCTGCTCTCTGCAGACGTTGGTCCGGGCACCTTCCAGGCCGCTGCGATCTGGGCATCCGACCCGAACGCTTACTGGGCTCGTTCCGAGTGGAGCGTTGCTGCTTCTTACCGCTTCAACGCAACCGAGAAGTTCGCAATCACCCCCGGCGCTCAGTACTTCGGTAACCTGCAAGACTCGTACACGAGCTTCGGTAGCGACGATGCGTGGCGCGTTGGCGTAACGGCTGACTACCAGATCACCGAAGGTCTCGCCACTCGTCTGTCGGTTCAGTACGAAGATGAGGACAACGGCGACGATCAGGTCTTCGGCTTCCTCCGCCTGCAGCGTGACTTCTAATCTGACCTGACCTCGGTCAGTAAGGAGAAGCCCGGCTCTTGAGCCGGGCTTTTTCTTTATGTGTCGAGTGTAGGGAAGCTGCAACGCGGAATGAGATTCTACGGCAGGCAAATGCGACCCCCTCGGGGACCCACAGTTGGGACGTTGCTTAGCCTCGAATAAAGGCGGCGATCTCGTTTCTGAGGCCATCGCGGTGCAATAGCGGCGCATGGCCCTGTCCGCTGGCGGTCATGGTCACCAGGCCAGGGTGCCGTCGCATCATTTCCCGGACGGCCGACTCGCTGAGCAGCCGTGAATGTTCGCCCCGAACAACCATCATCGGCAGGCCGGCGAAGGCCTCGAATTGCGGCCAGAGATCCGGTAGTTCGCTCTCTTCGGTGAGGCCCTGGAGTTGCGCTGCGATCGCCGGATCGAAGTCGGCGATTGGGACTCCGCCTTCGTCACGATAGATCGCTTCGGCCATCTCTCGCCAGTCCTGTGGGCTGAGAAGGGGAAAGTCTTCTCCGTGCACGCGCTGGAGGAAATTTGGTGCGTCCGCCCAGCTACTCGGCCTCTGCGGCGCATTGAGGTAGTCCCTGATCCTCAGCAGCCCTTCGATCTCGATCACCGGACCGATGTCGTTGAGCACGACACGTGCGATGAGGGCAGGGGCTGAAGTCACGAGGTGATGCAGGATGAGGCCGCCCCGCGAGGTGCCGATGAAGGTCGCCTTGTCGATGCCGAAATATGCGCAGGCCGTGATGACGTCCTCTGCCTCGACGGCGATCGTGTAACGGCTTTTGTCACTGTCGCGCTCCGACTGTCCCCGGCCGCGATAATCAAGCGTGATAACGGGATGCGCACCGCCCTCGGGCGAGGCAAGGAAGGCGGCCAGGAGATGAAAATCGCGGCTGTTGCGCGTCAGCCCGGGCAAGCAGACGACGGGCGTCTTTTCCTCGCGCCGCATGACTTCGCTACCGTAGCGTCTGCCGTAGAGCCTGAGGCCGTCTCTTGCGCGAAAATAGTGCTCCTGAAACATCTGCTCCTCACGCACCAGATGCTCTCGCATGGTTCCACCTTCGCTTGCACATTGCCGGATTGTCCTCGCCTGCAGACCCAGCTCAGGAAGGGTTGCGACCCATTCTCAGGTCCGCGACGATGTCCGCCTTCTGCCCAAGGCGGGATTTGTACACCTGGTAATTCTCCATTACCCGCTGAACATAGTTTCGTGTTTCCTGAAAGGGAATGCGTTCGATCCAGTCGACCACCTCGTCGATTGGCTTGCCGCGCGGGTCGCCGTAGTGTGCCAGCCATTCCGGCACGCGGCGGGGCCCGGCATTGTAGGCGATGAATGTCAGAATGTAGGAGCCACCGAAGCTGTCGATCTGCTCGCCGAGATAGTGCGAGCCGAGGGTTGCGTTGTAGCCGGCGTCCGTCGTCAGCCGGTCCTTGGAATAGGCAAGGCCGTAGCGGCTGGCGACACCCTTCGCCGTCCCCGGCAGAAGCTGCAGCAGGCCGCGGGCATTAGCAGCGGAGACAGCGGCCGGATTGAAGGCGCTTTCCTGGCGGGCGATCGCGTAGGCAAGTGCCTTGCCGGCCCCGCTGATATTGGCGTCCGACGGGATGACGCCGAGGGGAAAGGCAAGCGCGGCGACATCGATGCCGCGGCCGAACGCGATCTTGCCGATCTGCAGGGACAGCTGATGGTTGCCCGCCTTTTCCGCCCGTGCCGAGAGAATGGCAAGTTCACCCGGGCTGGTCAGTTCCTCGGCGAGCGCCCGGTAGAGGCTCTCCGCGCGCCAGCCATGGCCGTCTGCTTCCAGTCGTTCGATCGCCCGAACCGCTTCGCGGCCTTCCAGTCGTGCGTGATCCTCTGGAGTTGGCGAGGGATAAGTGACGTTCAGGGTTGGGCGGCCAAGTCGCGCCGCGGCGAGCTGGCCGTAGAATGTGCCGGGATAACGGGCCGCATTGGCGAAATAATCGTCCGAACTCCCGGGGCCGCCGGCCTCGGCGGCACGTCCCAGCCAATACCAGGCCCGCGACGCCGAAATCGGCCGGCTGGACGCCTCAAGGATCTTGCGAAAGTGACGTGCGGCCGTCGTTGGATCTTCCAGCCCGCGAAGCGCGTACCATCCAGCGTGGAATTCGGCGTCCACGATGTCGGTCGATTGGGTTGCGGCGTGGTTGGCGGCAACTCGGTAGGCTCCGCGGAAGTCGCCCTTGTCGAGCAGGCCCCGGCTGATGATCCTTTGTTCCGTCCACCATTCGCCGGGATCGACGAGGGCATTGCTGTCTTTCGGTGTCAGGGCGAGAAGCTCTGCCGCCTCCTGGAATTTCTCCTGTTTGCGCAGATACTCGATGCGCACGAAGAGGCCGGCAGGATCGTCGCGCCAGGACGGGTCGATCGCCGCAATCAGCGCCGCTGCCTTGCCGTGGCCGCGGACGACGGCAGCCCAGGCTCTGTAGAGCGATTGTGCCTTGCCTAGTTCGCTGAATCGCTGCGCCTGCTCGACGCGACTGCGGTAGAGAAGCATCTCCATGCGGCGCCGATGGTCGGCAGGCGTAAGGAAGGAGGAGAATTCCGAAAGGATTTTGGTTTCCGTCTCTTTGTCCAGCGCCTCCTTGGACCATAAGGCACGCACGTGGCGCGCTGCCGCGTCACCTTTTCCCTCGGCCACAAGCGAGCGTGCGAGAATGATGGCGCCATCTGCCGTTTCCGGCCGGGTCGAGCCGAAGGCGGCGATCACGTCTGCCGGAGGCGGATTTTCGCGGTAAAGCGCGCGTTCGGAATGGGCGCGTAGCGCCTTCAGGCCGGGCCAGCCCTGAAGCTCACGCTGCGCTTCGGCAATTTCGTAAGATGGGATGTCCTTCTGGCCGGAAACGGCGATTGCCCAGGTGAGGATATGCCGGTCGAGCGTTCCCGCACGCATGCGGTTGCGGATGGTGACCGCCTCGGCTGGGTTGCGATCGGACAGGGCATCGAGACCGGCCTTCAAATCTGCCTCGATAGGTGCGACCGCGGCCCGTATGGCGCCGGTGACCTCGTTGGCCACGACGCGCCCCGATTTGTTGGTAGAGCCGGGCTTGCCCGTCGGTACGGGTATGCGAGTCTCGGTTGCGAAGCCGGCAGAGGCCAGCATCGCGGCACCGAAAATGGCGGCGACAGGCAGAAAGAGTGGTCCGCGCATCAAGCCCCGTGCTTCCCCGTTTCTCTCAACTTCATTAGCTGCCGGATTCTCTAACGAAAAGTTAGCGGGCATTCGCGATCGCTGCAATCGCCGGCAAAAGGCCCGTGATCGCGCGTTCCTGCCTGCTCCACCCGTTCACGACGCGCGTCGAGCGATCGAATTGCAGGGAAACTGGCAGGAAATGCGCCTGTCCGACGCTTGCCGCGGCCATGTCACATGATTATGGTGCGGCAGTTTCTAACCGTCGATTGCGGCCAAAGCGTGGGCGTGTTTTGCCCCTTCAGCCGTCAGGAGTTGTGCATGTTCAAGGGTTCCATTCCCGCACTCGTAACCCCGTTCACGTCCACCGGCGCGGTGGATGCGGCAAGTTTCGTCGCGCATGTGGAATGGCAGATAAAAGAGGGTAGCCACGGCCTGGTGCCCGTGGGCACGACCGGTGAATCGCCGACCCTTTCGCACGAGGAACACAAGCAGGTGGTGGAACTCTGCGTCGAAGCGGCTCAGCGGCGCGTGCCGGTTATCGCAGGTGCTGGCTCGAACAACACGACCGAGGCGATCGAACTTGCGCAGCACGCCGAGAAGGCCGGCGCGGATGCCATCCTGGTCGTGACACCCTATTACAACAAGCCGACGCAGAAGGGCCTCTTCGCCCACTTTGCCGCGATTGCTGAAAGCGTGAAGCTGCCGATCGTCATCTACAATATTCCCGGCCGCTCGGTGGTCGACATGAGCGTCGAAACCATGGCGGCGCTGGCAAGGGCCTATCCGACGATCATCGGTGTCAAGGACGCGACCGGCAAGATCGAGCGCGTTTCCGAGCAGCGCATGGCCTGCGGCAAGAGTTTCGTCCAGCTCTCCGGTGAGGATGCGACGGCGCTCGGCTTCAACGCGCATGGAGGTGTCGGCTGCATCTCCGTGACCGCCAATGTCGCACCGCGCCTCTGCGCCGAATTCCAGGAGGCAACGCTTGCCGGCGACTTCGCCAAAGCGCTGGAATATCAGGACCAGCTGATGCCGCTTCACAAGGCCATCTTCATGGAGCCCGGCCTCTGCGGTGCAAAATATGCGCTTCATCGCCTCGGGCGGATGGGCCGCGCCGTGCGCTCGCCCCTGCTGCCGACGCTCGAGCCGTCGACCGAAGCAGCCATCGATGCGGCGCTGCGACATGCAGGATTGATGAACTGATGGCACCCAAGGGCAGCGAGCGCACGGTCAGGAAAGTGGTGGCGGAAAATCGCAAGGCCCGCTTCAACTACGAGATCGTCGATACCTACGAGGCCGGTCTTGTGTTGACCGGTACGGAGGTCAAGTCGCTGCGCGATGGAAAGGCCAATATCTCGGAATCCTACGCGACCGACGAGGGCGGCGAGATTTGGCTGATCAATTCCTACCTGCCGGAATATCTCCAGGCCAATCGCTTCAACCACGAAACCCGGCGCCGCCGCAAATTGCTGTTGTCGAAGCGCGAGGTGAACCGGCTGCAGGGCGCCGTCAATCGCGAAGGCATGTCGCTCATTCCACTCAGGATCTATTTCAACGAGCGGGGCCGGGCGAAGCTGGAACTGGCGCTCGGCAAGGGCAAGAAGCTGCATGACAAGCGCGAGACGTCCAAGGAGCGCGACTGGAACCGGCAGAAGAACCGCCTGCTGAAGGAGCGCGGCTGAGTCGCTGCCGCGCCGCCTTTTCCGTTGCCGCGGGAAGGCAACCAAATAACAGGTCCGATCCGCGTCGCCCCGCCTGCGCAGAGGGGGCCGGGCCAGATTAATCGGGATCAGAATTGGTTTCCTATTAAAGCTCGGCGTCGTTGGCGACAGGCTCGGCCGGGCGCGGCACGCGTTCGGACGGCTCGCGACCGATCTCGCCCCTGAGCGTGGCCAGATCGATGAAGTGATCGGCCTGGCGGCGCAGGTCGTCGGCGATCATCGGCGGCTGCGTCGACATCGTCGAGACGACGGAGACCTTGCGTCCCTTGCGCTGCAGCGCCTCGACAAGCGTGGTGAAATCGCCGTCGCCCGAAAAGATCACCAGATGATCGACGGTTTCGGATTGCTCCATGGCGTCGATTGCCAGCTCGATATCCATGTTGCCCTTGATCTTGCGCCGTCCGAGCGAGTCCGTGAATTCCTTCGCCGGTTTGGTGACGACCTTGTAGCCGTTGTAATCCAGCCAGTCGATCAGCGGGCGGATCGACGAATATTCCTGGTCCTCGATAAGTGCGGTGTAATAATAGGCGCGCAGCAGGTAACCACGTTTTTGGAACGCCTTCAGCAGCTTTCGGTAATCGATGTCGAAGCCCAGGCTCTTCGAGGCGGCGTAGAGATTGGCGCCGTCGATGAAAAGAGCGATTTTTTCGCGAGGATCGAACATCGTAATTTCCTTTTCCATGCCCTGCGCATTATACCCAATCGCCCCGGCGGAAGGCGCGCAGAAAATAGGTGCATTACATTAATAATTGCTGATATTGCAAATAATGTAAGTTATGCCACGCATTAATCCAAGCGGCGTACGGTGCATATAGCAAGTTTTAGCAGTTGCTCCAGTTCATCCACACTTCAATTTACGATTGCTGGTGGAGTTTTTGGCTGTTATCTCCTGAAATACAATCCGTATCTGTATCCTTCGGTTGCATCGCGGATATGTCGTATTCTAACATGAGGCTGGGTATGATGTGAGCGCCGGATGCAGGAAAAACTTGAACTTATGCTGTTTTGATTGTATCCGGGCGGCTAATTCCAGAAATCGGAGCTGCAAGTGCCGTCCTGTCGC
The DNA here is from genome assembly GCA_001704765.1 of Sinorhizobium shofinae. Taxonomy (GTDB): domain Bacteria; phylum Pseudomonadota; class Alphaproteobacteria; order Rhizobiales; family Rhizobiaceae; genus Sinorhizobium; species Sinorhizobium shofinae. Next base: position 25,110 of record MBFK01000093.1, read on the forward strand.
GGCCGTTCCGGTTTCGTGTCGTTAATCATGCCGCGGCAGCCGCCGCGCTCTCGCAAAGGACAAGGCCATGGCCCGCGTCACCGTCGAAGATTGCATCGACAAGGTCGAAAACCGTTTCGAACTCGTCCTGCTTGCCAGCCACCGCGCACGCCTGATTTCGCAGGGCGCCCCCATCACGATCGACCGCGACAACGACAAGAATCCGGTTGTTGCCCTGCGTGAGATCGCCGATGAAACCCTTTCGCCCGGCGATCTCAAGGAAGATCTGATTCATTCGCTGCAGAAGCATGTGGAAGTGGACGAGCCCGAGCCCGACGCGGCCGCGATCGCCCAGTCGGAAACCACTACTTTCGCGGAGGCCGCGGAAGACGAAGACCAGCCGGAAGCCTTGACGTTCGATCGCATGTCCGAAGAGGAACTGTTGGCCGGCATCGAAGGGCTGGTGGCTCCGGAAAAGAGCGACGACTACTGAGATCCGTTCGCGAACAGCCGTTCCAAACGTGTTTTCGAAGCAGTGCGCCACTCATACGATTGGCGCACTTTTTGTTTGTCTGACTGTCATGGAGCCGCCCGCGGATGATGCGCCAATACGAGCTCGTTGAGCGCGTGCAGAAATACAAGCCCGACGTGAACGAGGCCTTGCTGAACAAGGCCTATGTCTATGCCATGCAGAAGCACGGCCAGCAGAAGCGGGCAAGCGGCGATCCTTACATTTCCCACCCTCTGGAAGTGGCGGCGATCCTCACAGAAATGCACCTCGACGAATCCACGATTGCCGTTGCGCTGCTGCATGACACGATCGAGGACACGACGGCGACGCGGCAGGAGATCGACGAACTCTTCGGCGAGGATATCGGGGCGCTTGTCGAGGGCCTGACGAAGATCAAGAAGCTCGACCTCGTCACCAAGAAAGCCAAGCAGGCCGAAAATCTGCGCAAGCTGCTATTGGCGATATCGGATGATGTTCGCGTGCTGCTGGTGAAGCTTGCGGATCGGCTGCACAACATGCGCACCCTCGACCACATGTCGGCGGAAAAGCGCGCGCGCATCTCCGAGGAGACGATGGACATCTATGCGCCGCTGGCCGGGCGCATGGGCATGCAGGACATGCGCGAGGAGCTCGAGAACCTCGCTTTCCGCCATATCAATCCCGAGGCCTACGAGACCGTCACCAGGAGACTGGAAGAGCTCTCCCAACGCAACGAGGGCTTGATCAAGAAGATCGAGGAGGAGCTGAGCGAGCTGCTGCAGGCCGAGGGGTTGAAGAATGCTCAGGTGAGGGGGCGTCAGAAGAAGCCCTATTCCGTCTTCCGCAAGATGCAGTCGAAATCGCTTTCCTTCGAACAGCTGTCGGACGTCTGGGGCTTCCGCATCATCGTCGATGATATTCCCTCGTGCTATCGGGCGCTTGGTATCGTGCATACCCGCTGGCGCGTCGTTCCCGGCCGCTTCAAGGACTATATTTCGACGCCGAAGCAGAACGACTATCAGTCGATCCACACGACGATCATCGGGCCATCGCGCCAACGCATCGAGCTGCAGATCCGCACCAGGCGCATGCATGAGATCGCCGAATATGGCATCGCGGCCCATGCGCTCTACAAGGACCGGGACGCTGTCACGGGCGACCTGACACGGTCTCCGACGTCGAACGCCTACGCCTGGCTGCGCCGCACGATCGAGTCGCTCGCCGAAGGCGATAATCCCGAGGAATTTCTGGAGCACACCAAGCTCGAGCTCTTCCAGGACCAGGTCTTCTGCTTCACTCCCAAGGGGCAATTGATCGCGCTGCCGCGTGGCGCGACGCCGATCGACTTCGCCTATGCGGTGCACACCAATATCGGCGATACTTGCGTGGGCGCGAAGATCAACGGCCGCATCATGCCGCTTGTCACCCGCCTCAACAATGGCGATGAGGTGGAGATCATCCGCTCGGGTATTCAGGTGCCGCCACCTGCCTGGGAGGAGATCGTCGTCACCGGCAAGGCGCGCGCGGCGATCCGGCGCGCCACCCGTGCCGCCGTCCGCAAGCAGTATGCGGGTCTCGGGTATCGCATCCTGGAGCGCACCTTCGAACGGGCCGGCAAGACCTTCTCGCGCGAGGGGCTGAAGCCGGTGCTGCACCGGCTTGGCCAGAAGGAGGTCGAGGATGCGATCGCCGCCGTCGGCCGGGGCGAACTCTCCTCGCTCGACGTGCTACGCGCCGTCTTCCCCGATCACCAGGACGAACGCGTGACCGTCAAGCCGAGTGCAGACGACGGTTGGTTCAACATGCGCAGCGCCGCGGGCATGATCTTCAAGCTGCCGGAGCGCTCGAAGGAGGCCGCGGTGGCGGCGCAGGCGGAAGGACCGGAAGCGCTGCCGATCCGCGGCCTTTCCGGCAATGCCGAGGTACATTTCAGTCCCGCCGGGGCCGTTCCCGGCGATCGCATCGTCGGCATCATGGACAGGGATAAGGGCATCACCATCTATCCCATCCAGTCGCCGATCCTGCAGAAATTCGATGAGGAGCCGGAGCGTTGGATCGACGTTCGCTGGGACCTCGACGAGGCCAACAATAACCGCTTCATGGCACGGATCGCCGTGAGCGCGCTTAACGAACCCGGCACGCTGGCAGAGATCGCGCAGGCGATCGCCACGAGCGACGTCAATATCCGCTCCCTTTCCATGGGCCGCGTCGCCGCCGATTTCAGCGAATTGCAGTTCGACCTCGAGGTCTGGGATCTGCGGCAGCTCAATCATCTGATGACGCAGCTCAAAGAATTGCCGAGCATTTCGATGGTCAAGCGCCTCTTCGAATAAGCCTCTCTTAGGTTCGGTGCGAGGTTCGGTCTGCTCTCTATGCCTCTTTCTTGAGCAGCGGGAAGCGTTGAACCGGCGCGCCATGCGCACAGTGCATGGCTGCCGGTTGATCATGACGCTGGTAGAACACCGATCGCTAAATTACTTTTCGGATCGGGAGGTAAACGAAGAGGTTTGCCATGTTCAAGCAGTTGAAGAAAATCACCCGTGCCCTGCACATTCCCACCATCGAAGAGCGCGAGATCGCGTATCTGAACGGTTCAGTCGACCGCATCGACCTCGAGTACCGTCAGCGTCAGATCGATCGCGGCCTGTTCCGCAAGGACTTCTGATCGGAGGCGGCACGCCTGCTGAATGGTTCTTGGGTCCGAAGGATCTGGATCCGGGGCGGACTTGGGGTGCCGGCTGGACAATGCGAGAAAAACTGTCTCGAGCTATGCGTTTGCCGAATGGCTCGGATACTTGTTCCGCCCGTTCGCGGCGCAACCTTGCGCCTGGCGAGTCTGGCGCCTATCTTGCGCCCATCAAAAGGCGGGCGGGCCGTCTTGCGCCGATGGGCGGTTTCAAGATGCGACGGACGACGACAGAATGTTATTTAGGCGCCGAGAACCGGTCACGATCTCCGAAAGGCTTCGCGCATTCGTCTGGCCGCGCAAGGGTTTCTCGCGCGGTCTGCGTTATATCGCCCTGCGCATCCTTCGCCTGAATTCCACTCCTCATTCGATCGCCGTCGGCGTCGCCGCGGGTGCCGCTTCTGCCTTCACACCGTTCTTCGGCTTGCACATCGTCCTCGCCATGATTCTCGCTTCGGTCTTCTCCGGGAACCTGGTGGCGGCAGTCATCACCACTGCACTCGCCAATCCGATCACCATTCCCATGATCCTGACGGCGTCCTACGAGATCGGCACCGCTCTCACGGGTCCGCAGGCCGGTGCGAGCGTCGGCTCGGCGGACATCGCCCGGTTGGTCGAGCATATGCAGCTTGCCGAACTTTGGGGGCCCGTGCTCAAGCCGATGCTCGTCGGGTCGCTGGCCCTTGCGCTCGCCGGCGCCTCGATCTTCTACCCGCTCGCCTTCCAGACCGCCCGGATCTTCCAGGTGCGGCGGCGGGAGCGCCTGCAAAAAGCCGGATACCCGTCATGATCATCGGCATCGGCAGCGATCTAATAGATATTCGCCGCATCGAAAATTCGCTCGAGCGTTTTGGCGAGCGGTTCGTCAATCGCTGTTTCACCGACATCGAGATCGCAAAGTCGGACGCGCGCAAGAACCGCGCGGCTTCCTATGCCAAGCGCTTTGCCGCCAAGGAGGCCTGTTCGAAGGCTCTGGGCACGGGGCTCGCGCAGGGGGTCTTCTGGAAGGATATGGGCGTCGTCAATATGCCGGGCGGAAAGCCGACGATGCAATTGACCGGCGGTGCGGCGGCCCGCCTTCAGGAGATGCTGCCCGTCGGACATCGCGCCGCCATTCATCTGACGATCACCGACGACTTCCCGCTCGCACAAGCTTTCGTGATTATCGAGGCGCTCCCGGTTGCTCCCGCAGAGGGAACGGTTTAGAGCACTGCCGGGATAGTCGGCTCCGGCAGTCGCTTGAAGCGAAGGAATCCGGCGACATATAGATGCGATTGCGCGGCAGGATGACAAGGAAGAATTGAGCGTGGAAGAAAAGACAGAAACGAAGCAGAGCGGCCTCTGGGAAAATGTGAAGGTCATTATTCAGGCGCTGCTCCTGGCCGTCGTCATCCGGACCGTTTTCTTCCAGCCCTTCACGATTCCGTCCGGCTCGATGATGCCGACGCTGCTCGTCGGCGACTATATCTTCGTCAACAAGTTCGCCTACGGCTACTCGAAATACTCGCTGCCCTTTTCGCCGGATCTATTCAGCGGACGGATCTTTGCGAGCGAGCCGAAACGCGGCGATATCGTCGTCTTCCGCTTCCCGCCCAACCCGGACATCGACTACATTAAGCGTCTTGTCGGTCTGCCGGGCGACCGCATCCAGGTCAGGAACAGCATCCTCTACGTCAACGACAAGCCGGTCGAACGCGTGCCGGATGGCGCCTTCCGGGCTGACGACCAATATGACACCGGCGGCGACGTTCCCGTCTATCGCGAGACGATGGACAACGGCGTTTCCTACGACACGCTCGACCAGTTTCCGGATTCACGCGGCGACAATACCCGAGAATTCATCGTCCCCGAGGGACACTATTTCATGATGGGCGACAATCGGGACAACTCCGCCGACAGCCGATTTGACGTCGGTTTCGTGCCGGCCGAGAACCTGGTTGGCCGCGCCAGCCTGATCTTCTTCTCGCTCGGCAACGACACCTCGTTCCGCGAAGTCTGGAAATGGCCGGCGAACCTGCGTTACGACCGGCTATTCAAGGTTGTTGAATGATGAAGGGGCGTACGCTGAGCGCGGAGGATCGGGCGAGGCTCGAGACCGCGATCGGTTATCAGTTCGCCGAGAAGGAGCGCCTCGACCGCGCGCTGACCCATTCCAGCGCCCGCAATGCCAGGGCGAGCAACTATCAGCGTCTTGAATTCCTGGGCGACCGCGTGCTCGGGCTTTGCGTCGCCGAACTTCTGTTCCAGACCTTTCTCGACGCCAACGAGGGAGAGCTGTCGGTGCGCTTGAACCAACTCGTCAGCGCCGAGAGCTGCGCCAATGTTGCGGATGAGCTGTCGCTGCACGAATTTATTCGCACTGGCTCGGACGTGAAGAAGATCACCGGCAAGCACATGATGAATGTGCGCGCCGATGTGGTAGAGTCGCTGATCGCCGCGATCTATCTCGATGGTGGCCTGGAGGCGGCGCGTCGCTTCGTGTTGCGGCACTGGACCGATCGGGCCGCAAGCGCCGACGGTGCGCGCCGTGATGCCAAGACGGAATTGCAGGAATGGGCGCACGCCAAGTTCGGCGTCGCGCCGAGATACAGGACGGATGATCGCTCCGGTCCCGACCACGATCCGCGCTTCACGGTGACCGTAGAGGTCGACGGGATCGCGCCGGAAACGGGGACCGATCGCTCGAAGCGCGGAGCCGAGCAGATCGCTGCCATGCGATTGCTGGAACGCGAAGGTGTTTGGCAGAAACGGTCTGCCGGAAATTGACGGAAGCCATGACGGACAAGGAACAGGACACGGGCGCCGCTACCGCGGCAACCCGCTCGGGCTTCGTGGCGCTGATCGGCGCGACGAATGCAGGTAAATCGACTTTGGTGAACCACCTCGTCGGCGCGAAAGTATCGATCGTCAGCCACAAGGTGCAGACGACGAGGGCGATCATCCGTGGCATCGCCATCCATGACAACACCCAGATCGTGTTCATGGACACGCCCGGCATCTTCAAGCCGCGCCGCCGGCTCGATCGGGCCATGGTGACGACGGCCTGGGGCGGCGCCAAGGACGCCGATTTGATCATGCTGCTGATCGACAGCGAGCGCGGGTTGAAGGGGGATGCCGAAACGATCCTCGATGGCCTGAAGGACGTTCCCCAACCGAAGATCCTGGTGCTCAACAAGATCGACCGGGTTCGCCCGGAGGACCTCTTGAAGCTCGCGGCGGCCGCCAACGAAGCCGTTCCCTTCGAGCGCACCTTCATGATTTCAGCGCTCACCGGCTCCGGCTGCCGCGACCTCATGGACTATCTTGCCGCGGCCTTGCCGGAGGGGCCGTGGTACTATCCGGAGGATCAGATCTCCGATCTGCCGATGCGCCAGCTCGCAGCCGAGATCACGCGCGAGAAGTTGTTCCTGCGCCTGCATCAGGAGCTTCCTTACGCGTCTCACGTCGAGACGGAGAAATGGGAAGAGCGCAAGGACGGCTCCGTACGCATCGAGCAGGTGATCTATGTCGAACGTGATAGCCAGAAGAAGATCGCGCTCGGCAAGGGAGGGGAGGCGATCAAGGCGATATCGACCGCAGCCCGGAAGGAAATTTCCGAGATCCTGGAGCAGCCCGTGCACCTCTTCCTGTTCGTCAAGGTCCGCGAGCACTGGGGCGACGATCCGGAGCGGTTCCGCGAAATGGGCCTCGATTTTCCAAAGTAGCCGCTTTTGCGTGGTCGGCGCTGGAGGTGCCGGCCGCTATTTTTGATCATTCGAGGCGGCGAGCCTCTTGTTCAGAAGCGGTCCGATCGTCTCGGCCCGATTGGTCCAGACGTAGCCAGAGAAATTCTCCGGAACGAGTGCGAGCTCATCGGCGCTGTCGATGCCGGAGGTGAAGTCGCCGCCGCCATGGGGGCCGAGCAGGATGATTTCGCTCCCGGCGGCCCGCATCCGGGCGGCAAATCGATACGGCCAGCCCCACAGAAAAGGCGCGTAGTTGGCGGGCACGACAATCAGCGTATCGCGGCAGGCGTCCGGCACCATTCCGGTCCAGCCATAGGCGGCGTAGCGGCCAAGGCAGGCCATGGTGGAGCGCCTGTCATAGCCCCTCAGCCCACCGACCAGCCGCAGCGCCTCCTGTGTTGGCGTTCTGCCTCCGTAAACCCCGAAGACCAATTTGCGCCACTCCGGGTGAATGCGTAGCATGACGGCAAGGGTTGCACCTTCCTCCCGCCGCTCGCTCTTGAAATTGATCAGGAACCGGCCATGGGGCAGCGCTGTGAAGACCTCAGTCAGGGTCGGCATCTGGCCTTCCCCCTGGCCGCGGAAGGGAAAAGTCTTCCCGCCATCCGCAGTGTAGCCATAGCCGATGTCGAGCGTTTTCAGCTTGGACATCGGCGTCTCCTGCGTGACGCCCGCTCCATTGGTACGGCAGTCGAGCGTCCAATCGTGGAAGACGGCGAACTGGCGATCCGGTGTCAGGTGGACATCCAGTTCGATCACCTCGGCGCCGCTGTCCAGCGCCGCGCGCATGGAAGCGATCGTGTTCTCGAGATAGGCATGGCGCGGCGGTTCGATGCGCTGCGCAGTGCAGGTGTCGTTGCCCACCCCGTCCAGACTATAGACCTGATGGATACCGCGATGGGCGAGGACCCTTGCCGCGCCGGCAGGCGGCGCCACCAGGTAGGACGTGTTGAGGAGCCAGACGATGGCGACGACGATGACCGCGACGACGGCAATGACGGCGAGCTTCCTCATCGTAAGTCCTCCTCTCGCACCGCGCTTTGCTCGGCATTTTGGCGACCCGGACGTCCGCTGCCACGCTCCCTGTTATGCGGATTGCGAACAAACTGTCACCTCCGCGCGCGATTGACCGGTAGTGGGCACTATGGGAGGTAGGCGACCGTGCCGCCCAATGCAATGCCGCAGGAGAACTTAGTGCCGCAACTCGTCCAGGGAAAATGGGTCAAGGATGATGTCGCCGCAAGCGAGATGAAGGACGATGCGTTCCATCGCGAGCCGACCCGCTTCCGTCATTGGATCACCATCGATGGACGACCCGGACCGGACGGCCAGCCGGCGCTCGCCGCTGAAGCGGGACGTTACCGGTTGTTTGTCTCCTATCTCTGCCCTGGGCGTCTCGGACGATCGCGATGCGCAACCTCAAGGGACTCGACAAGATCGTCGGGCTCACGGTCGCAAATCCCGTTCTCGGAGAGGACGGATGGACCTATGACGAGCCAGCGGATGGGGGCAGCCGCGTCGACAGCATCCGGTACCATCACCAACTCTATACGGCGAGCGACCCGACCTATACCGGCAAAGTGTCCGTGCCTGTGCTCTGGGACATGAAGGAAGGGCGCATCGTCAACAACGAGTCGGCCGATATCCTTCGCATCCTCAACACGGCCTTCGACCATTTGTCCGGCAACCGACTCGATTTCTACCCGGCTGCCCTCCGCGCCGCAATCGATCGCTGGAACGAGCCGATCTACGCGCGTGTGAACAATGGCGTCTATCGCGCCGGATTTGCCAAGACGCAGGCCGCCTATGACGAAGCTATCGCGGCCCTCTTCGGCATGCTCGACGAACTCGAGCGGCATCTTGATGCGAACCGATACCTCGCGGGGGACTATCTGACAGAGGCGGATATCCGCCTGTTCGTAACGCTGGTCCGTTTCGACGTCGCCTATCATGGCGCCTTCAAATGCAATATCCGCCGGATCGAGGACTATCCCTGCCTTTGCCAGTACCTGCGCGAGCTCTACCAGTGGCCGGGTATACGCGAATCTGTCCGGATCGATGATATCAAGCGCGGATATTATGGCCTCCGGCACATCAACCCCACCGGCATCGTGCCGGCAGGCCCGGTGATCGACTTCGATCGCCGGCATGATCGACGTCGTCTTCGTGGTCTCGGAGTTTTCGGCGCCTAGAAGGCGGCATTGAAGCACCTTTCACGCTGCCTGGCTGACACCGGATTTTCTTCAGCATGTACTAAGGAAACAAATCCTTGAGGGGCCACAGAACAGCCCCATTGATTAACCGCGGAACACCGCTAAGTTAATGGAAGTTCTGATGGATAGGAGCCTGAAGAGGCTGGCCTGACGACATGCCGGTTGCAGCCCCGCGCCTCGTGCACGGCGCCGGCCCGCCGGAGGCCGTGAGGCTTGCCCGAACCGGTTTCTCGCTGCTTCTGGACACACCGGCGCCGTTTCGTAAGCGCACTTCTTTCCAGAAGCCGACCGAACCGCCCGCGCTCCATGCTGAAGAACTAACATGGTCCGTGTAGGTCTGGCGCTGAGGTTGGAAATGAATGCAGCATTGTTGAAGTTGCTTCGCCGTCTTGTCCAGAAGGGAACTCTGACGGTCGTCTTTTCATCGGGAGAAAAAGCTGTCCTGGGTGATGGCACGGGAAATCCCGCTGCCATACGTATAACGGACGCGGAGGCGGAAAGGGCCATACTGTACGACCCCGGCCTGAAATTCGGCGAAATGTACATGGACGGCCGCGTCGTCGTCGAAGAGGGTGATATTTTCGACGTCCTGTCCATCGTCAAGAGCAATGGTTTGGAAAACGCGGCGACCTTCGCCAACTCATTCGTTGCTCTTTGGCATGTGCTGCGCCAACAGCTGAAAAGTCGGCTGCCGGTCAACCGCAACCGCTACAATGTCGCGCATCATTACGATCTCGACGGCAAACTCTTCAACCTCTTCCTCGACGAGGACTGGCAATATTCCTGCGCCTATTTCCATCCGCCGGGCATCTCCCTGGATGAGGCGCAGCGCGCCAAGAAGCGCCACATCGCGGCGAAGCTGCTGCTCGAGCCCGGCCAGCAAGTGCTGGAAGTCGGTTCCGGCTGGGGGGGCCTGGCAATGTACCTTGCCGAAGCGACGGGAGTCGAAGTCACCGGCATCACATTGAGCGAAGAGCAACTGAAGGTCTCGCGCCAACGCGCCGCCAGGCGCGGACTTTCCGATCACGTGCGATTCGAATTGCAGGATTACCGCACCCTGCAGGGACGACAGTTCGATCGGATCGTCTCCGTCGGCATGTTCGAACATGTGGGCATCGGCAACTACGGCAATTTCTTCCGCAAGATGAAGGAATTGCTGAGACCCGACGGCGTCATGCTGCTTCATTCGATCGGCCAGGTCTACAAGCCATGGGCGACCAATCCTTGGATCGAGAAATACATCTTCCCGGGCGGCTACATCCCCGCGCTTTCCGAGGTCTTGCCGCCGGTCGAGAGCACGCGCCTGCTCGTCAAGGACATCGAGATCCTGCCGATGCACTATGCCTGGACGCTCAGGGCCTGGCGCGAGCGTTTCGTGGCCCGGCGCGAGGAAGCGGTGAAGCTCTATGACGAGCGCTTCTTCCGGATGTGGGAGTTCTATCTCGCCGCTTCCGAGACCGCGTTTCTCCACGACAAGCACTTCATCTTCCAACTCCAGCTTTCGCCGTCGCTGGAGGCGGTACCGGTTTCGCGCGATTACATCGAAGCGAAGGAGCGCGAATTGCTGGAATTCGAGAAGACCCGCTCGCGGCTGGAACTCGTCGCGGTTTAGCCGCGTCTCAAGACCTGCGTGCGAGCTTCGTTCGCACGCCATCCGCCTGCCGTGATGTCTGGCGGCGCTGCTTAGGCGCCGTGTCGGCGCGCCATCTTCTGTGGAGTGCGGGCGACCGATTGGCCGCCTTCCCTTGGCCTCGTTCGCCTGCACTATTATGGTCCGGCTGGAAACAACGGACGGAACGCAGAATGGTCATGACCGCAAAGCCCATCGCCGCGATTATCGCAAGCGAGATCAAGGCGACCGCCGCGCAGGTGGGCGCGGCTGTCGAACTTCTCGACGCCGGAGCGACGGTGCCTTTCATCGCCCGCTACCGCAAGGAGGTCACCGGCGGTCTCGACGACACGCAATTGCGTACCCTCTCGGAGCGGCTCACCTATCTGCGCGAGCTCGAAGCGCGCCGGGCATCCATCCTCGAGTCGATACGCGGCCAGGGCAAGCTCACCGATGAACTGGAAGGCAAGATCGCCGCCGCCGTTACCAAGGCGGAGCTCGAGGATATCTACCTGCCGTACAAGCCGAAGCGGCGGACCAAGGCGGAGATTGCCCGGGAGCGGGGTCTCGGACCGCTGGCGGAGGCGATCCTCGCCGATCGCTCGATTGCGCCGGCTGAACGGGCGGCCGCCTTTCTCTCCGCCGACGTGCCGGACGTGAAGGCCGCACTCGACGGCGCCCGCGACATCATCGCCGAAAGCATGACCGAGAACGCCGACCTCCTGGGTCGCCTTCGGAACTACATGCGGGACGCGGCATTCCTGAGAGCAAAGGTCGTCGACGGCAAGCAGGAGGCGGGGGCGAAGTTCTCGGATTATTTCGATCACTCGGAGCGCTGGGCAACGGCACCGGGCCACCGTGCGCTGGCGATGCTGCGCGGCTGGAACGAAGAAATCCTTTCGGTCGACATCGTCGTCGACCAGGACGCGGCATCTCAACAAAAGCCGGTCGAACGCATGATCGCCGCCACATATGAGGTCGGTGGACACCTGCCCGGGGACAAATGGCTGCTGGACGTGATCGGCTGGACCTGGCGCGTCAAGCTTTCACTGTCGCTTTCGCTCGATCTGATGCGCGAGTTGCGCGAGCGGGCCGAGGAGGAAGCGATCCGCGTCTTCGCGCGCAACCTCAAGGATCTGTTGCTTGCGGCCCCCGCCGGCTCGCGCGCGACCATGGGCATCGATCCTGGCATCCGAACCGGCGTCAAGGTCGCGGTCGTCGACGGCACCGGCAAGCTGCTCGATACGACGACGGTTTACCCGTTCCCTCCGAAGAACGACATTCGCGGCACGCAGGCGGAACTCGCGGCGCTCGTCCGCAAACACAAGGTCGAGCTGATCGCCATCGGCAATGGCACCGGCAGCCGCGAAACCGAGAAGCTTGTGACCGATATGCTCGCGCAGATGCCGGCGCCGAAGCCTACCAAGGTGATCGTGTCCGAGGCGGGCGCCTCCGTCTATTCCGCTTCGGAAACGGCGGCTGCGGAGTTTCCGAATCTCGACGTGTCGCTGCGCGGTGCCGTGTCCATCGCTCGGAGGCTGCAGGACCCGCTTGCCGAGCTCGTCAAGATCGAACCGAAGTCGATCGGTGTCGGCCAGTACCAGCACGACGTCGACCAGTCGCATCTCAGCCGTTCTCTGGATGCGGTCGTCGAGGATGCGGTGAACGCCGTTGGTGTCGATCTCAACACCGCATCGGCATCGCTGCTGGCGCGTGTTTCCGGCCTGGGCAAATCATCAGCGGAAGCGATCGTGGCGCATCGCGATGCGATGGGCGCATTCGCAAATCGGCAGCAACTCCTCAAGGTGCCGCGCCTCGGCGCCCGTACCTTCGAACAATGCGCCGGCTTCTTGCGGATTACGAATGGTTCCGAGCCGCTTGACGCCTCGGCCGTGCACCCGGAGGCCTACCGAGTGGCCAAGAAGATCGTCGCCGCCTGCGGCCGGGATGTGCGCTCCCTGATGGGAGACAGTGCGGCTCTGAAGGCGCTCGATCCGCGCGCCTTCGTCGACGAACGTTTCGGTCTGCCGACGGTCAAGGACATTCTTTCCGAACTGGAGAAGCCTGGCCGCGATCCGCGCCCGAGCTTCAAGACGGCGACCTTCGCCGAGGGGGTCGACGACATCAAGGACCTGAAGGTCGGGATGCAGCTCGAGGGGACCGTGACCAATGTCGCGGCCTTCGGAGCCTTCGTCGATATCGGCGTGCACCAGGACGGGCTCGTGCATGTCTCGCAGCTCGCCGATCGTTTCGTCAAGGATCCGCATGAGGTCGTGAAGGCCGGCGACGTGGTGCGAGTTCGCGTCACCGAGATCGATGTCGCGCGCAAACGCATCGGACTGAGCATGCGCAAGGATGGCGGAGGCGATGTCGGTGGTCGCGAGGCGAGGGGACCATCGCCGAACGGCGGCAATCGCAACGCAGCCGCGCGATCCCAAAAATCGCCGGCGCCGGTTCAGGGCGCATTCGGTGCGGCGCTGATGGAGGCGATGAAGAAAAAATAAGACAGGGCATGGAACGGCCCGGCGACGAGGATCGTTACGTGCTCATCGGCCAATGGCGTGATGGTTGCAGGTACGATCTATAAATTAGTTAATTGAAATATAACCTGCCCTCCGTCATACTGCATTCGTGGCGGCATCGGTCCGTCGCGGCGAGATGCCGACCATAGGAATGCCGGACTACGGCGGAACAGGTCAGCGGAAAATCCTCTTCCGCCGGGGCTCCCGGCGAAAGGAGGTGCGTCATGATACGCAATGCAATCCGCGGCCTGCCGCAGGCCGTCCTTTTGGCGGCGGCGGCAACTGTATATCCCGAAACAGCAGGCGCGCAGGGCGTCGTGAATTGCGCCGAGCGCTCGCAGGTCATCGAGTTTCTCGCTCGGCAATACGCCGAGAAGCAAGCCGCCGTTGGATTGATCAACCAGCAGGCGGTGATGGAACTCTACGCTGCCGACAGCGGCAGCTGGACCTTGATCATAACCGACGTCTCGGGCCGAAGCTGTGTGATCCTCGCCGGCAAGAACTGGGAGACGATTATTCCCGTAGGCCCCAAAGCCTAGTAGCCGGATAGACTTTCCGGTCCTGCGTACCCTTGTTCACTCCATCACGCGATGGCGCACCCGCCAGCGCACGAAATCCCGAGCCCGTCCAACACTATTGAGCCGCAGACCCGCCAGAGCGGGAGCAGGAAAGGCTGTGCTGTTTCCCGCGCCCGCTCCAGCTGTTCTTACCGGTCAGTCCGGCCTGCCGACGCTGGCATAGTTGAAGCCGTGTCGGGTGACCTCATCCTTGCGGTAGATGTTGCGCAGGTCGACGAGCAACGGGGTGCTCATCGTGCGTTTCAGCCGCGTGAAGTCCAGCGCCCGGAATTCGTTCCATTCAGTGACGATCACCAGTGCGTCTGCTTCTGCTGCCGCATCATAGGGATCGGTCGCATAGTCCAGGCCGTCGATGACCTTGCGCGCGTTCTCCATCCCTTCCGGATCGTAGCCCGTGACCCTGGCGCCCGCATCCTGCAGCGTCTGGACGATGGCGATCGCCGGGCTGTCGCGCATGTCGTCGGTGTTCGGCTTGAAAGTGAGCCCAAGCACGGCGATTTTGCGGCCGCGCACGTCGCCGCCGACCGCGGTGATCACCTTGCGGCCCATGGCCCGCTTGCGGTTGTCGTTGATGGCGACGGTGGCCTCTACCAGCCGCACCGGACTGTCGTGATCCTGTGCGGTCTTGACCAGTGCCAAGGTGTCCTTGGGGAAGCACGAGCCGCCGTAGCCCGGGCCGGCATGCAGGAACTTGGCGCCGATACGCCCGTCGAGCCCGATACCGCGGGCGACATCCTGGACGTTGGCGCCGACCTTTTCGCACAGGTCGGCCATCTCGTTGATGAAGGTGATCTTCATCGCCAGGAAGGCGTTGCCGGCATACTTGATCAGTTCGGAGGTGCGGCGTGAGGTGAAGACGAGGGGAGCCTGGTTCAGATACAAGGGGCGATAGACTTCCGTCATCACGTCGCGTGCACGCTGATCGTTGTCCGCGAGGCCGATGACGATGCGGTCGGGCCGCTTGAAATCATCGATCGCCGCGCCCTCGCGCAGGAACTCCGGATTGGAGACGACGGCAAAGTCGGCATCCGGATTGGTTTCACGGATGATGCGTTCGACTTCGTCGCCGGTGCCAACCGGAACGGTCGACTTGGTGACGATGACGGTAAAGCCATTGAGATTGGCAGCGATCTCGCGTGCGGCGGCATAGACATAGGAAAGGTCTGCGTGCCCGTCGCCGCGTCGGGACGGTGTGCCGACGGCGATGAAGATGACGTCGCTGCCGGCAACGGCGGGCGCGAGATCAGTGGTAAAGTGCAGGCGCCCTGCAGCAACGTTGCTGGCGACCAGATGGTCGAGACCCGGTTCGAAAATCGGGATCTCCCCTTTCTTAAGCGCCGCGATCTTGCCTTCATCCTTGTCGAGGCAGACGACATCGTGGCCGAAATCCGCGAAACAAACGCCGGAAACGAGGCCGACATAGCCGGCGCCAATCATCGTAATCTTCATCCACTCTTCCTTTGTTGTTGGGTCCTTCTTGAGCCTTGGGAGCTACTCATCCATTGATAGGCAAATAGGACCGTTTTTCGACCTGCAAATGACAGGGGCATTTTCCGATGCGACGAAATCGCTCGCCAGCCCCCTTAAGCGGTGGTCTCCGCAGGGCGATAATATTGTTCATACCATTCTACGAAACGGGCGACGCCTTCCTCGACGGCCATGGTCGGCTTGAAGCCGGTCAGCGCCTCGAGCAGGTCCGGTGACGCGTAGGTGCGCGGCACATCGCCCATCTGCATCGGCAGCATGTTGCGAACGGCCGGCCGGCCGACGGCCCTCTCGACAGTTTCGACGAAGGTCATCAGTTCCACCGGCTGGCCGCCGCCGACATTGACGATGCGGAACGGCGCGTGTCGGGAAAGCGTGTCCTGCGCCAGGTCCAAGCCGACGCGATTGGCTTCGGACGGAGCGACGTGGGAAAGCCGCAGGATGCCCTCGACAAGATCGTCGATATAGGTGAAGTCGCGGCTCATCCGGCCCTCGCCATAAATATCGATCGGCCGGCCGTTGAGGATGGCATCCACAAATTTGAAGAGCGCCATGTCTGGCCTTCCCCAGGGGCCATAGACGGTGAAGAACCGGAAGGCGGTGGTCGGCACCTTGTAGAGATGGGCGTAGCTGTGGGCCATCAGCTCCATCGATTTCTTCGTCGCTGCATAGAGCGTCATCGGCTCGTCGGCCCGGTCCGCCTCGGCAAACGGAATCTTCTCATTGGCGCCGTAAATCGACGAGGTCGATGCCAGCATCAGATGCTTTGGGCCGATCGTCCTGGCAAGCTCGAGGATGTTCCAGGAACCCATAAGGTTCGCGTCCACATAGGCCTTCGGATTTTCAAGGCTATAACGAACGCCCGCCTGCGCGGCGAGGTGGATAATGACCTCCGGTTCTGCAAGCTCTGCAGCGCGGTCGAGAGCGGCGCGGTCCTCGAGCATGGCTGTCACCGCTTTGAAGCCGTTGGAACGCTCGAGGATCGCGTGGCGGCGTTCCTTGAGCGTCACGTCGTAATAGGGCGTCATGCCGTCGAAGCCGACCACGAAATGCCCATCGTCTATCAGCCGCTTGGCGACGTGAAAGCCGATGAAACCTGCGGTGCCGGTGATGAGGTAACGCACAAAAATTATCCCAGTTTTCTTTAACTTGATCGTTCATACGAAGAAAGCCGGGCAATGGAAAGACGAAACCGTCACTCTGACGCACCGTCGAGTTGCTGTTGCAAGGCGGCGAGCACGGACATCGCATGGCCCGAATACTGGCTGATCCAGCGGTCGTGAATAGCCTGGATCGGCAAGGCGTTCAGGTGGTTCCATCGTTCCCGCCCCTCGCGCCTGACAAGAACGAGATTTGCCTCTTCCAACACCTTCAGGTGCTGCATCACCGTGCAGCGGTCGAGATCGGAGAATCGCTCACACAACATGCCCGTCGTCCGGGGCGCCTCCTTCAGCGCATCCAGAATCTGACGGCGCAGGCCATTGGCCAGTGCCTTGAAAACCGCATCGTCCGTCGAATCAATTGACATGTTATATTTCTATAACATATTATGCCTGGACACAATCGGGAGGAGGTCATCATGGCTTTCGAATTTCGTGTGAATGGGCGAATTGCCCGTCCTGTCAAAGAAGTCTTCGACGCGGTCGTCAATCCAGACCAGCTCAGCCGCTACTTTGTGACGCTCGGCGGCATCAGCGGCCCCTTGGTCGCCGGCGCCACCGTGACCTGGTGGGGCGAGGTCCCCGTGCAGGTGGAAGTCGTCGAGCCCAATGAGCTGATCGTCTTCCGCTGGGATGCGATGGTTGCGAAGGAAGAGGCCCCATACCAGACGCGCGTGGAGATGCGCTTCCAGCCGCTCGAGGACGGCGCCACCATGGTAACCATTGCCGAAAGCGGCTGGCGGGAGAACGAGCAGGGGCAGAAGAGCTCCTACCTCAACTGTGAGGGCTGGTCGCAGATGCTCGCCTGCATGAAGGCCTGGGTCGAATACGGCATCAACCTGCGGGAGGGCTACTATGTGAGCGAGCTCTCCGGCAAGCCGGCACTCGAGCCGCAGCCATAGGAGGAGCGAAAGATGCCAGCGGAGATAAAGGGCGGCATCAACATCGCCATGAAGGTTCCGAGCCATCAGTACGCGGCCGTGATCGCCTTCTACCGAGACGTCGTCGGCCTGCCGCCTTTCGACGAGCAGCAGCCGGCCAAGGGCTTCATTCTCGGTCCGAACCGTCTTTGGATCGATGATATGCCGCACTTGAGCCAGGCGGAGGTCTGGCTGGAGCTGTTCACCGACGATAACGAAAGGGCGTTGACCCATCTCACCGCGAACGGAGCGGTGCGCTGCGATGCGGTGGAGGAGCTGGGTGAGGGCTTTCGCGGCGGCTGGGTGATGAAACCCAGCCAATATCTGCGAGCCTGACGCCTGGTGATAGGTCACAACGACAGCGGCGTCTCCTCGGCGGGCGTCTCCATCGGGGCATCGACCGGCGGCATTGCCACACTCATCGGCGGTTCTTCCTGGATCACGACGACACGGGTGCCTTCCGGCACTCGGCTGTAGAGATCGATGACGTCCGGGTTGAACATGCGGATGCAGCCGCTCGAGACGGCGCTGCCGATCGACCAGGCCTCGGTCGTGCCGTGAATGCGGAACAGCGTGTCTCGGCCGTCCTGGTAAAGGTAGAGCGCGCGGGCCCCCAGCGGATTGGTCAGGCCCGGGTCCATGCCGCCGGCAAGTGGGCCATAGCGTTCCGGATCGCGGGCGACCATGTCCGATGTCGGTATCCAGCGGGGCCATTGCGCTTTGCGGCCGATCCGCGCCTCGCCGGCGAATTCCAGTCCTGCCTTGCCGACGCCGATGCCGTAGCGCAGCGCCATGCCGCCGCCCTGCACGAGATAGAGGTATCTGTTCGGCGTATCGATGACGATTGTGCCCGGCGGCTCATGGGTGACGTAGGGCACCTGCTGGCGGAGATAGCGCGGGTCGACCTTGCTGATGTCGGTCGCAGGCAGCGGGAATGTCTCGTCCGGCTGCGGTCCGTACATCGTCATGAAATAGGGATCCGGCCCCCTCGGCCGGGGCGGCTGCGCGGTACTCGCGCAACCCGTCAGCGCGGCCAGAAGAAGGAGGAGCGTGAGAGGCTGGGCGAGGCGGGACACACACATACTCCGAACAATCCTCATGACTTCCAATTCGAGAACAGCGGCCGGCTTCGAACTGCGAGCGCAACATCGCCGCGATTCGGCAGGATAATGACAGAATTCTACTGCATGTTTCCTTAAATCGTAGCCGATTTTAGGATAAAAACATGCAGCAAATCAAAGTGCTACAGCGATCTTTGTGCGTCTGAAAAGACGCACGACGCTGTAGTGCGGCGAACATGTCGCGGAAAGGTGTCAGTTCCGCGCTATGGTGCCCTGTTGGGCGCGCCATCTTCGCTTGATCCGCTTTCCGCCCCGGGTGTATGCCTTTTCCATGCAATGGAACGATCAGGCCATCATTCTCGGCATCCGGCGGCACGGCGAAAGCTCTGTCATCGCTGAGGTCATGACGTCCGTGCACGGGCGGCATCTGGGTCTGGTGCGCTCCGGTCGGTCGCGGACGATGCAGCCGGTGCTGCAGCCGGGCAATTCGGTGGAAGTGACCTGGCGAGCCCGGCTTGACGAACATCTCGGCGAGTTCCGCGTCGAACCGCTGCAGCTTCGGGCGGCGAGGCTGATGGAGGCGGCAACCTCGGTCTACGGCATCCAGGCGCTCGGCGCCCTCTTGAGACTGCTGCCGGAGCGCGATCCGCATCCGCATCTTTACGAGGCGCTCGCCGTCATCGTCGATCACCTCCAGGACCCGGCCGATGCCGGCGAATTGTTCGTCCGCTTTGAACTGGCGGTCCTGAACGATCTCGGTTTCGGTCTCGATCTTTCGGAATGTGCGGCGACCGGGAGAAACGACGAACTCGTCTATGTATCGCCGAAAACCGGCCGCGCCGTCAGCCGCTCGGCGGGCGCCCCTTATGCGGAGCGCATGCTCGCCCTTCCAGATTTCCTGTCCGGAGGACACAGGGCGGCCGATTACGACAGTCTCGCCGCAGCCTTCCGCCTCACGGCCTATTTCCTCAACCGGCACGTTTATGAACCGCGCGGAGTCGACGTCTCGTCCGCGCGCGACGGTTTCGTCCACGCGACGCTGAAGGCGCTGAAGGCAGCCTCTCCATCCGCGGCATGAATACAGATTAGGCGCCGCACATGTCATGCGGCGCCTGTATTCAGCAAAAAGCTCGCTTTAGCCGATCTTACCGCCGCCCTGCTTGGTTACGGCGACCACGGCTGGGCGCACCGGCATGTCGTCGCGGAAATCCGGCCAGCGCGTTGCCGGCTTTTCATAGGTGGCGAGGCCGGCATCGCCGGGGTGCTGCACGGCGAGGAAGAAGGTGTCGCTCGTCGGGTTGAAGCTCGGTCCACACATTTCCGCGCCGACCGGTACCCGGAAGAACAGCTTCGACGTGCCGCGCGCCTCGCCTTCGGTTTCGACGGCCCAGACGCCATCGGTGCGGCCCGTCTCCTTCTCGTTATTGCCGTCGGTCGCAACCCACAGACGGCCATCCGCATCGATCGCGCAATTGTCCGGCATGCCGAACCAGCCGTTCTTCGTCGTTGCCGTCGAGAAGGAGGCGCCCACGTCCGCAACGCTCGGGTCGCCGCATTTCAGGAGGATGTCCCAACGGGATTTCGTCGATGCGAAATCGCCGTCCGTTTCCGAGATCTCGACGATGTGACCGAAGGCGTTCTTGGCGCGCGGATTGGCAGCATCCGCCTCTTCCTCCTTGCGCTTGGTATTGTTGGTCAGCATGACATAGACCTTGCCGGTCTTCGCATTGGGCTGGATGTCCTCCGGGCGGTCCATCTTGGTCGCGCCGAGCGCATCGGCGGCAAATCGGGTGTTGATCAGCACGTCGGCTTGCGAGGCAAAGCCGTTCTCTGCCGTAAGCGGGCCTTCGCCATGGACGATCGGCATCCAGGTGACCGTGCCATCCTCGTCGAACTTCGCCACGTAGAGCGTGCCTTCGTCGAAGAGGTCCATGTTGGCTGCGCGATCGTTCGGGTTGTACGTGCCCTTCGTGACGAACTTATAGACATAGTCGTAACGCTCGTCGTCGCCGCTATAGAGGACGACCCGGCCGTCCTTGTTGACGATCGATTCGCAGCCCTCATGCTTGAAACGTCCAACCGCGGTGCGCTTCTTCGGGACCGAAGTCGGGTCCAGCGGATCGACCTCGACGACCCAGCCGAAGCGGTTCGCCTCGTTCGGATCCTTCGATACGTCGAAGCGATCGTAGAATTTCGACCACTCATATTGGCCGCCCGGCGCGCCGAGACGTTTCAGCTGCTTGAATTCCGGATGGTGCTCGGCGAGCTCGCCACCGAAATAGCCGTTGAAGTTTTCCTCGGCCATCATGTAGGTGCCCCAGGCGGTGACGCCGCCGGCGCAATTGTTGATGGTGCCGAAGACCTTCTTGCCGGTCGGATCGGCGGAGGTCTTGACGCGATCATGGCCGGCCACCGGACCGGACAACTGCATCTCGGTGTTGACGGTGATGCGGCGGTTGTACTTGCCGTCGAGAACCGGCTGCCACTTGCCATCCACCTTGCGGATCTCGATGACCGTGCCGCCGTGGGCGGCCATTTCGATATCGACCAGTTCCTTGGTGTACTCGCCGAGAACGACCTTGTCTTCTTCCTTGCCGTCCTCCGTCACTTTTTCGATGCGAGCGAAGTTGGGGAACATGATCTCGGCATTCGTGTATTCATGATTGACGACCAGGAGGCCGTGGTCCGGGCTGCCGTCGAGCGGAATGAAGCCGACATAATCGTTGTTGTAGCCGAACTGGCGGCTCTGCGCTTCGGCCGTCTGCTTGAGCGGATCGAATTCCGGGCTGTCGGCGAAGATCTTGTCGCCCCAGCGCAGCAGGATGTCGGCGTCGTATCCTTCGGCGACGTGATGCCTCTCGTCGACGCCGGCCTCGATCTCCTTGAAGTTGAAGCGCGAAGCGCTGTCGTTGGCCCGCGCTTCGTCGGCCGAGAGCAGTGCAAGCGGGCTGACCGTCGTGGAAATGGCGGCCACCGCGAGCGAGCCGCCAATGAAGGACCGGCGCGAGAAGCGGCGATTGATGATGTCGCCCATGGTCGGGTTGGCGGAACAGTTCTGGCCGATGTCTTCCAGCTCCTCCCTGCGTTCCGTCAGCGTCTTGAATTCGATTTCTTCCGTCGAGACGAGATACTTGTCCATGGTCATTCTCCCCGTTGAGGACGATAGAAGCGCCGTTGGTGGTCGGCGTCCATCGTCGCTCTATCAGCTAGCTCATGACAGTTCTGCGACAGTTCGATGAAGAGATTACGGCTCTTCTGCGCTTGAAGACAATTGTCCCTGCGGCAAAGACCTG
Source organism: Sinorhizobium shofinae (assembly GCA_001704765.1). Lineage (GTDB taxonomy): Bacteria > Pseudomonadota > Alphaproteobacteria > Rhizobiales > Rhizobiaceae > Sinorhizobium > Sinorhizobium shofinae. The sequence goes on from MBFK01000093.1 coordinate 46,831, forward strand.
CGGTTGCGAGATAGAGGATATTCAAGCGGGATGTCTCCGCTGGCATTCCGGGCTAACTTGTGCGAATCGTTTACGAGTCGTCGTGGTGTCGGGACCCATGCTTGAGCTTATCGCCCTTGTTGCCTTTGCCATGGCACTCGCCGCCTTTCTCGGCGGCCGCAGGACCGCGGATCGTCTGGACGCCGAAATCGAGAGCCTGAAGGCGGAGATCGCACGGCTCGCGAAGCAGGGCCCTGCGGAGGTGGTGCCGGACCTTGCAGCCTCCGAGCGAAAGGAGGCTGAGGCTCCGAGCGCTCATGAAGTGGGCGAAGAGGCCGCACCTGGGCCATGGTCGCCGGCGCGAGAGGGGGCCCGGATCTTCGGCAGGGCCGTCGCGGGCCCCGAAGGCACGGAGATGCCGGCAAGCAGTGGGCCTGCCGACGTCATGGCCGCCGAACCCACTGCCGCGCGGTCCGCGGAGAGCCTCGAGAGCAGGATCGGGGGGCGCTGGCCGGTCTGGGTCGGGGGTCTCGCGCTCGCGCTCGGCGGCTATTTCCTGGTGCAATATTCGATCGATGCGGGACTCCTGAGCCCGGCGGTGCGCCTGACGCTCGCTGCGGTCTTCGGCCTTGTGCTCGGGATCGCCGGCGAAGTAATCCGGCGTCGGGCGGTGCCGACGATCGCCGACCGGTTCCGCAATGCGATGATTCCCGGCGTGCTTACCGCAGCCGGCGCCGTTACGCTCTTCGGCGTCGTCTATGCGGCCCATGGGATATACGGCTTCGTTGGGACGGCCGCAGCCTTCGCTCTGCTGGCGATGATCTCGCTGGCGACCGTCGGCCTCTCGCTGCTGCATGGCCAGGCGCTTGCTGGGCTCGGCCTTCTTGCGTCGCTGCTCACGCCCTTGTTCGTCTCGAGCGGCGAGCCGCGGCCATGGGTGTTGTTCGGGTTCCTCGCGATTGCTTGGCTTGCGACGCTCGCGTCCTCTCGCCTGCGCCATTGGACGGTCGTGCCAACGCTCGCAAATGCCGGTCTCGGCCTGTGGGGGCTAGCCTATGTTGCGCTGGCCGTGCCTTTCGAGGCCCCACCGGTCACTGCCGCACTTGTGGTCATGATCGTCGGCGTCGGCTTGATCTGGCCCGCCAGCGTACAGCGCGAGACCCTCGCATCGACGGAGACGAGCGGGTCGCCAGCCGTCACCCCGGGCCCCTGGGAGCGGCTGTTCACGCCACCCTATGCGGCGATCCAGATATCGGCGGCAATCGTGGCAACACTCCTCGCGCTTCTCTTCATTAGCCCGGCCGTTGAGGCCGTGCGGTTCCCGGTCGCCGAATTCGTGGTCGTGGTCGCGGTTCTTGCCGGACTCGGTGCCCTGCGGGCTACTGCAGTTTATCCGGCGCTGCTTGCTGCCCTCGGTGCCGTCGCCGGCACGTGGACCCTGACCGCCCTTAGCGGCATACTTGCCTATCTCGACCCGACGCTGGCGACGCCGGAGATCGTCGTTCCCGGCCGGACAGCCATGCTGACGGCGATCATGCTGGCGGCGCTCTTCCTCCTGCTTGCGTCGGCCGTGCTTTCGCAGCTCGCCGAGCAGCGACACTTTGCAATTCTTTGGGGCGGCATCGCTGCCGTCGTGCCGGGCGCCCTCATCGGGATGTCGTTCCTGATGACAGGCAATTTCGCCTTTGACCTGCCGCATGGGTTTGCCGCCTTCGCGGGCGGCCTGTTCCTTATTACCCTCGTCGAGTGGCTCTATCGCCGCAATGCTGAAGGGGCGGAACTCGATCTTGCCGCCAGTCTTTTGGTCCTGGGCTCCTTCGGCCTCTTTGTCATCGGCCTGCATGCCTGGACGGACGGGTTGGTCACGACGCTTGCTATCGCGCTCCTCGGCGCGGGTTACACCTTTGCAACGCGTGTCCGCACCTGGCTGGTTCTGCCCTGGGCGACCGTAGCGGCCGCCATCTTCGTCCTGGCGCGGATCGCCTGGGAGCCGACCATCGTCGGCCCCGGCAGTCTGGGGACGACGCCGGTCTTCAATGCTCTCCTGCCGGGTTACGGCATTCCGGCATTGCTGCTCGTCACCTGCGCCTATTTCCTGCGCGCGTCTGCGAACCTGCGCGTGCGCAATCTGCTGCAGGCGCTCGCGAGCCTCTTCGTGCTCCTGACGCTCGCGATCCTCGTGCGCCATGCGATGAACGGCGGCGTGCTTGACAGTTCCGTTCCAACGCTCGGCGAGCAGGCGATCTACACGCTGCTTGCCATCGGCGCCTCCGGCATCTTCATGACGCTCGACGGGAGATCGCCAAGCCCGGTGTTCCGTTACGGCGGAATGGCGCTCGGCGTGCTCTCGATGCTGTCGGTGCTCTCGGCGCATCTCGTGGGCCTTAATCCTTATTTCAGCGGCGAGTTGCTCGGCAGAATTCCTTTCTTCGACCTGCTTTTCATCGGCTATCTGCTGCCCGCCATCGGCTATGTCGGCCTCGCCTGGTATGCGCGCAGCAGGCGCCCACAGCCCTATGTTATGGCGCTTGCAGTGAGCGGCGCGGTGCTTGCGTTCGCCTGGGCGACTTTGAGCGTACGCCGCTTCTGGCAGGGGGAAAGCGTGGCCGACTGGAAAGGCTTCCTGCAGGGAGAGACCTACACCTACTCGGTGGTCTGGCTGGTGCTCGGCGTTCTGCTCCTGGTGGTCGGCTCACGCTTCAACGCGAAGAGCATCCGTATCGCCTCGGCCGTGCTGGTCTTCATTGCCGTGCTCAAGGTCTTCCTCGTCGATATGTCGAATCTCGAGGGCTTCCTGCGGGCACTCTCCTTCATCGGGCTCGGCGGCGTGCTGATCGGCATCGGGCTATTCTACCAAAAGATACTCTCCAGCAGGGGGAACGGTTCCGCTGATCCGCCCGGATCGATCGCGGCTGCGGCAGAGCCGAAACAGGGAGCGAGCCAAGCATGACGCGCCTTCACGCTCTGGCCGCCGCCTTCGCACCGCATGACGCGCTTGCCGGCCAGCTTCTTCCGCATGCATTGTCCGGCGACGATGGCTCCCACGACGCCGCCCACCTCATCCGCGTCTGGAAGAACGCGGCGCGCATACAAGCGGAGGAGGGCGGCGACAGCCGCCAGCTTGCGGCCGCCGTCCTGCTGCACGACTGTGTCGCCGTCGAGAAGAACTCGCCGTTGCGGGCCGGGGCATCGCGATTGGCCGCCGAAAAGGCATGGCAAATTCTGGACGGCCTCCGCTGGCGTACGCTGGAAATTTCGGCCGTTGCCCATGCCATTCTGACCCACAGCTTCTCGGCCAACATGGCGCCCGAGACGCTCGAAGCGAAAATCCTGCAGGACGCGGATCGGCTCGATGCAATCGGCATGGTCGGCGCCGCGCGCTGCTTCTATATCGCCGGCCGCATGGGAAGCGGCCTTTATGATCCGCTCGATCCCTTGGCCGACGGCAGGCCGCTCGACGACAAGGCCTTTGCGATCGACCATTTCGAAACGAAGCTCTTCCGTCTCGTCGACGGTTTCCAGACCGCGGCGGGGCGGCGCCTGGCGCTGGAGCGGCAAACGCGGCTGCGTAGCGTGCTTGCCATGCTGCTTGATGAAATCTAACTATTTCAGTATGTTGCCGCCGCGCGGTGAATCAGATCGAGAGCGGCCTTAATCAATCTCTGAACCTGGAAAACCGCGATGAAAGTCACCGGTCTCAATATCCACCCCTTGAAAAGCGGTCGGGCCGTGCCGCAAACGGCCGTGGCGGTCAATCTCGACGGGTTGGCAGGCGACCGGCGATTCATGATCGTCGAGCCCGATGGTCAGGTCATCACCCAGCGCGAATTGCAGGCGCTGGCCCAGGTCGAAGCGACACACATTGACGGCGGCGTACAGCTGAAGATGAATGGCAACGAAATCTCGGTCCGCTTCGATCCGGATAGCCGGCTCGATGTCCGCGTCTGGTCAAGCGACGTGAATGCTGCCGTTGCCGATGACGACGCGAACGAAACGCTGTCGGCCTGGTTCGGGCGGCCGGTCAAGCTCGTGCAGATGGACGAGGAGGCCGAGCGCTTCGTTGGCGCCGAATGGGCCGGCACCGCGGCGCCTGTCGGGTTTGCCGACGGCTTTCCGGTGCTGATCACGACGACCGGTTCGCTGGCAGACCTCAATCGAACGCTCGCCGAGAAGGGCCAGGAGCCGGTCGGCATGGAGCGCTTCCGCACCAACATCCTCATCGACTGCGATGAGCCCTGGGCCGAGGACCTGTGGGAAAGCATGGAGATCGCCGGCATCGTCTTTGATCTCGTCAAGCCCTGCGCGCGATGCATAATGACCACGCAGGACCAGGCGACCGGCGAACGCATTGGCGGCAATCCGATTCAGGGCCTTGCGGAAAAGCGAATGTCCGCGGATCGCCGGGTACCGGGCGTGCTCTTCGGCTGGAATGCCGTGCCAAGGGGCGAGGGGATAGTCAGGATCGGCGACGAGGCCAGGGTTGTGCGCCGGCGTACCGAGCGTTGGCCGATGAAAGTACGCAGCGCCGGTTGAGCCGCATTCACGGCCTCGCGCGATCCGCCATCAATTCCTGTGATCGCATCGTCAATTAATTTGGCTTTGCGCGGATTGTGCGCCGCCATAGGATGGCCCCTCAAAAAATCGGAGCTTCCTATGTCCGCTGCCACCCCAGCCGCCACGCGTTCAGCTGATCACCTGCCTTGGCTGATCATTGCCGCCGGTTCCATGATCTCGATGCTGACCTTCGGTCCACGCTCGGCCATGGGCTTCTTCCAATTGCCGATGCTCGCCGACACCGGCTGGGATCGGACGACCTTCGGTCTTGCCATGGCGATCCAGAACCTCTGCTGGGGGCTCGGCCAGCCCTTCTTCGGGGCGATAGCCGACAAGTTCGGCACCTGGCGCATGCTGGCGCTATCCGGTCTTCTCTATGCCAGCGGACTATTCATCATGGCCTTCGCCACTGCGCCGATCTGGTTGCATGTCGGCGGCGGCGTGCTCGTCGGTCTCGGCGTTGCCTCCGGTTCCTTCGGCATCGTGCTGTCGGCCTTCGCGCGCAATGTCGCGCCTCAGCATCGCGCCCTTGTCTTCGGCGTCGGCACGGCGGCGGGATCGGCCGGGATGTTCCTGTTTGCGCCGCTGAGCCAGGGGCTTATTTCCGCCTATGGTTGGTCTGACAGTCTCGTCTATCTCGGCTTCCTGATGCTGCTCGTGCCGCTCTTCGCCATACCGTTGCGCGGCAATGCCTCCTCCGGGCGGCATTCCGAAGCGCTTTCCAAGCAGACCATCGGCGAGGCTCTGAAGGAAGCTTTCGCGCACAGGAGCTATCTGCTGCTCGTATCCGGCTTCTTCGTCTGCGGCTATCAGGTCGCCTTCATCACGGCGCATTTCCCCGCCTATCTCGGCGACATCGGCATCGATGCGCGCTATGCCGTGATCGCACTCGCCCTTATCGGCTTCTTCAACATCATCGGTTCGCTGTCGGCCGGCTTCATCAGCCAGCGCTATTCGAAGCCGTATTTCCTGGCGCTGATCTATCTTGGCCGGTCGATTGCCGTCGCCGCCTTCCTGCTTTTGCCTCAGTCGCCGACCTCGGTCGTCATCTTCGCGGTGGTCATGGGTCTCTTGTGGCTGTCGACCGTGCCGCCGACCAACGCGCTGGTGGCGATCATGTTCGGCACGCGCCATCTTGGCCTGCTCGGCGGCATGGTCTTCCTCTCGCACCAGGTCGGCTCTTTCCTCGGAGTCTGGATGGGCGGCTATCTCTATGACCGGCTCGGATCCTATGATCCGGTCTGGTGGCTGGGGGTCGCTCTCGGCGTCTTCGCGGCCATTGTCCATTGGCCGATCGAGGAGAGGGGCGTCGTGCGCCCGGCCATGGCCTGACCTGATCGATGCGCCCGAGATCTCTCGGGCGCATCTTCGTTCATCATTCGAACCTTGAAATCTGTCACAAAACTTTCTAAATCAATCCGCGCGGCTCAGCCGCTTTTGTTTTGACCTAATTATGCTCACATTGAGCATAATTAGTAGACCGGAAACGGCGATAGAGGAGAGCTCGATGACCAGTCTTGACCTTCGCGCGGACGCAGCACCTGCCCCGGCTTTCGTGAGTGCCGCGGCGCGCTACGGTGTCATGAAAAGGCCGGAACTCGCCTTCACACCGGCAATCGCCCGCGAGACCGAGCATCTCTATGAGAAGGTCAAGGACTTCATCCCTGCGATCGAGTGGGCGGCCTATGCACCCTACGTCCATGAGATCAACCGGCTGAAGAAAGAGCGCAACGCCGTCATCCTGGCGCATAACTACCAGACGCCGGACATCTTCCACTGTGTCGCCGATATCGTCGGCGATTCGCTGCAGCTCGCCCGCGACGCCACCAAGGTCGATGCCGAGATCATCGTCCAGTGCGGCGTGCACTTCATGGCCGAGACGTCGAAGCTGCTCAATCCGGAAAAGACCGTGCTGATCCCCGACGCCAAGGCCGGCTGCTCCTTGTCCGAATCGATCACCGGCGCGGATGTGCGGCTGCTCAAGCAGCGCTATCCCGGCGTGCCGGTCGTCACCTATGTCAACACCTCGGCGGACGTGAAGGCGGAGACGGATATCTGCTGCACCTCGTCCAACGTGCTCGCTGTCGTCGAGAGCCTCGAATCCGACACGGTGCTCTGCATTCCGGACGAATATCTGGCGATGAACGTCGCGCGCCAGACCAACAAGAAGATCCTGACCTGGAAGGGGCATTGCGAGGTCCACGAGCGCTTCACGGCGGCCGAGCTGCTCGCCTACAAGGAGGCCAATCCGGGCATCGAGATTATCGGCCATCCGGAGTGCCATCCGGATGTGATCGCCGTCTGCGATTTCTCCGGCTCCACCTCGGGCATGATCAACTATGTCAAAGACAAGCGGCCTCCACGGGTGCTGCTCGTCACCGAATGCTCGATGGCGTCCAATATCCAGGCGGAAGTGCAAGGCGTCGATTTCGTCAAGCCCTGCAATCTCTGTCCGCACATGAAGCGCATCACGCTGCCGAAGATCCTCGACAGCCTGCTCAACATGACGGAGGAGGTCCTGGTCGATCCGGCGATCGCCGACCGCGCGCGCCTTGCCGTCGAGCGCATGGTGAACCTCAAGCAATAATCACCGCCGGGCCTTTCGCCCGGCGCTCATGCAGGCCGTTGGAGGACTTACCGAGCCATGCTGACCGACCACTTCCGCCCGCAATCCTTCAACGGGATCGATGACATCGTCATCATCGGCGGCGGCCTTGCCGGACTTTTTTGCGCGCTGAAGCTGGCGCCGCGTCCCGTCACCATTCTTGCCGCCGCGCCGATCGGCCACGGCGCCTCCTCCGCCTGGGCGCAAGGCGGGATCGCCGCGGCGATGAGCACGGGCGACACCTTCGAAAAACACGTCGCCGATACGGTCGCCGCCGGTGCTGGTATCGTCGACGAGAAGATGACCCGAATGATGGTCGCCGAGGGACCGGCCCGCATCCACGACCTCCTTGAATACGGTGTGCCCTTCGATCGAGATCTCGAGGGCAAGTTGCTCTTGTCGCGCGAGGCTGCGCATTCCGAGCGGCGCATCGTGCGCGTCAAGGGTGACATGGCCGGCAAGGCGATCATGGAGGCGCTGATTGCCGCCGTACGCCGGACCCCGTCGATCCGCATGATCGAAGGCTACGTGGTCGAGGAACTGGTGCGCGAGGGGCGGTTCATTTCCGGCGTCGTGGCGCGGCCGGATGCCGGCCAGTCGAAGACCCGCGTATCCTTCCCGGCCCGCGCCGTCGTGCTTTGCTCCGGCGGCCTCGGGCACCTTTACGCTGTCACCACCAATCCGTGGGAGGCTTGCGGCCAAGGCGTCGGCATGGCGGCACGGGCAGGCGCCATCATCGCCGATCCGGAATTCGTGCAGTTCCACCCCACCGCGATCGACATCGGCAAGGATCCGGCACCGCTCGCGACCGAGGCTTTGCGCGGCGACGGCGCGATCCTCGTCAATTCGAAGGGCCGTCGTTTCATGCTCGACATCCATGCGGATGGCGAGCTTGCACCGCGCGACGTCGTTTCCCGCGGCGTCTTCGCCGAGGTCAAGGCCGGGCGCGGCGCCTTCCTCGACTGCACCAAGGCGATCGGCAAGCATTTCCCGGAAATGTTCCCGACCGTCTACGCTTCCTGCATGGCGGCTGGAATCGATCCCGTGACGCAACCGATCCCCGTCGCTCCGGCGGTCCATTACCACATGGGCGGTGTGCTGACGGACGGGGAAGGCCGCACCTCGATCGATGGCCTCTGGGCGGCCGGAGAGGTGACCTCGACCGGCGTCCATGGCGCTAATCGGCTTGCCTCCAACTCTCTGCTCGAGGCGGTGGTCTTCGCGGCGCGGATTGCCGAAAACATCAAGGGTACGCTCCCGGCCCCGAAGCTCACGGAATGGGGAGACAATGCCGGCGAGAACGACGATCCGGTGACCGTCGAGGACAGCCCCCCCTTCAAGCGACTGCGCGGGCTGATGAGCGAATATGTCGGCGTCGTGCGCACGCGCGAAAGCCTGCTGCGCGCGATCCGCGAGATCGCCGAACTGGAACGGGTCAATACGCGGTTGCGCTTCGCCAATATCATTACAACGGCGAAGCTCATAGCGGTCGCCTCCCTTCAGCGCACCGAAAGCCGCGGCGGTCATTTCCGTGCGGATTGCCCGATCGAACGTCCGGAATGGCAGCGGCGCACCTATCTGACGCTCGCACAAGCGGAGCGTCTTGCCGCCGACGCAGCGGAGACAGAGCCGGCTTGATGCCGGCTGCTGCCTCGGCCGGGAAATAACGACGAAATCGGAAAGAAGATCATGTCCGTTGCCCTACGTCCGGAACTGCCTGCCCTCTTGGTCGAGGAGCAGGTGAAAACCGCTCTCCTGGAAGACCTCGGCCGAGCTGGCGACATTACCACTTTGGCGACCATCGGACCGGACATGACGGCGACCGCGAATATGAGCGTGCGCGAGGCGGGCGTCATTGCCGGCCTGGATCTGGCGCGCACCGCCTTCCGCCTCGTCGATCCCATGATCCGCTTCGAGGCGCTGGTTGCCGACGGTGACCGCGTCGCACCGGGCACCACGGTTGCGCGGATCTCGGGCCGTGCCCGCGGCGTCCTTTCGGCCGAGCGCGTTGCCCTCAATTTCCTCATGCACCTTTCGGGGATTTCCAGCTACACGGCGAAGTTCGCCGACGAAATCGCCCACACGGCAGCCAAGGTCTGCTGCACCCGCAAGACCATTCCCGGCCTTCGCGCGCTTGAGAAATACGCCGTTCGGCTGGGCGGAGGCTCCAACCATCGCTACGGCCTCGATGACGCGGTGCTGATCAAGGACAACCATATTGCGGTGTCTGGCGGCGTCGCCGGCGCCATCCGTGCGGCCCGCGCCTATTGCGGCCATCTGGTCAAGGTCGAGGTCGAGGTGGACGGGCTGACGCAGATGCGCGAGGCACTGACTGCCGCACCCGACGTCATCCTGCTCGACAATATGGGCCAGGACCTCCTGCGCGAGGCCGTGGCCGTCAATGGCGAACATTGGGGGCTGAGCGCCGCCGCCTATTCGGGCGACCCGCGCCGCACCCGGCTCGAGGCGTCCGGCAATGTCAAGATTGAGACCATCCGAGCGATCGCCGAGACCGGCGTCGACTACATCTCGACGTCGAAGATCACCATGGCGGCGCCGACGCTCGACATCGGGCTCGATATTTCGATCTGACCTAGGCCCGTTTCAGCTCGCCGTCAGTGCCACATCCTCCAGAATTGTCGTGGGAACGAGATCGGCAACCGCGCGTTGCTCCTCAAATCGACAGCGAGGAAGGAATGATGATGATTAGGGTGATAATCGCGCTTGCCGCCATCGCGGGACTGGCGGCTGCTGCCTCGGCGCAACAATCATCGCAGACAGCGACGGCGGAATTCGTCGGCAAGGACGGCACGGACACCGGACGGGCCACGTTGACGTCCGGCGGCAAGGGTGTGCTGATAGAGATGGAGGTCAGCGGCCTTCCCAAGGATACATGGGTGGCCTTCCACGTTCATGAAGACGGGCGTTGCGAGGCGGCGCAAGGTTTCGAATCGGCCGGCAAGCACTTTGTCGACGGAAACGAGGGCGCGGAGCATGGCTTCCTCGCTACCGACGGTCCGCATGCCGGCGACATGCCCAATCAATACGTGGGTGCTGACGGCGTCTTGCGCGCCCAGGTGTTTAACAGTTTCATCTCGCTCGACGACAAGGGAACGGCCATCCGCGGACGCGCCCTGGTCATCCATGCGCGCTCTGACGACAATCGCAGCCAGCCGGCCGGCGATGCCGGTGACCGGCTCGCCTGCGCCGTTATCAAATAGAGATCATCTTCCGCCGACCTTGAGGCCGGGGGCAGGCCGCTCGTCGAGAATTTGTCGGCGGAAGCGGAAGAGCGCAGCCGGCCGGCCGCCGGTTGAGGCAAGGGTTCCTCCCGTCGGCTCGACGAGTTCCGCGCCCTCGACCAGCCGGCGGAAGTTCTGCTTGTGCAGATGGCGGCCGGAGATCGCCTCGACCGTTGCCTGAAGGTCCGTAAGGGTGAATTCCGGCGGCATCAATTCGAAGACCACCGGCCGGTATTTGATCTTGCCACGCAGCCGGGCGACGGCCGTCGCGACGATGCGGCGATGATCGTGTCGCATCGCCAGCCCAGCCACCGGCTTGTCGGGTTCGCGGCAATGGCCGTCGATCAACGCTTCGCGCACCAGCCCGGCTTCGTAGAGCAGTTCGTAGCGTTCCAGCACGCGCTCCTCGTCCCAGGGAAAATCGTCGAGGCCGAAGGCCAGCCGCACGCGCGACCGGCGTTGCGCACTCGCAGCGGCTTTCTCGTCGCCGGCAAGACCGGCTTCCCAGCGGTTGAGTGAAGGCAGGATCGTCTGGTCGAGTACGGCAGGACGCCCCTGCCGCCAGTCTTCCCAGGGCAGATATCCGTACCAGTCCCGCCAATGGGCGCCGGCCTCCGCCAATCTCTCGTTGTTTTCGGCGTCGGTGCGCGTCAGTGCCAGATAGCCGACAGAGACCATGTGCTTGCCTTCCTCACCCGGCTGGCGCTGGCGTCCGCGATCGCCGAAGGTGTAGAGCTGCTCGATATAGCCGAGCTTCAGCGCGATTCGCTTTTCGACGCGGGCGCGCAGGCTGGCCTCGAAAGTGCGGTGGTGGGCTGGATCGAAGGGGCCGAAGGGCAAGCTGTCGCGCGTGTCGCCGTCCGTTTCGCTGACCGCGAGGATGCGCGGACTGCGGTTGACGACGGCGACGATGACCGCGTTGAGGCCAATCTCGACGGTGACCGGAGCCCCCTCAGTCTGCATGGGTCACTTTTTCCGGAAGGAGAGGCAGGAGGAAGGGGGCATTGCCATCGGCGTCCGCGCCGCGGCCGATGGCCCGCACCGCGGCGAGGAGTCTGCCCTGTCGCGACAGCGCCTCGTCGCCGATCTCCACGAGCCGTGCATTCGGCGTCGCAAAGGGCGAGGCGAGCCGCAAGCGCTTTGCGAGTGCGTCGTCGTCCTGGTCCGGCTCGACGGCAAGGGCTGCGATCAGCGCCGCAGCGGGCGAGCGGGAGACGCCCATCCAGCAATGGACGAGCAGCGGGCGGGTTCGGTCCCATCTGCGGGCGAAGTCGATGATCTGCTCGACATGCGCCTCCTGCGGCGCGATCAGGTCGCCGGTTCCGGCAAAGCTGATGTCGTTGACACCGATCGTCAGGTGCTTCGTCCCGTCGATCACCGCCGGTCGGTGAAAATCCTGTCCTCGTGCCACCAGGCTGAGCATCTCGCGGCAACCATGACGGACAGCCATTTCTGCGATGCGGCCGAGCGGCGATACGACGATGTCTGCCATGTCAGGCCTCCTGACTCGCCTTGGCCCACTCCGTTTCCAGCGAAGTGAAACGCTCGGTGAAAAGCCGTTGCGCATCGACCGCGGGCAAGGGATCGATCAGCAGGGTCTCAAGCGTGACGCCACGAGGCTGGCCGAAGAACTTGCGCGCCTCCTCCTGTGAAAAGCCGGCAAGTTCTGTCGCTTCGAAATAGGCGGCGATGCGGTCGGCTTTCTTGATTCGCTCCTTGAGTTCCTTGGGGGTATGGGGTGGAAGGCCGAAGCGCAGATGGACGGCGCTTTCGAGGCGCCTCTCAACGGCCTTGTAACCGCCGCCGACCACGGCCTTGAACGGCGAAATCATATCGCCAATGACATATTCGGGTGCATCGTGGAGGAGCGCCATCAGGCAGTCAGCCGCATTGCAACGGTTGGTGCGGCGAAAGATATCCTCGACCAACAGACTGTGCTGGGCGACGGAAAAGGCGTGATCGCCAGTCGTCTGCCCGTTCCAGCGGGCCACCCGCGCAAGCCCGTGGGCGATATCCGAAAGCTCGACGTCGAGCGGCGAGGGATCGAGCAGATCGAGCCGCCGGCCGGAAAGCATCCGCTGCCACGCGCGCGCATTCATCATGCGCTCGCCTCATCCGCCTCGGCCGGAAAGGCGAGACCGGTCCAGCCGGGCAGCGTCAGCGTGACCGGCACCTCGCCGGCGAGGATGGGGTCGCCCTTCGCGATAGCTTCGCCCGCCTTGTCGATGCGCACAATTGCCAGGCCCGCCTTGTCCTGGACGGTGCCGAGCGTGCCGATCGGGCGCCCGTTGATGGAAAGGCTGGTCCCGCTCGATGGGAGCGACGCCTCACCGGAGACGATGACGACGCGGCGCCGCGCGGTGCCTCGGTGCTGCATCCTTGAGACGACCTCCTGGCCGACATAGCAGCCCTTGCGGAAGGACAGGCCGCCGTTCAGATCCATCAGCACATCATGCGGAAAGGCATCCTGCAGCGCGTAGTCTCGATTCACGACGGCGATACCGGCCGCGATCCGCAGACGATCGTAATCGGCGACGCTGGCCTCAGCGCCCGCGATTGGGCGATAGAGACGGAATACGGACATCTGTGCCTTCTCGAACCGGTGGTCGCGATAGCTGCCCTCGGGCCGTTCCTCCCCGAAGATGACCGCGACCGGCGCCGGCGTGAGAAGGGAGAGCTCCACCGCCGATCGCAGTTTGTACATGGTCAGACGCTTCAACAGCGCCTCGAGCTGGTCGAGGGACGTTTCGAGCCGCAACGCCTCTCCATCGCGGGAGATCAGGAAGTCGAAGAGAATCTTGCCCTGCGGCGTCAGCAGTGCGCCGGGCCTTACTTCGTCCCCAGCCAGCGCGCCGATGTCGGTGGTGATCAGACCCTGCAGAAGCGCGTCAGCGTCCTTGCCGGAAACGCTGATGATCGCGCGGTCGTCGAGGCAAAGTTTGGGCATGGTTTCGAATCCCGTTCTCTTTGTCGAAGAGGTAGGATTTCTGCTGCTGAAGGGCAAGCGTGCCGATCAATCGCCGGCGACGAAGAATTTCCACTGGCCATCGGGCGTGATGCCGACGCGGTAGAAATTGTAGCTGCCGAATTCTTCCATGCCCGCGAAATCGCCGGCTGTCACCAGCCGGAAAAGGTCGACCTTCTCCGGAGGGGTCAATGAAGACAATGGCTTTTCGGCAAAGTAGGGCCAGACATAGGCTTCCTCCGGCGTGCCCTTGTCGGCAAGGACGAAGCCGGTCGAAAGAACATCGAGCAGGATCGCGAGGATCTCGACGCCATCCTGGTCGCCGGAGAGACCCTTCAGAGTCGCAATCGGGTCTTCATCGCCGCCGCTGCCGGTCACCTGGGTCTGGGTCGGCCCCTTGCCGAGCAGGGGACGGAGCCGCTCGATGTCGCCGGAGGCTGCCGCCTCGACGATCAGCTCGCGCATGCGGGCGACCGGGGCGGGAATTTTCGACACATCGGTCAAAACCTCGACCGGCTGGACCACTTCGGGCGCGGCGTCCTTGGTCTCGGTCGCAGCCTTGTCGACGAGCGGATCGGGCATCGGAATTTCGAGCGGCACCTGCTCGTCCGGCGCGGCCTCCTCAGGCGCCTCCGCCGGCGTCGGATTCTCGCCGTTGGCAGCGGGAGCGGGAGGGGGGCCATTGAGTTCGCTCAATGCGAATGCAGCCGGAGCCGCCATCGGGGCACAGAAAACGCCGCCCGCCAACAACAGCATGACGAGGCGCGCCGCTCTGGCACGGCCTGCAAGGTTCCGGATCATGGGGCAGTCCTGATGCTATTGAATTGACCGCTGTGGCGAGAACTCTCCGGCGAGCATGCGCTCACGAAGCGAATTCAGCATGGCCTCGGCACCGTCTTCGCCATGCAGCCGAATGGTTTCCCGCATGGCCAGGGCTATCGCCGCGTCGGCAATGATCTCCGGCTCGATCCCATCCGCCATGCCGTCCGCCCAGGCTTCGTTCTGGTGTTCCAGGGCCGCCTGCATTTTCTCATGAACGATCATGTCGTCGATGTCGGTCAGGCTTGGTTCCATCATTCGTTCCATGCGGCTTCCATCACGTGCAGTTGGCTAACCTAGCGCCTTTCCGCTGAACCGTAACTGAACGGGCAGACAGGCCGGTCACTTCTTACCACTCCCTTAACAACTTATCAGTCTTTTCCCGAAACGACACGGCCTCCCGGAAAAAGAGGTTAATTTCCCGCTAATTTCCAAAGCGCGCGACGATTTCGGACGCGAGTGTTGCACCTTCGGCACGGTATCGCTCTTCGGCGAGCGTCGCGGGCTCCGTGCAGGCCGTATAGACCGAGGCGAAGGTTCTATACCCGCGGTTGAACGCGGCCGTCATGCGCTCGCGCCGCTTCGGCTCGTCGGCAGTCTCCTTGTCGATCAGTTCCTGCACCGAGCGGCGCCAGCCGTCTTCGGGCTGGTTGAGGCAGAGATTGCGCAGATAGTGGACCGACCCGAGGATTTCGGCCAAGCGGATGAGGCGCTGCTCATAGGGCGGCGGCTTGTCTTCGACAGGAGGCGGGGCGGCGGCCTGCGTCTCCTGAGGGGCGGGGGAGGCCTCCTGCGCGGCGGCGCCTGCTGCGATCGCAAGTGCGGTGCCGGCCAGGAGAAGTCGGAATATGAGTGGTGCCACGGTCATGAGTCCATCAAATCCGAATCGGCGCCGCTTGCAAGGGCGTCGCGTCTCGGGCGGATCGACGGCCGAATGCGGGTCAGTTTTTCCACACAATGACGGACGCTCTCCGGAATGGGCAGGGCGAAGATCTCCTCCGGCGTGAACCAGCCGACGTCTGCCGCGTCATCACAGGCGATGGCGTCACAATCGGGATCGGCCTCCACCGTGAAGACGGAGAGCAGGAAATGCCGGCTCTCCGATTGACTAGGAATGAGGTCATAGGTCTCGAAAAGCACCGGGTCGCGGCCGCAGATCCCCGTCTCTTCGGCGAGTTCGCGCAAGGCGGTTTCCGCGGGTGTCTCACCGGGCTCGGCGCGGCCGCCCGGAAAGGCATACATATCGGCGGACGGCGGATTGGCTCGACGGACGAGCAGATAGCGCCCATTCCGTTCGATGATGGCGGAGGAGGCGAGTTGGGGCTGGCGTGTCATTTGCGGATCTAAATTATGTGTGGTCGTTGACCCATCCTACGTGAAGTGCCACATCCATGTCATGTGCGGACGTTTTGCGCTGACGGCGAGCCCGGAAGAATTGTTGGAACTGTTTGGCCTGCTGAAGGTGGAAGACTTTCCGGCGAGGTTCAATATCGCGCCGACCCAGCCGATCCTTATCATCGTCGCTTCCGAGCGGGCGGAGCCGGGCAGCAACCTGCCCGATCGCAAGGCGATGCTCGTCCGATGGGGCTTCACCCCGGGCTGGGTGAAGGATCCGCGCACCTTTCCGCTGCTCATCAATGCCCGCGCCGAGACCGCGACGGAGAAGGCCGCCTTCCGCGCTTCGATGCGCCATCGGCGCATTCTGGTGCCCGCATCCGGCTTCTATGAGTGGCATCGTCCGCCGAAAGGCGGCCCTGAAGCCTCGCAGGCCTATTGGGTCCGGCCGAAGAAGGGCGGCATCGTCGCCTTTGCCGGTCTCATGGAGACCTGGTCGTCGGCCGACGGTTCCGAGGTCGACACCGCCGCCATTCTCACCGCGGGCGCGAACAAGGTGATCCGGCACATCCACGATCGCATGCCTGTCATAATCCCGCCGGAGGAATTTTCCCGCTGGCTGGACTGCAGGACGCAAGAGCCGCGCGACGTTGCCGACCTCCTGGTTCCGGCGCCGGAGGATTTTTTCGAGGCGATACCAGTGTCGGACAAGGTCAACAAGGTTGCGAATGCCGGGCCCGACCTCCAGGACGAAGTCACGCCCGTCGCGGCGGCTGTTGCGAAGAAGGCTCCCGCCGACGAGCGTGAAAAAGACAGTGGACAGATGTCTCTCTTCTAGCCCGACTATCCCGCAGGGCGGGCGGGTCGCTTCACGCGTTTGGCGGCGACCGGCTTAGCTTTGGCCTGCAGTGCGGCGGCGAGCACGGCCTTGAGGCCGAGCGGACGATATTGCGCCACCAAGTCGGCGGCCGGCGGCTTCGGATTGGTGGTCTTGGCGGGCTTCACTTGCATAATCTCCTTGATGCTTCCCTAGAACGGAAACGCTTCGTCTTCGCATTTGTGCCCGAAAAAGGCGTTTCTCCTTGTTCCGCGCGAAACATGGATCCGGTGCAGCATGAAAGTGCAGCGCGAATCACGCTTCCCGCGTAGCGATCCCGGTCAAGCCAAATCGTGACAAATCCATGGCCGGGGTCTGTTGCTCGTGCCCACCTTTGCTTGCATGCGGCTGGCCTCTTGACCGGCGCCAAGCGACGCGCGATAAGGATCGCCATGAAAACGGTTATCTGCATTATTTGCCGGAAGATTATTCGCTAGCGATCCGCTGGCCTGGCCGTTTTCGTCTCCCGAAATCCAAGATGACAAACGTGCGGGCCGCCCCGGGCGTCATAGTGCGACGGTTGCATGCAGACTTGGAGATTTGGGATGGGCGGAATGCCGACATTGAAGCTGTACAACACGCTGACGCGGGAAAAGGCCGATTTCCGGCCGCTCGACCCTCAGAACGTCCGCATGTATGTCTGCGGCCCGACCGTCTACGACTATGCCCATATCGGCAATGCACGGCCGATCATCGTCTTCGACGTGCTTTTCCGATTGCTTCGCCATGTCTATGGGGAAAGCCACGTCACCTATGCGCGCAACATCACGGACGTCGACGACAAGATCAATGCGCGCGCCTTGCGCGACTATCCAGGCCTGCCGCTGAACGAAGCGATCCGGCGCGTCACCGAGAAGACCGAGACGCAGTTCCTCGAGGACGCCGCGGTGCTCGGCTGCCTTGAGCCGACCGTACAGCCGCGCGCCACCGAGAGCATTGCCGAGATGATCGAGATCATCGACAAGCTCCTCGCCAAGGGCCATGCCTATCAGGCTGAGGGTGAGGTGCTCTTCGAGACGAAGTCGATGCCGGACTATGGCCAGCTTTCCAGGCGCAATCTGGACGAGCAGCAGGCCGGCGCGCGAGTCGCGGTCGAAGCCCACAAGAAAAACCCTGGCGATTTCGTACTCTGGAAGCTTTCCGAAGACCATGAGCCGGGCTGGGACAGTCCATGGGGGCGGGGCCGGCCCGGGTGGCACATCGAATGCTCGGCGATGAGCGGGCGTTTTCTCGGCGACGTATTCGACATTCATGGCGGCGGGCTCGACCTGATCTTTCCGCATCACGAGAACGAGATCGCCCAGTCGCGCTGCGCGCACGGCACCGACGTTATGGCCAACGTCTGGATGCATAACGGCTTCCTGCAGGTCGAAGGCCGCAAGATGTCGAAGTCCGAGGGCAATTTCGTCACCATTTACGAGCTTCTGCACACGGAGAAGTTCGGCGGCCGCAAATGGCCGGGCGAGGTGCTGAGGCTCGCGATGCTGATGACGCATTATCGCGAGCCGATCGACTTCTCGATCAAACGGCTGGAGGAAGCCGAGCACCTGCTCTCCAGATGGCCGGTGCCGGGTGAGGCGACGGGTGAGGCGGACGCCGCCATTGTGGCTGCACTGGCGGACGACCTCAACACGGTCGCGGCAATCCAGGCGCTGCATGCCCTGGCGCAGAAGGCGTCGGCGGATGCGCAGTACCTCGGCGCCTTCGCCGCGAGCGCCGCGCTCATCGGCGTGCTGCCGAAGGAGATCGAAGTCGACGAGGCGGTCGTCCAGGAGATCGACGGCCGCGTGCGGGCGCGCCTCGAACTCTTGAAGGCGAAGAACTATGCCGAAGCCGACAGCATCCGCGCCGATCTCCTGGCCCGAGGCATCCAGCTCAAGGACGGCAAGGATCCGGAAACGGGCGAACGGGTGACCACCTGGGAAGTGAAACGGTCACAGACCTGACCATTGGTGCGCCACGGCGGCACCTTTAGACGAGGAGGAAGAAATGGCTGACGATGTCCGTACCGGCGGATGCCAATGTGGTGCGGTCCGCTTCCGCGTCGAGGGCAAGCTCGGCGACGCCTCGGTTTGCCATTGCCGCATGTGCCAGAAGGCGAGCGGCAATTTCTATCTGCCGCTCGTTTCGGTGCGCGGGGCGAAAGTCGCCTGGACGCGGGGCGAGCGCAAGCGGTTCCAGTCATCCAATGCGGTTTGGCGGGGTTTCTGCGGCGATTGCGGCACGCCGCTCACCTTCGAGGCGCCGGACGGCATGGCGCTGGCGATTGCCGCATTCGACAGGCCCGAAGGCATCACACCGACGATCCAGTGGGGTAGCGAGGCGAAATTGCCCTATGTCGATCACGTGCCGAACCTTCCCGCTGAGGAGACGATGGCCGATGTCGATGCGGCTTCTTACCTGGCCGATCTTGTTTCCTATCAGCATCCCGATCATGACACCGAAACGTGGCCCCCGGAGGAGAGACGATGAGTGACGCCGTGCGAACTGGAGGGTGCCAGTGCGGTTCGGTCCGTTTCCGCATCCGCGGCGAGCTCGGGCGCCCGTCGATCTGCCATTGCCGAATGTGCCAGAAGCAGTTCGGCTCGTTCTTTTCGGCCTTGGTGACAGCTCCGAAGGACGGGGTCGAATGGATGCGCGACGAACCCAGCTATTTCCAATCCTCCGTCAATATCGATCGCGGCTTTTGCCCGAAATGCGGGACCCCGCTAACCTACCGCCATCCGGGAGGTCTCGAAATCGCGATCGGCGCCTTCGACGACCGCTCCGATCTAGCGCCGCGGATCCAGGTCAACTACCACGCCCGCCTGCCTTGGGTCGAAACGATCTTCGACCAGCCGGCCCACGATGACCAGGACTACTATGCTCGGCAGGAACAGATCATCTCCTTCCAGCATCCCGATCACGAGACCGAGCAATGGCCGCCGGCAGGGGTCTGGGCATGATCCGGCGAATCTTCACGGGCGGCTGCCAATGCGGTCAGGTGCGTTACCGTGCCGAGGGCACGCTCGACGATCCCCATATCTGTCACTGCCGCATGTGCCAGAAGGCGGCAGGCAATTATTTCCTGCCGCTTGCCAATATCGCGCGCGAGGATTTGAGCATCACACGCGGCCATCCTTCTTGGTTCCGTTCCTCGGATCTAGTGCGGCGCGGCTTCTGCCGCAATTGCGGAACGCCGCTCTTCTACGACATGCCGGGCGAGAATTTCCTCAACATCGCGCTTGGCTCGCTCGACGATCCGGATGACGTCCAACCCATTTATCAGTCCGGCGTCGAGTCGCGGATGATCTGGTTTTCGCACCTGCCAAGACTTTCCGAAAGAGACACGGACGACGGCAGCTCAGAGGCTGGAGAGCGTCATCTACGCGTTCTCGAATCGAATCGTCAGCATCCTGATTTCGACACCGTTCACTGGCCACCCGAGGAAGACCTGCCGTGAGTGCTGCACTGCGAACTCTTTATCCGGAAATTGAACCCTATGCTTCGGGTCACCTCGAGGTTGGCGACGGCCATGTGATCTACTGGGAAAAGGTAGGCACGCCCGGGGCGAAGCCAGCCGTGTTTCTGCACGGCGGTCCCGGCGGTACGATCTCGCCGAACCATCGCCGCCTCTTCGATCCGGTGCTGTACGATGTGACGCTGTTCGATCAGCGCGGCTGCGGCAAGTCGACCCCGCATGCAGAGATCGAGGCCAATACGACCTGGCATCTTGTTGCCGACATCGAGCGACTGCGTGAACTCGCCGGCGTTGAAAAATGGCTTGTTTTCGGCGGCTCCTGGGGCTCGACGCTAGCGCTCGCCTATGCCGAAAGGCATCCCGAACGCGTTTCCGAGCTCGTCGTCAGGGGCATCTATATGCTCACCAGGGCCGAGCTCGACTGGTATTATCAGTTCGGAGTCTCGGAGATGTTTCCGGACAAGTGGGAACGCTTCGTCGCCCCGATCCCGCCGGAAGAGCGTCACGAGATGATGCGGGCCTATCACCGTCGCCTGACGAGCCAAGACCGCGCGACGCGGCTTGCGGCGGCCAAGGCCTGGAGCATCTGGGAGGGCGAGACGATCACGCTTATGCCCGAGCCGGCGACCAGTACCCGCTTCGAGGAAGAAGAATTTGCCGACGCCTTCGCGCGGATCGAGAACCATTTCTTCGTCAATGCCGGCTGGCTCGAGGAGGGGCAGTTGCTGCGCGATGCGCACAAGTTGCATGGCATTCCTGGCGTGATCGTTCACGGTCGCTACGACATGCCTTGCCCGGCCAAATATGCCTGGCAGTTACACAAGGCCTGGCCCGAGGCCGAATTCCATTTGATCGAGGGGGCAGGCCATGCCTATTCCGAGCCGGGCATTCTCGATCGCCTGATCGGTGCGACCGATAAATTCGCCAGCAAGACCGAATAGCGGGATCCCCGCACTGATTTCTAGACCCACATTGGACTGAGCCATGACCAAGGAACGCATCTATCTCTTCGACACCACGCTTCGAGACGGGCAGCAGACGCCCGGCATCGACTTTTCCGTCGAGGACAAGATCGCCATCGCGGCCATGCTCGACGAATTCGGAATGGACTATGTCGAGGGCGGATACCCGGGGGCCAATCCGACCGACACGGAGTTCTTCACGCAGAAGCGAACGCAGAAGGCCTCCTTCGTCGCCTTCGGCATGACCAAGCGCGCGGGCGTCTCCGCTTCCAATGACCCTGGCCTCAATGCGCTGCTCGCGGCCAAGAGCGATGCCATCTGTCTCGTCGCCAAGAGCTGGGACTATCATGTCGAGGTCGCGCTCGGCTGTTCAAACGAGGAAAACCTCGAGAATATCCGCGCCTCCGTCGAGGCGGTGGTCGCCTCCGGCCGCGAGGCTATGGTCGATTGCGAGCATTTCTTCGACGGCTACAAGGCAAATCCGGCCTATGCGATTGCCTGTGCGAAAACGGCGCTTGAAGCAGGGGCGCGCTGGGTGGTGCTCTGCGACACCAATGGCGGCACGCAGCCGCCGGAAATCCGCGAGGTCGTTTCGGCCGTGATTGCCTCCGGGGTACCGGGCACCAGTCTCGGCATCCACGCGCACAACGATACCGGCCAGGCGGTGGCGAACTCGTTGGCCGCGACCGAAGCCGGCGTGCGGCAGATACAGGGGACGCTGAACGGCATCGGCGAACGCTGCGGCAATGCCAATCTGGTGACGCTGATTGCGACGCTTGCGTTGAAGGAAGCCTATTCGGAGCGCTTCGAGACGACCATCGACGCCGAGAAGCTGCAGGAGCTGACGACACTTGCCCACGCCTTTGACGAACTCCTCAACCGATCGCCGGATCCGCAGGCGCCCTATGTCGGCGCTTCGGCCTTCGCCACGAAGGCGGGCATCCATGCCTCGGCACTCCTGAAGGATCCGCGGACCTACGAACATGTCGCGCCCGCGTCGGTCGGCAACCTGCGCAAGGTCATGGTCTCCGACCAGGGCGGCAAGGCGAACTTCATCAACGCGCTCAAGCGGCGCGGCATCAAAGTCTCGAAGGACGATCCGCGGCTCGACAAGCTGATCGAGATCGTCAAGGAGCGCGAGGCGACAGGCTATGCCTATGAAGGTGCGGATGCGAGTTTCACGCTGCTCGCCAACCGCATCCTCGGTACCGTCCCCGATTTCTTCCATGTGGAAAGCTTCCGGGTCATGGTGGAGCGCCGTTTCGATGCGAACGGCAAGTTGAAGACCGTGTCGGAAGCCGTGGTCAAGGTCATCGTCGACGGTGAAACGATGATGTCGGTCGCCGAGGGACATGGTCCGGTGAATGCGCTCGACCTTGCTCTCCGCAAGGATCTCGGCAAGTACCAGTCGGAAATCGGCGATCTCGAACTCGCCGACTACAAGGTGCGCATTCTCAATGGCGGCACCGGGGCCGTCACCCGCGTGCTGATCGAATCGACGGACCGGACGGGCGCGCGCTGGTGGACCGTCGGCGTCTCCGACAACATCATCGACGCGTCCTTCCAGGCGCTGATGGACAGTATCGTATACAAGCTGCTCAAGAACCGCGACCAGGTCGGGCTGATTGCTGCCGAATAGCATTCGCGCCACCTTCAACGTCGTTCACGCATCGGTTCACGGAAATGAATTGGTGCATCACCGTTCGTTGGAGTAGGAGGCAAGGAGGAGGGACGGCAGTTCTCCGCCGATGACTGGCCGTCGATTGAGACCGGAGCGGTCCCCGCTTGGCTCCGGTTGAGTTTTCAGGATCAAGGTCATGGCCGAGCCGAACGCGAAACAGCCCGCCGAGAATACCGATTCCGCGAGAGGATTCGCCTTCGCGCTGACAGCCTATCTGCTCTGGGGTTTCCTGCCCTTCTTCATGAAAGCCGTGGCGCACATCCCTGCGGCCGAAGTCGTCGCGCACCGCATCGTCTGGTCAGTGCCGCTCGCCGGCCTCGTTCTTCTGTGGCTTGGCCGCACGCAGGAGATCAAGACCGCGTTGCGCTCGCCGCGCATGCTGAAGATGGCGACGCTGACGGCCGCCCTCATCACAGTCAACTGGGGCATCTATGTCTGGGCGATCGGTGCCGGCCGGGCGATCGAGACGGCACTCGGCTACTACATCAACCCGCTGTTCTCGATTTTCCTGGGGGCTCTCCTGCTCAAGGAAAGACCGAATCAGGCGCAGATGGTGGCGATCGCGCTCGCCGCGCTGGCAGTCGCCGTACTCGCCTTCGACGCCGGTGGCCTGCCCTGGGTTTCGATCGGGCTTTGCATCTCCTGGGGCTTTTACGCCTTCTTCCGCAAGACGCTGCCGATCGGGCCGAATCAGGGCTTTTTCCTCGAGGTGATTCTGCTCAGCGTCCCGGCGATCGGCTACATCATTTGGCTCGAAGCAACGGGACAGGGGCACTTCGGCGACACAAACATGACAGACGTCGTCCTCCTTCTGTCCTGCGGTCTCGTGACGGCGGTGCCGCTGATGATCTATGCCAATGGCGCGAAGCTCTTGCGGCTCTCGACCATCGGCATCATGCAATATATCGCTCCGACGATGATCTTCGTGATCGCCGTCTTCGTGTTCCACGAGCCCTTCGGCGTCGCGAAACTCATCGCTTTCGCGCTGATCTGGGCAGCGCTCTTCATCTATTCGGGAGCGATGCTGGCCGAAAGCAGGGCCCGTCGCGCCGCTCAGCCGACGCCGGCGGAATAGTTCAGAGTTTGGAGATTATCTCGGTTACGCCCTCGCGACCGTTCGCGGCGGCGGAGGCCAGAATGCCGGGAACGATGTCTTCGACCCGGTCGATCACCAGCGGCTGAACCAGGTGGGCCGTGTGGACGAAGCCTTGCTCGCGCATGTGCTGCAGGAGTTCGAGCATCGGGGCCCAGAAGCCGTTGATATTGCCGAACACCATTGGCTTGCGGTGACGGCCGAGCTGCGCCCAGGTCATGATCTCGACGATCTCCTCGAGCGTGCCGATGCCGCCGGGCAGCGCTATGAAGGCGTCGGCGCGCTCGAACATCGCGTGCTTGCGCTCGTGCATGTCGCCCGTGACGATGAGCTCGTTGAGCTGGCCGAGTGAGTGGCGGGTCGCTTCCTTGTCCATCAGGAATTCGGGAATGATGCCGGTGACGTGACCGCCGGCCGAAAGCACGCCGCTCGCCACTGCACCCATGATCCCGCGTGTACCGCCGCCATAGACGAGCTGCAGACCATGATCGGCGATCGATTTGCCGAGAATACGCCCCGCCTCGATATGCGCGGGATCGCGTCCGGGCTGCGAACCGCAATAGACGCAGACGGATCGAATCGGGGTAGGATGCTTGCTCATGAAGGCAAAAGACATTGCAGCAAAGCACGGGTCAAGGAAAATGCGCGAAATCCCGTCGCGGTGATGCTTGCGTCCGCAGTCGAACCTTGTGTCCAACTACAGGAAACGTTAGCAATTTCAGCAATACATTGAAGAATTCGGACGGGCGACCGCCGTTGCGCTATAATGCATCAACGGCTTGCGCGTTGTAAGTCGATGAAGGGGCATGTGCGGAGCACCGCTCCGCTCCTGTGGAGAGTGGCATGATAAAGAACAAGGCCAGCTGGGTGGCCCTCGGCGTGCTGGCGATTGCGACCGCATTGATGGTCTTCGTGGTTCAGCCGAACCTGAATCTGAATGACGATGACAAGGATCAGACCGCGCAACCCGCGACAAGCGGCAGTGAGACTGCAGGGGCTTCGCCGACCGCCAAGGTCGAAGGCGCTTCGAGCACCGCGCAAGGTGCGGCCACGGAGCAGGCGGCCGCGACCGCCGCCGGCACCGCTCCCGGTGCGGCCAATGCGCCCACCGATTGGACCGTTCCCGGGTTTGACCTTCTTCGCGTCGAGCCGGACGGGTCGACCGTTGTCGCCGGTCGTGCCCAGCCGGGTACGAAGCTTGAGATTCTGAGCGGCGATACCGTTGTTGGCACGGCCGATGTCAACGCCGCCGGGGACTTCGCTGCCGTCTTCGACAAGCCACTTGCTGCAGGAGACCACCAGCTGACGCTCAGAAGTGTCGGTGCCGGCGGCGCCAGCAAGATCTCAGAAGAGGTCGCGACCGTTTCCGTGCCGAAGGAACCTGGCGGGCAACTGCTGGCGATGGTCTCCAAGCCGGGCGAGGCGAGCCGGCTGATCACCACGCCGAAGACCGAGGCCAAGCCGACCGAGACTGCCGCCGCGCCCGCCACGCAGAACGGCGTGACGGAGGCGGCGCCTGCGATGCAGGCCCCCTCCAATATCGTGCCGGGGCTGCAGGTGACGGCCGTGGAGATCGAAGGCAAGAGGATATTCGTTGCCGGCAACGCGAAACCCGGAGCACTGGTGCGCATCTATGCCGACGACAAGCTCGTCGGTGAGATGAAGGCGGACGACAAGGGGCACTTCGTCGTCGATGGCTCGGTTGACCTCACCGTCGGCAGCCACATCATCCGCGCGGACATGATGAGCGAGGACGCCATCAAGGTAGCGATGCGCGCCTCCGTGCCTTTCGACAGGCCGGCCGGCGCGCAGGTCGCCGCGATTGCCGGTTCCTCCGCGGACTCCGGTGCTGCTGGACTCGATGGCCTGAGGACTGAAGCAGGCAAGGCGCTCGCCCTGTTGAGGGGACTCTTTGCCGATGGCAAGCAGCCCTCCGCCGAGCAGCTCGCCGCCGCTCGTTCGGCAACGGAATTTGCGCTGAAGTCGCTTTCCGAGTTCAAGCCGGCCGACAGTTCCGATGCGGCGCAGACGGCAGCGGCGGCCGAGGCTTCCAAGGCAGCCGCCGAGGCTCTGAAGCTTCTGAGAAACTCGCCGCAGGACCCGACAAGCGTCGTCGCGACGCTGGGCAAGGTTGATGGGGTCATCGGACCTGCCTTGCCGCAACAGGCGGGTGGGACTGCGATCGCGGCCTCTGCCAAGACTCAGGCCACGGCGAGCGACGCGCTGGAACCGCCGAAGCCCGAGAGCGCGACGAATGCCGCAACTCAGCCTTCGAGCGAGCAGATCGCCGCATCCCCCCCGGCTGACGCGCAGCCTGCAACGATCGAGCAGGCGCCGCTCAAGGAAAGCAAGGAATCCGTGATCATCCGCCGCGGCGATACGCTCTGGCAGATTTCGCGTCGCGTCTATGGCGCGGGCGTGCGTTACACGACGATCTATCTCGCCAACCGCAAACAGATCGACAATCCCGACCTGATCCGTCCCGGCCAGGTGTTCGGGGTTCCGAACGAGGCTCTCTCCGACGAGGAAGCGCGGGAGATCCATCGCAAGCGCGTAAGACACGAATAATTGTCCTCCTTCCACCGCAATTCCATTGCGGTGGCGCGGGGGTAGACCTATCTGTAAGGAAACGCGGCGTCTTCAAAGGACGCCGCTTTTCATTGAGCTGTAAGGGAATCGCGGACGAGCTTGAGCGGTATCCCGACCTCTCGGTTGACGGTGGAGTCGCGCGCGTTCGGCATCGCCGTGATCCAATAGCATTGGAAGCAGACACACGTGGCACCCCAGAACCAGAAGAAGACGGTTTCCGCCGATGCCGCCAATCCGTTGGGTACGATCAGCAATCTCTGGCCCTATATGTGGCCGGCCGAGCGTCCCGATCTCAAGCTTCGGGTCATTTGGGCGACAGTCATCCTTGTCGCCGCCAAGGTTGTCCTTGTTCTCGTTCCCTATTTCTTCAAATGGGCGACGGATGCGCTGAACAATAAACCGGACGCACTCGGCTTCCTGCCGCAATTCCTGACCGGAGCCGTCATGCTGGTGCTCGCCTACAATCTGGCGCGCCTGCTGCAGTCCGGCCTCAACCAATTGCGCGACGCCCTTTTTGCAAGTGTCGGCCAGCACGCCGTGCGGCAGCTTGCCTACAGAACCTTCGTCCACATGCATCAGCTGTCGCTGCGCTTCCATCTGGAGCGGCGCACCGGCGGGCTCTCGCGCATCATCGAGCGGGGCACCAAGGGCATCGAGACGATCGTTCGCTTCACGATCCTGAACAGCGTCCCGACATTGATCGAGTTTGTGCTGACGGCGGTGATCTTCTGGTGGGGTTACGGCTTCAGCTATCTCCTCGTCACCGCCATCACCGTCTGGCTGTACATCTGGTTCACCGTGCGCGCCAGCGACTGGCGGATCGCCATTCGCAGGTCGATGAACGACAGCGACACCGATGCGAACACCAAGGCGATCGATTCGCTGCTCAACTTCGAGACCGTCAAATATTTCGGCAATGAAGAGATGGAGGCGAAGCGCTTCGACAAGTCGATGGAGCGCTACGAACGCGCCGCCACCCAGGTCTGGACCTCTCTCGGCTGGCTGAACTTCGGCCAGGCGCTGATATTCGGGGCCGGCACGGCCGTGATGATGACCATCTCGGCGTTCGCCGTGAAAAGCGGCGAGCAGACCATCGGCGACTTCGTCTTCATCAACGCGATGCTGATCCAGCTTGCCATTCCGCTGAACTTCATCGGTTTCGTCTATCGCGAAATCCGTCAGGGGCTGACGGACATCGAACACATGTTCGATCTCCTCGACGTTGAAGCGGAAGTGGTCGATCGGCCGGATGCGAAGGAACTCGAGATCGAGCGCGGCGCGATCACCTTTAAGGACGTGCATTTCGCCTATGATCCAGCCCGTCCCATCCTCAAGGGAATTTCCCTCGAGGTGCCCGCCGGCAAGACGGTGGCGGTCGTCGGTCCTTCCGGGGCCGGCAAGTCCACCCTGTCGCGGCTGCTCTACCGATTCTACGACGTTCAGCGGGGATCGATTACCGTCGATGGTCAGGATGTGCGCGGCGTCACCCAGAACAGCCTGCGTGCCGCGATCGGCATGGTTCCCCAGGATACCGTGCTTTTCAATGACACGATCGCCTACAACATCCGCTACGGCCGAATGGAGGCCCCGGATGCCGAGGTCGAGGCAGCCGCCGAGGCGGCGCAGATCGCCGACTTCATCCGTGGCTTGCCGGAGGGCTATCGAGCAATGGTCGGTGAGCGTGGCCTGAAGCTTTCAGGCGGCGAAAAGCAGCGCGTCGCGATAGCGCGGACGATCCTAAAGGCACCGCCGATCCTGATCCTCGACGAGGCGACCTCCGCGCTCGACACGAAGACGGAGCAGGAAATCCAGGCGGCACTCGACGTCGTGTCGCGCAATCGCACCACGCTCGTGATCGCGCATCGCCTGTCGACCGTCATCAACGCCGATGAGATCATCGTGCTTAAGGACGGCGTCATTGCCGAACGGGGCACGCATGGCGAACTGATCGACCGTGATGGCCTCTACGCATCCATGTGGAGCCGCCAGCGCGAGGCAACGCAGGCGGAGGAGCAATTGAAGCGGGTGCGCGAGCGCGACGATCTCGGTATCGTCGATCGCGGCGCGCCGGCGGCCTGACGAGGGTCACCGCGGGCCGCGTCGTCGTAACCGTCATTTGGCGTTCGGCGTTGCCGGGCCCTCGAATTCGCGCTAGTTCACGTTCCGCGTCATATCTGGAGTAAGTTCATGAGCTTGGTCGAAACGGTCCGCAACACGCTCGTCCCGGTGCACAAGGAAGGCTATCGCTTCATTGCGATCTTTTTCGTCGTTTCTCTGATCCTCGGCTTCCTATGGGAGCCGCTGATGTGGATCGGCTTTCTATTGACCGCCTGGTGCGCCTATTTCTTTCGCGATCCGGAGCGCTTGACGCCCATTGACGAGGATCTCGTCATCAGCCCGGCCGACGGGCGCGTATCGTCGATCGCCACCGTCACCCCGCCGGAAGAACTTGGTCTCGGCTCGGAGCCGATGCTGCGCATTTCCGTGTTTATGAATGTCTTCGATTGCCATGTGAACCGCGCGCCGATGAGCGGCACCGTCAGGCGCATTGCTTATCGGGCCGGCAGTTTCCTGAATGCCGAACTCGACAAGGCGAGCCAGGATAACGAACGCAACGGACTTGTTGTCGAAACGAGCCACGGCGCTATCGGCGTCGTCCAGATCGCCGGCTTGGTCGCGCGACGCATCCTCTGCTGGACGAGGGAGAATGCTTCGCTGGAAGGCGGCGAGCGCTTTGGTCTTATCCGGTTCGGCTCGCGCGTCGATGTGTTTCTGCCGGAAGGCGCGCAGCCGCGTGTCAGCCTCGGCCAGAAGGCCATTGCCGGCGAGACCGTGATCGCCGAATTCGGCTCGTCGAAGGGGCCGGTCATCAGCCGACGCGCGTGAGGAACGGTCATGGAAAATCCCCGGCAGGAAGAATCGGCGGAAACCCCGGAAGCGGCGAACGACGCGCATGACAAGGCGCGCGGCCCGCGGCTGCGGGAAATCCCGCTGCGATTGATGGTTCCCAACATGATTACCGTGCTGGCGATCTGCGCCGGCCTTTCCGGCATCCGGCTTGCCTTCGAGAATCGCTTTGAGCTCGCCGTGGCCATGGTGCTATTCGCCGCGTTCCTGGACGGCATCGACGGCCGCGTGGCGCGCCTGCTCAAGGCGACGTCGAGCTTCGGCGGCCAGATGGACTCGCTTGCCGACATCATCAATTTCGGCGTCGCACCGGCGCTCGTCCTTTACGTCTTCCTGCTCGATCAGGCGCGCTCCGTCGGCTGGATCGCGGCCCTGATCTACGCTATCGCGGCCGGCCTGCGGCTGGCCCGTTTTAACGTCATGGCCGAGCGCCCGGTGAAGGCGGCCTGGCAGTCGGAATATTTCGTCGGCGTGCCGGCTCCCGCCGGCGCCATGCTGGTGCTGCTGCCGGTCTATATCGGCCTTCTCGGCCTTGCGCCCGGCCGGATCTTCGCCCTGATAGCGGCCGCCTACACGGTGCTGATCGCATTTCTGCTGGTCAGCCGTCTGCCGGTCTGGTCCGGCAAATCCGAGAACCGTGTGCGCCGCGATCTGGTGCTCCCGGTCATTTTGATCGTCGTCCTCTACGTCGCGACGCTGATGACCTATACCTGGGAGACGATGGTCGTTACCGCGCTGGCCTATCTGATCAGCCTGCCGTTCGGCGCCCGCTCGTGGCAGCGAAAATACGGCGACTGGCCTGCGGCCCAGGGGGGCGATGGCCTGCCGGGCGACAGCGACTGACTGCAAAGCAGCACGAAGAAAAAGCCACCGCGGAATTCCGCGGTGGCTTTTCTTATGGGGCACCCTCAGAACCCTATTATTCCGGCATGCGGTAGTCGACGATCCTCTTTTCCCGGACGATGAAGAGCTTGCCGGTTTCGGTCTGCTCGGGACCGAGCAAGGGCATCAGCGCCGCCGCGACCTCGGAGGGATGAGGCACGGTTGCCGGATCCTCGCCCGGCATGGCCTGGGCCCGCATCGCGGTCCGCGTCGCACCAGGATCGACGCTGAGGATGCGCAAGGGTAGGCGCTGCGTCTCGTGCGCCCAGGTGCGTGCCAGCGCCTCGACGGCGGCCTTGGAGGCGGAGTAGGGGCCCCAGAAGGGCTTGCACTTGTGCGCGGCGCTCGAGGAGAGAAGCAGAGCGCGGCCTGAATCGGATTTGACGAGCAGCGGTTCGAGCGAGCGGATCAGCCGCCAGGTGGCGGTGACGTTGATGGTCATCACCTTTTCGAAGACCTTGGCTTCCACGTGGCCGATCGGGGAGATCGTGCCGAGCACGCCGGCATTGGCGACCATGATATCGAGCTTGCCCCAGCGTTCGTTGATGGCGCCGCCGAGCTTGTCGATCGCAGCCATGTCGGCAAGGTCGAAGGGGACGAGCGTGGCCGATCCGCCCACCGCCTTGATGGCGTCGTCCAGTTCCTCGAGGCCGCCTACGGTGCGGGCGCAGGCGATGACATGCGCGCCGGCCTTGGCGAGTTCGACGGCAGTGAAATAGCCGATACCGCGCGATGCGCCGGTGACGACGGCGATCCGGTCTTTCAGATTGAGCGTCATTGTGTTGTCTGGTTATCCGTTGCTGGCAAGAACCGAAAGTTTGCGGACGTTGCTCGCGCCTTCCTGGTCGAGCAGGCGGGTCGGATAATCGCCGGTGAAGTAATGGTCGGTGAACTGCGGCGCCTGCGGATCGCGCGGGGCGCCGCCGACGGCCCGGTAAAGACCGTCGATTGACAGGAACTCGAGCGAATCGGCGCCGATGAAGCGGCACATAGAGGCGAGATCGGCATGCTGGTTGGCAAGCAGCTTGTCGCGGTCGGGCGTATCGATGCCGTAGAAATCCGGGTGGAAGATCATCGGGCTCGCGACGCGAACATGCACCTCGCGCGCACCGGCATCGCGGATCATCTGCACGATCTTGAGCGACGTCGTACCGCGAACGATCGAATCGTCGACGAGCACCACGCGCTTGCCGGCGATCATGGCGCGGTTGGCCGAATGCTTCAGCTTGACGCCGAAGGCGCGGATCTGCTGCGTCGGCTCGATAAAGGTCCGGCCGACATAGTGGTTACGGATGATGCCGAGTTCGAAGGGAATGCCACTCTCTTGCGCGTAGCCGATCGCCGCCGGCGTGCCGCCGTCCGGGACCGGCACGACGACATCGGCCTCGACCGGGGACTCTTTCGCAAGGTTCTGGCCCATGTTCTTGCGGGCGACATAGACGTTGCGGCCGCCGACGACCGAATCCGGCCGTGCGAAGTAGACGTATTCGAAGAGACAAAGACGCTCCGGCCGCGGGTTCTGCGGCTTGCGGGCGTCGATGGTGATCGATCCGTCCGGTTGGATCTCGCAGATGACGATTTCGCCGTTTTCGATGTCCCGGACGAATTTCGCGCCGATGATGTCGAGTGCGCAGGTTTCGGAGCAGAAGATCGGCTTGCCGTCGAGCTCGCCCATGACAAGCGGGCGGATGCCGTTGGGATCGCGCGCAGCGATCAGCTTGGTGCGGGTCAACGCCAGCATCGAATAGCCGCCTTCGACCTGGGCGATAGCGTCCGCGAAACGGTCGCTCGAGGAGGGATGTTTGGAGCGGGCGATCAGGTGTAGCACCACTTCCGTGTCGGACGTCGACTGACAGATGGCGCCGTCGGCAATGATCTGGCGTCTCAGCGTCAGGCCGTTGGTGAAATTGCCATTGTGGGCGATGGCGATGCCGCCCTCCTGGAGTTCGGCAAAGAGCGGCTGGACGTTGCGCAGCACCGTCTCGCCGGTGGTGGAGTAGCGCACGTGGCCGATCGACATCGAGCCCGGCAGTTTCGCGAGCGTGACCGGATCGGTGTAGTGGTCGCCGACGAGACCCATGCGGCGTTCGGAATAGAACTGCCGCCCGTCGAACGTGACGATACCGGCTGCCTCCTGGCCGCGATGCTGGAGCGCATGCAGCCCGAGCGCGGTCAGGGCGGCGGCATCCGGATGACCGAGTATGCCGAACACGCCGCACTCCTCGTGCAGGGTATCGCCATCGAGTTCGTCGTGAATTTCACTGGATCTGAGATCGGTCATCACAGTCGCCTTTGCTCCGTGCCGGTGCGCATATCGTGATCAGGCTGCCAGTCGTCAAGCGATCTTAGCGGAAAAGACTGGCAAGCGTTATTCCAAATGGACAAAGCCCGCACAGCGGGCTTTGTTGCAAATTTCCTCGTTTCTCAGCCGTTCGTCGCCGGCGCTTCCTCGGCGGGCGACTGATCCGTGGGGGCCGGCGGGGCATCGCTTTCGCCTTCGCCTTCACCGGTCGTGTCCTTGCCGCGCAGGCGATCGAGGATGGTGGCATCCGCCTCTTCCGGCAGCAGCGCGACGAGCTTGTTGCCGAGATTGTCGAGCAGGGGCTTCGATTTTGCGTGGGTGACCCAGACCGGCTGCTGTTGCGGCGCTACAAGCCAGTTGAAGAACAGCATGGCGACGACGACAAGCAGGATGCCGCGCGCGGCACCGAAGAGGAAGCCAAGCGTACGGTCGAGTGCGCCGATGCGGCTGTCGATGATGAAATCGGCGATCCGCATGGTGATGAAGGAAATGATGATCAGCGCCACCAGGAAGATCACGGCCGCCGAGCCGATCATCGCGACCGTGTCGTTGCTGGTATATTGCTTGGCATAGGGCAGCAGGTAAGCATAGAGGAAGTAGGCCGCCGCCGCCGCACCGACCCAGCTCGCGACCGAAAGGACCTCGCGCGAGAAGCCACGCACCATCGCGAGGATGGCCGAAAACAGTGCGACGCCGAGAACGATACCGTCGAGAATTGTAATGGGCATGTTGTCCTTACTCCGACCCCGTCTTGACTCGGGTCTTACCAAGCTTATCCGCCGTAGGCCCCGTCCGCACGCGCTCAGACCATCTTTCCACCGCTATCGCCGTGCCGCACGGGAAGTGCGCTTCGGTGGCCTTCGATGCTTCACTCCGCCTCGTCCGACTGCTGCAGGGCACGTCGCGAACCCGCGATGCGCGCCACCAGGTCCGGCAGGCTTTCCATCTCGCTCCACCGGCCATTGCCGTTCTTCGGCAGGTCGGTTGTTGCAGACGGCAATACGGCCTGGGAGAATCCGAGCTTCTCGGCTTCCTTAAGACGTTGAGCAGTATGCGCAACCGGCCGGACAGCGCCCGACAAGCTGACTTCGCCGAAATAGACGCAATCGGCCGGAAGAGCAAGCCCGGCGAGCGACGAAACCAGCGCGGAAGCGACGGCAAGATCGGCCGCCGGTTCGGAAATACGGTATCCGCCGGCGACGTTGAGATAGACGTCGTGCTGGCCGAGGCGGACGCCGCAATGGGCCTCCAGTACCGCGAGGATCATCGACAGCCGCGCCGAGTCCCAGCCGACGACCGCCCGTCGCGGTGTACCGAGCGATGTCGCGGCGACCAGCGCCTGCACCTCGACGAGCAGCGGTCGGGTTCCTTCCATGCCGGCGAACACGGCGGCACCGGGCGATTTCTCGTTACGCTCCCCGAGGAAGAGCTCCGACGGGTTGGCAACTTCGCGCAGGCCCCGGTCGGACATCTCGAAGACGCCGATTTCGTCGGTCGGACCGAAGCGGTTCTTCACGGTCCGGAGGATGCGATAGTGATGGCCGCGATCGCCCTCGAAATAGAGGACGGCATCGACCATGTGCTCGACGACGCGCGGGCCGGCAATCTGTCCTTCCTTGGTGACATGCCCGACGAGCACGACCGCCGTGCCCGTCTGCTTGGCGAAGCGGATCATCGCCTGCACGCCGGTGCGCACCTGCGTTACAGTTCCGGGGGCGGAATCGACGGTGTCGCTCCAGAGCGTCTGGATCGAATCGATGATCACCAGATCCGGACGCTTGCCCTCGGAAAGCGTCGCCAGGATGTCTTCCACATTGGTCTCGGCGGCGAGAAGCACGTCGCTGTCGGCGGCGCCGAGCCGCTGGGCACGCAGGCGCACCTGGGCGACCGCCTCTTCGCCCGACACGTAGATCACCCGATGCTTGCGGCGCGAAAGCGCTGCCGCCGCCTGCATCAGCACGGTCGATTTGCCGATGCCGGGATCGCCCCCGACGAGCAGCGCCGAGCCACGCACGAAGCCGCCGCCGGTAACGCGGTCGAGCTCGGATATGCCTGTCTCGATGCGCGGCGCATCCTCGATCTCGCCGCAAAGCGTCGTGAGGCTCACGGGCCGTCCCTTCTTGGGAGCGCGCGTCGGACCGCCGCCGATGCCTCCCGTCGGGTCTTCCCCGATGATCGTGTTCCACTCGCCGCATCCGTCGCATTTGCCGGCCCAGCGGGAGTGCACGGTGCCGCAATTCTGGCAGACGAACTGGGTGCGAGGTTTCGCCATCGGGATCAGCTTTCGGCAAGTTGCAAGAGGCAGGCGCGCCTGCCTAGGGAGAATCACTGTGAGCGGTCACATAATGACGTGAAATGCCGATTGAAAGGGTGATTTTCGACGCCGTCCGAAACGACGCTCAGGCGCCGCCGACATAGGTTCGGCAATAGCGGTGTCCGAGGCTCGTCAGCAACTCGTAGCCGATCGTACCGCCGGCACGCGCGACATCGTCGATGGCGACGTTCCGACCGAAAAGCTCGATATAGTCTCCGGCGCGCACGGCCCGCTCCGGCAGATCGGTGACATCGAACAGGCTGAGGTCCATCGTGACCCGACCGACATGCGGGACCTTCCTGCCATGCAGGAACCCATAGGCACCCGACGGCATCGCCTGCCTCAGCGTGACCCCGCCGCCGGACACCGAACGGTGATAGCCGTCGGCATAGCCGATCGCGACGGTCGCAATGCGGCTGTCACGGGTAAATCGTGCCGAAGCGCCGTAGCTCGCCGTCCCACCCGACGGGACCGTGCGTAGTTGCAGAATGCGGGCTTCCGCGGTCACGACCGGCTTCATCGGATTGATGGCGCCGTTCACCGCTTCGCCGCCATAGACCGCTATGCCGGGACGGGTAAGGTCGAAATGGTACTCTTCGCCGAGAAAAACGCCGCCGGAATTCGCAAGGCTCGCGGGCACGCCTTCGAACGCGGCGGTCACCTCCCGAAAGCGCTGGAGCTGATAGAGATTCATCGGATGCTTCGGATCGTCGCCGCAAGCGAGATGGCTCATGACCAGCACGGGCGAAAAGCTCGCCGGGCGCGCCGGGTCGTGAGCAAGCGCTATGGCCTCCTCGACCGATAGGCCGAGCCGGTTCATGCCGGTATCGACATGGAGAACGCAAGGATGGTCGCCCCGCTCTGAAAGCGCCGCCATGAAAACGGCGAGTTGCTCCTCCGAGTTGATGATCGGCACGAGGTCGTTGGCGAAGAAAAGTTCCTCATTGCCGGGCCACATGCCGGCGAGAATATAGACGCGGGCGTCCGGAAGGAGCGGACGGAGCTCGGCACCTTCCTCTGCATCGGCGACGAAGAAATCGCGCGCGCCAGCCGCGTAAAGAGCCGGTGCCGCATGCGCGACGCCGATCCCATAGGCATTGGCCTTAAGCACGGCGGCGGCACGGGCCTTGCCCGAGCGCTCGTTCATCGCTCGCCAGTTGTCGACGAGAGCCGTGAGATCGATGGTAAGCCGGTTCGAGGCAGCGAGAAATTCGGGGCTGTGCATGGGCGAGCTCTTGAATGGCGATGGCTCAGCAATACATCCAAGCGCCCGATGCCGCAAACGGCTTCGGCGCGACGCCGGGTTTGCCGATATGATGAGCACTTTTATGCAAGACGCAGAATCCCGCCACCGCTAGAATTGGCCGATGCATACGATCTCTCAGGAAGAGGCCATCGAGGCCATGCCGCTCAAGGGGGCCGAGCAGACCCGCTTCTGGCGGGATGCGCGGTTCAAGGGCATGGAGTGCCTGAGCGCGACATTCATCACCCATGAGTTCGCGCCGCACGCGCACGACACCTTCAGCATCGGCGCCATCGAGGCGGGCTCGCAGATCAGCACCATCAAGGGCGAGCGTTCGCAGACAGGGCCGGGCGATCTCTACCTGATCAATCCCGACGAAACCCACGACGGGCACCCGGGCAGTGACGGGTATCGCTACCGGATGATCTATCCATCCGTGGAGCTGTTCGTCGAAGTTCTGGAGGATGTCACCGGCCGTCCCTTCCGCGGCATCCCGTGCTTTTCGCGGCAGTGGCTGACGGATATCGAGCTCGCAGCCGCCTTCCGTCGTGCGCATCAGCTGCTTGAAGGAAAAACGGGGGCGCTCGAGGCGGACGAAGGCATGTTCGGATTTCTGGCGACGCTGTTTGAGCGGCATGGGAGCGCCATCATCGTTCCGGTCCGCACGCGCGAGAGTTCCGCGGTGCACCGCGCCCGCGATTATCTGCTCGAAAACTATTCGAGCGACATTGGCCTCGACGAGCTAGCGAAAGTGGCCGGCCTCAGCCGCGCCCATCTGATTCGGGCTTTCCGCAAGGAGTTCCACATCACACCCCATGCCTTCCTGACCGACAAGCGGGTGCGCGAGGCAAGGACGCTCTTGCGTCAGGGCTGGTCGGCTGCCGATACGGCCTATCATTGTGGCTTCGCGGACCAGGCGCACTTTACCCGCCATTTCAAGGCGCGAACCGGCGTGACGCCGGAGGCCTTCCGCGCCGGGTAGAGTCCAGGTCACTTTCGTTCAAGACGGGAAGCTGCCGTCCATCTATGAGTTCTCCGCAAGCAAAGACGGAGATGGTGGACATGAAAAGGGCAGAGGCATTTCAAGAGTTTTTCGACGGCATGAGGGCGATGGCGCCCTTGATTGTCGCCGTGATACCGATCGGCCTGGTCTTCGGAGCCGTTGCCGTAAGCAAGGGCTTGAGCAGTCTCGAAGCGACGTTGATGAGCACCCTCGTCTTTGCCGGCGGGTCGCAGTTCGTCGCCATGGATATCTGGACGCATCCGGCCTCCTGGGGCGCGCTCGCCTTTTCGGCTCTGCTCGTCAACATCCGCCACGTGCTGATGAGCGCTTCGATCGGCACGAAGATGCCGGCTTTCTCAGGTCCGGCGAAATATGCTGCGATGCTGCTGCTCGCCGACGAAGTCTGGGCGATGGCCGAGGTTCGTGCCGGCCAGACGCGGCTTACGCCCGCTTGGTATGCGGGCCTTGCCGTGCCGTTCTATTGCGTCTGGGTTCTGGCGAGCCTGGCGGGCGCCGCCGCTGGCGCCTTCCTCGGTGACCCGAAGGCGATCGGCCTGGATTTCGCGTTTCCGGCCGTCTTTACCGTCCTGGTGATGGGCTTCTGGAAGGGGCGAGACACCGGCGCTGTGCTGGCCGCCAGCGCCACCGCGGCGGTCCTTGCCCACCAGTTTCTACCCGGCGTCTGGTACATCGCGGCCGGTGCCGCTGCCGGCGTTGCTGCAACGCTCGTTACGAGGCGACGTCAGGAGGCCTGCGCATGACGCTCGATCCCAATACGTTCCTTGCAATTTTGGCCATGGCCGCAGCCACGGTGCTGACGCGCATTGCCGGGCTTCTCGTCATTCGGTTCGTCGCTATTGGCCCGCAGCAGAAGCGCGCCTTGGAGGCGATCCCTCCTGCTGTGCTGATGGCGGTCATCGCGCCCACGGCGCTCGTCACCGGGCCGGCCGAGAGCCTCGCGACCCTTGCGACGGCGCTCGCCGCAATGCGACTGCCGTTGCTTGCAGCCGTAGCGATCGGCGTCTTTGTCGTCGCCGTCGCCAGGGCGCTCATAGGGGCGTGAAGGTTGCTGTCGGGGACGTTCCGGTAGCCGCGCGTCCGGCTCAATGCTCGTACTGGGTGAACGACGGATCGGCGAGGTCCGAGAAGCGGGTGAATTCCGACTGGAAGGCGAGCTTCACTGTGCCGGTCGGTCCGTGACGCTGCTTGGCGATGATCACATCGGCCGTGCCCTTCACCCGCTCCATCTGCATTTTCCACTCTTCGTATTTCGGGTCGAGCTCGTCGCGCGGCTCCATGTTCTTCACATAGTATTCCTCACGGAACACAAACAGCACCACGTCGGCGTCCTGCTCGATCGAGCCAGATTCACGCAGGTCCGAAAGCTGCGGACGCTTGTCTTCGCGGCTTTCCACGGCGCGCGACAGCTGAGACAGCGCGATGATCGGCACGTTGAGTTCCTTGCCGAGGGCCTTGAGGCCGGTGGTGATCTCGGTGATTTCCTGCACGCGGTTTTCGCCCGATTTCTTCGAGCCGGACATGAGCTGGACGTAGTCGACGACCAGAACGTCGAGACCGCGCTGGCGCTTCAGGCGGCGGGCGCGCGCCGCAAGCTGGGCGATCGAGATGCCGCCCGTCTGGTCGATGTAGAGCGGCACTTTCTGCATCATCTGCGAGCAGGCGACGAGCTTTTCGAAATCGGCTTCCGAGATGTCGCCGCGTCGGATCTTCGAGGAGGACACTTCGGTCTGCTCCGAGATGATACGGGTGGCGAGCTGTTCGGACGACATTTCGAGCGAATAGAAGCCGACGACGCCGCCGTTCTTCGCCTTGAAGGAGCCGTCGGGCTGCACTTCCGGCTCGTAGGCCGCGGCGATATTGTAGGCGATATTGGTCGCAAGCGAGGTCTTGCCCATGCCGGGGCGCCCGGCGAGGATGATCAGGTCCGAGCGCTGTAGACCGCCCATCTTTCCGTCCAGCGAATGAATGCCGGTCGAGATGCCGGAGAGGTGCCCGTCGCGCTCGAAAGCCTGTCCGGCCATGTCGATGGCAAGCGCCACGGCGTCGTTGAAGGATTGAAAGCCACCGTCGTAGCGGCCGGTCTCCGCGAGTTCGAAAAGGCGCCGTTCGGCGTCCTCGATCTGGCTCTGCGGCGGCATGTCAAGCGGCGCATCATAGGCGATGTTGACCATGTCCTCGCCGATGGTGATCAGCGAGCGGCGGAGTGCCAGGTCGTAGATCGCCCGGCCGTAATCCTCCGCGTTGATGATCGAGACGGCTTCTGCGGCAAGACGAGCGAGATATTGCGCGACCGTCAGGTCGCCGACCTTCTCGTCGGCCTTGAGGAAGGTCTTGACCGTGACCGGGTTGGCGGTCTTGCCCATGCGGATGATTTCGCCGGCGACCTCGAAGATCTTGCGATGCAGCGGCTCGTGAAGATGCACCGGCTTGAGGAAGTCGGACACACGGTAGAAGGCGTCGTTGTTGACCAGGATGGCGCCGAGCAGCGCCTGTTCGGCTTCCAGGTTGTTCGGCGCTTCGCGGTAATTCTGGTCCGCCTGATCCTTGGGCAAGGGAGCGAGCTTTCGCGCTGCGTCGTTCATGGTAAGTCCGTGTCCGCCTCTAAATTCCGTGAGCCAATCGGTTTGCTGCCTGCCCTCCTCCAAGTCTAGTGTAGCTGTGCAACAGTGCCGGAGCTTGCGACTCAGCCATTGAATTTTGGCGGTTGTTCACACTGATTCACAGGGGGCGCGGGTAATCCGAAACATGCCAAGCCGAGCATTGCGCTAAGGCCGAGGGCAGCCGCAAATCTATCTGATTCGCTTTCCCGCGTCGTCCAACAATAGCCGACCCCGTGCTGTCGCGTGGCGGCAAAAGAAAAGCCCGGATCGTGGGGATCCGGGCTTCTCGCTCAGCTCAATCGCTGAACCTTATTCTTCTTCGGCCGCGAACTCGGCTTCCGGATTGAAGAAGTCTTCCGGCTTCAGGGCGTCTTCGTCGACGCCGTAGATCGCCTCGGCGGAGGTCAGGCTTTCGCCCTTGGCCTGACGCGCGGCTTCTTCGGCCGAACGGGCGACGTTGATCTCGATGACCACATCGACTTCCGCGTGCAGGTGCAGCGTAACCTTGTGGATGCCGATCGCCTTGATCGGCTGGTTGAGGTTGACCTGGTTGCGGTTGATGTTGAAGCCTTCGGCAGCCAGCACGTCAACGATGTCGCGAGCGGCGACCGAGCCGTAAAGCTGCCCGGTCTCGCCGGCGGAGCGGACGACCACGAAGGACTTGCCGTCGAGCTTGTCGGCGACCTTCTGGGCTTCCGACTTGCGCTCGAGGTTGCGGGCTTCGAGCGTTGCACGCTCGGATTCGAAACGGGCCTTGTTGGCGGCGTTGGCGCGCAGCGCCTTGCCGAGCGGGAGCAGGTAGTTACGGGCGAAGCCGTCGCGAACCTTTACGGTTTCGCCCATCTGGCCGAGCTTGGCGATGCGTTCGAGGAGAATGACTTCCATGTTGTTTTCCTTTCAGTTTGGCATTGTTCGTTGGTTAGCTTTTTCCAGTCGGTGTGACCGCGATGGTGCGTCGCGTATCGGTCAGTCCGGACAGGAGGAAGAAGACCGCCGGGATCGTGAAGACGAGCACCGACAGATAGGCGATCCACAGTATGGGAAGCCGCCAGGACTTGCCGCGCGTGCGGAAATGGAAGGAGGCGAAGCCCGAGATCAGGAAGCCCGCCCCGAATGTCCCGCAGACGAGAGCGCCGATCGCCGCCGGGGCGCCGCCCAGGAAGGTAAGGATCAGGCCGGCGAGGAAGATGAAGATGGCGTTGCGATGCATCCTGAGGGAAGAGGGGATGTCTTCGCGCGGCCGGACGGATCTTCCCGACATCTGCACGATCAGGGTCGCCACATAATAGGCGGCAAACAGCATGACGACCCAGATCGCGCCCTGCACAAGCGGCAGCGCCAGCATGAACATCGATTTGAGCTGGGCGATGGCGGCCGCGTCGGGATTGTAGAGCGGTTCCTGCGCCTTCACCGCCTCGACGACCATGTCGACCATGAGGTCGGAGACGCTTGAATCATATCCGACGATGGTGGCGACGATGATCATGCCGAGGGTAACGAGCCCGGCGAGGTGGCTGAGGATGTCGGAGAGCGGATACCAGGCAAGCGCACCCTCCGGACCGCCGAGTT
This sequence comes from Sinorhizobium shofinae, assembly GCA_001704765.1. Classification (GTDB taxonomy): domain Bacteria; phylum Pseudomonadota; class Alphaproteobacteria; order Rhizobiales; family Rhizobiaceae; genus Sinorhizobium; species Sinorhizobium shofinae. The sequence goes on from MBFK01000093.1 coordinate 87,833, forward strand.
CCGAGGCCGGCCGCGCGAGATTGGCGAGATGGCTGAGCCAACCGGCCGGAACGAGCGTAACGACAAGGATGAGCAATGCGAAATAGGGCGAAATAAGGCTTGACGCCGTCGCCCCCGCCACGATGATCGCGCTGATCGCTGCGGCATTGCCCCAGCCGAGCCCGGCAATCAGGATCGGCAGCGCGGAAGCGGCATAGAGAACGATTGCAAAGGACGACTGCGTGTTCGCGCCCATCGAAAGAAGGGCGGCGGCAATACCGGCGAGGGCGCCGGTGATCAGCGATGTCCTGTTCCAGTTCTGCACGTTCGCTGTCCTGCTGCAAGGGCAGTTAGGGGCGCGCCTTGGCCTGCCCCAACATGGGTTTTCGGCGCATCCCGCGCCGGTTCCGATCCGCGCCCACCGCGGAAGGGAGGCGTCGAGGCGCTCACCCGTAGGGAGCGCCTTGACGCAGAGTCGCTTTCCGTTGAGTCAGGCGACCAACGGACGGTCTGCCTTACGATACGACGTAAGGCAGCAGGCCGAGGAAGCGTGCACGCTTGATCGCCTGAGCGAGTTCGCGCTGCTTCTTCTGGGAAACGGCCGTGATGCGGGACGGAACGATCTTGCCGCGCTCGGAAATGTAGCGCTGCAGGAGGCGAACGTCCTTGTAGTCGATCCGCGGAGCGTTTGCGCCCGAGAAGGGGCAGGTCTTGCGGCGACGGTGGAACGGGCGGCGTACCGGAGCGGAAGAAACTTCAGCCATTGTCTTTATCTCCTAGGCTTCGGGTTACGCGCGGTCTTCGCGCGGGCGGCGCGGACGGTCTTCACGATCGCCACGGTCCGGACGCGGACCACGGTCACCGAAACCACCACGGTCCGGACGGTCGCCGTCGCGGCGCGGACGGTCGTCGCGGTCGCGCTTCTGCATCATCGCAGACGGGCCTTCCTCGTGCTTCTCGACGGCGATCGTCATGTAGCGCAGGACGTCTTCGTTGATGCGCATCTGGCGCTCGACCTCGTGGACTGCCGGTGCCGGAGCATCGATGTCCATGAGAACGTAGTGAGCCTTGCGGTTCTTCTTGATGCGGTAGGTGAGGGACTTGAGACCCCAGTTCTCGACGCGACCGACCTTGCCGCCGTTTGCTTCGATGACACCCTTGTACTGTTCGACGAGGGCATCGACCTGCTGCGGCGTAATGTCCTGCCGGGCGAGGAATACGTGTTCATAAAGAGCCATTGTGGCTTGCCTTTCTTGCGTTAATCAGCCCGGACCTCGGCGGCTAAGCCTCAACGACTGTTCTTATTGGCTGCAGAGAGCCGGCAAGAAAGTGTTGTATCGAGACGGTCGAGAGCGGAGACACGGGAGGCCGGAACATCTTGTCGTTCCTGGCGGCCTCCGGGATGGAAGCCGGCCCTCCGTTCAGCCACCAGCCAGAAGACCGGGCGTTTCGAACAGCGCGCTTATACGGATTTTCAGCCGAAATGCAAGGCGCGATTGGAAGATCGTTGCGCCAGCCCGAAGAGTGGGGAGCGCCCGCAGCGCCAAGTTGCGGAACAATCGCTCCCCATCCTTGTTGGCCCCGGAGTTGGGAAACCGCAGGAGAAGAAAATGCGCCATACCCATCCGAAGATGCAGGAGTGCATAGAAAATTGCCTGGCCTGCTACCGCGCCTGTCTTTCGACGGCTATGAGTCACTGTCTGGAGGCGGGCGGCAAGCACACGGAGCCAAATCACCTCAGGCTGATGATGGCCTGCGCCGAGATATGCCGGACCGCGGCGCATTTCATGCTGATCGGAACGCCCCATCACAGACATCTCTGCAGCGAATGTGCAGAGATTTGTAGCGAATGCGCGGCTGACTGCGAAGGCATCGGCGACATGGCCGAATGCGTCGATGCCTGCCAGCGTTGCGCCGAATGCTGCCGGCAGATGGCAGGCTGAGGCACGGTTGCCTGGAGGAGACGGCGTCACTCAGATCGGCGCCGGATAGAGCCGATGGAGACGGCGCATGCCGTTCAGCACGTCCTGCGAGAGCGCGACGTCCGCGGCGCCGATATCGGTCTTCAGCTGCGGGATCGATGTTGCGCCGATGATGACGGAAGCCAAGAAGGGGCGGGTCAGGCAGAAGGCGAGCGCCATCTGCGCCGGATTAAGGCCGTGCTCGCGCGCAAGCGCCACATAGGCGGCGACCGCCGGCTCCTGGTGCGGCGTGAAGCGGCCACCGAGGTCGCCGTTGATCGACAGGCGCGACCCGGCGGGCCTAGCTCCGTCGAGATATTTTCCCGTCAACAGGCCGGCCGCCAGCGGCGAATAGGCAAGCAGCCCGACATCTTCATGATGCGACAGTTCGGCGAGATCGAGGTCGTAGGTGCGGTAAAGCAGGTTGTACTCGTTCTGGATCGTGGCGACGCGCGGCAGGCCGTGTCTCTCGGACAGGTCGAGCATCTTCATCGTGCCCCAGGCCGTATCGTTCGAAAGCCCGATGGCGCGGATCTTGCCGGCCTTCACGAGGTCGCCGAGCTTGTCGAGAATGGCCATGAGATCGGCGGCGACATACTCTTTGTCCTGCCGCGACGGGTCGTAGGACCAGGCATTGCGGAAGTGGTAATGGCCACGATTGGGCCAGTGGAGCTGGTAGAGATCGACATAGTCGGTCTTCAGCCGCTTGAGGCTGGCATCGAGGGCTTCGTCAATTCCCTCCGGCGTCATCGGCCCGCCGTTACGGATGTAGGGACGGCCGGAGCCGGCGACCTTCGTGGCAATCACCACGTCGTCGCGCCGGCGGCGGGCTGCCAGCCAGTCACCGATGATGCGCTCGGTATTGCCGTAGGTTTCGGCCGAAAGCGGCGTGGTTGGATAAAGTTCGGCGGTGTCGATGAAGTTGACGCCCCGTTCGACTGCATAGTCAAGCTGCCCGTGGGCTTCGATCGGCGTATTCTGGGAGCCCCAGGTCATCGTGCCGAGGCAGATTTCGGAAACCTTGATGCCGGTGCGGCCGAGCGTGTTGTAGCGCATGCGGTGACGTTCCTTGTGCTGGCGAATGCGCGCCGGCGGGAGGAAGAGGCGCGCCGCCCTCGAATAGGGTGATGCCGCAACCTGGAGGATATCGAGCGGGTGCGGCGATGCGGGGCAAACTTACGCCTTGGTTGACGAAGATCAAGGGCAAAAGCCCGCAACGGGAAGAGCTGCGCGCTTGACTCGCCGTTCAGGAATGTGAATGGAGAGGAAAAGACGGGTGGGGTAAGTTGGGCGGTCCGCGCCCGCATTCCGCTCGGAACACCAAGAGAGCAGATAGCGATGGGGCCGGAAGATCGCCCGTCGAGATCCAGGGAAGGGCACTCCTGATGAACATTGCATTCACGTTCCCCGGTCAGGGCAGCCAGGCTGTCGGCATGGGCAAGGACCTGGCCGAAGCCTTTCCGGAGGCCGCAGCCGTCTTCGCCGAGGTCGACGACGCGCTCGGCGAAAAACTTTCCGACATCATGTGGAACGGTCCGGAGGAAACCCTGACGCTGACGGCGAATGCACAACCGGCGCTGATGGCGGTTTCCATGGCCGTGATCCGGGTGCTCGAGGCCAAGGGGCTCGATCTCAGAAGCAAGGTTTCCTTCGTCGCCGGCCATTCGCTCGGCGAATATTCCGCGCTCTGTGCCGCCGGGACCTTTTCGCTCGGCGATACGGCGCGGCTGCTACGCGTTCGCGGCAATGCGATGCAGGCGGCCGTCCCGGTCGGCAAGGGCGCGATGGCCGCGATTATCGGCCTGGAGCATGACGATGTCGAAGCGGGCTGTCACGAAGCGTCGTCGCTCGGCGCCTGCCAGATCGCCAACGACAACGGCGGCGGGCAGCTGGTGATCTCGGGTGAGAAGCAGGCGGTGGAGAAGGCGGCCGCCCTCGCCACGGAAAAAGGTGCCAAGCGCGCGTTGATGCTGCCGGTCTCGGCGCCCTTCCATTCTGCCTTGATGGCGCCTGCCGCCGAAGCCATGCGCGAGGCCCTTTCGAAGGTCGAGAAGCGCGATTCGGTCGTGCCGGTTGTCGCCAACGTTCTGGCCGCCCCGGTCAGTGATGCCGGCGAGATTGCCAGGCTGCTCGTCGAGCAGGTGACCGGCCAGGTGCGCTGGCGCGAGACCGTTCAGTGGTTCGCTGCCAATGGTGTGACGACTCTATATGAGATCGGCTCGGGCAAGGTGCTGACCGGACTTGCTCGGCGGATCGACAAGAATGTCAACGGCATTGCCGTCAATACGCCCGCCGATATCGACGCGGCGCTTGCCGCCCTTCTGGCCTGAGCAACCCAATCACAAGGGAGAAATCCATGTTCGATCTTTCCGGCCGCAAGGCTCTCGTTACCGGCGCATCCGGCGGCATCGGCGAGGAAATCGCCCGCATGCTGCATGCTCAAGGCGCTGTTGTCGGCCTCCACGGCACCCGCGTCGAGAAGCTTGAGGCGCTTGCCAACACGCTTGGCGAGCGTGTCCAGATCTTCCCGGCAAATCTTTCCGATCGCGCCGAGGTCAAGGCGCTCGGCGAGAAGGCGGAGGCCGAGCTCGGCGGGGTGGACATCCTCGTCAACAATGCCGGCATCACCAAGGATGGCCTTTTCGTTCGCATGAGCGACGAAGACTGGGACAATGTCCTGGAGGTCAACCTGACGGCCGTCTTCCGGCTAACCCGCGAGCTGACGCATCCGATGATGCGCCGGCGCTTCGGCCGCATCGTCAACATCACCTCCGTCGTCGGCGCGACCGGCAATCCTGGCCAGGCCAACTACTGTGCGTCGAAGGCCGGCATGATCGGCTTCTCCAAGTCGCTCGCCCAGGAGATCGCCACCCGCAACGTCACGGTCAATTGCGTGGCCCCGGGCTTCATAGAGAGTGCGATGACGGGCAAGCTAAACGAGAAGCAGAAGGAAGGCATCATGGCGGCGATCCCGATGCGCCGTATGGGAAGCGGGGCCGAAGTTGCGTCCGCCGTCGCCTATCTCGCCTCCAACGAAGCGGGCTACGTCACCGGCCAGACCATTCACGTCAACGGCGGCATGGCGATGATCTGACCCGCGCTTTTCGGCGGCCAGATGATGCAACCTGCAACCTGCCGCCGGACGCTCGGTCAGCGCCTTTGCGCGTTGATGCCAAATGCCTGAAATTCAATGTTGAGCAAGCGAATGTCGGGCATTTTCGGACTTTGCGGCAGACTTAAACCGTGTTAATCGGGCCATGACTGTGCGCAGTCGACCGGTCCGGCCAGGTTGTCCGGCAGCCCGTGCTGCCACGGGTTTCCGCGGTTTCGGTTGAATGGATTGCTCGGTGGGCCATCTTGGTCTATCAGGCGTGATTGAGTACCGGCGCCAAGAATGGCGCCGCAGAGAAAACGAAGGTCGAGGAACTCCGACATGAGCGATATCGCAGAACGCGTGAAGAAAATTGTTATTGATCATCTTGGCGTCGACGCCGAAAAAGTTAGCGAAGGCGCAAGCTTCATCGATGACCTCGGCGCGGACTCGCTCGACACGGTCGAACTGGTCATGGCCTTTGAAGAAGAATTCGGCGTCGAGATCCCGGACGATGCGGCGGATTCGATCCTGACCGTCGGCGACGCCGTCAAGTTCATCGAAAAGGCCCAGGCCTAATCGTTACTGCGGCCTCAAGGCCGCCGGCGGGCCGCAAGTCGCGGCCCGTACAGCCCTGGGGATGTGGGCTGGCCCGCCTGGATTGCGGGTCGCGATCAGCAAAGCGCTCCCGCCTTTCCCTCTGATCGTCAAAGCTGCAAGGGATGCAGGGATCGGGCTCGTCGCACGCGTTCCGGTTCGGCTCCGGAATGGAACAATCAGGGTGGGTCACGGGTATGAGACGTGTCGTTATCACCGGTACCGGCATGGTATCTCCTTTGGGTTGCGGAACCGAGGTTAGCTGGTCGCGTCTTCTTGCCGGCGGCAACGCGGCTCGCAAGGTTACCGAGTTCGAGGTCGAGGACCTCCCCGCCAAGATCGCCTGCCGCATCCCTTTCGGTGACGGTTCCGACGGTACCTTCAATGCCGACGACTGGATGGAGCCCAAGGAACAGCGCAAGGTCGACCCCTTCATAGTCTATGCGATGGCCGCCGCCGACATGGCACTGGCGGACGCTGGCTGGAAGCCAGAAAGCGACGAGGATCAGATTGCGACCGGCGCGCTGATCGGCTCCGGCATCGGCGGCCTCGAAGGGATCGTCGAGGGCGGCTATACGCTGCGCGACAAGGGCCCACGCCGGCTTTCCCCCTTCTTCATCCCCGGCCGCCTGATCAATCTTGCCTCCGGCCAGGTTTCCATCCGTCACAAGTTGCGCGGTCCGAACCATTCGGTGGTCACGGCCTGTTCCACCGGCGCACACGCGATCGGCGACGCAAGCCGCCTGATCGCGCTTGGTGACGCCGACGTGATGGTGGCGGGCGGAACCGAATCGCCGATCTGCCGCATTTCGCTGGCGGGCTTTGCCGCCTGCAAGGCACTTTCGACGCAGCACAATGACAATCCGGAAAAGGCATCGCGCCCCTATGATGCCGATCGCGACGGCTTCGTCATGGGCGAGGGTGCCGGCATCGTCATCCTTGAGGAACTTGAGCACGCCAAGGCGCGCGGCGCCAGGATCTATGCCGAAGTGGTCGGCTACGGCCTTTCCGGCGACGCCTTCCACATCACCGCTCCGTCGGAAGACGGCGATGGCGCCTACCGTTGCATGCAGATGGCGCTGAAGCGCGCGGGCCTGACAGCCGCCGACGTCGACTACATCAACGCGCACGGCACATCCACCATGGCCGATACGATCGAGCTCGGCGCGGTCGAGCGGCTGGTCGGCGACAGCGCTTCGAAGATCTCGATGTCTTCGACGAAATCGGCGATCGGCCATCTGCTCGGGGCTGCAGGCGCGGTCGAGGCCATTTTCTCGGCACTGGCGATTCGCGACAACGTTGCTCCGCCGACCCTCAATCTCGACAATCCGTCTGTAGAGACGAAGATCGATCTGGTGCCGCACGTAGCCCGCAAGCGCGAGATCAATGTCGCCCTGTCGAATTCCTTCGGTTTCGGCGGCACCAATGCATCGCTGGTGCTGCGCCGCTACAAGGGCGATTGATGCCGTCGGATCGGCTCCGGTAGCGTAAGCGGAATAACCGCTCACGCTTTCCTTTATCGCATCGGAGCTTGATCCCGCTTTTTGCCGCAATGCTCGCTACAAGCTGTCGACGGGAGATGCCGTGTCGGCATCGCCCCGATTGGCTATGTTCGCGCAAGGCACATCTGGCAATTGTAGAACACCTATTGCTACGGACACATTCGTGCACGTTTACGCTTGCCGTCGGTCTAAGCCGAAACCCGCACCGGCGACAGCTCGATTGAATTTGCGAGTTTCGGATTCGGGATAATCGTGAGCGACTCAAACGATAACAGCGCGGCACAGTTCGGCCGCAATGAAACCGGGAGCAATGGGCCGATCATTCCGAAATCGGCAAGCGAGGCGCTGAGACCGGAGCGGCTACCGGAGCCGCCCAAGCGTTCTCGAAAGGCCCGCAGCCAGGTCGTCATCTTCCTCAACTTCCTGATGACGGTGGTCGTCTTCGTGGCGCTGGCGGCGGCGGGAGCCGTCTACTACGCGATGCATGAATACGAGAAATCCGGGCCCTTGGAGGCGAACAGGAACTTCATCGTTCGCAGTGGAGCCGGCATCATTCAAATTGCCGACGACCTGGAACGCAACAACATCATCACCGACGGCCGCGTGTTCCGCTTCGTCTCCGAAGCCTATCTCGACAACGAAACGCTGAAGGCCGGCGAATACGAGATCAAGGCACACGCGTCGATGCAGGAGATCATGGAACTCCTGAAATCCGGCAAGTCGATCCTTTATGCCGTGTCTCTTCCGGAAGGGCTGACCGTAAAGCAGATGTTCCACAAGCTTGCGGATGACCCGGTGCTCATCGGCGATCTGCCGAAGGAACTGCCGGACGAAGGCTCGCTGAAGCCGGACACTTACAAATTCACACGCGGCACCAAGCGGGCCGAAATCGTCCAGCAGATGGTTGCGTCGCAGAAGGCGCTGGTCGAGCAGATCTGGGAAAAGCGTGATCCGGAACTGCCGGTCACGTCGGTCGAAGAGTTCGTCACGCTCGCCTCTATCGTCGAGAAGGAGACGGGCCGCGCAGACGAGCGGCCCCGAGTGGCGTCCGTGTTCATCAACCGGCTGGAAAAGGGCATGCGCCTGCAGTCCGATCCAACGATCATCTACGGCATCTTCGGCGGGGAGGGCAAACCAGCCGACCGGACGATCCTGAAGTCGGACCTCGAAAAGGAAACGCCTTACAACACCTATCTCATCAAGGGGCTGCCGCCGACACCGATCGCAAATCCGGGCAGGGCGGCGCTGGAAGCGGTGGCCAATCCTTCGCGCACGCCCGAGCTCTATTTCGTCGCCGACGGGACCGGCGGGCACGTCTTTGCCGCGACGCTCGAAGAGCACAATGCGAATGTGCGGCGGTGGCGGAAGCTCGAAGCCGAAAAGGCGGCCGAGGCGGCAAAGGCGGCTGAGGACGCGGCCACGGTGCCCGAGGCGCAGTAAAGACAGGCTGCATTGTGGACGATTGGCGGACGGCGCGGATATCCCTTGCGGGATGCCGCGCCGTCGCCCTATTGCTTCTGCAGCAACCGAATGGAGGAAACCATGCCGCTCCAATCGATGACCGGCTTTGCCAGGAGAGAGGGGAGCAGCGGCCGCTATCGCTGGGCCTGGGAATTGCGCTCGGTCAACGGAAAGGGGCTCGATGTGCGGCTGCGCCTGCCGCAGGGACTGGAACGTTTCGAGCCCGACTGTCGGCGCCTTGCTCCGCAGTATTTCTCTCGCGGCAATCTGCAGATCGCCCTGTCGATCAGCGGTGGCGAGACGGCCGTCGAAGCCGTCGTCAATCGGGGTGCCTTGGATGCCGTCCTGAAGCTGCGCGAGCAACTGGGCGATCTCGTCGACTCGGCGCCGCTGAGGTTCGATACGCTTCTGTCGCTCCGCGGCATTATCGATTTCCGCGAGCCGGAGGAAAGCGAGAGCGAGCGCGCAGCGCGCGATGCGGACATCGTCGAGGGGCTTGAAGTCTCGCTCGCAGACCTCAAGGCCATGCGCGAGGACGAGGGGGCTACGCTCGCCCAGGTCCTGCTTGCGCAGGTGGACCGCATAGAAGAACTGACCGTGACGGTGGAGAACGACCCGTCACGCAGCACTTCCGCAATTGCCGCAAGGTTGGCACAGCAGATTGCGCTGATCATGGACAGCGCGTCTTCCATCGACCGCGAAAGGCTGCATGCCGAGGTCGCGCTGCTCGCGACCAAGGCGGACCTCAGGGAAGAGATCGACCGGCTCCGTTCGCACATTGCCGCCGCTCGCGAGCTTTTGACGAAAGGCGGTCCGGTTGGACGCAAGCTCGATTTCCTTGCGCAGGAATTTAACCGGGAATCGAATACGATCTGCTCGAAGTCGAACGCCGCCGCCGTCTCGGCCGCGGGCATCGAATTGAAAGTTGTGATCGACCAGTTCCGCGAACAGGTTCAGAATCTGGAGTAAGACATGAAACCGGCGACTGCTTCGCCCATCAGGATCGCCCGTCGCGGATTGATGCTTGTGATCTCTTCGCCCTCGGGTGCCGGAAAATCGACGATCGCGCGCAATCTCTTGCGGGATGATCCGGAACTGAGCATTTCGGTGAGTGTAACAACGCGCCAGCGGCGGCACAGCGAAATCGAGGGCCAGCATTATTACTTTAAGACCGTCCGCGAATTCGAAGCCTTGAGGGCGACGGAATCGCTTCTCGAATGGGCCGAGGTGCACGGCAACTTTTACGGAACACCGCGCGACGCCGTCGAGGCCGCGATGGCCGATGGGCGCGACATGCTCTTCGATATCGATTGGCAAGGTGCGCAGCAATTGCAGGAAAAGATGGCGGGCGACGTTGTGTCGATCTTCATTCTGCCGCCGTCCATGGCCGAACTGCAGTCACGCCTGCATCGGCGTGCCGAGGACACCGAGGAAGTGATAGCGACGCGGCTTGCCAATTCACGCGCGGAGATCGAGCACTGGCGGGAATACGACTATATCGTCGTCAATGACGATCTGGACCGCGCCTTCTCTTCAGTCCGCTCGATCATCGAAGCGGAGCGCCTGCGCCGCGACCGGCGCCCCGGCCTGTTCGAATTCGTCAACGGGCTTCTGACGGAAAACCCCTTCTAAGGCAGGGTATCTCTCCACCGGCACCAGATCGTAGGTGCCTCTCCACCCGTTCAAAGGCAATTCGCCAGGCGGCAGAACTCTTCCACAGTCAGCGTCTCGGCCCGCCGTTGCGGATCGATGCCCGCCTTGCCGAGCAGCGCTTCGCCCCCGAGCGGCTTGAGGCTTTGGCGCAGCATCTTGCGGCGCTGGCCGAAGGCCGCCTGTGTCACTTTCTCGAGAGCGGATACGGCGCAGGGAATCGGCTTGTCGATCGGTTCGAGATGCACGACCGTGGAGGTGACTTTGGGAGGAGGGGTGAAGGCCTGCGGCGGCACCTCGAAGGCCAGGCGAGCCTTGGTCCGCCAGCCGCAGAGGACGCCAAGGCGGCCATAATGATCGTCGTCGGCGCCCGCCACGATCCGCAAGCCGACTTCCCGCTGGAACATCAGCGTCATCGACTGCCAGAAGGGCGGCCAGCGCTCAGGCAGCAGCCAATTGACGAGAAGCTGCGTGCCGACATTGTAGGGCAGGTTGGCGATGATACGTACCGGACCCTCGGCGAGGGTTTGGAAATCGACCTTCAGGGCGTCGCCTTCGACGACATCGAGCCGGCCAGGATAATGGGCGCTGATTTCGGCAAGCGCCGGCAGGCAGCGCGGGTCGCGTTCGATCGCCACGACCCTCTTGGCGCCGAGCGCCAGGATCGCGCGCGTCAACCCCCCGGGGCCTGGGCCGACTTCAATGACGGTGACGTCGTCGAGAGGGCCGGCCGTGCGCGCGATCTTCTGGGTGAGGTTGAGGTCGAGCAGGAAGTTCTGCCCGAGCGCTTTCTTTGCGTCCAGTCCGTGGCGTTGGATGACGTCGCGAAGTGGCGGCAGACCGTCGAGTGCTGCCATCAGCCCTGCGCCTTCCCGGTATTGGCCGCAAGTTCCGCGGCAAGCCGCAGCGCCGCCTGCAGGCTGTCCTCGCGGGCAATTCGCTTGCCGGCAATTGCGAAGGCGGTGCCGTGGTCCGGCGAGGTTCTGATGAATGGTAGGCCAAGCGTCACATTGACACTCTCATCGAAGCCGAGCGCCTTGGCCGGGATCAAGGCCTGATCGTGATACATGCAGATCGCGACGTCGTAGGTTTCCCTTGCCCGATCGTGGAACATGGTATCGGCCGGAAGCGGTCCCACGACGTCCAGACCTTCAGCGCGAAGCCGGTCGATGACCGGGCGGATGATCGCATCGTCCTCGAGACCGAGCGCACCCCCTTCGCCGGCATGCGGGTTGAGACCGGCAATGGCAAGACGCGGCGCCTCCAGGCCGAAGCGCCTCTGCAGATCGGCAGCGGTTATCGCACAGGTTCGGTAGATCAGATCCGGCGTCAGCGCTGCGGGAACATCCTTGAGCGGAATATGGATCGTCACGGGAACGGCGCGCAGCTTCGGTCCCGCCAGCATCATCACCGGCATGATGGAGGTCCCAGTCGCCTTCTCCGCCAGATCGGCGAGATATTCCGTATGGCCGGGGAAACGAAAACCCGCCTCGTAAAGCACGGCTTTGGCAATGGGATTGGTTGTCACGGCCGAGGCTTCACTGGCCATGACGAGCCGGACAGCAGTATCGATCGCACCGGTGACGGCGGCGGCATTCTCCGCGTTCGGCTGACCGGCGACAACGGGAACGGGACAACGGATCGGCAAGACCGGCAGGGCGTTCGCGAAGATGGCAGCTGCGTTGAGACAATCGGTCTCCTCGATCCGCACGGATTGCCCGAGTGCTTTGGCGCGTGCCGATAGCACCGAAGGGTCGCCAATGAAGAGGAAAGGCGCGGTCGCCTGCGCCTCCCGCCTTGCCCAAACGGCAAGAGTGATGTCCGGGCCAATACCGGCCGGATCGCCCATCGTCAGGGCGATCGGCCTGCCGCTCGTCTCGCTCATGACAGCCCGTATTATTTGTTGACGATCTGCGCCTTGGCGCGCAGTTCTTCGAGATATTTCTCGCTGTTCGGATCTTCGCCGCCGGCTTTCTTCTTGCCGATATCCTCGGCGCGGAAGACAATTTCGGCGGCGGCGTCGTCATTGACCTGGCGCTTCTTGCAGATTGCCAGATACTCGACGCCCTTTTCGGTGACGCGCGTGCCGGTCGTCATGCCGTCCCCGGCCTTTTCGACGAGCGGCTTCCAATCCTCCGGCAATTGCTGGGCAAGAACGCGGCCGAGACTGCGGATCGACACGTCGCGGTAGTTCGCCGCAAAGACCTTTGACGTTTCGCAGCCCGGGAACTTCGAGCGCGAGGCATTGGCTTCGGCCTGCCGTTTCGCGGTGATCGCGCCGCGCTTCGACTCCGGGATGACGAAGATGACCTGCTGCAGGAAGTACTCCGTCGTGACCGGCTTATCGCCGCCGCCTTCCATCATGCGCTTGACCAGGTCGCCGCCGGATAGGCGGCTGGCGCTGCCGTAGCGGAAGTTGACGACCCGCGGCCAGCTCATCTGTACCGCGATATACTGCTTGAAGTGCTCGACCCCGACGCCGGATTGCTCGAGGATCTTGCCGAGCTGCTCGGTCGAAAGCTTGTTGCCAGCGGCAAAGCGCGCAAAGGCGGCATCGACCTCCTGGGTGCTCACCGATTGCTGGACCCGTGCGATCTCGGCCCGCTTCAGGACCTCGTCGACAAGCTGCTGCTTCGCTTCCGCCGCACCGCCCCCTTGGCGCTGCAGGCGAAGGAACGCTACGCGTTTGGCGATATCACCCGAGGTGATAACGACATTGTTGACGATCACCTTCACACCGCTCGCAGCCTCAACGGCCGCACCCGAAGCAATGCTCAGCACACCGGCGACCGCCAGCGCGGAGAGCGCCCTCACGATCGAGATTTTCCCGCCCATCATCATTCCCTGCTCGTCTCGCGCCGATTGCTAGCAGCCGTTGCCATAGCCTCAACCGTCGCCTTCCCAGTGTCAATTTGTGGGAAATGCATAATACATGCGGCCAAACGATGACAAGAGCGCATAATCAATCCATCGCGCCGCAATCAGCGGCAACGAGGCGGCGCTCAAAAAAAGGAAGCGGGAAGCGTATCAGAAGTAGTCCAGCTCTTCGAACCTGGTATCGCCCACATAGACGTCGCCCAGCGTCCGGAAGCTGATGCGGGCGCCGATCGACCAGTCGTTGGCCAGCGTACTGTCGGTATCACGCTCCTGCTTGTAGACGATCGAGAACAACGTGTCCTGATCGTCATAGGTCAGTCCAAGGCCGTGGCGGGATACGACGCCGTCATTGATGTCATACGTCAATGCGCCGAACACCGACCAGTAGTCGTGGAACCGGTAGGCCGCGGCCGTCTGGATTTCATCCTGATCGGATTGCGAGCCGTAGAGCGGCTGTGCCTCAATCCGCGTATAGGTGAAGGCGGCCTGCCATGTCAGACCGAGATAGCCGACCGTCGCGTCAGCGCGCCGCAGGCTGAAATCCTTCTCGTCCAGTCGTCCGGAGAGGCTCGCCATCAGGCCGGAAGGAGCGTCGACGCCAAACATTGCGACATAGTCGGACCGGTCGGTTTCCAGGCCGGAATCCGCGCCGGCCTTGACGAGATCGTCCGTCGCGAAGGAGTTGAGGCCGCCGAGGTGAAACGATTGGCCGGCAATGGCACGCAGGCCGTAGCCGTTGTCGAAGCTTCCCGTATATCGCAAGCCGACATTGGCTCGTGTTCCACCTTCGATGCGGTCGAAGCCGGAGAACTTGTCACGATCGAAGAGGTTGGTGGCGTCGAAGACGAAGCTCTGGGCATCTTCGTTCGGCAGTGCGCCGGCATACTGTTCGTTCGGGCGCGCGTAGAGCTGCGCGATCGGCTCCAGCACGTGGCTGCTCGTTTCACCGGCGAAAAGGATCGGATAACGCGCCTCGAGACCTGCGGTGAGCATGCTCCGCGTCACGGCATCGCTGCTCGTGAAATCGCCGGTGTAGCCGACGGGGTCGTCCACATTGATCCCCACAGCGTCGCCGCGCGCCGCAAGCAGCGGCGTCAGCGCGAGCCCGCCGGGTGCGATGAACGTCCGTTTCCATTCGAGCTCGCCGGTCAGCCGGTGAGAGCTGCCCTCGAGCCCGCGGAAGCGATCCACGCCGAACACCGTGGTATCCCGGTCGAGGCGGTTGCGCTTGACGTTCGTGAAGTTGATGTCGGCGTTGAGTTCCCCGCCCAGCACCGGCTCGGGCGCGGTGTAGGAATAGTCCAGGACCTGCGCGACTGGCTGCTGGTTTTCCGCGATGCTGTCCGGATCGGCATCCTGGATATCGAAATAGAAGGCGCGCAGGTCGAAATAATTGCGCTTGCCGAGGCCCGACAGATAGGCCTGGTTGACATAGGTCGTGCCGTCGAACGTCGAAAGGTCGTAGGTCTTGGCGAAGTTGTTGTCCGATTGGACAAGAACGTTCCAGCCGAAGGTCCAGCGCGGATTGATCTCGAACCGGCCCTTGGACGCCACCATGCCGCGTTCGGTCTCCTCTGCGTCGACCGTTCCAGGCGTGAACTGGTCCCTGTCCATCTGGCTGATGCCGGCCACGTTCAGCGTGTGCATGCCGTTGTGGAACCGCTGGCGGAACTCGCCCTCGAGCAGGAAGCCCTGGCGCGTCAACCCGGTTGCGGTGACGGTCGCGTCCATATAGGGCGAGATCGCCCAATAATAGGGCACACCCACGCCCGCGCCGAGTTTCTGCGTGTAGCGGAACGTCGGGAACAGGAAGCCGCTCTTGCGCTTGACCGTGTGGTCGGGGATTTCCATCACCGGAATGTAGGCGATCGGTTTTCCGAAAAGCTCGAAGTAGGCGTGTTCAAGCCGAATCGTGTGGGTGCGGCCGTTCTGAATGACACGCTGCGCCTTGATGTGCCACAGCGAGCGGTGTTCCGGCTTGGTTGAGCAAGGTGTACAGGCGGTATAGACGGCCTTGTTCAGGATGAACTCTTCGCCGTTGCGCCGTTCGCCGCTTTCGGCGGCGAGCCGGGTCAGGTCCGTTGTCTCGATCCGCAACGCTTCGACGAAACCGTTGCCGAAATCGTCGGTGACATCCATCTTGTCGGCGTAGATGACATTGCCGCCGGGCTCGATCAGCTGGACTTCCCCAGTCGCAAGGATACGGCCGCTCTTTTGATTGTATTCGACCTGGCGGGCCACCATTTTGTAGCCGCCATACTCGATCTGCACGTTGCCGCGCACGGTGACGATTTCCGTGTCTCGGTTGTAGACCAGTTCGTTGGCGGTCAGCAGCAGTTTTGCGTCAGCCGGGATGTTCGGCTGCAGCTCATCGATTCGCGTAGACGTGTCCTGCGCCATGGCCGGCGCATGCATTCCGATGGCAAGCGCATGCAGCGCCACCCCTGCAAGGAGGGCGGCGTTGATAAGCTTCATAGGTCCGCGGTTGCCTGCCGCCACTAGCCATCCTCCTGATGCAATAGAATCGTCGAGCCCAGCGCCATCGCTACAACAACTGGCAACCAGGCTGCAACGAACGGAGGCACAATACCGCTGCTCCCGAATGCTTTGACAAGCACGGTGACGACATAAAGCACGAAGCCTGACAGGATTCCACCGAGAATTACGGAGCGCGATTGGTTGAACCGGCTAAATTTCAATGAGACGCAAGCGGCGATCAGAGTCATCGCAACGAGAAGCAGAGGCAGCGACAAGAGCGAGTGTAGCTGGGTCTCCATGGCGTCGGTCGAGAAGCCGAAGGACCGGGCCACGTCGATTTTGCGCGGCAGGTCAAAAAACTGAATGGAATCAGCCTTCGCGAGGCGTTCCTGGACGAAATCGGCTTTCAGATTCGTGCGAAGTTGTACCGTTTCCAGACGTCGGGGCAGGCGTCCGTTGCCAGTTTCGGTGACCCCGTTAAGGAGCCAGTAACCATCTTCGAGTTTCGCCGACTTCGCATCCTGCCTCAGGATGATCGTTCCCTGTGGATCAAAGTGGATGACGGTGACGTTGATGAGCTCCGTGCCGCCGTTCTGGACCGACCGGGCACCAATGATCGTGTCCGTCCCGTCATAGATCTGTCGCAGCCACGGAATCGAATTGGATTGCGCCGATCGCGAAGAGCCCCACTCCGCTTCCAGCGCTTCGGCTTTCTTTGTACCCCAGGCGGCAAGCGGGTTGAGCGCTATGACGGCGAGAACGCCGAAGAGAAACGCGCCCAGCACGAAGGGCCTGAGGAACTGCCACACGGAAATGCCGGCGGCCCGCGTGACGACCAGCTCGTAGCGCCGGTTGAGCGAGATCAGTGCCGCCATTGCAGAAAAGAGCGCCACGAAGGGCACCGTCTGTTGCAGGATCGTCGGGATGCGGAACGTCGTCATCAGCAGCGCGCCGGTGACCGTGTAATGCGGCAAGGCCGACATACGGCTGGCGAGCTCACTGAAATCGATGATGAATACCAGCGCGAAGATGCCGACCAGAAACCAGAACGTCGTGAAGATGTATCGCTTGAAGAAATAGCGTCCGAGCGTGCTCAGGATCATGATGCCTGCTCCCCATCGGCGCCGGCCGGCCGCACGAGCCGAAGCCGCAGCAGGAGGTCGGTGAGCTTTTCCTTCCAGGTCATGGGTATGTCGAGGCGGCGGTTGCTGGCGAGCTGGCGAATGGCCAAGGCGCCGGTCACCAGTGGCACCAGATACATGAGCGGCACGAACCAGATCGAATCTTCCGCGCTGTTGCCGGCGTAGAAGGTCATCCAGCGGATGACGAGAGCCGCACCCACCGCGCTGATCGTCGGATGCATACGCGCCTCCCGGTGCGAGCGGGCATCGCTGCTGACGACGAGCGCGATCAATCCGAAGAGGAGCGGGTAGGTCCACTCGGTGAAGCGTCGGTGCAGTTCCGCGGTAAAGGTCAGCGGCGAGCGCTTGTAGGAGGCATCACTCGGGTCGGGATTAATGAGATAGAAGAGATCGCGATCCTTGGCCCTTATGTTGGCCTCGCCCGCCGCCCGGGTCATGTCGGTCAGATCGAAGGCATAGGAATCGAACTTGATGACGGAGACGCCGCCATCCGGCAATTTGCGATGGACCTCGCCGTCCTTCATCACGAGCGCCGAGCGCTCCTCATCGACCGCGCCCTCGCGGGCATAATAGACCAGCTCGAAATTCGGATTGCGCGAATCGGCGACGAAGATGCCATGCAGGACGCCGCCGCTGCGCCGGGCGGCGACCTGCACGTAGAGTCCGTCGGTGATCTTTCGGAAGGCGTTTTCCTGCACGACGGAGGAAAGCAAGTCGGCATGGGCCGTCGCAATCATCTTGCGCACGGCAACGCGCGAATATGGCTCGACGAAATTGTCGACGACGAAGGAAAGGACGCTCAGCCCGACAGCGAGATAAATCACCGGCCTGATGACCGACATGCGCGAGCTGCCGGCGGCGTTAAGCACCGTCAGTTCCGAATCGGTGTTCATCACGCTCAGCGTCTGGGTGACGCCGATCAGCAGTGCGAAGGGCAGAATGATCGGAACGACGGAAGGCAGGATCAACGTCGCAAGCTTGAGGAAGGCGAAAATCGACTGGCCGCTGTCTGTGACGAGGTTGACGTTGCTCAGCGCCTGCGTGGTCCAGACGATGCCGAGCAGCGGCAGGAGCGTTGCCAGGAACATGATCGTGGCGCGCCGGAAGATGTAGCGTTCGATCAGCTTCATACCCGTTTCCGACCTAAATCCTGCTCTTCATTCGTGCCGTTCGCGCGTGCACGAGGCTCGTGTTCGCTGTCCGATCTTACCGGTCTCCGTTCCTGCATCGAAACTCAGAGTCTCCAACAACAGGGATAATATAAGGCGAAGAACTGCGGTTAACCGCATGTAAACATGTGCGGGCATCTTGCCAAGCGCCTCAAAAGCGAGAAGGGTGCGCGCCACAGCTTTGATCACGGCCGACGTCGCGAATGTCCGCCACTGTAGCCGTCCGGTAACAGCCAGGCGGAAGCCCACCAGAGATGCCCGGAGTCCTGCATGCCGATGAAGTTCGAGTTCACTTTCAGCAAATCCCATCGCCCGGCGGGGGGCGCTGCGGTCCTCCTGCAGGTCGCGGGGGCGAAGGAACCGGCCGGTGCGGCTGTCGTCGATCCCGAGGACATCCTGCCGAAGGCGGCGAAGATCGGAAAATTCACCGGTAAGGCGCTGTCGACCCTCGACGTCGTTGCACCACACGGTTCGCCGGCGGATCGGATCATCCTTCTCGGCCTCGGAGACGCGGCAGCCCTGGCGAGCCACGACTGGCTGAAAGCCGGCGGTGCCGTGGCTGCGAAGCTGCGCTCCTCCGAGAAGGCGACGATTTTCCTCGATGCACCGGGCGTTGACGTCACAGGCAAGGCGGCCGCCGACTTCGCCCTCGGCATGGAAATGAACGCCTATGCCTTCGACAGTTACAAGACGCGCAAGTCCGACGACGAATCGAAGACTGCTCAGAAAGTGGTGAAGGTCACGATCGTCACCGGCATGGTTATCGCCGCGAAAAAGGCATTCGCCACCGTCCAGGCGGTCGGCGAGGGTGTCTTCCTGGCGCGCGACCTCGTCAACGAGCCCGCCAACGTGCTCGGCCCGGTGGAGTTTGCGGCGCGCGCCAAGGAACTGGAGAAGCTCGGGGTCGAGGTTGAGACCCTGACCGAGCGGGAAATGAAGAAACTCGGAATGGGTGCGCTCCTCGGCGTCGCGCAGGGATCGTCCCGCCCGCCGCGGCTCGTCGTCATGCAATGGAAGGGCGGCAAGGCGAAAGACAAGCCGCTTGCCTTCGTCGGCAAGGGCGTCGTGTTCGACACGGGCGGTATCTCCATCAAGCCTGCATCCGGCATGGAGGAAATGAAGGGGGACATGGGCGGTGCTGCCGCCGTTACCGGTCTCATCCATGTGCTGGCGGCCCGCAAGGCCAGCGTCAATGCCGTCGGCATCATAGGGCTTGTGGAGAACATGCCGGACGGCAGCGCGCAACGCCCGGGCGATATCGTGACGTCGATGTCCGGGCAGACCATCGAGGTGATCAACACCGATGCCGAGGGCAGGCTCGTTCTCTGCGACGCGCTCTGGTACTGCAACGATCGCTTCAAGCCGAAGGCGATGATCGATCTGGCGACGCTGACCGGCGCGATCATGGTGGCGCTCAGCAATCATTATGCCGGCCTGTTCTCGAACGATGATCGCCTCGCCGAACAGTTGCTGAGGGCCGGTACGACGACGCAGGAGCGCCTGTGGCGGATGCCGCTCGGCAAGGAATTCGACAAGATGATCGACAGCAAGTTTGCCGACATGAAGAATACCGGCGGCCGCCACGGCGGCTCGGTGACGGCGGCGCAGTTCCTGAAGCGTTTCGTCAAGGACACGCCCTGGGCACATCTCGACATCGCCGGCACGGCGATGGGTTCGCCGACCGATGAGATCAACCAGTCCTGGGGCTCCGGCTTCGGCGTGCGCCTCCTCGACGAACTGGTCCGTGCAAACTACGAATCCTAATTGCTGGTGGGTGTCCGGGAGAGATCGGCATGACCGAAATTCTTTTCTATCACCTGACCGAATCGAAACTCGAGGACGCCCTGCCGCCGCTCCTGGACAAGAGCATCGAGCGCGGCTGGCGGGTGGTCGTGCAAACGGTCGATGCGGAAAGGCGCGAAGCGCTTGATACGCATCTTTGGGTCTATCGCGACGACAGCTTCTTGCCGCATGGTACGGATGCGGGCGAGTTCGCTGCCGAGCAACCGATCCTGATCGTCGCCGACAATGGCAATCAGAACGGGGCGACCGTGCGCTTTCTCGTCGATGGCGCCGAGCCGCCGCCGGTCTCCGAATACGAGCGCGTCGTCTTCCTGTTCGACGGCTACGACCAGCAACAGCTCGAGGCGGCGCGCGGCCAATGGAAGCGGCTGAAGGGCGAGGGGCACAACCTCACTTATTGGCAGCAAAACCGTGACGGCCGTTGGGAGAAGAAGGCCTGAGCGGCTCTTCCGAAAAACGGAAGGTCCGCAAAAACTGCGGGCCTCGTTATTTCACGTGAATGCAAGCTGAGTGGTGGAAGGCCTCGACGAATTTGCGCCGGCCGAGCATGAAGGCGTCGGCGACGTGCCTGAGCGGCGACAGATCCACGTCCGATCGGCCTTCCTTGATGATCTCGGCGAAGCGCCGATAGAGCATCGGATATTCCTGTTCCGGCTCTTCATGAACGATCTTGCCGTCGACGGCGAGCTTGGCACCGCCTTCGGAGAGAATCATCTCGCCGGCCTCGGTCTCGGCAACGATGTCCCAGCTCTGCTTGCCCGTCTGGCGCCAATCGAACTCAGCCGAAACATCGAGCTTTTGGGCATCGCTGAAGGCGATCGAGGCGGCGATCGGTGCGTCGCGATTCTCGGGAAATTCGAGCGTCGCCGAGGTGATGAAGATCGGGCGGGGCAGAATATGGGTGATGATCGACAGGGCGTTGATCCCCGGATCGAACACGCCGAGTCCGCCGGCCGCCCAGATCCATTCTTGGTTCGGATGCCAATGCCGGACATCCTCTTTCCAGATGATCTTGACGTTGCGGATCGTGGTCGACGCAAGAAAGGCCTTGGCGGCTTCGACCGCCGGCGCATAGCGCGAATGCCAGCTCGCAAAGAGCGAAAGACCCTTCGCCGCCGCCAGCGCTTGAAGGTCCGCGACCTCGCTCAAGGTCGCGCCCGGCGGCTTTTCGAGGAAGACGTGCTTGCCGGCCTCGAGCGCGGTGCGGGCCGCTTCATAGCGGTATTGCGGCGGCATGCAGAGCGAAACCGCCTCGATCGCCGGCACCGCTTCGAGCATCGCTTCGATTGACTTGAAATTGTCGATGCCATCGACCGTTCCATGGCGGCTCGCCGCTGCGATCAGTTGATAGTCGGCATTCCTGGCGAGCGCCGGCAGATGCTGATCGCGCACAATCTTTCCGACGCCAACAATGGCAATTCGAATGGGGGACATGGGTGCTTCGCTCTTAATTAGTATGACTTATTATCGCTCCTTGTAGCAGATTGGGGGCAGTGGGCAAGCGGGGTTCTGTCTTGAAATAAGCTGGCACCTCAGGGCACAAGATGCAAACAAATCTGTTATGCCTCCCGGTGAAGATGGGCGACGGTTTCGCTGATCTTTTCATCAGAAGGACATTTGAGGATTTGCCATGCCGAACATCCGCCGCGCGACGCGCGCCGAGCTTGACACGATCATCGACTGGGCGGCGAGGGAGGGATGGAATCCCGGACTTGAAGACGCGAATGCGTTCTGGACCGCCGATCCCGAGGGCTATTGGGTTGCAACTGAAGAGGAGACCCTGGCGGCAGCCATCTCCCTTGTGCGCTACGGCAGCCAATATGCCTTTCTCGGCCTTTATATCGCCGACCCGGCCTTTCGGGGCAGGGGCATCGGCCGCGCTCTCTGGGAGCGGGCGATCGCCAGCGCCGAGGGCCGTGTCATCGGCCTCGACGGGGTGGTGGCCCAGCAGGACAACTATCGAAAGTCGGGCTTCGCCTGGTCGCATGCGAACGTCCGCTATGGCGGTGGCGTCGACGTGTCCGAGCCGCCGGGCACTCAACTCATCGACGCGGCGCCGGTGCATGTCGCGGCCCTGACCGACTATGACCGCCGCTTCAATCCGGCGCGCCGCGAAGCCTTTCTGTACGAGTGGACGAAGCAGTTGCCGACGCGTCGAAGCCTCTTGATGCTGCGTGACGGCACCATCGTCGGTTACGGGACGATCCGCGCCTGTCGCGAAGGGTTCAAGATCGGTCCACTGTTCGCCGATAACGAGACTGGCGCCGACCTCATCTTCCGCAAGCTCGCCGCGGGCGTAAGGGGGGCACGGGTCTATCTCGACATTCCAGAGCCGAACGCCTCGGCGAGGGCGCTTTGTGAACGCTACAACATGAAGCCGGTTTTCGAGACGGCACGAATGTACCGGGGGCCCGCGCCAGACCTGCCGCTTCCACGGATTTACGGAATCACGACGTTCGAACTGGGCTGATCTGGTCGAAAACCATCCGCCGTCTCCTGAAAAGAGCCACCGTAGCGCGCCTGCCCAGCTAGCTGGCCATCGCCTCTTCGTATTCGGCCGAAAGTTCGAGCCATTGCTCTTCGGCATGGGCGAGTTTTGCCGCCGCCTCCGCCCGTTCCTTTGCCCTTTGGGCCGCCTTTGCCGGCGCTTTCTCGTAGAGGGCCGGGTTGGCCAATTCGGCATCGAGCGCCTGAATGAGTTTCTCCAGTTTTCCCGTCAAGGACTCGATCTCGTTGATCTTTTTCCTGAGCGGCGCCAGCGACGCGCGCTTATCGGCATTGGCCTTGCGCTGGTCGGCTTTCGACAGGCCCTCGTCCGAGCCGTTGGTCCTGGGCTTCTCGTCCTTCGCCTTGGGGCCGCCGACGATCACGCTTCGATAATCCTCGAGATCGCCGTCGTAACTCGTCACCGTTCCGTCTCGCACCAGCCACAGCCGGTCGGCGGTGGCTTCGATCAGGTGCCGGTCGTGCGAAATCAGGATGACGGCGCCGGAATAATCGTTGAGGGCGGTGATCAGCGCGTTGCGGCTGTCGATGTCCAGATGGTTGGTCGGCTCGTCGAGGATGAGCAGGTTCGGTTGGTCGAAAGCGGCGAGGCCCATCAGGAGCCGCGCCTTCTCGCCGCCGGAGAGATCCTTCGCGGGGGTGTCCATCTTTTCCGTCGAGAGCCCCATCTGCGCGACGCGCGAGCGGACCTTTGCTTCCGGCGCATCCGGCATACGGCGGCGCACATGTTCCACGGCGCTCTGCGTCGGGACGAGGTCGTCGAGCTGATGCTGGGCGAAGAAACCGGTCTTCAAGCCCGGTGCGATCCGCACTTCGCCGGTCTCTGCCGCAAGCCGGCCGGAAATGAATTTCGCGAAGGTCGACTTGCCGTTGCCGTTCGAGCCGAGCAGCGCAATGCGGTCGTCCGCGTCGATGCGCAGATTGAGCCTCTTCAAAATAGGCTTGCCCGGCTCGTAACCGACCGCGCCGCCCTGGATGGCGACTATGGGAGAGGCTACCTGTTTCTCCGGATCGGGGAAGGAGAAGCCTTGGACATGCTCCTCGATCACCGCCGCGACGGTGCCCATGCGCTCAAGCGCCTTGATGCGGCTCTGGGCCTGGCGAGCCTTGGACGCCTTCGCCTTGAAGCGATCGATGAAGCTCTGCAGATGCTTGCGAGCTGCTTCGTTCTTGGTTTTCGCCTTCATCTGCAGTTCGTCGGCTTCCGCCTTCTGCCGCTCGAACTGGTCATAGGAGCCGCGATAGAAGTTGAGCTTCTTTTGGTCCAGGTGAACGATCGCGTTCACGGCCGTGTTCAAGAGGTCGCGATCATGGCTGATGATGATGACCGTATGCGGATAGCGGCGGATGTAATCCTCCAGCCACAAGGTTCCTTCGAGATCGAGATAGTTGGTCGGCTCGTCGAGCAGCAGCAGATCCGGCTCGGAAAAGAGCACGGCTGCAAGCGCTACGCGCATGCGCCAGCCGCCGGAAAAGGCGGAAGCGGGGCGTCTCTGCGCTTCGTGATCGAAGCCGAGACCGGCGAGAATGCTCGCCGCCCGCGCTTCCGCCGAGTGGGCGCTGATATCGGCAAGGCGTGTCTGGATGTCGGCAATCCTGTGCGGGTCGGTCGCGGTTTCGGCCTCGGCGAGAAGCGCGGCGCGTTCCTTGTCCGCCTTCAGCACGATCTCGATCAGCGGCTCGTCGGTGCCCGGCGCCTCCTGGGCCACCTGGCCGATCCGCGCGTTCCTCGGCAAGGAGACGCCGCCGGCCTCGGCGGCAAGCTCGCTGGTGATGATCCGGAAGAGCGTCGATTTGCCGGCACCGTTGCGTCCGACGAGGCCGGCCTTCGTGCCCGCCGGAAGCGTCACGGAAGCGTTTTCGATGAGAAGACGGCCCGCGACGCGGGCGGAAAGGCCGGTGATCTGGATCATTCGGGCCTTTTGCCCGGAGTTTGACCCGAAGGCAAGGGTCACCGGATGCGCATCGCGGCTGCCCTATAAGTCCGGAGTGGGCGGTTTCAAGAGCTTATTGTTATCAAATCCTGGACGACGTGTTCCGATAATCAATACTTCTAAACCTCATCATGAGGCCCCACATCTATCCGCGAAGAGCGCAGGAACTGCTCTTCCGATTATCCGGCTCGGATCGAATGCCATCGGCAAGGCCGCCGCGTTCGAAAGCACTGATCCGATCGTAGGTGGTCGCGACCAACCCATCGTTCAAGTGAACGACCTGATCAGGAGTGTTGAACATGAAAAATGCAGTCCACACCGCTCTCGCCGCTGCCCTTGTCGCCACTGCCGTTCTTGGCGGCGCCTCCGCCGCCTTTGCCGGCGGCAGCTATTATGAAGGCATCAGCCCGACGCCGCTTTATACCGAACGTGCTCCGAGGGCCGGCGACGAGTCCGCTGTTCGCCGCACGAACGGTTCCGTTGACCGTACCCTCACTGGTTCTGTCTCCGACTATGCCGCGCAGCCGAAGCTGGTCCGCGGTGGAGAAGGCGAATACTACCAGAGCATCAGCCGCTAAGCGGAAATCCAACGGAGCAGGTCTCGTCCTCCCAACCAGGCCTTGAGCCTCGACCGCTCTTTTCATGGCCCGGTCCCGCTGAGCGGGGCCGGGCTTTCTTCATCTCGCACACGTGGATGATATATCCCGGCGGCGGGTGCGCGTGCCGCCATTTGTCGCAGACCTTCCCACGCAAGCCGCCATATTAGTTCGGCGCTTATACTTGACGACAGGAGTCAGCAATAATATGTCGCCTCGCTAAAATGGAGGTGGCTTTGGGCGCTGGCGAGTTGTCGATATTCCCGTTCTGTGTTGCGCACCTGGCCGCCCAGGGCGAGAAGCCGGCGCTGGTGTTTCCCGACGGGAGGCTCGTCAGTTATCTCGAACTCGCCGCTCGCGTCGATCGCCAGGCATCGCAGTGGCGCCGCGAGCGCGGATTGGTGATGCTCGAGGCCGATCTCTCGGAGCACGCGATCATCGCCTATCTTGCCGCACTCGATGCCGGACACGCCATCGCTCTACAGGGTCCGGCCGCCATGAAGGCGGATCGCGAGATCTTCAAGCCGGATTTCCGCCATCGCCGGATCGACGGATGCTGGCGCACAGAGCGGCTGGAGCGAGGCCGGGTGGTCCCCCATCCCGATCTCGCCGTCCTGCTCTCGACCTCGGGCAGCACCGGCCAGGGAAAATATGTCCGACTATCGAGAACGAACATCGAGGCCAACGCACGTTCCATCGCCGAATATCTCGGCCTCACGGCGGCGGATCGGACCTGCCTCATTCTGCCGCTGCATTATTCCTATGGCCTCTCGGTTCTGAACGGTCACCTGGCGGTCGGGGCAAGCATTTACCTTCCCGGCGGATCCATTCTCGACGAGGGTTTCCTCGACGGCCTCGCCGAGAGCGGCTGCACCAATCTTTCCGGCGTTCCCTATTCCTACGACCTTCTGGAAAAGGTGGGCTTTCGCGAGCGGGAGTTTCCGCAACTGCGGTTCATGACCGTGGCTGGCGGACGCCTGGCGCCCGAGAAAGTTCGTCTCTTCAATGAAGACCTGCTTGCACGCGGCGCATCCTTTTTCGTGATGTATGGCCAGACGGAGGCGACCGCCCGTATGGCCTACGTGCCTCCGGATCGGCTGCGGGGCAGGGAGGACAGGATTGGTGTCGCGATACCGGGCGGCAGCCTGACGATCGAGGACGAAAGCGGGCGACTGATCACCGGTTCGGAGGAATCCGGCGAACTCATCTATCGCGGCGCGAACGTAATGATGGGCTATGCCAGTTCACGGGCTGACCTCGCCCAGGGCGCCGCGCTCTCCGAATTGCGAACCGGCGATCTGGCGGTGCGGGATGCCGACGGGTTCTTCCGCATCGTCGGGCGGACGAAGCGGATATCGAAGATCGCCGGTCTGCGCATCGGGCATGACGGTCTCGAAGCGGCTCTGGAGCGGCACGATATCGCAGCCGCGGTCATTGGCAGCGATGCCGAAATTCATGCCTATTTCGTGGGAGAACGCGATCCCGACGACGTCCGCCGGCTGCTCGTCTCCGCAAGCGGATTGACCCTGCTGCAGGTGTGGGCGACGCCTATCGACGCGCTGCCGCGCCTGGCATCCGGCAAGGTCGATTATGAAGCCCTTCGCGCAAAAAGCCGGGGAGTCGGCAGCTCTTCGCATGGGGAAGGCGTAGAAGCCCTGTTCGGCCAGCTATTCTACCCGCAGAAGGTTCGACCGGAGGACAGCTTTCTGTCGCTCGGCGGGGATTCGCTCCGTTTCGTCCAACTGTCAATCGGTCTCGAAAAAATCCTCGGCGAGGTGCCCGAGGCCTGGGAGAGAATACCGGTCAAGACATTGGCGGCCATGGTTCGCCAGGAGCGCAAGACACCGCAGATCGGCACCGACCTCTTGATCCGGGCGCTGGCCATCCTGCTCGTCGTGCTTCACCACGAGACGCTCTGGCCGATCCCGGGCGGCTCGGCGACGATGGTCATCCTCGCCGGATTCGGCCTGGCGCGGTTCCAGAGCGGCGCTCTTTTGTCGGGCTCGCTCTGGCAGCTACTGCGGTCGCTCGCGCAGATCCTGGTTCCCTACTATCTGATCGTTGCGGCTTACGCCCTTGCCTGGGGGGACGTGCCCTGGGCCTCCCTCTTCCTCGTCGGCAATTTCGGCTTCGCCGATCCCGAGCGCCACAGCATGGTGCCTTATCTCTACTGGTTCATCGAGGCCTATTGCCAGATGGTGCTGGTGTTTGCGGCGCTGTTCGCCGTGCCGTTCGTCAGGCGCTTCGCCGCCGCCCGGCCCTTTGCCGCCGGCATGGCGCTGATCGCTGCGGCTTTTGCCGCCCGCCTGGCGATGCCGCTGCTTTGGGATATCGGCAACCGCCAGATCTTCACGCTGCCCTGGATCTTCCACCTGGCCGTGGTCGGCTGGTGCGCGGCCATAGCCCAAAACTGGCCCCAGCGGCTCGCGGTCATGGCAGCGGGAACGGGGATCTATCTGTTTCTCGGTCTTTACGAGGGAGTCTGGATCGGTACGAAGATCAAGTATCTGCTGCA
Source organism: Sinorhizobium shofinae (assembly GCA_001704765.1). Classification (GTDB taxonomy): domain Bacteria; phylum Pseudomonadota; class Alphaproteobacteria; order Rhizobiales; family Rhizobiaceae; genus Sinorhizobium; species Sinorhizobium shofinae. The sequence goes on from MBFK01000093.1 coordinate 115,093, forward strand.
GATCGTCGTTCTCGCGGCCCTGCTGTTCCTGCCTCGCATCCGCCTGCCGCAATGGGCCGTGCAGTTGGTCCTGCCGCTCTCGGCGGCAGGCTTTCACATCTACATCCTGCACCGCTTCGTGCCGGAACTCCTGCTGGCGCCGGTGCAGCCGTTCCTTCCACCACTCGCCTATTCGCTCTGCTCGATCGCTGGCGGCGTCGTGCTGGGGCTTGCTGTCTGGTCGGGGCAGCGTCAACTATTCAAATGGCTTATGCGCGCCAGAGCGGGCGCTCTCCCGACGGATTGGCCGGCCGGGCTCAAGGCCTGGCCCTGTTCAGGCCGCCCACTTTTCGCCCTCGGCCCGCAGGAAGAAAGCCAGGTCTAGCGTTAATGAAGGGCGCCCGAGCGCGGTCAAGGTCGCGTGCGCCTGTCCGCGGTGATGGGTCTGGTGATTGAAGAAATGCGCGAGCGTCGGACCGAGTCTCTGTGTGATCTTGTCGGGCATGGTGAGCGGCGAGTAGGTGAAGTGCGCATTGAGCCGCGCTTCGTCGAGGCTGTCGACCCAGACGATGATGCGCTCGTCTTCCGCCATCCGAGCCGCCCTCAGTGCGGTGAGGTCTTCGCACAGGATCGCATCGAGCCTCGTGGGGGCCTCGCCCTCCTTGGTGAATCGCTTCATCCAGATCCGGTCGGCCGCGAGGATGTGGTTGAGCGTTCCATGCAGCGAGCCGAAGAAAGCGCCCCTGTTCTCCCGGTATTCCGCCTGGGAGAGTTCCTCTGCGGCGGCGTAGAGACGCCGGTTGGCCCAGCGATTGTAGTCGGCAAACATCCGGTAATGGTCAAGCATCAACTTTCTCCCTCCTGCATGTTTCCTTAAATAGGAGGCGATCTAGGGATGAAAACATGCAGCAATTCAAAGTGCTACAGCGACCTTTGTGCGTCTGAAAAGACAGACGCACGGCGCTGTCGTGTCGGCCAGCCTAGCGCGGATTGTTATTCGCGTGTCGAATGCAACTCATGAAATTTACTGATTTGATCGACCGATCTCCCTGTCATCCTATGCGTCGAACGATATTCAGATCAGGAGGTGAGATGACCCGCAAACTCTACGCGCTCTGTGGTACCGACCGGACGCGCCCCTTTTCGCCGCATGTGTGGAAGACCAAGCTGTCGCTCGCGCACAAGGGGCTTGGCTTCGATGTGGTTCCCGTCGGCTTCACCGAAATTCCGAAGCTCGAGCAAGGGGCGACGAAGATCGTCCCGCTGCTTCGCGACGGCGAAAAACTCGTTAGCGACAGCTTCGACATCGCCCTTTATCTGGAGGAGGGCTATCCCGACCGCCCGACGCTGTTCGGCGGCGAGGGGGGCAAGGCGCTGGCCCGCTTCGTCGAAGGCTGGTCGCAGATGACGCTGCATCCTGCGATCGGGCGCATCGCCATCATGGATATCCATGATGGCCTCGATCCGGTGGACCAGGCCTATTTCAGGCAAAGCCGCGAAAAGCGCTTCGGCAAGTCGCTCGAGGCGACCGCGGAGGCGGGACGGGTGGATCTCGAAACCTTCTCGGCCAAGCTCGAGCCGCTTCGCCACATGCTGAAATTCCAGCCCTTTATCGGCGGCGATAGACCACTCTTTGCCGATTACATCGCCTTCGGTGCCCTGCAATGGGCGCGCATCGTCTCGCCGCATCATTTGCTCGCCACCGGGGATGTCGTTTCGGACTGGTTCGAGCGTTGCCTCGATCTTCATGATGGCCTCGGCCGTTCCGTGACAGCGGCGTGAAACTCTCTTCCGCAGCGGCGAATCATCGCCGCGCCCCCTTGTTTTGCGCGGCATTGGCGGCTAATGAACCGCCACTTCTCAAGAGCAAGGGAATTGAGCCAATGGCGATTGAACGTACCTTTTCGATGATCAAGCCGGATGCGACGCAGCGCAACCTGACCGGCGCCATCACCAAGATGCTCGAAGACGCCGGCCTGCGCGTCGTTGCGTCGAAGCGCGTCTGGATGAGCCGCCGCGAAGCCGAAGGCTTCTATGCCGTCCACAAGGAGCGCCCGTTCTTCGGCGAGCTGGTCGAGTTCATGTCCTCCGGCCCGACCATCGTTCAGGTTCTCGAAGGCGAAAACGCAATTGCCAAGAACCGCGAAGTCATGGGTGCCACCAACCCGGCGAACGCTGACGAAGGGACCATTCGGAAGGTTCATGCGCTGTCGATCGGCGAAAACTCGGTTCACGGTTCTGATGGCCCGGAAACGGCTGCCGAAGAAATCGCCTACTGGTTCGCGGGTACCGAGATCGTCGGCTGATTCATTTTCTTCGCTTCGGCCTCTAAAGGCTTGAAACGATTCTTCGAAACCGGGGCGGAGACGCCCCGGTTTTCCTATGTCGGGCAGTTGGCCGTGTCGAAATGTGTCGGCGCCAGCCCGTTCCTGAAGACTTCCGGGTTTTTGTCGTAGGCCGGACCCACGACCAACGGCCTCCCCGGCATGACACTTTGGTCGGTGTCGGAAATCACCGTCGTTTCCAGTTTCTGCAGCGTTGCTCCGTCCGGCCCCTTGACCTCGATCGTCACGGCATAGGGCCTCTCCTTCTTGACGCAGGTGATATCGGGGCTCTCCAGCACCACCTTGTCCAGTTTCGGGAAAAGCTTGCGCGTCAGCGTCAGGGGTTCGCCGCCGGCCGGGTTTTCGAAAGTTGCCACCACGACGCTGCCGTCCGGCACCGGCTCCGACTTGTTGAGCGTGATCATATAGGTGGCATAGGCCAACCGGTAGTTGAAGACGAACATCTTGCCGGTCAGCTTCAGCGGGTCCGGACCGGTCTCGCGCTGGCAGCCGGCAAGCACCGCCACCACGACCAAAGCGATAGCAATGACTTTTTTCATGGCTGGATTTCCTCTTTGCTGCGGCGGTAGTGGCGTTTGGCCTTCGTGCGGTTGCCGCAAACCGCCATGTCGCACCAGGTCCTGCTCTTGTTGCGGCTGCGGTCGAGGAAAAGCCATTCGCAGTTCGGGCAAATCTTCAGGCGATCGGGCTCCGGATTGGCAACGAGGCTGAGCGCCGAATGCGCCGTGGCGACGTCAAGCGCGATGCATGTGCCGCGCTTTGATGGTCGGCGCAGCACGGCGGCGATCGCCTCGAGCAGATCGGCGAGGAGGTCCGGCCGGTCTTCGGCCCGCACTTGCGCCCGGAAATGCCGGTCCGTCGCCTCGCGCAGACCGATCAGCGACTCCCGCCTTCCGGGCCCTATCGGCCCGAGGGTACCGAAACGCTCCTTCTCGGCGCCGTAGAGATTGGCAGCTTCGGCGAAGCCGTCGATCGCCGTTCCATCGGCGAAGCGATCGATCCGGCGCTTCGGGTCGAAGCGCAGAACTACGGAATTTGCGACATCGAGCGCCAATGCGCCGCCTGAGAATCGATGCGCGGTCCAGGTGAAGCTCATACAAAATTCCTAACTAGTAAAACTCATTTTAGCAGTTATATTGGTTCTGTCACTAGAGCCGCATGACGAAAGTTGGCTTCCGCTTTTGGCCTCCGCGTCTCATGAGTTGAAATTGATGCGGTTTCGTTCTTGGATTGCCTCGATCCCGATCGCCGCGACTGACCGGATAAGTCATGGCCTATTTCCTTCAGCAGATCGCCAACGCCGTCCCCGTGGCAGCGCTCTATGCGGCGCTCGCCTTTGGTTACGCGATTGCCTTTGCCGTGACGCGGCGGGCCGATCTGACCTACGGCGCGCTCTTTGCCTTCGCCGGGCAGGTGTTCGTACTCTTCGCGGATTTCGGCTGGAACCGGCTGTGGCTGGTCTTGCCGGCGGCTCTGGGTCTTGGAGCCGCGGCGGCCCTGACCTTCGGGCTTGGTGCGGGGCTTGTCGCCGGCCGCTACGTCATGCGGCCGCTGGCGTTTTCCTCGGCCAATGCCGTCGTCGTTGCCTCGCTCGGCAGTCTCCTGATCCTCATGGAAACGGCCCGGCTTGCGTCCGATACGCGAAGCCTCTGGCTGCCGCCCTTCCTGAACCACGTCATCGTGTTCTGGCCGGATCCCGGGTTTCCGGTGGCGCTGACCGTCATCCAACTCCTCAACACGGTGCTCATGGCGACACTCGTTGCCAGCGGCCATTGGCTGCTGACTTGCTCCTATGTCGGACGTTACTGGCGCGCCGTCTCGGAGGATCGTCAGGCGGCAGCCCTCTGCGGCGTCGATCCGGCGACGGTTTATATTGTTGCCTATGGGGTCGCGTCGCTTATTGCAGCCTTCTGCGGAATTCTCGCCGCTTCCTATTACGGCAACATGGATTTCGGCACCGGCTTGACCTTCGGTGTCAAGGTTCTTTTCATCGCAGCGATCGGCGGCCAGACGGCGCCGCTATGTGCGGCTCTAGGCGCGGCCGGCGTGGGGCTCCTCGAAACGCTGTGGAGCGCCTACGGCCCGATCCTCTGGCGGGATTTCGCGATCTTCGGCTTCCTGGTCATAGTCCTGGTCGTGACACGGCGGGAAAAGGTCATTCCCTGATCGCGCTCACCTAGCGGTTCCAACGGTCGCGCGCCGCGTCGTCGGCATCCTTGGCGCTCACCCATTCGCCGGCGCTACCGTCGGCGCGGTGTTCCTTCTTCCAGAAGGGGGCCGAGGCTTTCAAAAAATCCATGATGAAATTCGCGCCGTCGAAGGCTGCCTGCCGGTGCGGCGAGGCGGTTACTACCAGCACAATGTTCTCACCAGGCTCGATGCGGCCGAAGCGGTGAATGGCTGTCGCACCCTGCAGCCCGAAGCGCTGCACCGCCTCGTGACAGATGCGGCTGATCTCGGCTTCCGCCATGCCCGGATAGTGTTCGAGTTCGAGCGCGTTGAGGGCACCTGCCTCGTCGCGGCAGAGCCCCGAAAAGGTGACCACTGCACCGATGTCCGTCCGGCCGCGGTTAAGCGCGGAGACCTCGGCTGCAAGATCGAAATCTTCGCGTTGGACGCGCACGGTGACCGGGGCGTCCATCGCCTCAGCCCCCCGTCATCGGCGGAAAAAGCGCGATCTCGCGGGCGCCGGCGATCGGTTCGCCGTGATCGACATGTTCCTGGTTGATCGCCGCGCGGATGACGTTCTGATGTTCGAGCGCCGCTTCATATTCGGCGCCGAGGGTCTTCAGATGCGCCAGCAGATCGCCAATCGTGACGATACCCGCCGGCAGTTCCAGCGTTTCCTCACCCTTGCCGATGCGCTCGCGCACCCAGGAAAAATAGACGAGATTTACGGTGTTCATTCGTTGACCACATGCTTCAAGCCGGCGCGGAAGTAATCATAGCCGGTGTAGAGCGTGATTGCTGCGGCGATCCAAAGCAGGACGATGCCCGCTTCCGTTATATAGGGCACGATCTTGTCGCCGGCGGGACCGGCAAGCAGGAAGGCGATCGCCACCATCTGGATGGTCGTTTTCCACTTGGCGATCCGCGTCACGGGGACGCTGACCTTCAGCGCGGCAAGATATTCGCGAAGTCCCGAAACGAGGATTTCGCGGCAGAGGATGATGATCGCGGCCCAGATCGACCAGCCGGCGATCGTCCCATCGGCGGCGACGAGCAACAGGATCGAGGCGACCAGCAGCTTGTCGGCGATCGGATCGAGCATCCGGCCGATATTCGATGTCTGCTTCCATATGCGGGCGAGATAGCCGTCGAAGAAATCGGTGATCGAGGCGGTGACGAACAGGACAAGCGCGGTCCAGCGCGCGAAATCGGAGCTGTGCAGCCGGCCCTCGATGAAGAAGCAGAGCACGATCAGCGGCACGATGAGAATACGGAAATAGGTCAGCAGATTCGGGACGCTGTAGGCAATGGGCGTTGGCATGGACTCGGTTTCTCTGGACACGACAATCCCCCATTTCCCGCGAGCTAGGGTCATCGACGCGATTTATCGTTCGGTTGGCATGGGGTAAGCGCCAGCTTGTCCCATGCCCTCCGGGTTTCAGGTGTACAGAATGACTTTGCGACCCCAAGGTCAACAGGTCATTGCGCCACGGTTGTCATATTTGGCGGATTTCGTCTGAACGCAGTCTGAATTGCGCCGCACGGCGACCATTGAGTGTCCGCGTCTGATCAGATGCTACCGATCATTTGGCATCCTCATGAAAATGTTCGTAGACGATGCGCGCGACCGTCTCCGAAATGCCGTTGACGGCCATCAGGTCGTTGATGCCGGCGCGGGAAACCGCCTTGGCGGTGCCGAAATGAGTGAGAAGCGCCCGCTTGCGGGTCGGGCCGATGCCGGCGATTTCGTCGAGCGGATTCTTGACCATTTCCTTCTTTCGCCGCGCCCGGTGCGAGCCGATTGCGAAGCGATGCGCCTCGTCGCGCAGCCGCTGGATGAAATAGAGCACCGGATCGCGCGGCGGCAGCGTGAAGCTTTCCTTGCCTTCGACGAAGAATCGCTCGCGCCCGGCGTCGCGATCGACGCCTTTGGCGACGCCGATCGCCGTCACGCAGTCCTCGACGTCGAGTTCCTTGAGAATGGCGCGAACGGCCGTCATCTGGCCCTGGCCGCCATCGATGAGGATAACGTCCGGCCAGGCCGGAAAGACAGCCTCCTCGCTCGCTTCGGTCGAGCGGTCCGGCTTGCCTTCCTCCTTCAAGAGACGCGAGAAGCGCCGCGTCATGACTTCGCGCATCATGCCGAAATCGTCGCCTGGTGTGATGTCCGTCGATTTGATGTTGAACTTGCGATACTGGCCTTTGACGAAGCCCTCGGGACCAGCCACGACCATGCCTCCGACCGCATTGGTGCCCATGATGTGCGAGTTGTCGTAGATTTCGATGCGACGCGGCACGGAGGGTAACTTGAATGTCTCGGCGAAACCTTCGAGCAGGCGTGACTGGGAGGCCGTCTCGGCGAGCTTGCGGCCATGCGCCTCGCGCGCATTTGCCTGCGCGTGCTCGACGAGGTCCTTCTTCTCGCCGCGTTGCGGTACGAGGATCGAAACCTTGTAGCCGGACTTCTCGCTCAGCGCCTGGGCGAGCAACTCCTGCTCGTCGACCGCCTCGCAGAGGAGGATCTGCCGCGGGCAAGGCTTATCGTCGTAGAACTGCGCCAGGAAGGCGCTGAGCACTTCGGCGGCGGGGAGCGATGGGTCGGCCTTTGGGAAATAGGCGCGGTTGCCCCAGTTCTGTCCGGTGCGGAAGAAGAACACCTGGATACAGGAAATGCCGCCCTCATGGTGGATGGCAAAGACGTCCGCCTCCTCGACGCCGGCCGGGTTGATCCCCTGATAGCTCTGGACATGGCTGAGGGCTGCCAACCGGTCGCGGTAGAGCGCCGCCCGCTCGAAGTCGAGGGTTTCCGACGCTTCGGCCATCGCCGCGGCGATCGTCGCTTTCACCGCCTGGCTCTTGCCGGAGAGAAAATCCTTCGCCTCGCGCACGAGCTCCGCATAGTCCGGATCGGTGATCTCGCCCGTGCAAGGCGCCGAACAGCGTTTGATCTGGTAAAGAAGGCAAGGGCGCGTGCGCGTTTCAAAGACGCTATCCGTACAGGTCCTCAGAAGAAAGGCTCGCTGCAGCGAGTTGATGGTTCGCCCGACCGCTCCGGCGGAGGCGAATGGGCCGAAATAGTCGCCCTTGCGGCTGCGCGCGCCACGATGCTTGTAGAGGGCAGGCGCGCGGGTGTCGCCGGTAACGACGATATAGGGGAAGGACTTGTCGTCGCGCAGCAGCACGTTGAAGCGCGGGCGCAGGCGTTTGATGAGGTTCGCTTCGAGCAGCAGCGCCTCGATCTCCGTCCGCGTCGTCACGAACTCCATGTTCGCCGTCTCGCGCACCATCCGCGCGATACGGTTCGAGTGGCCGCGGCCCTGAGCGTAATTATTGACGCGTTTCTTCAGGCTGCGCGCCTTGCCGACATAGAGCACGTCGCCGGCCTCGTTGAACATCCGGTAGACGCCCGGTCCGTTCGGCAGCAGCTTGACGAAGGCCTGAATGAGTTCAGCGCCCTTGAGCCCTTGCGTTTCCGGCTTGCTTTCCGCCCACTCCACCGCGGGCGCCGGCCGCTCGCTCTGCGCTACCTCGACGAGATCGTCTTCGTCGTCGGTTTCGCTGCCGTCATAGAGGATGCCGCCGTCCGTGGGCGTCCGCCCGTTCATTCCACTATCTCCCGAATATCCGGCGTCTCCCAGGCAAGGTGCTGGCCGCCGTCGAGCGCGATCATCTGTCCGGTAACCGACGGCGTGTCGAAAAGGAAACGGATCGCGCGTCCGAACTCGTCCAGCGCCGGGCCGCGCCTGAGGATCAGCGCGTTCACCTGCGCCTCGAAATCACGCGGATCCTGCCGCTCATTCGGCAACGTCGGCCCCGGTCCGATGACGTTGACGATGAGGCCGGAGACATCGCCCGGACGCTGGCGTGCGAAGTCGCGGGCGAGCAGGGAGGGGGCCTTGACATGCAGGGCGAAGTGCCGCTCCCAGACCCCTTCATCGAACTGCTCGAGACTGTCCTTGTTGAAGACCGAGGCGTTGTTGACGAGGAGATCAAGGGGACCGAGCCGTGCCGTTGCCTGCGCGATCAATCCCGACGCCGCGGTTACATCGGTGAGGTCTGCCTGTAGAGCGACGGCCTTGGCGCCGGCCGCGCTGAGGCCTGCCGCCAGCGCCTCGGCCTCGCCAAACGAGCCGTTCGCATGAATGGCGACCGCAAAGCCGTGTGCGGCCAGATCCTCAACTATTGCCCTGCCTATGCGCCGAGCGCCGCCTGTAACCAGCGCCGCCTTCAATGTCCTTCTCAACGTTCTTTCCCGTTCTGCGAATCCTGTTCCGGTCGCACAAAGATATAGGCTGGAAAGGCGGGGCTGAAAAACTCCCCGGACGGTTCATTTCGGAAAAATTAACGCGAGCAGTGTATTTTGAATTATCTTTTATTCTTATAGTATATCTTTGGTTAATCTTGAATTATGGTTAATAAATCCTCTGTGTCGCCAGGGCAACATCAAAATTAGGACGCGCTTGCGCCACTAAAATTTCACATTTTAGCTCTTGAGAATCCGCATTTGCTGTCCAATTTTCGGTCAACCGGACGGGTTAATTATAGATACCCGGTGTCCCGATAAAGCACACCGCAGAGATGCTTCGGAGCACCGGTCTGAAAGGAGAATAGTATGCGTACGCTCACCACCACTCTCATGGCTTCGGCCATTACCCTGGTTGCCTTCCAGGCAGCTCATGCTGCTGACGCCATCGACGAGGTTCCGGCTGCCCCGGCTGCCGAATATACCGAGCCGGCCGTGAAGAACTGGTCCGGCGCCTATGTCGGCGGCACGGCCAATTGGCATCACGGCGAAGCCGATGCGACCGGCAGCAATACGTCGGCCGGCTTCGGCGGCGGTCTCTATGGCGGCTACAACGTGCAGGACGGCCAGATGGTCTACGGTGGTGAAGCCGACGTGAACTACGCCGGCAACGACTCGCACTCCAGCGGTCGCCGCGTCAAGCAGGGCGTCAACGGCTCGGTCCGCGGCCGGGTCGGTGTCGATCTGAATCCGGTCCTGGTATACGGCACGGCCGGTCTCGCCCTTGGCAATGCCAAGCTTTCGACCCCGGCAGGTTCCGACGACAAGACCCTGGTCGGCTGGACGGCTGGCGCCGGTGCCGAAACCTTCGTCACCGACAACGTCACCGCTCGCGTCGAATACCGCTACACGGACTATGCCTCGAAGGACTTCCGCACTGGCGGCTCGACCGTCTCGTCCGGCTACGACGAGCACAGCGTCCGCGTCGGCATGGGCGTCAAGTTCTGATCCGACCAAACGGATCGAAAAAAGGCCGGGGCGACCCGGCCTTATTTGTGCCTTTAATTTTCAGGCCTTGAATTTCGAATAGTCGGGAAAGTGCTTCTCGAACTTGGTGGGCCAGTTCTTGAGCTTTGGCCGACCCTTCTGCCATTCGCCGGCAAAGCGCAGCTCGATATAGCGCAGCATGGCCGCCAGGGCGAAATGCCCGGCATTCAGCTTGCCGCCGGTCTTCGGCAGGTTGGATTCGAGATGGTCGAGCCCCCGTTCGACCTTTTCCCATTGCCGGTCGATCCAGGGTTGATGCACCTTTTCCGGCGGATGGAAGCGCTTTTCGTAGACGATTGCCAATAGGCTGTCGCAAATGCCGTCGCAGAGCGCTTCGAAGATCTCGACCTGGGTGCGTTTCTCGGCATTCTTCGGATAGAGCTTGCCCTTGGTCTCGCGGTCGATGAAATGCATGATCGCCCGACTGTCGTAGATCGGCTGGCCGTCGGCAGTAATCAGCGTCGGGATCTTGCCGAGCGGATTGTTGTCGGTCAGTTGCGGCGGATTGGCGTTGGTGTCCGTCAGAACGCTTTCCGCAGCGATCCCGACATGATGGGCAGCCATTCGGACCTTGTTGGAATAGGGCGAGGCGGGCGAGTAGAGTATCTTCATTCGTCTTTCCATTGTCATGGTGCGGCGGGGAGTAGGACTGCGTCTCGTCTGCAGGCGCGGCGATCTATTTCAGGGCAGGCCCTGAAACGCAATTCCTTGTCGAAGCAGATTCTGATTTCCTCGATCAGCCGGCCCTCGCAGGTCACAGCGATCATCTCTCTCGTCATGCCAGGATTTTTCGCTGCGAAAGCGGTCTCGATTGACGCGACCGAGAGATTGCGCGCTGCACCGGCTGCATTGATGTCGGCAGGGATGGCAAGCCGCTCACGGGCCGCCCGCGTAACGGCGAAATAGTCGCCCTGGGGGAGGCCGGAACAGGTGCCGTGCTTGCGCCATTGATGGCCGATCAACCCCATCGACGGAACGATGTCGAGATATTGCCGGCCGAGCGCTTCAGGCACGCGGTCTGGTTGTCGTGTTGGACAATACTGCGGATACCCGTTCTCATTCTGCGGCCACAGGCCGTGAACGATCAGGCCATTGCCGCTGCCACGCTCGCATTGTTCCGATTTTCCCCTCGGGTCATTGGTCTGGCACCAGGTCGGCGACCAGGACAAGGAAAGAACGTAGAAGCCGAAGCCCTTGCCGATCGGAACGCTTGCCGATGCCGCGCTTTTCGCCACCTCCTTGCCTGGGCCGGGATTTTTGTCACCTTCATTGCTGCAGCCGGCGATCGCCGACAAAGCGAGAAACGCCGGCAGCAGCCTTGTTGGCGCAATCAACGAAGCGAAGCGCAATGGGCGCCGTAGACATACCAGGGATCGAGGCCGCCGACGCAGAACTCGATACTGGAACCGACGCCGGCGAAGCCCCAGGGCCGCTCGATCAGATACCAGAGTGGGCGTCGCACGCCGTCGCTCATCACGGCCGTGCCATAGCAATATTCACGTTCGACCAGATGCGTATAGTCGCGCGGCTCGAAGCGGCTCTGGCCCATCTCGCGAATCTCGGCAATGGCAAGATCGGCGTGAAGATAGTTCGCAGCCTTGTAGTCGAAGCGTCGCGTGATGAAGCCCAGAACCGAGGGATTGCCGCAAGCGCCGATGTCGTAGGTGTGTCGGGCGACGGGCACCTCCGCATAGTCCGCGGCCGCGACGCTGTTGACCGCACCAGCGGCAAGCGAAAGCGAGAAGAGAAGCATTCCGGCAAGCTTGCAAGTCATGGCTACCTCCCTGAATCGTTTAAGGAGATTGAAGCCACGTGGCCCGGCCCGTCAAGGCCCTCGGTTGAGAACTGCTTCCCCACGCAGCCAGAAGCAGCGTGCCGATGCGAAGCGATCCTGGCGGAGTTGTTCCTTCAGGAAGGGCAGGAGGATGTCGAGTTCGTCCTTGAGCGTATAGGGCGGATTGACGATGACGAGACCCGATCCTGCAAGCCCCGTTATCTCGCGATCGCTCCGGACCGCAAGCTCGGCGCACAGCATCTTGGGAATCTCCAGTGCCTTCAGGGCCTCGTGAAATTCCTTGACCGGCGCGCCCTTCTTCAGGGGATACCAGAGGCAGTAGATGCCGCCGGGAAAGCGGCGATAGGCTTTGGCGAGCCCCTCGGCCAGCCGCTCGTATTCGCCTTCCTTCTCGAAGGGCGGGTCGACGAGGACGAGGCCGCGCTTTTCCTTCGGGGGCAGGTGAGCACCGAGCGCCAGCCAGCCGTCGAGCCGCGTGATCCGGCTCTGGAAATCGCCGTCGAACAGCCGGTGCAGCGTTTCGTGGTCTTCCGGATGCAGTTCCATCGCCGAGAGCCGGTCCTGCGGCCGAAACAGCATGCGGGCAAGCTTCGGCGAGCCGGGATAGTGCGTGAGCCCACCATCCGGATTGAGTTCGCGCACGGCCGCGAGATAGGGCTCGAGAATGGCGGCGACCGGGGCGGGGAGTTCGGCGTCAATCAGCCTTCCGATGCCCTCGTGCCACTCGCCCGTCTTCTGCGCCTCCTCGCCCGACAGATCGTAGAGCCCAATGCCGGCATGGGTGTCCAGCACCCGAAAGGCCTTGTCCTTCTGTTTGAGGTAGGTGACGAGCCGCGACAGCACCGCGTGCTTCAGGACATCAGCGAAATTGCCCGCGTGATAGATGTGCCGATAGTTCATAAGAGCCGCCGATGGCTGCGATCAATTGTTTCGATGGATGACGAATGGGACTTTGAGCCTTCTGGCGGATGCCATATAGAAAAGCCATGAACGTTGCGACCCCCATCAGAGCAGAAAAATCGGTCGGCCACTCGGTCTGTCCGCATGACTGTCCCTCGGCTTGCGCGCTCGAAGTGGACCTGACCGCCGAGGGGCGGATCGGTCGCGTCCGCGGCGCCGCCGCAAACAGCTATACGGCCGGCGTCATCTGCGCCAAGGTGGCGCGCTATGCCGAGCGGATATACCATCCCGGCCGGCTGATGGTGCCGCAGCGCCGCGTCGGCACCAAGGGCGAGGGGATTTGGCAGGAGATTTCCTGGGCGGCGGCGCTCGACGAGATCGCTGACCAGTTCGTCAAGGCCGAGCAGAGGCACGGCTCGGAAGCGGTCTGGCCCTATTTCTATGCCGGCACCATGGGGCAGGTGCAGCGCGATTCCATCGAGCGGCTGCGCCACGCCAAGCGCTATTCCGGCTTCTTCGGCTCGATCTGCACCAATATGGCCTGGACCGGCTTCACCATGGCGACGGGTAGCCTGCGCGGCCCGGATCCGCGCGAGATGGCCAAGTCCGATTGCGTGGTGATCTGGGGCACCAATGCGGTGGCGACGCAGGTCAACGTGATGACCCACGCGGTCAAGGCGCGCAAGGAACGCGGCGCCAAGATCGTCGTCATCGACATCTACGACAACCCGACCGTCAAGCAGGCCGATCTGGGCCTGGTCCTGAAGCCTGGCACCGATGCCGCGCTCGCCTGCGCCGTCATGCATATCGCCTTCCGCGATGGCTTTGCGGATCGCGCCTATATGGCGGAGTTTGCCGACGATCCGGCCGGGCTCGAGGCGCATCTCGAGACACGCGGGCCGGAATGGGCTTCGGCTATCACCGGGCTATCCGTCGAGGAAATCGAGATCTTCGCGAGGCTCGTCGGGACGACGCCGAGAACCTATTTCCGTCTCGGCTACGGCTTCACCCGCCAGCGCAACGGTTCGGTCGCCATTCATGCGGCCGCGTCCGTTGCGACCGTGCTTGGTTCGTGGAAGCATGAGGGTGGTGGCGCCTTCCATTCAAACAACGACATTTTCAAGCTCGACAAGCGGGACCTCGTCGGCACGGCGCTTCACGACCCGGACGTGCGCATGCTCGATCAGTCGCAGATCGGCCGAGTGCTGACGGGCGATGCCGAAGCGCTGCGCCATCGCGGCCCGGTGACGGCTCTGCTGATCCAGAACACCAATCCCGTCAACGTCGCGCCCGAGCAGCGGCTGGTAAGGCGTGGCTTTCTGCGCGATGACTTGTTCGTCGCCGTGCACGAACAGTTCATGACCGACACCGCCCGGCACGCCGATATCGTCCTGCCGGCGACGATGTTCCTGGAGCATGACGATCTCTACCGCGGCGGCGGGCATCAGCACATTCTGATCGGCCCGAAGATCGTCGAACCGCCGTCGACCGTACGCACCAACCTCTTCGTCATCGAGGAACTGGCGAAGCGGCTTGGCGTCGACGACCGCCCCGGTTTTGGGCTCTCGGAGCGCCAGCACATCGACCGGTTGCTCGGCAACTACGGCATCGCTTACGAAGAGATAAAAGAAAGGAAATGGCTCGATTGCCAGCCGGCCTTCGAGGAGGCGCATTTCCTCAAAGGCTTCGGGCACCCCGACGGCAAGTTCCGCTTCAAGGCCGACTGGACCGGCACGCCCGCGCCCAACCGGCCGCCGAAGTCGATGGGCCCGCAGGGACCGCACGGCAGCCTCCCTGAGTTCCCCGATCACGTCGATCTGATCGAAGTTGCCGACGAACGCCACCCGTTCCGGCTGGCGACCTCGCCGGCCCGATCCTTCCTGAACTCGACCTTCTCCGAGACGCCCTCCTCGATCGAGAAGGAAGGGCGCCCCGAGGTAATGATCCATGCGGAGGACGCAGCTGACCTCGGCATCGCCGACGGCGACGTCGTCAGGCTCGGCAACGACCGCGGCGAAATCCGCCTGCATGCCAGGATCGGCGGCGGCGCGCGCCGCGGCGTCGTCGTCGCCGAGGGGCTTTGGCCGAACGGCGCCCATCTCGACGGCGAGGGCATCAACGTCCTGACCGGCGCCGATGCGGTTGCTCCCTATGGCGGTGCGGCCTTCCACGACAACCGGGTCTGGGCGCGCAGGGCCTGAGCGATCATTCGCAACACGCGCAGGATGCGCGAGAAACCTCCTTCATCGAGGATCACCCATGACGACGCATGACGAACCGCGCATCCGGATCATCGATCGCCGGTCTCTCTGGAAGGGCTTCATCAGCCTCGAGCAGGTCACCCTTGAGCAACAGATGTCCGATGGCAGAACTGCCCGTCTCGTTCGGGAGGTGCACGACCATGGCCGCGCCGCGACGATCCTGCTCTTCGACCCGGAGCGCCAGATGGTGGTGCTCGTCCGCCAGTTTCGTCTTCCCGTCCTTCTGCAGGGAGAGCCAGCCTATCTGATCGAGACGCCGGCAGGCCTTCTCGACGGCGAGGCTCCGGAAGTGGCGATCTGCCGCGAAGCGATGGAGGAGACCGGCTATCGCATCGAGAGCGCCATGCATCTCTTCGACGCCTATATGAGCCCCGGCTCGGTAACCGAGCGGACGAGTTTCTTCCTTGGCCGCATCGACACCTCCAAGAAGGTGGCGGCAGGCGGCGGGCTTGCCCATGAGGGTGAAGACATCGAGGTGCTGGAAATCCCCTTTGACGAGGCCCTCGCGATGATCGGCACCGGTGAAATCTGCGACGCCAAGACGATCATGCTGCTGCAATGGGCAATGCTGAACCGCGCCTCTCTGGCCCTCTAACCACCTGATTCTTCTACATTACCGATAATTCACTTTTTCCTCCTGATCCGCTGCGTTAAAGCCCTGTTGTCTTCTTCAACGACACGGGCGAACCATGACGTCCTCCTCCACCTCCCACGAGATCGAAGCGCAAGACCATGAGGCCGAGAGTGGGTGGCGGCCGTTCCTGAGGCGCAATCAGCGCTATCTTTCCGCCATAGGCTCTCTCGTGGTGATCGCGCTCTTCGGAGCGGCGATCTTCCATCTCACTGCCGAGGTGCAGTATGAGGATGTGGTCGCGGCGCTGGCGGGCACGAGCTGGACCTCGGTGGCAACGGCCATCCTGTTCACGGGCTTGAGCTTTGTTGCGCTCACGTTCTACGATGTCGGCGCGCTCGACTACGTTAGACGCAAGCTCCCCTATCTCGATGTCGCCTTGACGGCGGCTTGTGCCTATGCCGTCGGCAACACGGCGGGCTTCGGCCCCTTGAGCGGCGGCGCGATCCGGTATCGATCCTACTCGCGTCTCGGGCTGGAGCCGGATGACATTGCCCGAGTCATCGCCTTCGTCACGCTCGCCTTCGGCCTTGGGCTTGCCGCCGTCGCCTGCCTGAGCCTGCTCGCCGTCGCCGAATATGTCGCGCCGCTTATGGGGCTGGAACCGTTCTGGTTGCGGGCAATAGCCTTGCTCGTGCTTGCGGGCATGCTCGCGGTCATGGTGGCGGCGCGGAGCGGTCATGAGGTGAGCATTGGCCGCGTCACCCTGCGTCTGCCGGATACCGGGACCTCGTCACGCCAGTTCCTGGTGACGGCACTTGATCTCGCGGCCTCCGCGACCGTGCTCTATGTGCTGCTGCCACAAGGCACGATCGGCTGGCCGGCCTTCCTGGCAATCTATTCCATAGCGGTTGGCCTCGGCGTGCTCAGCCACGTGCCGGCGGGATTGGGGGTCTTCGAGACCGTGATCGTCGCGACCCTCGGTCGCGCGGCCGATGTCGATGCGATCCTCGGTGCGCTGGTCCTCTACCGCGTGATCTACCATGTGCTGCCGCTGTTGATCGCCATCGTCGTGATCATCGGCATGGAGGTCCGCCAGCTCGCCGGTCACCCGGCGGCGTCCAGCCTGCGCCGCGCCGGCGGCCGGATGACGCCGCTTCTTCTTGCGACTCTGGCTCTCGTGCTCGCCCTCATGCTGGTTCTTTCGAGCGTCACTCCGACGCCGGACGAGAACCTTGCATTCCTCGCGAACTATGTCTCCCTTCCGCTCGTGGAAGGGGCGCACTTCCTTGCGAGCCTGCTGGGGCTGGCGCTGGTCATCGTCGCGCGCGGACTCGCTCTGCGGCTGGACGGCGCCTGGTGGGCCTCGGTCGTTATCGCGGTCGCCGCTCTTCTGCTGTCGCTTGTCAAGGCCGTGGCGCTCGTGGAAGCAGGGATGCTTGCCTTCTTCATCCTCGGCCTGCTCACCAGCCGTCGGCTTTTCGTTCGCCCCGCCTCGCTGTTCGGACAGGCGCTAACGCCCCCCTGGCTGATGGCGCTGGGCGTCATCTGCTTCGGTGCCTTCGTCGTTCTCCTCTTCGTCTATCGCGACGTCGAATACAGCCATGAGCTCTGGTGGCAGTTCGAGTTTTCGGCAGAGGCGCCGCGTGGGCTGCGCGCGCTGCTTGGGGTCACGATCGGCGCGACCGCTGTGGCGATCTGGAGCCTTATGCGGCCGGCCACGACGGCGGTCGCGCCGGCATCCGAGGAGGAGATGGAGCGCGCCATTGCCATCGTCGAGGCCCAGGACATGTCCGATGCCAATCTGGTGCGGATGGGCGACAAGAGCATCATGTTTGCCGCCGACGGCCGCGCCTTCATCATGTATGGCCGCTGGGCACGCTCCTGGATCGCACTTTTCGATCCCGTCGGCCCGGTGGATGCCTGGCCGGATCTCATCTGGCAGTTCATGGAGACGGCTCGTTCCAACGGCTGCCGTGCGGTCTTCTATCAGGTCTCGCCCAGGGGACTTGCCTATTACGCCGATGCGGGGCTCAGGGCCTTCCGTCTCGGCGAGCTCGCCGAGGTCGACCTCACGCGCTTCGAGATGAAGGGTGGCAAATGGGCGAACCTGCGCCAGCAGGTCAGCCGCGGACTGCGAGAGGGGCTGGAATTCTCCGTGGTCGAGCCCGCGTATGTGCCGGCGATCCTGCCGGAACTTGCCGAGATATCCGATGCTTGGCTCGCGCACCACAGCGCACGGGAGAAGGGCTTTTCGCTTGGCGCATTCGATCCGGAATACCTCGCAATACAGCCAGTCGCGATCCTCAGATGCAATGGCCACATCGTTGCCTTTGCCAATATTCTCATGACCCAGACCAGGGAAGAAGGGTCGATAGACCTGATGCGATTCTCGCCTGAAGCGCCCAGGGGCGCGATGGATTTCCTGTTCGCGCAGCTGATGGAATATCTGAAGGCGCAAGGCTTTCGGCGCTTCAATCTCGGCATGGCGCCGCTCTCCGGCATGTCGTCCCGACAGATGGCGCCGGTCTGGGATCGCGCCGGCAGAACCTTCTATGAGCACGGCGAGCGCTATTACAACTTCAAGGGCCTGCGCGCCTTCAAGTCCAAATTCCATCCACATTGGCAGCCACGTTATCTTGTCGCGAGCGGTGGGCTCAATCCGATCCTCGCGCTGATGGACGCGACGTTCCTGATCGGCGGCGGCCTCAAGGGAGTGATAAGGAAATGACCCTTATGGGAAAGATCTGGAAGACCGCGTTTTTTGCGGCACTGGCCGTGGGGGCGGCCAGCCTCCCGGCTGCGGCCGACGACGCGCGGAAGTTCGACACGGGCATGATCCCATCGCCGCATATCCTGTTCCCCAAGGAAGAGGCGACAGGACTCGTGGTGCTGCTTTCGGACGCAGGCGGCTGGTCGCCGAAGGAAGATGCGGTCGCCCGTTCGCTTTCCGACGACAATGCGATCGTCATCGGGATTGACCTCAGGGCCTATCTGGCGGCCCTCGCCAAGGATGATGGCGACTGCGTCTATACCGTCTCCGATATCGAAGCCTTGAGCCAGCAGGTGCAGCGGGCGGCGGGCAGCGGTGCCTATCGCCCGCCGGTCGTTGCAGGGGTCGGCGCCGGCGGTGCAATGGCTCTTGCGATCGCCGCGCAATCGCCGGCCGCAACGATTGGCAAGACGCTTGCAATCGATCCAGAAGAAGGAATTGCCCTGACGAAGCAACTCTGCACACCGGCCGAGAAGATCCTGAAGGGTGACCGCATGATATACGGCTTGACCGATGGATCCTTGCCCGATCCGGTGGCCGTCACTTTTTCGCCGGCAGCGCCGGCGGCCGGTCGAGAACATGTCGCCGCTCTTGTCGAGAAGCATTCGGACATCGAAACCGACGATTCCGACGACGATGCCTATGCTGCGCTGTCCGACGCGCTCTCAGGCTATCTGGGTGAGGATGACGAAGCGAATAATCCGTTCGGGCTGCCACTGACGGTCCTCGATGCCAAGCCGAGCCGCGATACGATGGCGGTGATCTATTCCGGCGATGGCGGCTGGCGCGATATCGACAAGGAGGTCGGTAATGTCCTGCAACAGCAGGGCGTTCCGGTCGTCGGGGTGGATTCGCTGCGATATTTCTGGGCGGAGCGCCAGCCGCAGGCGACTGCCGACGATCTTGCGCGGATCATAGGCTATTACGGCAAGCGGTGGAATGTCCGCAACGTGCTGCTGATCGGCTATTCCTTTGGCGCCGATATCCTGCCGCGCGCCTACAACCTGCTGCCGTCCGCCGACCGGGCGCGCGTGCGCCAGGTCACGCTGATGGCTCTGTCGCATCAGGCAGACTTCAAGATCTCGGTCCTCGGATGGCTCGGCGCAGAAGGGGCGGGTAGCGCCGGCGATCCGGTCGATGATGTCAAGGCGATCAACCCGTCGCTCGTCCAATGCATTTACGGAACCGAGGAGGAAGACGACGCCTGTCCGGAATTGAAATCATCCGGGGCGGACGTTGTCGCCATCGAGGGCGGCCATCATTTCGACGAAGACTATCCGGCCCTGACGCGGCGCGTCCTTGACGGTCTCGACCGCCGGCTTGCGGCGGCGAAGTGAAGGCGGCGGATTTCAGATAGCTGGAGAAATGAGCGCGCCCGAGGCCTCACCGACCGTGTGGCTGACGGCGCGCCCTTCTTTCATTGTCACCTTGCCTTTGGCGACCAGCCTCAGTGCCAGCGGATAGGTCTTGTGCTCCACCGTCAGAACGCGCGCTGCAAGCGTTTCCGGCGTGTCGCCGGCAAGGATCGGAACGGCAGCCTGCGCGATGATCGGGCCGTCATCCATACCCTCGGTCACGAAATGCACGGTGCAGCCGGCGAGTTTCATGCCCGCCTCGAGCGCACGCTGATGCGTATGCAGCCCCGGGAAGAGCGGCAGTAGCGACGGATGGATGTTGAGGATCCGGCCTTCGTGGCGCTGGATAAAGGCTGCGGAAAGAAGGCGCATATAGCCGGCAAGACAGATGATGTCCGGCTGGAGCCGGTCGAGTTCTGCTAGGATCGCCGCCTCGTGCGCTTCCTTGCTTTGAAAGTCCTTGCGCACGAATGAGGATGTCGCGATGCCGAGCGCTGCCGCCTTGGCAAGGCCTCCGGCCTCTGCCTTGTCGGAGATGACCGCAATGATCTCGGCCGGGAAATCCGGTTCGGCCGCGGCCTTCGCCAGCGACAGCATGTTGGAGCCGCCGCCCGAGATGAAGACGACGACCTTTTTCTTTCCGCCTGCGGTGATGCTCATAGGGCGAGGCTGCCCTTGTAGATCGTGCCCGGCGCACCCTCTTGGCGCGCGACCATGCGGCCGAGCGTGAAGACAGTCTCGCCTTCGCCGGCAAGAACCGCCGCGACCTTATCGCCTTCCGCCGCCGGAACGACAGCGATCATGCCGACACCGCAATTGAAGGTGCGCAGCATCTCGTTGGCGGCGACGCCGCCGGTCTTGGCGAGCCAGGAGAACACGGCCGGCGGCTTGATTGCGTCGAGGTCGACCTCGGCGGCGAGATGCTTTGGCAGCACCCGCGGAATATTCTCGGGGAAGCCGCCGCCGGTGATATGCGCCAGCGCCTTGATCGCACCGGTCTCGCGGATCGCCTTCAGAAGCGGCCTTACATAGATGCGGGTCGGCGTCATCAGCACGTCGGCAAGCGTGCCCTCGCCGAAGGGCGCCGGGGCATCCCAGGCCAGCCCCGAGAGCTCAACGATCTTGCGCACCAGCGAATAACCGTTCGAGTGCACGCCCGAGGAGGCGAGGCCGAGGATGACGTCGCCCTCGGCAATGTCGCCCGCCGGCAGAAGCTGCCCGCGTTCGGCGGCGCCGACGGCAAAGCCGGCAAGATCGTAGTCGCCGCCCGAATACATGCCAGGCATTTCGGCCGTTTCCCCACCGATCAGTGCGCAGCCCGCCTCGCGGCAACCGGCGGCGATGCCGGCGACGATCGCCGCACCCTGGTCGGGATCGAGCTTGCCGGTGGCGAAATAGTCGAGGAAGAACAGTGGTTCGGCGCCCTGCACGACGAGGTCGTTGACGCACATGGCGACGAGGTCGATGCCGACCGTGTCGTGTTTGTCGGCATCGATGGCGATCTTGAGCTTGGTGCCGACGCCGTCATTCGCGGCGACCAGGACCGGATCGGTGAAGCCGGCAGCCTTGAGATCGAAGAGGCCGCCGAAGCCGCCGATCTCCCCGTCGGCGCCGGGACGCCGGGTCGAGCGCACATGCGGCTTGATCTTCTCGACCATCAGGTTGCCGGCATCGATATCCACACCCGCGTCGCTATAGGTGAGGCCGTTTTTTCCCGACTGGCTCATGCTCGTTCTCCAAAGCGCGTCGTATTTTGCGGATGCGATTGGCACGGTAAGCCGAGGAGTGCAAGCGGAGAGGCCAGGCCTTGCGGCCTTTTTTCACGTTTTTGCCTTCCTCTCATCGCCTTCAGACGCCAAGCGAGCGGATTGAAGGGCGTCGGGCTTGACCTGCGTGCGCGCAGCGCCCTATCTCGTCGGACGAAGAGACGCGCGGCGCGGTGCGCCGGACGCGTGACGAGGAACGCCATGGGCAATCGGGTCAGCGGTTTGGGACTTCAGCGCCAGCTTTTCTTCTGGTTGCTCGTGCTTGCCGCCTTCATCGCCTTCCTGATGGTCTTCAGTTCCATCCTCCTGCCGTTTCTCGCCGGCATGGCGCTTGCCTATTTCCTCGATCCTGTCGCCGACCGGCTGCAACGCCTTGGCCTCAGCCGCCTGATGGCGACGATCGCCATTCTCGTCACTTTCATTGTCCTCTTTGCGCTGTCGCTGATCATCATCATTCCGCTGATTTTCACGCAAGCGGCCGACTTCATCCAGAAGATGCCCGGCTATGTCGCCAGGCTTCAGGCCTTTGTGGCTGACACCACGCAGTCGACGCTTGTGCCCGACTGGCTCGAGGATCAAATGGCGGCGATCAAGCAGAATTCCGCCAAGCTTCTCGAGCAGGGGGCAGCCTTTCTCGGCACTTTGTTCCAGCAGCTCTGGAATTCCGGCATGGCGCTCCTGGATATCCTGTCGCTCTTCATCATCACGCCGGTCGTCGCCTTCTATCTGTTGCTCGACTGGGACCGCATGGTCCAGAAGGTCGATAGTTGGGTGCCGCGCGACCATGTCGACGTGGTGCGCCAGATCGCCCGCGACATGAACACGACGATCGCCGGTTTCGTGCGTGGCCAGGGTTCCCTGTGCGTCATCCTCGGGGTCTATTACGCCGTCGGCCTGTCTCTGGTCGGGCTCAATTTCGGCCTGCTGATCGGCTTTTTCGCCGGCATGATCAGCTTCATCCCCTATGTCGGCTCGCTGGTTGGTCTCGTGCTCGCCGTCGGCGTGGCACTCGTTCAGTTCTGGCCGGACTATATCTGGATCCTGCTCGTCCTTGTCGTCTTCTTCACCGGTCAATTCCTCGAAGGCAACATTCTGCAGCCGAAGCTGGTCGGCAAGAGCGTTGGGCTGCATCCCGTCTGGCTGATGTTCGCTCTGCTTGCCTTCGGCGCGCTGTTCGGCTTCGTCGGCCTGCTCGTCGCTGTGCCGGCGGCCGCCGCGATCGGCGTCCTTGTCCGTTTTGGCATCCAGCGATACCTTGATAGCGACCTCTATCACGGGCATAGGACGGCCGCGAACCAGCAGTCGGAGGGCCAGGAGCCCCGCCGACACATGCCATCCTCCAGAGCAAAGCATGACAAGACGTCCTAACGAACAACTGCCGCTCGTCTTCGGCCATGACCCGGCAACCGGGCGGGAGGATCTGCTCGTTTCCGATCGCCTGAGCGCAGCCATTGCGATCGTCGATCACTGGCCGGAGTGGCCGTCCCCGGTCGTCATTATCGCCGGGCCTGTCGGTTCCGGGAAGTCGCACCTCGCCAGCATCTGGCGTGAGAGATCAGGCGCCGAGACGATCCACCCTATTGCCGGCTCGAATGCCGCCGACATCGCCGCCTCAAAGCCGGTGCTTTTCGAGGATGTCGACCGGCAGGGTTTCGACGATACGGCGCTTTTCCATGTCATCAACAGCGTCCGTCAGAACGGTACCGCCTTGCTCATGACCTCGCGGCTATGGCCGATGTCCTGGCCGGTGACGCTCCCAGATCTCAAATCGCGCCTGAAGGCGGCCACCGTCGTCGAGATCGGCGAGCCCGACGACGAGCTGCTGACGCAGGTGCTCTTCAAGCTTTTCGCCGATCGCCAGCTTCTCGTCGACGAGCGTTTCGTGGCCTACATAGTGACGCGGATGGAGCGTTCTCTGGAGGCGGCGCAGACGATCGTCGAGCGGCTGGACCATCTGGCGCTTGCCCGCGGTACGCGGCTGACGCGTGCCCTGGCGGCGGAAGTGCTGGAAGATCTTGCAATTACCCGTGCCTCCGATTGACTGTCACAGTTCCGTCGTCAAAGTGAGATAGCTCGTTCATCCGGAGCAATGGGGTCTGATGGGAATGGATAACGCGACGTCTGCAATCACCGAACAAAAGGCGCCTGCGGAGCAACTTGATCTTCTGACGAGCCCCGAGCGCTTCATCAACCGCGAATTCTCCTGGCTTCAGTTCAACCGCCGCGTGCTCGAGGAAACGTTGAACACCGCGCATCCGCTTCTGGAGCGCGTCCGCTTCCTATCGATTTCGGCCGCCAACCTCGATGAATTCTTCATGGTCCGCGTCGCCGGCCTCGAGGGGCAGGTGCGATCGGGCGTTTCATTGCGCAGTCCCGACGGCAAGACGCCCGCCGAACAGCTCGACGACATCCTGAAGGAAATCGACAATCTCCAGATGGAGCAGCAGGCCTCGCTTGCCGTCCTGCAGCAATATCTCGCCAAGGAAGATATCCTCATCGTTCGTCCCGCTTCCTTGTCGGCACAGGACAGAAGCTGGCTTGCCAACGAATTCGACCAATCGATATTCCCGGTCCTCACGCCGCTCTCGATCGATCCGGCGCATCCGTTTCCGTTCATCCCGAATCTCGGCTTCTCGATCGGCCTGCAGCTCGTCAGCAAGACCGGCCGCGAACCGATGACGGCGCTGCTACGCCTGCCGGTGGCGCTCGACCGGTTCGTCCGTTTGCCGGACGTCAAGAACGTCATCCGTTACATCACTCTCGAAGATGTCGTCGGCCAGTTCATCGACCGGCTGTTCCCGGGCTACGAGGTTCAGGGTTCGGGTACGTTCCGCATCATCCGCGACAGCGATATCGAAGTCGAGGAAGAGGCAGAAGACCTGGTTCGCCTGTTCGAGACAGCGTTGAAGCGCCGCCGCCGCGGGTCGGTGATCCGCATCGAGACCGATTCCGAAATGCCCGCCTCGCTGCGCCAGTTCGTCGTGCTTGAGCTCGGCGTTCCGGATAACCGCGTCGCCGTGCTGCCCGGGCTGCTCGCGCTCAACACGCTTTCCGAAATCACCAAGGCGCCGCGCGAGGACCTGCGTTTCGAGCCCTATAATCCGCGTTTCCCGGAACGCGTCCGCGAGCATGGCGGCGACTGTCTCGCCGCGATCCGCGAGAAGGACATGGTGGTGCACCATCCTTACGAGTCCTTCGACGTCGTGGTGCAGTTCCTGCTGCAGGCGGCGCGCGATCCCGACGTGCTGGCGATCAAGCAGACGCTCTACCGGACCTCCAACGACAGCCCGATCGTCCGTGCCCTGGTCGACGCCGCCGAGGCAGGCAAGTCGGTGACCGCGCTCGTCGAGCTGAAGGCCCGGTTCGACGAGGAGGCGAACATCCGCTGGGCACGCGACCTCGAGCGCGCCGGCGTCCAGGTGGTCTTCGGCTTCATCGAGTTGAAGACGCACGCCAAGATGTCGATGGTCGTCCGTCGCGAGGAAGGCAAACTCAGGACCTATTGCCATCTCGGCACCGGCAACTATCACCCGGTCACGGCGAAGATCTATACCGACCTGTCATTCTTCACCTGCAATCCGGTGATCGCCCACGATATGGCGAACATCTTCAACTTCATCACCGGCTATGGCGAGCCGGAGGCGGGAATGAAGCTGGCGGTCTCACCGCATACGCTGCGTCCGCGTATCCTCAAGCATATCGACGAAGAGATTGCGCATGCCGAAGCCGGTCGGCCCGCGGCGATCTGGATGAAAATGAACTCGCTGGTCGATCCGGAGATCATCGACGCGCTCTACAAGGCAAGCCGCGCGGGCGTCGAGATCGATCTCGTCGTCCGCGGTATCTGCTGCCTGCGTCCGCAGATGCCTGGCCTTTCCGACAACATCCGTGTCAAGTCCATCGTCGGCCGCTTCCTCGAGCATTCCCGGATATTCTGCTTCGGCAACGGCCACGGCCTACCTTCGGAAAATGCGCTTGTCTATATTGGTTCGGCGGATATGATGCCGCGCAATCTGGACCGGCGGGTCGAGACGCTCGTGCCTCTCATCAACCGGACTGTGCACGAACAGGTTCTTTCGCAGATCATGCTGGGCAATCTCATCGACAACCAGCAG
Organism: Sinorhizobium shofinae; assembly: GCA_001704765.1. Classification (GTDB taxonomy): domain Bacteria; phylum Pseudomonadota; class Alphaproteobacteria; order Rhizobiales; family Rhizobiaceae; genus Sinorhizobium; species Sinorhizobium shofinae. The sequence goes on from MBFK01000093.1 coordinate 140,412, forward strand.
AGCTACGAGATTCTTCCGGACGGCACCTCGCGCCGCATGGAAGTCGGCAAGGATGCCGAGCCGTTCAATGCGCAGCATTATTTCATGACCAATCCCAGCCTCTCGGGCCGGGGTGAGGCTCTGAAGTCCAGTGCACCGAAGCTGATTGCCGGCTGGAAAAGCGGTTGGCGCAAGTAAACTGGAATCGCATGGTCGAATCTGAAGCGCAGGGGCGTCTGCCCGGCATCCGCCCGGTGTCCGTCGTGGACATCGGCTCCAACTCCATTCGCCTCGTCGTCTACGAGGGGCTCAGTCGCGCCCCGGCGATGCTTTTCAATGAAAAGGTCATGTGCGGTCTCGGCAAGGGCATCGACGCCACCGGCCGGATGGAGGAGGAGAGCGTCGGGCGGGCGCTGAAGGCGCTGCACCGCTTCCGTGCGCTGTCCGACCAGGCGCGCGCCACGCAGATGTATGTGCTGGCAACCGCCGCCGCGCGCGAAGCGTCGAACGGCACAGCCTTCATCGAGAAGGCGGAAGCCATCCTTGACCAGAGGGTTCGGATCCTGACGGGCGAGGAGGAAGCCTACTATTCGGCCATGGGTGTCGTCAGCGGCTATCACGATCCGGATGGCGTCGTCGGTGACCTTGGCGGCGGCTCACTCGAACTGGTCGATGTCGAGGGCCGGCGCATCGGCAACGGGATAACCCTGCCGCTTGGCGGTATTCGCCTCTTCGAGCACAGCAACGGATCCCTGAGCCGGGCGCGCACGTGGGTGCGGAAGTTCATGAAGGGTGCGGACGTCCTGAGGAGGGGAACTGGGCGCACCTTTTATGCCGTCGGCGGAACCTGGCGCTCGATCGCCAAGCTGCAGATGGAAACACGCGATTACCCGCTGCACATGATGCAGGGCTACGAGATCTCCTATGACGAGGCGATGGCGATCCTGGCCGAAGTGATCGAGCCCAAGACCCTGAAGCCCTCTGCCTTTGCGACAATTTCCAAGAGCCGTCGCAGCCTCTTGCCGTTCGGCGCCGTGACGATGCAGGAGGCGATCTCGATCATGCGCCCCGAGCGCATCTCGTTTTCGGCGCTCGGGGTTCGCGAAGGTTACCTTTACTCGCTGCTTTCCGATGAGGAGCGGCTGCAGGACCCGTTGCTCGCGGCTGCCGACGAGATCGCCATCCTGCGCGCCCGTTCACCGGAACATGCGCGCGAGCTCGCCGAGTGGACCGGGCGGATGGTGCCGCACTTCGGCATAGAGGAAACCGAGGAGGAGAGCCGCTACCGCCAGGCCGCCTGTCTGTTGGCGGACATCAGTTGGCGTGCGCATCCGGACTATCGTGGCCTGCAAGCGCTGAACATCATCGCTCACTCCGCTTTCACCGGCATTACGCATGCCGGCCGGGCCTACATCGCTCTTGCCAACTACTATCGGTTCGAGGGGCTCAACGACGACGGCGCCACTAGCCCTCTCGCCGGCATCACCACGCCACGCCTCCTCGAGCTGGCGAAGCTGCTCGGCGGGCTGTTGCGGGTTGCCTACCTCTTCTCCGCCTCCATGCCGGGTGTCGCCCGCCATCTCACCGTGCGACGGTCGCCGCGGCCGGATGTCGACCTCGAATTCGTCGTGCCCGCAGCCTATCTCGATTTCGAGGGCGAACGCCTCGATGGTCGCCTGCAGCAACTCAGCCGGCTGACGGGCAAGAAACTCGCTTTCCACTTCGAGAGCTGAGCGCCGCAGCCGCCCTCGTGCAGACCGGTGGCCGATGGTCGCGCGAGGATTTTCACGCGCGACCGTTCGCCGCTATTCGGCCTTGAGGAATTCGCTGACTTCGAGCAGCATGAATTCGTTGTCGTCTGCCTTGTCGAGCGCGCGCCCGGCGGAAAACGGCAGGTTGTTGTCGTTGCCGACGATGATGTGTGTGTCGTCTACCCGATCGACGTTCTCGATGGTGACGAAGGGCATGTCATAATAGCCATCGCCACCGCCCTGGCGCTTCCGGTTATCCGGATCGGCGATCTTCAGGAGATCGATGTAGCCGATCTTGCGCACGGCCTTGCCGACGTTTTCGTCATCGATCGCTATCTTGTAGACGCGCTTCAGCTTCGATCCGACCGCGAAGCAATCGGGCTTAGGATCCTTGGGGTCGGCACAGGCCTTGTCGAGGGTGCCAGCGCCGTTGTCGCGTTCGATCACCAGCGCCGTCTTTTCGTCGAGCATATTGAAGTCACCGATCGCCTCGCCGCCTTCGGCAAGCGGATAGAGCCAGCTGCGTCCGGTCCAGGCTTTGCTCGCAGCATCGAGTTCTATGATGCGGAGCGCCGGACGGCCATCCGCCTGCTCGACTGTTTCGCCATCCGTCCAGATCGCTCCCTCGAGCAGACCGTAGAGCTTCGTGCCGTCCTTGGAGAGCGCCAGCCCCTCGTAGCCACCCGAGCGCTTGAGGTTGAAGGCCGGCGCCTTCTTGGAAGGGTCCGCCTGCAAAGCCAGTGTCGGATTGTCCGGCGAGAGGACCGGCTTTCCGTCCACCATTGTCGGGATGACGTCGGTGAGGTTGCCGCTCGTATCGAACTTCAGGACATAGGGACCGAATTCCTCGCCGACCCAGAAGCCGTCGGCGACGGGCTGAATCGACTCGACGTCGAAATCGCCGCCTGTCAGATAGCGCGCGGCCGAACCTTCCATCACGATCGGAAAGGGGGCCTTGCGGTCGGGGTCGGTCAGGAAGATCGTCTCCAGCGCTTGGACTTTGCCGGCCCTCCAGTCGATCTTCAGGTGATGAAGCATCAGCATGGCGTCGGTCGAATTGAGCTTGTTGCCGAAGCCGTTGTCCGAGAGGCTCCAGAAGGTGCCGTCCGGCATCGCCTTGATGCCGGAAAAGCCCTGCATCGGCTGGCCATTGAAGGGAAGCGACAGCCCGGTCGGCCGAACGCCGTCCTTGCCGGGCACGCTGCCCAGCTCCACCGCGCGCTTGCGGTCAGCGGTCGAGAACTTGCCCGAGGTCTTGAGGTAGTCGGCTGCATCCGCCGGCGCGTCGATGATGGTATTGGCCGGAAGGATGGCATGTGCCTTGAGCGTCGCCGGAAAGACCTTCTCCTCGGCGAGCGCGGTCGTCGTCGTCAAGAGAGTCAAGGCGACGGCGAGAATGGATTTCGTCATCAAATTCAACCTGGGTTCGAGGTGCGGATCGCTTCCCGATAGGCGGCTTTGATGACGGCTCGTTGACGCTTCTCTGACAGCGCGGTGAAGCTTTGATGACGGCTACTTCCTATCGAAACATGGACATCGGTATGCCGGGTGGTGTCAGTCAAGCGGGCGACTGCGGATCGTCTCGGTGCCCGTTACAGCTGGACGGCGCGAAGCGAGAACACCCCTAGCTTCTGGCCGCGGCCCTTGACCTCGTGCTCGCCGAGGTCCTCGCTTCGCACGAAGGTGGGCAGGCGCATGCGCCGCAGCAGGTCGGCGGAAATCAGCACCTGCCGGTCGAGCGTTCGGCAGAGGCCTTCGAGACGCGCCGTCGTGTTCACCGTGTCCCCGAAATAGGTGATCTTGTGCCTGTCGACGCCGATTTCGGCGGCGACGATCGTTCCGCCGTGGAGTGCGGCGCGCAGGCGCGGGACCTCGCCGTAAACCTTGCCCCAGCGGGAGGCGGATGCTTCGATCTGGTCGAGAATGTCGAAGACGCAGCGAATGCAGGCGGCATCGGCCACGGCGCGATCGAAGGACCAGGTGATGACTGCGGCGTCGCCGATATAGTCGTCGATGGATCCACGGTAGCGCAGGACCGGGTCTGCGACCTCTGCAAACAGCTTTCCGAGATATTCCTGCATCTTGAGATCGCCGAAGCGCTCGGCATAGGAGGTCGAGCCGGCGACATCAACAAACAGGAACACGCGTTCCTCCTGCACCGGCTTGCGGTAGCGTCCCGTCAACAAGCTTAGGAAGACGTCGCGGCCGAGCAATTCTCGCACCCGCAAGACGAAAATAATGGGGCCGGAAACGACCAGCGCATAGACGAGCGCATTGAAGGACGGAACCATCGCGTCACTCCAGGTCTGCTGCAGCACGCCCGTCAGCTTCAGCACCACTCCCGCCGCGACAAAGCCAAGATTCTCAACCGCGAAATAGACAGCGACCGAGGACAACAGATAGGCTGGCGTCGGAAGGCTGTGGATCGTCCTGTAGAGGCGGCGGAAGATGATGCGTCGTTCAAAGGCAAGGACCGGCATGCAGATGAAGACCGCAAAGGTCGCGCCGATCAGCGCACCGTCCCCATAAACGACCCAGGAATAGGCCACGCCGCTGCCGGCGACGACCAAAAGCAGCAGGATGAACTCGAGCGTGGAAAATCTCCAGCGCATGCGCGACGGTCCCGGAATCGAAATACTGAAGAGGATGCCGCGGCTTGGGCAGCCCCATCCGCGGCGGTGCGAACATCTGATCCTCGGCCTCGACGTCGGATCAGTTTTTCGATTCGTCTGGCTAAGGCCGGATTCGGGCGGAAAGTTGTTGGCGGCTGCGGTCGTTCAACCGAAGATTTCTACTGCCTCGATCTTCTTTCCGACAAACCGAAGCGCCACTTCGCCATTGATGAGCTTCAGTGCCATGTCGCCGAAAAGCTCTCGGCGCCAGCCTTTGAGCGCGGCGACGTCGGCCTTTTCGCCTTCGGCGGCGATCCGGTCGAGATCGTCGCTGCTGGCGATGATCTTGGCTGCCACGCCCTCCTTCTCGGAGATGAGCTTTAGGAGCACCTTCAGCATCTCGCCCGCTGCGGCAGCGCCCTCCGGAGTGTGATTCTGCCGTGGCAGTCGGGGCAGCTCGGCCTTCGGGATCGCCAGGGCCTCGGTCACAGCCTCGACGATCGCAGCGCCGGCACTGGAGCGCTCCCAGCCCTTCGGAACGGTCCTCAGCCGGCCGAGCGCCTCCGCGTCCTTCGGCTGCTGCTGGGCAATCTCGTAGATCGCGTCGTCCTTGATTATCCTGCCGCGCGGCACGTTGCGAGCCCGCGCTTCGCGCTCGCGCCAGGCAGCGATCTTCTGCAGAACCGCCAGCTCGACTGGCTTTCTGACGCGCATCTTCAGGCGCTGCCAGGCATTCTCCGGATGGAGATCGTAAGTCTCGCGGCTCTCCAGAATTGCCATTTCCTCGGCGAGCCAGGAGGAGCGTCCCTCGCGCTCGAGCTCCGCTTTCAGGTAATGGTAGATGTCCCTGAGATGCGTCACGTCGGCAAATGCATATTCGAGCTGCTTGTCGGTGAGCGGCCTCCGGCTCCAGTCGGTGAAGCGCGACGACTTGTCGATCTGCACGTTCTTGATGCGGCTAACGAGCTGGTCATAGGAGACGCTGTCGCCGAAGCCGCAGACCATGGCCGCCACCTGTGTGTCGAAGAGCGGATGCGGAATGAGGTTGCCGAGATGATGGATGATCTCGATGTCCTGGCGAGCCGCGTGGAAGACCTTGACGACATCGGGATTGGCCATCAGCGCGAAGAAGGCGGCGAGGTCGATCCCCGGCGCCATCGGATCGACGATCACCGCGGTATCGGGGCTCGCCATCTGGATCAGGCAGAGTTCGGGCCAGAACGTGGTCTCGCGCAGAAATTCCGTATCGATCGTAATGTAGCTCGAGCGGGCCAGCTCTTGGCAGGCGGCCTCCAGTTCTGCTGTCGTCTGAATCATCGGGGCTTAAATCACTGTGGCGAAAATGAGGCTTGAGTCTCCCCTCTATCGTTTCGCGGCGGCCGTCTCAATCGAAATTGTCAGATAATTCTGAAATAACCGGTCATCCCGGTCTTTTGATGTTCGATGATGTGGCAGTGGATCACCCAGTCGCCGGGGTTGTTGGCAACGAGTGCCACCTCCGCCTGTTCGTCCGGCAGAAGCAGGATCGTGTCGGTCGGCGGCGGCAGAAAGCTCCGTTTGTTCGAGCTGAGGATGCGGAAGCTCAAGCCATGCAGGTGAATCGGGTGCGCGTGCGGGGTGCGATTGGCGATCTCAAGCACATAGCTTTTGCCGAGCTTCAATTCCTCGATCGGCGCAATCGGATCGGGCGTGTCTCCCGGCCATGGAACCTTGTTGAGCGCCCAGAAAGTGAAGCCGAGCGATCCGCAGATCGACGGTGCCGCCTTGTATTCGGCCGTTGCCGTGAGTTCGAGGGGAATGCGCTCAGCGGTTAACAGGTCCGCCTCGGCGACTGGATTGGCCGGCAGCGGAGCGACCTCGCCGAGCTGCCGACTGAGCGATGCGCCGAGCGAGCGGAAGCCGGCGATCGCCCACGGTTTCGACCCGCGGAAGTTGCCGAGCGTCGCGCGCGTCCCTTCGCTGTCGGGCATGCGCATCACGAGGTCGATGCGCTGTCCCGGACCGATGTCCAGCCGATCGAGCAGGAACGGCACCTCGACCGGATTGCCATCGAGCGCGACCACTTTTGCCTGGGCGCCTTCAAGGCCGATGGTGTAGATGCGCGTCACGTCGGTCGCGGCGATCCTGACGCGAACGAGCCCGCCGGCCGGCGCGTCGTAGACAGGTTCCTGCTGCCAATTCGCCGTTCTGATGGTCCCGTACGTGCCGCCGCGTGCCGCATCGCGCGGTTTGAACGGATCGATGAATTTACTCCCGGCGCCAAGCCGCCAGTCGCGAAGATTGAGGACGATCTCCGCGTCGAAAATCGGGTCCGCCGGGTTTTCGACCACGATCACCCCGGTCAGGCCATGGCCCATCTGCGTCAGCGTGTTGCAATGCGGATGGTACCAGAAGGTGCCGGCGTCTGGCGGGGTGAAGCTGTAGTCGAAGTGATCACCGGGATAGACGTAAGGCTGGGTCATCTCCGGCACGCCGTCCATCGCATTGGCAATCCGCAACCCGTGCCAGTGAACCGTCGTCGGCTCCTCGAGCCTGTTCACGAGCCTTGCCGCATAGGCCTCGCCCTTGCGCATTCTCAGAACCGGCGGCATGCCGGCATGGGCTGCTTCGCCGAGCCCATAGGTCATGACAGGGGTCATGCCATCGGCCGCGATCCGCGCCTGAGCAAGCTGCGCGGTCAGGACCTGCGGTTCGGGAGCCGCGCCGGCGCGTGCCGCAAGCCCGACCCCGAGCGAAAAGGCGCCGCCAAGTGCGGCCGAGCCCTGGAGAAAAGTGCGGCGGCTGAGCATCGGCGTCATAGCGTCCACATTCTAAAAGGGCCGAGCGGAGCGCGGATCACGTCGCCTCGCAGCGTTTCAGGAATGGCGCTTTTTAAACCTGATCCTCGTGTTCAGCAATTCGCTGTGATCGCGCATCTTGCCGCAGGCGTTGCGGACCTTGCTGCGGCTGGCTGCCGCCCGCCAGCTTGTTGAAGAAGGATGAGGTACGCAGGAGATTGCGGAACGGCATGGAGCGTTCGCCCGCTGGAATTGGTCCACGCGCGGTGATCCGCCGGAGCGTGTAGAGCATGAAGAGGAAAAGGATCGCCGCGGTATAGAGGAAGAGCGCGCGTGGCCCGAAGAGATCGAGCATGAAGGAGGCGAACAGCGGCCCGATAATGGCGCCGAGCGACCAGAAGAACAGCATGCCGGCGGAAACCAGCGCATGCTGTCCTTCCGCCGCGTGGTCGTTGGCATGGGCCGAACAGAGCGAATAGAGCGGCATGGCGAAGGCGCCGAAGGCGAAGATGCCGGCGAAGTTCAGCCACTCGTCGCTGCCGGCGCCGAAAGCGAGAAAGAGCCCTGCAACAAGTGAGCCGAAAGTGGCGATCAGGATGATCAGCCGGCGGTCGATCTGGTCCGAGTAATGCCCAAGCGGATATTGCAGCACGACGCCGCCGATGATGCCGGCGCTCATGAAGGTGGCAATGGCAGTGACCGAAAGCCCAATCTCCTGCGCATAGATTGGTCCAAGTGAGCGGAAGGCCGCATTCGTCAGTCCCACCACGATGCAGCCGACGGTGGCGAGTGGTGAGATGTTCCAGAGCGCCTTGACGTCGAAACGGATCGCTTCCGGCGCGACCGGACTCGACCGGTCGGCAAAGGCGATCGGCACGAGCGAGAGCGTCAGCGCCATCGAGATGAAGGCGAAGAGTTCGAAGCCGCCGATCCCCACACCCGGAATCATATATTGCGCGGCGGTCACCGAGCCGAGGTCGACCAGGCGGTAGATCGAAAGCGTGCGCGCCCGGTTGGCATTGGTGACGCTGGCGTTCAACCAGCTTTCCACCGTTGCAAAGAGGCTGGCGAAGCAGATGCCGGCGACGAGCCTCATGAGGAACCAGAACCACGGTTCGATGACCAGCACCATCGCGATTGCCGCCGCCGAAGCGATTGCCGCCATTGCGGAGAAGGTACGGATATGACCGATCGCTCTGAGGATGCGGGTCACGTAGACGCAGCCGATCGCAAAGCCGACATTGTAGCCCGCGCCGACGAGGCCGATCAGCGATGTCGAGAAGCCTTCATTGAGCGCCCGCAAGGATATGAAGGTGCCCTGCAATCCATTGCCGCCGATCAGAATGCCGGCGGTGAGGAGGAGGGGGATGAGCGGGCGTATCTGGGACATGGGCGCATCCGGCTTTACGGCGGCGACTCGTGGGGCAGGCGGATCTCCTTCTGTTTAGCGGTACGCGGTGGGCGGGGACAGTAGCGATTTGTGGCCTTTTCCGGTTTCATGTCCGCTAAGACGTCCGACGCGGCGAGAGTGACGATCGGCGGGGCTGATCGACTGACGGGTCGGCGGGGAGCGCCGCGGCCTTGACAAATCCGGCGCATCATGCGCTTTTCCGCCCGACTTTGGCTATGCCGCCACGCCCGCCTTGGCGAGCCTCGCGCGGCCTTCTGCAATTCCAGGACTTAGACGATGCATCGTTACCGCAGCCACACCTGTGCCGCTCTCCGCAAGTCGGACGTCGGCTCCACCGTTCGCCTTTCCGGCTGGGTTCACCGCGTCCGCGACCATGGCGGCGTGCTCTTCATTGACCTGCGCGATCACTACGGCATGACCCAGGTCGTTGCCGATCCGGATTCGCCGGCCTTCAAGATGGCCGAAACCGTGCGCGGCGAGTGGGTCATCCGCGTCGATGGGGCGGTGAAGGCCCGCACCGACGACACCGTCAACAAGAACATGCCGACCGGCGAGATCGAGCTCTATGCCCGCGAGATCGAAGTGTTGTCGGCCGCCAAGGAGTTGCCGCTGCCGGTCTTCGGCGAGCCGGATTATCCGGAAGACGTGCGCCTCAAGTATCGCTTCCTAGATCTCCGCCGCGAGACGCTGCACAAGAACATCGTCAAGCGCACCGAGGTCATCGCCGCCATGCGCCGACGCATGACCGACATCGGCTTCACCGAATATACGACGCCGATCCTCACGGCCTCGTCGCCGGAAGGTGCGCGCGACTTCCTGGTGCCGAGCCGCCTCCATCCCGGCAGTTTCTATGCGCTGCCGCAGGCGCCGCAGCAGTACAAGCAGCTGCTGATGGTGGCCGGCTTCGACCGCTATTTCCAGATCGCGCCGTGCTTCCGCGACGAGGACCCGCGCGCCGACCGGTTGCCCGGCGAGTTCTACCAGCTCGACCTGGAAATGAGCTTCGTCGAGCAGGAAGACGTATGGGACACGATGGAGCCGATGATCCGTGCGATCTTCGCGGATTTCGCAGGTAGCAAGCCGGTCACAGAGAAGTTCCCGCGCATCCCGTATGACACGGCGATCCGCAAGTACGGTTCCGACAAGCCGGACCTTAGGAACCCGATCGAGATGCAGGAGGTCACCCAGCATTTCGCCGGCTCCGGCTTCAAGGTCTTCGCCAACATGATCGCCTCCAACCCGAAGGTGGAGATCTGGGCGATTCCGGCCAAGACCGGTGGCTCCAGGGCATTCTGCGACCGCATGAACGCCTGGGCCCAGAGCCAGGGACAGCCCGGCCTCGGCTATATCTTCTGGCGCAAGGAAGGCGAGAAGCTCGAAGGTGCCGGCCCGCTTGCCAAGAACATCGGCGAGGAGCGCACCGATGCGATCCGCACGCAGCTCGGCCTCGAGGATGGCGATGCCTGCTTCTTCGTCGCTGGCGAGCCGGCCAAGTTCTACAAGTTCGCCGGCGAGGCCCGCACCAAGGCCGGCGAGGAGTTGAACCTCGTCGATCGCGACCGGTTCGAACTGTGCTGGATCGTCGACTTCCCGTTCTATGAATGGAACGAGGACGAGAAGCGCGTCGACTTCGCCCACAACCCCTTCTCGATGCCGCAGGGCGGGCTGCAGGCGCTCTCGGGCGACGATCTGCTGTCGATCAAGGCGTTCCAATACGACATGGTGTGCAACGGCTTCGAGATCGCATCCGGCTCGATCCGCAACCAGTCGCCGGAACTCATGGTCAAGGTTTTCGAGAACGTCGGCCTCAGCCAGGCGGATGTCGAAGAGCAGTTCGGTGGTCTCTACCGCGCCTTCCAGTACGGTGCACCGCCGCATGGCGGCATGGCCTTCGGTATCGACCGCATCGTCATGCTGCTCGTCGGCGCCAAGAACCTGCGCGAGATCTCGCTGTTCCCGATGAACCAGCAGGCCGTCGATCTGCTGATGGGGGCCCCTTTGCCGGTAACGCCGGCGCAATTGCGCGAACTGGCGATCCGCCCGATCCCGCAGAAGAAGGACTGAGCGTCAAGCGAAGCAACGGAAATCCGGCGAGACAATGGCCGGGTTTTTTCGTTCGGGGCACTGCTCGGGTGCAGCCAGGCCTCAGAAGTCCATGCCTGGGGCCGGGGGCATCGGCATCTGGCCCTCTTTCTTCGGCTTCTCGGCAATCATCGCTTCCGTCGTCACCAGAAGACCGGCGACGGAGGCTGCGTCCTGCAGCGCCGCGCGCACGACCTTGGCCGGGTCGATGACGCCCATCGCGAAGAGATCGCCGAATTCCCCCGTCTGGGCATTCCAGCCATAGGCGAAGTCAGTCTTCTCGCGCAGCCGTCCTACAATGATCGATCCCTCGGCGCCGGCATTTTCGGCAATCTGGCGCACCGGCGCTTCGATGGCACGGCGGACTATTTCGACGCCGACGCGCTGGTCATCATTGCCCGTCGGCACGCTTTCGAGCACCTTGACGACACGCAGCAGGGCGACGCCGCCACCCGGTAGGATGCCTTCCTCGACCGCGGCTCGCGTCGCATGCAGCGCGTCGTCGACTCGGTCCTTCTTCTCCTTGACCTCCACTTCCGTCGAGCCGCCGACGCGGATCACCGCAACGCCGCCGGCGAGCTTGGCGAGCCGCTCCTGGAGCTTCTCCCGGTCGTAATCGGAGGTCGTTTCGTCGATCTGCACCTTGAGCTGGGCGACACGGCCGCTGATATCTTGCTTTGTGCCGGCGCCGCCGACGATGGTGGTTGCGTCTTTCTCCACCATGACGCGCTTTGCGCGCCCGAGGCTTTCCATCGTCGTATTCTCGAGCTTGATGCCCAGCTCCTCCGAAACGACCGTGCCGCCGGTCAGGATGGCGATATCCTCCAGCATGGCCTTGCGTCGGTCGCCGAAGCCGGGCGCCTTGACGGCGGCGATCTTCAGTCCGCCGCGCAGCTTGTTGACCACGAGTGTCGCAAGGGCTTCGCCCTCGACGTCTTCGGCGATGATCAGCAGCGGTTTGCCGGCCTGGATCACCGCTTCGAGAATCGGGATCATCGCCTGCAGATTGGAGAGCTTCTTCTCGTGGATGAGGATGTAAACATCCTCCAGGTCCGCCCGCATCTTGTCCTGATTGGTGATGAAATAGGGTGAGAGATAGCCGCGATCGAATTGCATGCCCTCGACGACCTCGAGTTCGATTTCGGCGGTCTTGGCCTCTTCGACGGTGATAACGCCCTCGTTGCCGACCTTCTCCATCGCCTCGGCAAGATAGCGCCCGATCTCCGCGTCTCCATTGGCTGAGATAGTCGCTACCTGGGCGATCTCCTCGTTCTTTGAGACCTGCCGGGCCCGATTCTTGAGTTCCTTGACGATCGCATCGACGGCAAGATCAATGCCGCGCTTCAGGTCCATCGGGTTCATGCCGGAGGCCACGGCCTTGGCGCCTTCTTTGACGATCGCCTGCGCTAGCACGGTCGCGGTCGTCGTGCCGTCGCCGGCAATTTCACTGGTCCTCGAGGCAACCTCCCGGAGCATCTGCGCGCCCATATTCTCGAACTTGTCCTCGAGCTCGATCTCCTTGGCGACGGAGACGCCGTCCTTGGTGATCCGCGGCGCGCCGAAGGACCTGTCGATGACCACGTTCCTCCCCTTGGGGCCAAGGGTGACCCGGACAGCGTTGGCCATTATGTCGACCCCGCGCAGCATCCGGTCACGTGCATCGGTGCTGAACTTGACGTCTTTGGCAGCCATTTAACCCTCCCTCAACACGATAAATCAGGCACTCATACACCCCGCCGGCAGCGGCCGGACCTCACGATTCAACACGCCGCATCCGGAGGCGGAAGCTTCGCAGTCATTCCTCATCGACGTCGGGTGTCAGGATGTCGATCAGGGCGGCAACCCGGCCGGCCGGAAGATGGCGGCCCTCGCCAATCAGGGCCTCGTCGTTGTTGACCCAGGCAATCGCTTCGGCAAGTTCACTCGCGGTCGCGCCCGTCGCAAGAAGTTCGGCCATCAGGGTTTCATCAACCGGGCCGAGAATGGCGGTGATATCCGAATGCTTCAGTCCCATTGCGTCCTCCTTCCGCTTTTCTTCGGTCGGGAATGCACAAACTGCCGGCAACCATGTCGAGATAGATAGGCCGGCGCATGCGAGCATCAAGCGTCACATCGTAACATCGATCACAGTGACAAAAAAACCCGGCGGAGGTCCGCCAGGCTTGAACTCGAAAGCTGTACCGCGTCGCGGCGGGCTGAGGCGCTTCGCGAAGCGTCAGTCGTTCGCCGTCACCTTGACGCCGAGAACCGAGGGGATGGTGTTCGGCGCGCCCATGGCGGCACCCATGATCATCGGGAACGGAACAGGCTTTTCAGGTTCGGCGCTGATCGTCAGGCTCTTCGGCGCGTCGAGATAGGCGTTGACCGCGGCCGACACCTGGTTCTGCAACTCCGGCAGGTTCAATTGCGCCATCATGACCGGAACCAGACCCTTCAGCGACTGTGCCAGCTGTTCGCCGGTGACGCCCTGCTGGCTGCCGGCGTAATCGAGTGCCTTCTTGGTGATCGAGGCGTCGTCGAAACGAATCGAGGCGCTATTGAACGTCAATTGCTGCATGAGGCCGAGCATGGCGAGACCCATTGCCTGGTTGGCCTCTTCCTTGTTCGGATTGGCTTGCGCGGCCTTGTTCGCCTCCTGCAGCGATTTCAGGAACTGGAGCGTGTATCCGGAGAAATCCATCGCGATGTTCAGCCGGCCGATATTCTTGAAGTCGAAGGCATATTCATCGAGGGCGACATTGCCGCTTGCGATTGCCCAACTGCCCTTCATCGTGACCTGGCCGTCGATCTGCTTCAGCCCGAGCTTCTCGATCGCGTCCTTTGCCTTGGCGTCCTCGACCTCCGAGAGATCCGCGTTCAGGCCGGCCATCGTCGCATCGAAATCGAATCCGGCGTCATTTTCCTGCCGCGTCAGGTTGCTCTCGATGCTCGCGATCTTGAAGACGTCCTTGCCCTTGACCTTGACCTCCATCGGGCCCGTGCCGAAGGACTCGTAGAGTAGTATGTCGTCGATGGTGCCGCCCGAGGCGTTGCCGGGAATGGAAAGGCCGCCGACCGCTATATCCTTGACGGAGACGCTGTCCTCTTTTTCGCTCACATTGACATCGGGAAAGGAAACCGTTTCGGCATAATAGCCGCCACCATCGGTCTCCTCGACGCCCTCGAACGTCACGTCGCCTATGTTGATTGACTCCCCCGGCTTTGCCGCCACTTGCAGCTTTACGCCGCTCGCCGTCACCACGTCCCCGTCCGCCTCCGCCTTGTCAAAGGCGAGCGAGGTGCCGTTCACCTCGAGCGCGGCACTCAGTTTCTTCATCATGTCCGCGCCGTCCAGGGCGAGGGCCGGGCCGGAAAGCGTGAGGAAGGCGGCGCTGGCCATCATCAGGCGGATCTTGCGCGTATGCATCATTGCGTTGTTCCTTGTGAAAAATGATAGATTGTGCGGCTGTTTCCGAGGTGTGCTACAGATAGTTTTGGCGGTCGTCGCGGAATGCGTCAACTATGAGGTTGTGCGCCAGAGGACGGGCGGCGCGGAGGCGACCACTGCAAAGCCATGCGGCCGCTCGCGTTCAACATCGTCCTTGCATGGATGCCCATCCTCAACCTGCCAAATCGGCAGGTCTGACCCTAATACGAAACAGAGCAAATTTATATCGCCGAGTCGAATGACGGATGTTCCCTGCGGATCATGCTTTCCGGAAAATTACCCGGGGCATTTTGATGACTGCAACCCGGGGTATAGGCAAGGGCCTGCGGCGCGTTCTCCACAGGGCGATTGCCTTGGATTCTTGCCGCGGCGAGCCGGTTGCGGTAGCAAGGAGACATGGGACAAAGCCTTTTGCCGCCTTCTGGCGGGGACGACAACATTCAACCGGTTGACCTCAAGGCGGCGCTGGAAGAGCGCTATCTCGCCTATGCGCTGTCGACCATCATGCATCGCGCGCTGCCGGATGTCCGCGACGGGCTGAAACCGGTCCATCGCCGCATCATCCATGCGATGAGCGAGATGGGGCTGCGGCCCAATACCTCGTTCAAGAAATGCGCGCGCATCGTCGGCGACGTCATCGGTAAGTTCCACCCGCACGGCGACCAGTCGGTCTACGATGCGCTGGTCAGGCTCGCGCAGGACTTTTCGCAGCGCTACCCGGTCGTCGACGGGCAGGGCAACTTCGGCAACATCGACGGCGACAACGCCGCCGCCTACCGTTATACCGAAGCGAAGATGACCGAGGTCGCCGCCCTCCTCCTGGAGGGCATCGACCAGGATGCCGTCGATTTCCGCCCGACCTACAATGAGGAGGACCAGGAGCCGGTCGTCCTTCCCGGTGCCTTCCCGAACCTCCTCGCCAACGGCGCTTCCGGCATCGCGGTCGGCATGGCGACGTCCATTCCGCCGCATAATGCCCATGAGCTTTGCGACGCGGCGCTCCATCTCATCCGTCATCCAAACGCGGCGCTGGAGGATCTGCTGTTCGATCCCGCCAATCCGCAGCGCGGCGGCATCGAGGGTCCGGATTTCCCGACCGGCGGCATCATCGTCGAAAGCCGCGCCAGCATGCTTGAATCCTACCGCACGGGTCGCGGCGGCTTTCGCGTCCGTGCGCGCTGGAGTGTCGAGGACCTGGGGCGCGGCGGCTATCAGATCGTCGTGACGGAAATTCCCTATCAGGTCCAAAAATCGCGGCTGATCGAAAAGATCGCCGAGCTCCTCATTGCGCGCAAACTGCCGCTGCTCGAGGACATCCGCGACGAATCGGCCGAAGATGTCCGTGTTGTCCTCGTACCGAAGAGCCGCTCGGTCGATGCCAATATCCTGATGGAATCGCTGTTCAAGCTGACCGAGCTCGAAAGCCGCATTCCCCTCAATATGAACGTACTGTCGATGGGCCGCGTACCGCGCGTCATGGCGCTGAACGAGGTGCTCAGCGAATGGCTGGCGCATCGCCGTGAGGTGTTGCAGCGGCGCTCGCGCCATCGGCTTGCCGCGATCGATCGGCGGCTCGAGATCCTCGGCGGCTATCTGATCGCTTATCTCAGCATCGACGAGGTCATCCGCATCATCCGCGAAGAGGATGAACCGAAGGCGGTGATGATCGAGCGGTTCTCGCTGACCGATGTCCAGGCCGAAGCGATCCTCAACATGCGCCTTCGCTCCCTGCGCAAGCTCGAGGAGTTCGAGATCCGCACCGAATTCGACGCGCTGTCGAAGGAGAAGGCGGAAATCGAGGCGCTGCTCGCCTCCGATGACAAGCAGTGGCAGGCGGTTGCCTGGGAAATCGGCGAGGTCAAGAAGAAGTTCGCCAAGGCGACCGAGCTCGGCAAGCGTCGCAGCACATTCGCGCAGGCGCCAGACGCCGATATCGAGGCTATCCAGCAGGCGATGATCGAGAAGGAGCCGATCACCGTCGTCATCTCGGAGAAGGGCTGGATCCGGGCGCTCAAGGGGCACATCTCCGATACGTCTTCGCTGCAGTTCAAGGACGGCGATGCGCTGAAGGTGGCGTTCCCCGCGCAAACGACGGACAAGATCCTCGTCTTCACTACCGGCGGCAAGGTCTATACGCTTGGCGGCGACAAGCTGCCGGGCGGCCGCGGCCACGGCGAGCCGTTGCGAATCATGGTCGATATGGAAAACGACCAGGACGTGCTGACGGCGCTTGTCCACGACCCGGCGCGCAAGCTCATTGTCTCGTCCGCCGCGGGCAACGGCTTCGTCGTCACCGAAAGCGACATTGTCGCCAATACCCGCAAGGGCAAGCAGGTGATGAACGTCGTGATGCCGGACGAAACGAAGCTCGTTGTGCCGGTCAAGGGGGATCACGTTGCCGTCGTTGGCGACAACCGCAAGATGCTGGTCTTCCCGCTGGCGCAGATACCGGAGATGGCGCGCGGCAAAGGCGTGCGCCTGCAGCGCTACAAGGACGGCGGCATTTCCGACATCCGCTGCTTCACCGTGTCCGAGGGGCTGACCTGGGAAGACAGCGCCGGTCGCGTCTTCACGAAGACGAGGGACGAGTTGATCGAATGGCTTGGCGACCGCGCCGGCGCCGGTCGCATCGTACCGAAGGGCTTCCCGCGAAGCGGCAGGTTCAGCGGCTGATTGCCGGACTTGGCGCCTCTGTGGACCGGTGGTTCGGATCCGTGTTTATCCACAGCCCCCGCGTATTTTCCGGCGACCGCCGCAACTCTTCGATGTTTCCTTAAATCGGCCGCGATTTGACGAATGATGCGCCGAAGAGAGGAACGCGATGATCTCGGCTCTTGACGATACATTGTTGGCGCTCGCCGATCCCACGCGCCGCCGCATATTCGAAGTGCTGTTTGCCGGTGAGGCCTCCGTTGCAGACGTCGCCACGGCCGTCGGCGCCGAACAGGACGAGCTGTCAAAGCACATGGTGATTCTGGAGGAGGCGGGGCTGATTTCCCGCCGGCAACAGGACGACCGAGAGATGATTGCCGCCGACCCGGCGCCATTGGAGGTCGCGGCGGAATGGATCAACACCAATCGCGAGCTCTGGGCGATGCGCTCCCAGATGCAGGAGATTTCGCCCGGGCCGGCTCCCGGCCAGCCCGCAATGACCCCTTAGGTGGGCCGCCGTCATCCGGTAAATGGCAGTTCCGGACAGGGAAGCTGCGCCTTCGCCGCCTTGTTGCGCATTTGCCAGAGCGAATGGCCGAGCAGGGCGAAGATCAGGATGCCGCCGCCGATGAGCGTCTGGAATGTCGGCGTCTCGGAAAAGGCGATCCACACCCAGATCGGCGCCAGGATCGTCTCGAGCAGGTAGAACATTCCCACTTCCGGCGCCGAGAGGTAACGCGGTCCCGTCGCCAGGCAAAAGAAGGCGAGGGGGATCATCACCAGCCCGTTGAAGAGAATGTAGCCCGGTTCGGCAATGGCGATTCCGCTGGGCGGCAAAAGCATGAGCGCCGCCAGGGCCGGGAAGATCGCCGTCGTCAGCGGCACCAGCGCCATGTCCCGTCTGCTGGCGCGGCTGATGGTGATGGCGCTCGCCAACAGGAAGGCGGAGCAGGCGGCCATGGCGTCGCCAAAAAGGTGCCCGCTTTCGAGCCCGTCCTGGACGATCACCCCGACGCCGAGAAGCATGATCGCCATCGTCGCAAGCGTAGCGTTGGAGGGGCGCTCCTTGAGGAAAATCCAGGATAGGATTGCCGCGAACATCGAGGTGAAGGCGAGGATGAAGACGACATTTGCCGTCGAGGTGTTGAACACCGCGAGCAGGAAGGTGAAGGAATTGATGCCGTAAAAGAGGCCGGCGATCAGCCCGGCCTTGCCGGGGATCAGCGCAATGTGGCGGCCTAACACGCGATTGATAAAGAACCAGGCGGCGATCGCCACCGCGAAGGTCGACAGGCTGCGCACGGCGAGAATCGACCACACTTCGCCGTCTGCTGAACGGATCAGTGGGATGTCGAAGGAAAGCGCAAGGCCGCCGAGGCCCGTGATGGCAAGGCCGCGCCGGTGCCGGGCGGCGTCAGAGGAGGGGTTCAATCGTCAATCCGTGGCGGTTTCGGGGGAGTCTTGCCCGCCAGCATAACGCTCCCAACCGCGGGCCATAAGGTGCTCCTGCGGCAAAAACTTTGTTTTATACCCCATCTTGCGGGATCCCTTGACCCAGTAGCCCAGATAGACGTGCGGCAGGCCGCGCTCCTTCGCCCGGCGGATATGGTCGAGGATCATGAAGGTACCGAGAGAGCGGTTCGCCAGAGCGGGATCAAAGAAGGAATAGACCATCGACAGCCCGTCGCACATCCGGTCGGTAAGTGCCGTGGCAATCAGGGGACCTTTGGCCTTCTCGCTGATGCCATCGCCTTCGACCCGCATCCGGTATTCGATGATCTTTGTGTGCACATGGGTGTCCTCGACCATCATTGCGTAGTCGAGCACGGACATGTCTGACATGCCCCCCTTCTGGTGCCGGCAATCCAGATAGCGGCGGAAGAGGTTGTACTGCTCGCTCGATGGTTCGGCGGGGTATTCGGTGGAGACCACGTCCTGGTTGGCCGCGAGCACACGACGCATAGAGCGGGTCGGCACGAATTCGTTGGTCAGTATTCGCACCGAGATGCAGGCGCGACAGGTCTCGCATGCCGGGCGATAGGCGATATTCTGCGAACGGCGGAAACCGCCCTGGGTCAGAAGATCGTTCAACTCGGGAGCACGCTCGCCCACCATGTGAGTGAAGACTTTCCGTTCCATCTCGTTCGGCAGGTAAGGACAGGCTGCCGGCGCGGTCAGGTAGAATTGCGGAGACGATGTGGTCTGCGTGTTCATCGAGCGCGGGGGTCACTCTTCGCGAGGTTACTTATGTATAGGATGGCCGAAGAATGAAAAACGTCAACACACTCGTTCGTCGAGGAGCGAGCAAAGTGCAGGCAATTTTCCCCGGGACCGCCGGTTCCAGCGTGGTCCGGGTTCATCCAAGCCGCGACGCGCGGTTTTTCTGGATCGGCAGGCGCCGTCAATACATGTCGCGCCGAACGGCGACGGTGCCGATCAGAAGGTCGTGCAGCAGCCTGCCGCGGTCTGTGAACAGTCCGATCAGCAGGATCAGCGGCGTCAGCAGCGCATTGGCGATCCAAAAGATCGCCAGATGAACGATGGCCGTCAGGAAATCCATCGGCCGGCCATCGGTACGGGCGATCGCCAGGCCCATGATTTTCATCCCCGGCGAGGCCTGGTCGCGGCCTCCGACGGTCAGACCGAAATAGAGCATCGCCACCAGTGCAAAGAGCACCGGATAGAGAAGGAAACCGAGGCCGAGCGTCAGGATGCCCAGAAAGAACACGACCACCGCGGCCGGAATCCACAGCAGAGCGATGATCACGTAGTCGAGGATGAAGGCAAACACCCGGCGCGACAGAACACCCTGGTAAGCGCGCCAGTCCTGGCTCGGAAGTCGGAGTTCTTGGTTGTGCATGCTCATGTCAGCCTCGCATCGTTTCGATCACATATGGGGAACGAAAACGACAAAACAATGCGTCTCCCGTGCGGACCGACCGCTCATCGCTTCGCCAGGATCTTCGCCACCTCAACGGCGAAATAGCTCAGGATGCCGTCGCAGCCGGCTCGCTTGAAGGCCAGGAGCGTCTCGAGCATCACGCGCTCGCCGTCGATCCAGCCGTTGGCGGCCGCCGCCTTGATCTGCGTGTATTCGCCCGAGACCTGATAGGCGAAGACTGGAAGGCCGAAGGCCTCCTTCATCCGCCAGCAGATGTCGAGATAGGGCAGGCCCGGTTTCACCATCAGCATGTCGGCGCCTTCCTCGACGTCGAGCGCGGCGTCGCGGATCGCTTCGGTGCCGTTGGCCGGATCGATATAGTAGGTTTTCTTGTCGCCCTTCAGCAGACCGCCGGTGCCGATCGCCTCCCGATAGGGGCCGTAGAAGGCAGATGCGAACTTCGTCGCATAGGACATGATGCCGACATTCTGGTGGCCGGCGGCATCGAGCGCCTCGCGGATCGCGCCGATCCGGCCGTCCATCATTTCAGATGGCGCAATGATGTCGGAGCCGGCATCGGCCTGGATGACCGCCGCGCGCGCGACCGCTTCCACCGTCTCGTCGTTGACGATCTCGCCGTCGCGCAGGATGCCGTCATGGCCGTGGCTGGTGAAGGGATCAAGCGCCACGTCGGTGATGACGCCGATATTCGGAACGGTCTTCCTGATCGCCCGCGTCGCCTGGTTGATGAGATTGTCGGCGGCAAGGCTGTTCGAGCCGATGTCGTCGCGGAGCGCCATTTCGATGTTCGGGAAGGTGGCGACGGCGGGAATGCCGAGGTCGACCGCCTCCTTGACCGCCTCGACGGCCTTGTCGATGCTCATGCGATTGACGCCCGGCATCGCATCGATCGGCTGAACGATGCCGCTGCCCGGCACGATGAAGATCGGCCAGATCAGGTCGTCCACGGTCAGGCGGTTCTCCTGCACCAGACGGCGCGTCCAGTCCGCCTTGCGGTTGCGGCGCATGCGACGGTGTCCCGTGATCCTGTCCACAAGATTTGTCCTGTCGTTCATCGCGCCCGCGTCCTTCTTCGTTCATCTGCGTCGGTCAAAGGCGGTTTATCACGCGCCTCGGCATATTGAAAACCGCATTGCGGGGGCGAGGGGCTGCGGCATTTCCTCCCGTGCGTGGCGGCTCGGGCGTGCTCTCTTGCTTTGTGCTGGTGGATTGCCGGCACTCGGCCTATCTTGCCGGCCATGCTTCACGATTCTGCTCATGTCCCGAAGCCATCGCTCGTCGAAGTGCTATTCGGCTGGTTCCTGCGTCTGGTCTCGGCCTCCTGCTTCTGGTTTGCTCTAAACTACTGGGCGATGCTGATCGGCTTCTCGCACGGCGGCGCCGGTCGATTCGATTTGCTGGCGCCGGAGTGGCGTGCCGCCGCAACCGCGCTTGCCGTACTCTATCCGGTCGCCGCCATAGGACTCTGGTTGCTCGTCTCCTGGGGGCCGGTTATCTGGGTGCTTGCGGCCGCGATCGAGGTCGCCATGTACGAGTTCTATCCAGGCATGCTCGGCGCCCGTCCGCTGCTTCTCGTGCTTCATGGGTCGGTCGCCGTCACCTTTATCCTCTTCCGTGCGGCGCTCTTCTGGCAGCGCCTGCGCCAGGCGCGGCAGGTAAGGGTTGATTCACCCTGAGACAGACTCCGCGGATAGTAAGTACATGTTAAGGCTGCGGTTTAAGTAGAATTTTATACGTATTCGATAGGGTCTCACTCAAGGCGGGAAGACAAAGAAACACCGCCAAACGAAACAGTGAGGCACGAAAATGAACACGAAGATGAAGCCGCAGGTAGCTGCGCCCCGGGACCCGCAGGAAGAGACGATCCGTGGTCTCTATATGGAGTCCCTTCACCTTGTTGAGCGTCTGCATCGCCGTCTGCTCGACGTCATCAAGGACGAGTTCGACCGGCAGGGCCGTAGCGACGTCAACGCCGTTCAGGCGCTGCTGCTCTTCAACATCGGTAATTCCGAACTGACCGCCGGCGAGCTTCGCTCCCGTGGCTATTATCTCGGTTCGAACGTCTCCTACAACGTCAAGAAGCTCGTCGATCTTGGCCTCATCAACCATCAGCGTTCCCGCATCGACCGTCGCTCGGTCCGCATCAGCCTGACGGAAGAAGGTCAGGAGATTGCCGAGACCGTTGCCAAGCTCTACGAGCGCCATATCGGCTCGATCCAGAAGGTCGGCGGCATCGGTTCGGATGAGTTCACCCAGATGAACAAGCTCCTGCAGCGCCTCGACCGCTTCTGGAACGACAGCATCATGTATCGCCTCTGACCTACAGCTCCGCGCGTCCTATTCAGACGCGCAAAGGTCGCCGTAGCACTTTGAATTGCTGCATGTTTTTATCCTTAGTTTTAAGGAAACATGCAGGGGCGTATTAACTCCAGTCTCAAGGGTCGGGCGCAATCCCTGCGTGTCCGACCTTTGCTTATTTTTCTCGACTGAGTTGTTGTGCAAATGTTTCCCCTCAACCCGGTCGGCGGCGCCGAGACACGAATTGGCCATATTGCTATGACAGCGACGCTACCATGCGGCAGGTGCGCGATTGCGCCGGTGGCGGCGATTCGTTTCGCGGTCCACCTGCCGATTGGCTCTCGTTCGCACGATCGTGAAGGCAATTGAGGGCCGGGTGGCACGGGGGTTTACCTTTGTTAACCATGTTCGTGCTTAATGCATGTCGCCCAAAAGTGCGCAGCGGTTTTGGGATCACGGCCATGCATGAAAACAAGGACGTAAAGCGCATCGCACGATGCGCTTTTGGGCTCGGGCAGCGCGCGTTTTGCGCATTAAGTGGTAGGGACTATGTCGAAAAAGAACGGAATTGATGCTTTCTCGCGCCGTGCGTTTCTGCGTTCGGCCGCAACGCTCGGTGCCGCCGCATGGGCAGGCGCCGCCAGTGCCCAGGATGCACTGGGCGAGCTCATCAATTCGCCGCGCCGCGGTTCCTGGGATGACCAGTTCGACGCCAAGGCCTCGCGCACGGCAACGGCAGTCCTTTCCAACACGCCGGTCTTCGGCCCTCAGACGATCGGCCATGTGCAGCAGGCAATCTTCGATTACCAGCAGATCGTCACCGCCGGTGGCTGGCCCCAGGTTCCGCAGACCGGTGTAAGGCTCGAGCTTGGCGTCACCGATCCCTCGGTGCAGCAGCTGCGTCAGCGCCTGATGGTCTCCGGCGACCTGCCGCAGTCCGCCGGTATTTCCTCGTCCTTCGATTCCTACGTCGACGGCGCGGTCAAGCGCTTCCAGGCCCGCCACGGCCTGCCGGCAGATGGCGTGATCGGCGAATATACTTTCAAGGCGCTGAACGTTGACGCCGCGACGCGGCTGGCCCAGCTCGAGACCAACCTCGTGCGGCTTCAGTCAATGTCGGGCGATCTCGGCCGGCGCTATGTCATGGTCAATATTCCCGCCGCCTATATCGAGGCGGTCGAGAATGGTCGCGTCGTGCTGCGTCATACCGCCATCGTCGGCAAGATCTCCCGGCAATCGCCGATCCTCAATTCGAAGATCTACGAGGTGATCCTCAACCCCTACTGGACCGCGCCGCGCTCGATCGTCCAGAAGGACATCCTGCCACTGATGCGCAAGGACCCGACCTATCTCGAGCGCAACGCCATCCGCCTCTTCGACGGAAGCGGCAACGAAGTATCGCCTGAGACCGTCGACTGGAATGCCGAGAAGGCGCCGAACCTGATGTTCCGTCAGGATCCGGGCAAGATCAACGCGATGTCCTCGACGAAGATCAACTTCCACAACGAGCATCAGGTCTACATGCACGACACGCCGCAACAGGGGCTGTTCAACAAGCTGATGCGCTTCGAATCGTCCGGCTGCGTGCGCGTGCAGAACGTCCGCGACCTCTCGACTTGGCTGCTCAAGGAAACCCCAGGCTGGTCGCGCCAGCAGATCGAGGCGACCATCAAGTCGGGCGTCAACACCCCGATCAAGCTTGCCGAAGAAGTGCCGGTCTATTTCACCTACATCACAGCCTGGTCGGCAAAGGATCGCGTCGTCCAGTTCCGCGACGATATCTATCAGCGCGACGGCGCGGCGGAACTCGCCCTGCAGACGACGACCGGAGTCGAGCAATCGCCCGGCCCCATCGACGCTGACGCCTTGCCGCAATAAGCAAAGTGCCGCATTCTTAGATCAAGGCCGTGCATTCCCAGGGATGCGCGGCTTTTGCATGATTGAGCGGCCGCGATATTTGGGCGCGGCGGATGGTGGAAATGGCGCAAACCGCACAGCGGATATTGCTCTTGGCGTGCGAGGAAGCTAAAGGAACAGCCACCTTTGAGAGGAGCCTCGCGCCGATGCTTGCACAGACCAATGACGCCTTCTTCACCCGCTCTCTCGCCGACAGCGATCCGGAAATCTTCGGTTCGATCGAGAAGGAGCTGGGTCGCCAGCGCCATGAGATCGAGCTAATCGCCTCCGAGAACATCGTGTCCCGCGCCGTGCTCGAAGCCCAGGGCTCGATCATGACCAACAAATATGCCGAGGGCTATCCGGGCAAGCGCTATTATGGCGGCTGCCAATATGTTGACATCGCCGAGGAACTGGCGATCGACCGTGCCAAGAAGCTCTTCGGCGTCAATTTCGCCAACGTGCAGCCCAACTCGGGTTCGCAGATGAACCAGGCGGTGTTCCTGGCGCTCCTGCAGCCGGGCGATACTTTCATGGGCCTCGACCTCAATTCGGGCGGTCACCTGACCCACGGGTCTCCGGTGAACATGTCGGGCAAGTGGTTCAACGTCGTTTCCTACGGCGTGCGCGAAGGCGACCACCTGCTCGATATGGATGACGTCGCCGAGAAGGCCCGCAAGCACAAGCCGAAGCTGATCATCGCCGGCGGCACCGCCTATTCGCGCTTCTGGGACTGGAAGCGCTTCCGCGAGATCGCCGATGAAGTCGGCGCCTGGCTGATGGTCGACATGGCCCACATTGCCGGCCTCGTCGCCGGTGGCCAGCATCCGTCGCCGTTCCCGCATTGCCATGTCGCGACGACCACGACGCACAAGTCGCTGCGCGGCCCCCGCGGCGGCATGATCCTCACCAATGACGAGGATATCGCCAAGAAGATCAACTCGGCAGTTTTCCCGGGCCTGCAGGGCGGTCCGCTGATGCATGTGATCGCCGCAAAGGCCGTCGCCCTCGGCGAGGCGCTGCAGCCCTCCTTCAAGGACTATGCGGCCCAGATCGTCAAGAATGCCCGCACTCTTGCCGAAACGCTGAAGGCCAATGGCCTCGACATCGTTTCCGGCGGCACCGACAACCACCTGATGCTGGTCGACCTGCGCAAGAAGAATGCAACGGGCAAGCGCGCCGAGGCGGCGCTTGGCCGCGCCTACATCACCTGCAACAAGAACGGCATCCCCTTTGATCCGGAAAAGCCATTCGTCACCTCGGGTGTTCGCCTCGGCGCACCGGCCGGCACGACGCGCGGCTTCAAGGAGGCGGAATTCAAGGAAATCGGCGAGCTGATCGTCGAGGTGCTTGATGGTCTCAAAGTGGCCAACTCCGACGAGGGCAATGCGGCCGTCGAATCTGCCGTTCGCGAAAAGGTGGTGAAGCTCACCGACCGGTTCCCGATGTACGGCTACATGTGATCGGAAGGTTGCATGCGCTGCCCCTATTGCAGTTCCGAAGACAGCCAAGTGAAGGATTCCCGTCCGGCCGAGGACGGGAACGCCATTCGCCGTCGCCGCATCTGCCCGGATTGCGGCGGCCGGTTCACGACCTTCGAGCGGGTGCAGTTGCGTGAGCTGATGATTATCAAGAAGACCGGTCGGAAGGTGCCTTTCGACCGGGACAAGCTCTTGCGCTCCTTCGAGATTGCCCTGCGCAAGCGCCCGGTCGATCGTGACCGTATCGAGCGGGCGGTATCCGGTATCGTCCGCCGCCTGGAAAGCTCCGGCGAGACCGAAATCCCCTCGGAAGAAATCGGCCTCCAGGTCCTCGAGGCCCTGAAGAGCCTCGACGACGTCGCCTTCGTGCGATACGCCTCCGTCTATCGGGATTTCTCCCACGCCGAGGATTTCGAGAAGGTCATTGCCGAGATCAGCGCCAAGATCGCGCGCGATCCAAGCGAATAGCTCTAGCGGAGGAGCGCATGGGCGGGCCGACGCGTGAGGACGAGAGATTCATGGCGGCGGCACTGCGCCTCGCCCGCCGCAATCTCGGTCTGACTTCCACCAATCCCTCGGTCGGCTGCCTTGTCGTCAAGGAAGGGACAATCGTCGGGCGGGCGGTGACGGCGCCAAGCGGACGCCCGCATGCGGAAACGCAGGCTCTTGCCGAGGCCGGAGAGAAGGCGAGGGGGGCGACGGCCTATGTCACCCTTGAGCCCTGTTCGCATCACGGCAAGACGCCGCCCTGCGCCGACGCGCTTATTGCTGCGGGCGTCGTCCGCGTCGTCGTTTGCCTTCTCGACCCCGACGAGCGCGTTGCCGGCCGTGGGGTGGTCATGCTGCGCGACGCCGGCATCGACGTCGATATCGGTGTCCTTCGCGAGGAGGGCGAGCGGGCGCTCGAAGCCTATCTCATGCGCCAGCGGATGAAGCGGCCGCGTGTCACCCTCAAGCTGGCCGTTTCGGCCGACGGCATGATCGGCCGAAAGGGGGAAGGGCAGGTCAGGATCACCGGTGCGGTCTCGCGTGCCCAGGTTCAGGTGTTGCGTGCCGAGACGGATGCCATCCTCGTCGGGGTCGGTACGGCAAGCGCCGACGACCCGGAGCTCACCGTGCGGTTACCGGGGCTTGAAGAGCGTTCGCCAACCCGTATCGTCCTTGATCGACGTCTCGATCTGGCGGTCAGGTCGAAGCTCGTTCGTTCCGCCCGTGCGGTTCCATTGATCGCCGTTGCCGATTCGGTGCTCGATCCGACCGCGATGGCGCGGCGCGACGCACTGGAAGACGCCGGCGTCGAAGTGTTGAATGCCGATACCGTTGCCGATCTTTTGACGGCGCTTGCCTCGCGCGGCATTTCCTCGCTTCTGGTCGAAGGGGGGGCGCGGGCCGCGCGCCAGTTTCTCGATGCGGGTCTCGTCGATCGAATTCTGCTCTACAGTGGGCCGGCCGCCATTGGCGAAGACGGCATCCGATCCCCATTTGATCGGACGACCGTCCCGGCGGGGTTCTCGCTTCGCCGCACCGCTCGTTACGGCGATGATATTTTTGACGATTACGAGAGAGATACCGGATGTTCACAGGCATAATCACCGATATCGGTACCGTGGAGAAAGTCACGGCGCTCAGGGAAGGCATCAAGCTTCGCGTCGCCACCAGCTATGATCCGAAGACGATCGACATGGGGGCCTCGATCGCCCACGCCGGCGTATGCCTGACCGTAACGGCCCTGCCGGAGGCCGGCAGCAACGAGCGCTGGTTCGAAGTCGAGGCCTGGGAAGAGGCCTTGAGGCTGACGACCATTTCCGGCTGGCAAGAGGGGACGCGCATCAATCTCGAGCGTTCGCTGAAGATCGGCGACGAACTCGGCGGCCACATCGTCTCCGGCCATGTGGACGGCCAGGCGGAAATCCTCGCCGTCGAACTGGAAGGCGACGCCGTGCGCTTCCGGCTGCGGGCGCCGGAGCATCTCGCCCGTTTTGTCGCGCCGAAGGGTTCAGTGGCGCTCGACGGCACATCCCTGACCGTCAACCGGGTGGATGGCGCCGAGTTCGACGTGCTGTTGATCCGCCATTCGCTCGAAGTTACGACCTGGGGTCAGCGCCGGGCCGGCGACCACGTCAATTTCGAGGTCGATACCATGGCGCGCTATGCGGCACGGCTTGCCGAGTTTCCCGTTTCCAAGGCGGAATGAAGCGTTGGACGAGGCCTGACTGCAGCACTTCAAATCACTACAGCGCCGTGCGTCTGAAAGGTCGCACGGCGCTGTGGCGGCTCAGCGAATATAGATGGTCAGACCGCCATCGGCGGCTTCCTCGGCGCCGGCGATGTTGTTCATCTCGACCTTTTGCGCCTTCAGCTTGGCGGCCAGAGGCTTGTTGGCTTCGACCGCGGCAAGCAGGGCGGCGCGTTGTTGCGCCGTTGCCTCATCTATCCAGATCCGGGTCTGGCTCTCCCGCTTCAACGTACCGAGGTCGACGATCGTGACGTTGTCGCCCTTGAAGTCGCGAACGCTTTGGTCGATGTGGCTCGGCCAATTCATCTTGGCGTATGTGGCATAGGTGATGCCGCCGAAGCTCAGTGTGGAGAGGGCGGCGATGACGGAAAAAGTCGCAAGGCGGTTCATTGTCATGCTCCTTTGGTTTGCGGCTGCGGCCCGGGCAGGCAATCGAACGCATGACTCGTTGCGATTGTTGAGCCGGTCGGGCGAGCTCCGCTGTGGCCAGCACGGACCGTTTGCGGGTGGGGCCATCCGCAGCGAGGGGCGCTGGACTGTTTCGACTGGTTGGGGCGGCGTTTCCCCTTTCGTGCCGGTCCCGCGCCGTGCCAACGGTTACGAAACTGGACCGGAATGTGGCCGTTTCCATGGCGTAAGGCACTGAAAAATAATTAAAAATTGTTCATGTTTGGAGCTTGCAACGCGGCTGGCAAAACAGAAGCGCGCCGTAACCCGGCGTTGGTTCAGCCTGCCCTCGTCAGCCGCCGCTCGAACATGATCATCGGTCTGCCGTGATAGGTCGTGCGAAAGAATTCCTTGAAACCGTGCTTGAGCGCGACCCGGATCGAAGCCTCGTTGCCCGGCTCGATGATGCAGGTCTTTCTAAGTGCGGGAAACTCGCGGTCGCCCCAGGCAAGCGCGGCGGAGACGGCCTCCGTCGCAAGGCCGCGGCCATGGCTCTTTGGAGAAAGCGCCCAGCCCGTCTCCATCGTTCCCTCGAGCGACGGTGTAATCTGGCGGTGGGGATCATGAAAGCCGGCCTCGCCAATGAACGCACCGCCCTCCTTCTCCTGGATCGCAAAGAAGCCGAAGCCGAAATAGTGCCACATCCCGACCTGGCGCAAAAAGCGCGTCCAGGATTGTTCGCGCGTGTAGGGAACGCCACCCACGTAACGTGTCACCTCCTCATCCGCGAAGAGCGCGCTGTAGGAGGGAAAATCGTCGCGCCGGTAGGGACGCAATAGAAGCCGCTCGGTCTCGATCACGGGCACACGATGCATTTTCACTCCGGTTTGGTTGATGTGGGAAGTGGAATTAGGTCCTGAGCATAACCTCCCGGCTCGCCGTCCCAATAGTCCGTCGCCGATCGAGCGCGGCCGATAAAGTCGAACGAAGCCTCGGCTGAGCCGGTCTGCCGAGTCCTAGCCAGGAATTTGCCGGAATCGGGATATTCGCAGATCTCGGTCGCCGCCATCGTCGATATGGATAGATACTTGAGCGGCAGCGTTCCGGTGTTGATCAGGTGATGCGCCGTTTCGGGGCCGCCGGCTGGTGCGCCGAGCACGTCACCGGGCCCGACGGCGTACCGTTCGCCGCCGAAGCGGTATGTTCCCTCTCCCTCGAGAATGACGAACAATTCTTCCTCGACGTGGTGATTGTGAAAGGGGCAGCCGCACTTGCCGGGCGGAACCTCGCCATAGCTGATGCCGAGGTCCTTCAGGCCAAGATGCGCGCCGAACGAGGCGTCGCGCGATTCAAAGAAGGAGCCCTGGCGCCAGTGGTTGAGGTCGAGCTCGTTGAGACTGACAATCGGCTTGCGGACTTCCGTCATGGCTTTCCTCCCGGCCGTGGCCGCTTTCGCAGAGCGAACAGCTTCGCCTTGTAGAATCGGCCCGCAACATACTTGAGGTTTTGAGGCTAGTATACGCCGCAACTGTCTTCGGGCGGCTTGGAACGGACCGTGGCGCGGCAAATGGCCTCCGCATGGAGGAATTTGCTTGCCATTCTGCGCAGGCCGTGGTTTGACCGCCGCCTGCGCCGGCCAAGCCCGGCCCATAAAATTCAAGACAGGTGATCCATGGCGAAGACCAAGCCCGTCCGCATCCTGATTGTGGAAGCGCGCTTCTATGACGATATGGCGGATGCAATGCTCGACGGAGCGAAACATGCGCTCGACGTAGCCGGCGCGACCTATGATATTGTCACGGTTCCTGGCGCACTCGAGATTCCCGCGGCAATCGCCATGGCGCTCGACGGCGCCGACGAAGGTGGTACCGATTACGACGGCTTCGTCGCGCTTGGCATGGTGATCCGCGGCGAGACCTATCATTTCGACATCGTCGCCAACGAGTCGGCGCGGGCCCTGATGGATCTTGCCGTAAGCGAGAGCCTGGCGCTCGGCAACGGCATCCTGACGGTGGAGAATGAGGAACAGGCGTGGGCGCGTGCCCGCCGGTCGGAAGGCGACAAAGGCGGCTTTGCCGCGCGTGCCGCGCTCACCATGATCGAACTGAAGAACAAGCTGGGTGCAGAAAAGTGACGAACACACCCTCGGATCAGCCGCTGAAGCAGGTCAACCAGCGCGGCGCCGCGCGCCTTGCGGCCGTTCAGGCGCTCTACCAGATGGAAATCGGCGGAACCGGCGTCCTCGAGATCGTTGCCGAATTCGAGGCGCATCGCCTTGGCCAGGAACTTGACGGCGAGACCTATCTGAAGGCGGATGCCTCCTGGTTCCGCTCGATTGTCTCCGGTGTCGTGCGCGACCAGCGCAAACTCGACCCGCTGATCGGATCGGCCCTTCAGGACGATTGGGCGCTTTCGCGGCTCGATTCCACCGTCCGCGCCATCCTGCGTGCTGGCACCTTCGAGTTGCTGGAGCGCAAGGACGTCCCGGTTCCGGTGATCGTTACCGAATATGTCGAGATCGCCAAGGCCTTCTTCGAGGACGAGGAGCCAAAGCTGGTCAACGCCGTCCTCGACCGGATCGCCAAACAGATCCGCGGCGAACGGCGGAAATAGCCCCTCATGCTTGTTGCGGCTGCGCAAGACATCGGAACGGTTCTTCGCGAGGCCCGCCGCAATGTCCTTATGCTGACTGTCGCTCAGGCGCTGCTCGGCGTGGTCGGGCCGATCAGCTTTGCCGTCGGCGGGGTTGCCGGCCATCAATTGCTCGGCGACGACAAGTCGCTCGCGACCGTGCCTCTTTTTGCCTACAATGTTGGCATGGCGCTTGGCGTCATCCTGGTGGCGGCGCTGTCGCGGTTGGTCGGACGGCGCTTTGCGTTCATGGTCGGCGCGACGATTGCCGCGATCGGCGGCATGATCACTGCGGCGGCCCTTTTCCGGGAGAGTTTCTGGGTGTTCGCAGCCGGTCAGGCCGTTCTCGGGTCCTCGAACGGCTTTACCCAGAAGCTACGTTTCGCCGCCGCGGATGCATCGCCTTCCTTCTACAAGGCGAGGGCGATTTCCTGGATTCTCGGTGGCGGCATCGTCTCGGCGGTCCTTGGGCCCCAGATCGTCATCTTCGCCGGCGATTACTTCGCACCCGTATGGTTCGCCGGCGCTTTCGTCGCTCTGATACCCGTCTGCCTCTTCGCCCTTTTCTTCTTTATGCCCTTGCGGCTGCCGCAAGCCACGACGGCGTCGTCAGTGCATGCGGCGCCTCCCGCTAGGTCGCTGCGTGAGATTGCCGGTAGCCAGCGCTTTCTGACCGGAATGGTCTGCGGCATCTCCTCCTATGCGCTGATGACCTTCATGATGACAGGCGCCCCGGTTGCCATGGTCGTCGGCTGCGGTTTTTCGAGCGATCTCGCGACGCTCGGGATCCAGTGGCACGTGCTTGCCATGTTCGCTCCGAGCTTCGCCACCGGCTGGCTGATAAGCCGCCTCGGCGCGGAGCGCGTCGTCGCCTGTGGCCTTATGCTGCTCATGGGCTGTGCCGCCGTCGCGCATCTTGGCGTTGCGCTCTGGAATTTCTGGGGCGCGCTCGTTCTCCTCGGGCTCGGCTGGAACTTCGGCTTCATCGGCGCGACGGCAATTGTCGCCCAGAGCTACCGCCCGCACGAGGCGGACAAGGTCCAGGGCTTACATGACGTGGCGCTGTTTTCCATTGTCGCCGGCTCATCCTTCGCCTCCGGCAAGGTTCTGGCCGCATATGGCTGGGACATGCTCAACGCCGTCGTCTGGCCTGTAGCCGGCGTTTGCCTTGTGCTCCTCATTCTCCTGATGCGTGCAAGCAAGCAAGCTGCAGCCTGAAGTCGCCCTCGCTTTCCTAACAAAACGTGACTGCCAGGGCCTGGCGTTCCGGCATTTTCAGGGGCTTGACGATCCACATTCGCAACCGCACTCTGGCCGCGCCGTGAGGGCATTCCGCTTGAGGAGGCGGTATGCGATTCGCGGGACAGAGGGGCCTGCGGCAGGGAGTTGAGGCCGCGGGTTTAAACGGAGGAAAGTGCGAAATGACCATACTTTTGGGCGTTATCGCATGCGGGTTGCTTTCGGTGGCCTATGCCATCTGGGCGACACAGTCGGTGCTGGCCGCCGACCAGGGGAATGCCCGCATGCAGGAGATCGCAGGTTTTATCAGAGAGGGGGCGCAGGCCTACCTCACGCGTCAGTACACAACCATTGCCATCGTCGGTGTCGTCGTCTTCTTCGCCGCATGGGGTCTGCTCTCGAGTGCGGCCGCCGTTGGATTCCTGATCGGCGCGGTGCTCTCGGGTTCGGCCGGCTTCATCGGCATGCATGTTTCGGTCAGGGCCAATGTCCGCACGGCCCAGGCCGCATCGGTCAGCCTTGCCTCCGGTCTCGACATCGCTTTCAAATCCGGTGCAATCACCGGCCTTCTGGTGGCCGGCCTCGCGCTCCTGGGTGTCTCGGTCTATTACTTCATACTCACCGTCGGCCTCGGCCATGAACCGGCCGCGCGCGAGGTCATCGATGCGCTCGTCGCACTCGGCTTCGGCGCCTCGCTGATCTCGATCTTCGCCCGCCTGGGCGGCGGCATCTTTACCAAGGGCGCCGATGTCGGCGGTGACCTCGTCGGCAAGGTGGAAGCAGGCATTCCGGAAGACGATCCGCGCAACCCGGCGACGATCGCCGACAATGTCGGCGACAATGTCGGCGACTGCGCCGGCATGGCGGCGGACCTCTTCGAGACCTATGCGGTCTCCGTGGTGGCAACTATGGTGCTCGCATCGATCTTTTTCGCTGGTGCGCCGATACTCGCGACCGTCATGGTCTACCCGCTTGCGATCTGCGCTGCCTGCATCATCACCTCGATCATCGGGACCTTCTTCGTCAAGCTCGGCACCAATGGTTCGATCATGGGGGCGCTCTATCGAGGACTGATCGTTACGGGCGCACTTTCGATCTTCGGAATCGGCGCGGCGACGTCGCTGACGATCGGCTGGGGTCCGATTGGCACTGTGGCGGGCCAGGAGGTCACCGGCTGGGCCCTGTTCGCATGCGGCATCATCGGCCTCGTCGTCACCGCGCTTATAGTCGTGATCACCGAATATTATACGGGCACGAACAAGCGGCCGGTGAACTCGATCGCGCAGGCCTCCGTCACCGGTCACGGCACCAACGTGATTCAGGGCCTCGCCGTGTCGCTCGAATCGACCGCCTTGCCGGCGATCGTCATCGTCGGCGGCATCATCACGACCTATCAGTTCGCCGGTCTTTTCGGCACCGCGATCGCCGTCACCGCCATGTTGGGTCTCGCCGGCATGATCGTGGCGCTCGATGCCTTCGGCCCGGTCACCGACAATGCCGGCGGCATTGCCGAGATGTCGCACCTGCCGCCCGAGGTACGCAAGTCGACCGACGCCCTGGATGCAGTGGGCAACACAACGAAGGCTGTCACCAAGGGCTACGCGATCGGCTCCGCGGGGCTCGGTGCACTTGTGCTGTTCGCGGCCTATTCCAACGACCTCGCTTATTTCGCCGCGAATGGTGATAAGCATCCCTACTTCGCCGACGTGGGCACGATCTCGTTCGATCTTTCAAACCCCTATGTCGTCGCTGGCCTGATCTTCGGCGGTCTCATTCCCTATCTCTTCGGCGGCATTGCCATGACCGCCGTCGGAAGGGCTGGGGGGGCCGTGGTCGAGGAAGTGCGCCGTCAGTTCAAGGAAAAGCCGGGCATCATGGAAGGCAAGGAACGGCCGGACTATGGCCGCGCCGTCGACATGCTGACCAAGGCGGCGATCCGCGAGATGATCGTTCCCTCGCTCTTGCCGGTCCTCGCACCGATCGTCGTCTATTTCGGCGTGCTAATGATTTCCGGGTCGAAGGCCTCGGCCTTTGCGGCACTTGGCGCCTCGCTCCTGGGCGTCATCGTCAACGGCCTGTTCGTGGCTATCTCGATGACCTCCGGCGGAGGCGCCTGGGACAATGCGAAGAAGAGCTTCGAGGACGGTTTCGTCGACAAGGACGGCACGCGCCACATGAAAGGCTCGGAGGCGCACAAGGCTTCGATCACGGGCGACACGGTCGGCGATCCTTACAAGGATACGGCTGGTCCGGCCGTCAATCCGGCGATCAAGATCACCAATATCGTGGCGTTGTTGTTGTTGGCCGTACTCGCCTGACCACAAGCCTTGAAAAGCAAAAGGCCCGCGGAACCTGGTTCCGCGGGCCTTTTTTGTATTGGGGACTATTTACTTGCCGAAGTCCTTGAACAGGTTTCGTGCCGCGGCCTGCCCGGCGCCGGGGCCGGTCAGGAGTTGACCGAGGAAGCTTGTTTCCTTGCCGCCGGTCGGCGTCGTGCGCGACAGCATGTCGAAGACCTTGCCGTCCTTCATCGTATAGTGCGCAAGTTGGCTGACGACCCCTTCCTTGTCGAAATAGACGGCGAGGATCGACTGGTCGATCAGCTTCGGCTTCATGAAGGCGACCGGGCGCCGACGCTTCTGCGAGATGTAGTAGAACACCTCGTTGTCGAAAGTCGCCGTCGTCGAGGGCGTGCCGAGCGAGAGCAGCACCTGTTCGCGGCTCGACCCGACGGGAACCAGATTGAGCGTTTCCTGATCGACGACATAACCCTGGTGCAAGACTTCGCCGACATTTGCCGCCTGGCAGCCGGCAACCACTGCGGTGCAAAGGGAAGCCACGACCACGGCACGGCCAAGAACTTTCAGGTTTGATGTCAGATACCGCTTCGTCAACGACTGCTCCCCTTGGAGTAACGATGGCATATGCGCCATTGCAATTCGTGCCTGCTTCGGTAAACCAGCTTCGGCTATCATGCAACAACGTCATGGGCGCACGCCCACAATTCGAGAAAGCCACGGCTGGGCTTTGCTATGATTTTTGGACTGTTCAAGAGAAAAAGCGGCAATATTGCGATTGTAGAGCGCCAGTATGCGCTTCTGACCGCGGCGGCGCGTCAGCCGTTTCTCTATACCGACCTCGATGTGCCCGATACGGTGATGGGACGTTTCGAGATGTTGTCGGCGATCCTGATTCTCTATTTCCGACGCACCCGGGCCTCGGCACGCACCGGCCAGGAAATCGCGCAGGAGATCGTCGATGCCTTCTTCGAGGATGTCGACCACTCGATCCGCGAGCTTGGCGTCGGCGACGTCAGCGTTCCGAAGAAGATGAAGAAGTTCGCCGGCATGTTCTATGGCCGGCTGGAGTCCTATGCGGCGGCGCTCGAGAAGGGCGACAGGCAGTCGCTTGCCGACGCGCTGCGGCGCAATTTTCATCCGCAGCAGGAAGACGCGCCGGCGATGGTAGGCTTGGCACGCTACCTGCTTTCGGTCGAAGCCGGGTTGGCGGAAGTCCCGGAAGACGCGGTCGAAACGGGACAGTTGCGCGTTCCACCGGCAGGGAGCCAATAGGCGCGAGGCAACGCGGCGGCATCTGCACATCGGTAAAGGCGCGCGGCGCTGCAGGAAGGATCTTTGTCATGAAGCACGAAAGCAAACCGGCATTTTCCTACCCGGTAAAGGTAGGGCATATGTCGGCCAATCCGGTCGGCGTGCATTTGTCCGCCAACGAGGCCGAGCGGCGGGCGCTTGCTGCACTTTGGAAGGTCAATGAGGTCCGCTCGCTTGTCGCCGACCTGCAGATCGGGCGTTGGAAGAAAGACGGCGTCAAGATCAAGGGCGAGGTGCATGCGCAGCTCGTCCAGACCTGCGTCGTCACGCTGGACCCGGTCGAGGCGGAGATTTCCGAGCCGATCGAGGCGATCTTCGTGCCGGAGGGCTCCCGCCTGGCGCGGCAAGCCGACAACGACGGCGGCGAAATGATCCTCGATCCGAGCGGACCGGACATTCCCGATACCTTTTCCGGCGACACGATCGACGTGGGCGTGGTCGTCAGCGAGCTTGTGGCGCTTGCGATCGATCCCTATCCCCGCAAGGAGGGCGCGGTCTTTGGCGAGCGCATCGAAAGCTCGGCGGCGGAGGACAAGCGGCCCAACCCGTTCGCGGTCCTGAAGGATTTGAAAAAGGATTGAAACGGAGTCGGCCGGGCTTACAATTCGGTTGTCACGCAGACGAAAAGCAGTATTTTGGCCCGACTCCAGCCGAGGGGGCCGTTGTGCCGACACGCTGCATGCTGGCCCAAGTGTCAGAAGGAAGGACGGATCGCCGCTGCGTGAAGATTGCGCAGGGGCGGGATGCGTCGCGTGGCGGGAAAAAGGGATAAGACACGCGTGGTCAGAATTTCACTTGACGTTATGGGAGGCGACTATGGTCCGGAGGTCGTCATCCCGGGCGCAGCCAGGGCGCTCGAACGTCACCCGGACATAAAGTTCGTCCTGTTCGGCCAGGAAGCGCGCTGCGCCGAACTGCTGGCCAAGTACCCGAAGCTTCAGGCAAGCAGCACCTTTCACGATTGCGAGATCGCCGTCGGCATGGATGAGAAGCCCAGCCAGGCGCTGCGGCGCGGGCGCGGCAAGTCGAGCATGTGGAAGGCGATCGACGCCATCAATGCCGACGAAGCGGATGTGGTGGTCTCGGCGGGCAATACGGGCGCGCTGATGGCCATGTCGGTCTTCTGTCTTCGCACCATGCGGGGCATTCAGCGTCCGGCGATCGCGGCCATCTGGCCGACGCTCAAGGGCGAGAGTATCGTGCTCGATGTCGGCGCGACGATCGGCGCGGACGCGCAGCAGCTCATGGATTTCGCGCTGATGGGCGGCGCAATGGCCCGTGCCCTCTTCGAGGTCGAGCGTCCGTCGGTTGGATTGCTTAACGTCGGCGTCGAGGAGATCAAGGGCCAGGAAGAGGTCAAGGAGGCCGGCCGTCTCATCCGCGAGGCCAATATCGAGGGGATCGATTATTACGGTTTCGTCGAGGGCGACGACATCGGCCGCGGCACCGTCGACGTCGTCGTCACCGAAGGCTTTTCCGGCAATATCGCGCTGAAGGCGGCCGAGGGCACCGCTCGCCAGATCGCCGAATACCTGCGTGCGGCCATGTCGCGCACCCTTCTTGCGAAGATCGGCTATATCTTCGCCAAGGGCGCCTTCGACCGGCTGCGCGAGAAGATGGATCCGCGCAAGGTCAATGGCGGCGTGTTCCTCGGGCTCAACGGCGTGGTCATCAAGAGCCACGGCGGCACGGATGCGGAAGGCTTCGCCGCCGCGATCGACGTCGGCTACGATATGGTGAAGAACGGCCTGAAGGCCAAGATCGAGGCCGACCTGGCCCGTTATCACGGCGCCGAGCCGACCGAAGCCCTGCCGCCGGCATGATTGAAGAGGTTTGATTAGATGATCCGTTCTGTCGTTCGCGGCTTCGGTGCAGCGCTGCCGAAGCGAGTGATGACCAATAAGGAAATGGAATCCAAGGTCGACACGTCCGACGAATGGATCGTGCAGCGGACCGGCATTCGCCAGCGCCACATCGCCGGCGAGGGCGAGACGACTGCCTCGCTCGGCGAGGGGGCGGCGCGCGCGGCGCTCGAGAGGGCCGGCCTGACAGCCGATGATCTCGACCTGATCATCGTTGCGACCTCGACACCCGACAACACCTTCCCGGCGACGGCGGTCAACATCCAGAACCGCCTCGGCATGCGTCATGGGGCCGCCTTCGACCTGCAGGCGGTCTGTTCCGGCTTCGTCTATGCGGTCGCCACGGCGGATGCCTATATTCGCGGCGGTCTCGCCAAGTGCGCCCTGGTAATCGGCGCCGAGACCTTCTCGCGCATTCTCGACTGGTCGGACCGCACGACCTGCGTGCTCTTCGGTGACGGCGCCGGTGCCATCATTCTCGAGGCACAGAAGGGCGAAGGCACCAACGCCGATCGCGGCGTGCTGACGGCGCAATTGCGGTCCGACGGCATTCATGGGGACAAGCTCTATGTCGACGGCGGCCCCTCGACGACCGGCACGGTCGGCCACCTGCGCATGGAGGGTCGCGAGGTCTTCAAGCACGCCGTCGGCATGATCACCGACGTGATCGAGGCGGCATTCGAAGCGACGGGAACGTCGGCGGGCGACGTCGACTGGCTGGTTCCGCACCAGGCCAATCGCCGCATCATCGACGGTTCCGCAAAGAAGCTGGGCATTCCGAACGAAAAGGTTGTCGTGACCGTCGATCTGCATGGCAACACGTCCGCCGCTTCGATTCCGCTCGCGCTCGAGGCCGCCGCCTCCGACGGGCGTATCAAGAAGGGTGACCTCGTGATGCTCGAAGCCATGGGCGGTGGCTTCACCTGGGGTTCCGTTCTCATCCGCTGGTAAAAAAATGAATGACGGCAGGCGCTTGACCGAAAAAGGCAAGGGCAATAGTCTTCAATCGCTGATCGGCGTGCCAGACATCGGTGGGGGAAGATGAGCGGAAAAACAGTAACGCGAGCAGACTTGGCTGAGTCGGTATTTCGCAAGGTCGGTTTGTCTCGGACGGAGTCTGCCGAGCTAGTGGAGACCGTTATCGACGAGATCTGCAACGCAATTGTGCGTGGCGAGAGCGTCAAACTGTCTTCTTTCGCAACCTTCCAGGTGCGCGACAAGAACGAGCGCATCGGGCGAAATCCCAAGACGGGCGAGGAGGTGCCGATCTCGCCGCGACGGGTGATGACATTCAAGGCGTCCAACGTGCTGAAGCAGCGGGTCTTGAAGGCGCATCTCAGCCGAAGGGCCAAGCAGAAGCAGGCCGGAACAGCCTCCTGAGGCCCGGCCGTAACCACAAATGTGGTTGAAAACCCATCCATAAGCCATTGAAATGGGCCTGATTCGTGCGATCATCGCGCAACGATCCAGTCATTGCGGCTCCTAGATTCGCATGAACATGGAAATGGGGACGACATGGAAAAAAGCCCGGACGCCTTCCGCACCATCAGCGAGGTCGCAGACGAACTCGATCTGCCCCAGCATGTGTTGCGGTTCTGGGAGACGCGTTTCCAGCAGATCAAGCCGATGAAGCGTGGCGGCGGCCGGCGCTACTACCGGCCCGAGGACGTCGATCTGCTCAAGGGCATTCGCCACCTGCTCTATGATCACGGCTACACAATCAAGGGCGTGCAGAAGCTTCTGAAGGCCAACGGCAACAAGTTCGTTGCCGCGATCGCGAGCGGCGATCTCGCCACCGTCGAGGCGCTTGCGGCTTCCAGCCACGAAGAACCGCCGGCACCGAAGATCGGTGTCGCCGATGAGGATCAGATCGTCGGCCGCCCCAAAGCCCCCGCAAGTCGGCGCTTCTTCTCATTCGGCGCCAGCAGCGACGATGCGGAAATTTCGATCGGCAAGACCTCCGTCAGCAAGGAAGACCGGGCGCTCCTGCAGGAGGCGCTCTACGATCTTCTGGAGTGTAAGCGCCTGCTCGACCAGGTGCGGTAGCGGATGGTCATCGCACCATCAACACCGGGACAACCGGAACATCGATCATCGCCTTCGTCACACCACCGAATACCTTTTCGCGAACACGCGAATGCCCGTAGGCGCCCATCACCAACATGTCGGCCGACGTATCGAGTGCATGCTGATTGAGAACATCCTCGACCCGGCGTCCGGCGCCGGGAAGCCGATCGACAGTCACTTTGATACCGTGACGAGCGAGATAGGTGGCAATATCGGCGCCCGGCTCTTTGCCGCTCTTGCCCGAAGCTGCCTTTGGGGCGACGAGCACGACATTCACGCTCTCGGCGATTTTCATCATATCCAGCGCTTCGCGGGCCGCCCGTGCGGATTCGATGCTTGAGTTCCATGCCAAAAGAATTTTCCTCGGCTGCAAGGTTGCCGATTGGAGATCGGGGGCGAGCAGGACCGGTCGCGCTGAATGGAAGAGAGCGCCTTCTATGACGCCCGCCCGCAGTCGCTCATCGATTCTCAAGCTCGAGCCGATCAAGGTGACATCGGCATACCGCGCACGCTCCCCGAGATCGTGCTCGAGCCACATCGACTCAGCGTATCGTCCAACCACATCGAAGGATATTCCAAGGCCGTTGAGCACTTCCTTGGCTTCTTTGACAGCCTTGCCAAGGTCCTCGATGTCGCCGGCCCTTTCGTCGAGCCAGGCCACGGACAGGGCCGCAAAGTCTCCCATTGGGGGCATCGTGGCGATCTTGATAGGCAGAACCGAGAGATGCGCACCGCTCGATGCACAAAGATTTGCTGCTGCCCTAAGATCAGTTTCGAATTGGCTGACGCCAACGACAACGAGAATGGTTTTGTAGGACATTGTTGGTCTCCCGGAGCCAATTGTCATCTATGACGCAAACTACTGCAAGTAACGACGGCGACATTGATCCGGGTCAAGAACTCGCCTCAGGCTGCATTCTGACGCAACTCTTGTAGCAGCCCTGACGCAGCCTTCAATCAAACCTGTAGAATCGGGCGCTGTCACAGGCGAGACCGGAGGGGCGGGGTCCTGTCATGAAAAACCGCTGATCGGCCGTCGGCGCCCCCCGGCCGTCTCGCATCCTCTTGCAAGGCGTCGAGAAGAAAGCTCATTTCCCCGAGGGCAGCGGATTGCGACGTGACGATATCCAGTGCCGCATCCCGCCAATGATTGCGCTTCTCCATGGAGAACACCCTTTCAGCTGTTTAATCTTCGCTCGCTGGCAACGGGCGAGCGCAAGTGGCCTGATCGACATCCTCCGGTGCCTCGCATGCGAACCGGAGCTGACGCGCCTGTCTCAGCAGATTTGAAGCCAATTCCGCCGCGGCGGCGATATCGCCGAAGAGCAGCCCGGCTTCCACGATCATGCCCTCGTCCAGTGCGCCGGGTTCGTTCGGGTTAAAATCTCCGAGCAGCACAAGTAGCGCCTCGATTCTTCGTCGCTGGTTGTCGGCGAGACTGAGGAGACGCTCCGTGATCCGGGCCCGCTCAAGCCCTTCGAGGTCGCGCAGCGCCTCGTCCAATCGATCGCGGCATTCGCAATCGGCCGCGCCGCTCAGCATAACGCCACGCATGCGCCCGACTGCGCGGCTGATTTCCTTGCTGGTTTGGGCGAAAGCCGATGCGATCGCAGATGTGGAGTCGTTCGATCTCATTCGGTTGCTCGGTGTCCGATGTTGCGGGCGCGGGCGACCCAGGCGGCGCCTTCCTGGCCGTGGTGAAACCCATTGGAGAGTGGGGCCGCCGGATAGATCTGCCGCAGCCGGGCAATACCGTCCTCTGCCTCCATGCGGCCATGCAAGATGGCATCGTAGAGGCCGGCGACCGCCACCATGTCGCAATCCTGCGGCGAGAGCCTGAAACGGCTTACACCGCTGGCGACGAGGTCCCGCAACTCGGTGAGGAGGGCCTGGCACGTGAAGGAAACTGTCTGCACGCCGTTAAGCGCGAGGAAAGATTGACGGTCGAGCGTCTTCAAAGGCAGACCATCAGGGTCCTCGACGCAGACAAACTGGCAATTGTCCTTGATGTGACCTTTGGCACGGGCATGCGCACAGCGCGCGGAAATGGCGAGCGGCATCCGCCCGAAGGCGAGAACTTCGAACGTGACGCCTTGCGTTCCGGAGACGATCTCGGCAATCGAGCTTGCCGGCAGTTCGGGCGGCAAACATATGTTGGATGCGCCCCGCCGTGCCAGCAGGCGAGCCGTCGCTGCGTTGTAGACATTGACGAGCGGCCCGATCGAATGGGGCCTGCCCTCGAGCAGAGCGAGGGCGGAAAGGTCGTTCGCCTCGATGGGATGGGTGCTGTCGGCGACCAGGGCACGCGTATATTGGCTCTCGCGCTCGAGCGTCACGAGAGCAAGGGTGGAAAGGACGACGTGCTTTCCTGCCAACTCCAGCCGCTCGACCACCGCCGAGAGATGCGGTTCGGTGAAGTGCAGCCGCTTAGAGCAGACGGTTTCCCCGATGATCACGTGGTGCACCGGCGCCTCATCGGCAATGCGATAGTAGAAGTCTCGCCATTTGTCGCCCTCCCAAAGATAGAGAATGGGGCCGAGGCTGAGCGTGGGACTGCCGGCGTTCATTCACGCTACCTCCAGCGCTTCTCGTAGGCCCCGGACGTCGTGCGCTGGCCCTCGCTTAAAAGCCTGAGGCGGGCAAGGAGTGCCTGGCGGTGCTCGGGCCTTGCATCGAGCGCCTTGCGCAGCGTCGAGACGACTTCGGCGACATAGGCCTTGCCGCGCTGCCGGCCTTCGATCTTGAGCGCGCTAACGCCCGCCTCTCGCAGGGCGTCGATCTGGTCCATGACGTCGAGAGAGACCGGGTCCTCGAAGGCGTAGCCGCTTGCGTCGGCGATATCGAAGCGGCCCTTGCAGAGCGTCGGATAGCCGGCCGCCTCGTCGCGGGGAAAGCGGTTGATCGTATAGGATCCGAGCTCCGAGACCAGATCGCCACCGTCCTGCCGATAGCGCACATGGCTTGCCGGCGAGCACACGCCGTTCATGTTGGGCGACTTGCCGGTGGCGTAGGAGGAGAGTGAGCAGCGACCCTCGGCCATCACGCAGAGCCCGCCGAAGACGAAGACTTCGATCTCGCAGCGGATCTGGCGGGCGAGGCGGGCGATATCGGAAATCGTCAGCGTGCGCGGTAGCACGACGCGCCTGGCGCCGAATGCGTCGACCAGGAAACTAACCGCGTCGGGGTTCGAGGCCGAAGCTTGCACCGAGACGTGGAGCCGCTGCTCGGGGTAGGCCTCGGCGACATGGGCCATTAGCCCGAAATCGGCAAGGATGAGCGCATCGGCGCCGAGGCGGACGGCGTCCGCCGCAGCCTCGTACCACAGGCTCTCATGACCGGCGCGCATGAAGGTGTTGAGCGCGATGAAGGTCTGGGTTCCCTTGCGCCGTGCGTAGGAAATCGCGTCCCCAAGCTCTTCGCGCGAAAAGTTGAGCCCGGGAAAATTGCGTGCGTTGGTTTCGTCGCGGAAGCCGCAATAGACGGCGTCGGCGCCGGCATCGACCGCTTCGCGGAAGGCGGTCGGCGTTCCGGCCGGGCAGATCAGTTCCATGCGACAGTCTCCCCGGCAAGGGCGCGCCGGCGGATTGCAGCCGCCGTTCGGCTGACGAGCGGCGCGAACGGTCCGGCGGCCCCGCCGAGATCGCGCGGCAGGTCGATCTCGCAGCCGTCGAGGGCATTGCGCAGCGCCAGCATCGCCTCCATGTCTCCGATGACGGTGAGCGCCCGCGAAAAGAAAAGGGCGTCGGCATCGCAGCGGCCTTCGAGAAGCGCCAGCAGAAGGAACAGCGGACCTTCGACTGCGGCATCCGCCGCCGCATCTGCGGGCTTGCGCATCACGGAGATTGCGGGAAGTGCCGGCTCGACCAGAAAGACCAACGGCAGATCGTTCGGCCGGAAGGCATAGCGTTTCGACTTGTGCTCCCCGAGGCGCTCGAAGAGCGCCGGATGCCGCTTGAGCAGGCTCGAGAACATGAGCTTCACCGCCCCCTCGACCAGAGGGATCGGCACGACGGCAAGGGGTGCGGCCAGCGGGCGCGGGACTTCCATATCTCTCGCCTTTCGCGGAATGACGATTCGGCAGTTCGGCACCGAACCTAGCGGCGATCTCCGTTGCACAATTTGAGCCAGCGCAAAGACAGAAGCGGTTTCGCGGGCGAGACACCGGGGATGAATCGCGCAGACTCAGCCATTCGCCGCTTTTCGGGTCTCCAGGAATTCGCCGCCATGCTCGAGCAGCGCGGCCGGCTGCGCCGCATATCGCGACCGGTTTCGCTCGTGCATGAGGTGACGGAGATCCACCGGCGCGTGCTCAAATCCAACGGGCCGGCATTGCTCTTCGAGAAACCGGTCGATGCCTCCGGCCGCGTTTGCGACATGCCGCTTCTCGTCAATCTCTTCGGCACGCGCGAAAGGATAGAGTGGGGTTTCGGGCTTCCGACCGGTGGCCTGCCGGCGCTGGCGGAAATGCTGGCGGAGCTGCGCGAACCAAGATCGCCGCAATCTCTGAAGGATGCCTGGAGCAAGCTGCCGCTGCTGAAAGCCGCGCTCGCAATGCGGCCGCGACATGTGGCACGGCCGCCGGTGCAGGAGACGGTGTGGCGCGGTGCAGAAGTGGACCTCGCACGCGTGCCGATCCAATGGTGCTGGCCGGGCGAGCCGGCACCCCTTGTCACCTGGCCACTGGTGATCACCCGTGCGCCGGACGATCCGAGCGACGTCAATGTCGGCATCTACCGCATGCAGGTCCTCGGCCCGAACCGGCTTATCCTGCGATGGCTCGCGCATCGCGGCGGCGCCCGCCACCATCGCCTCTGGCAGCAGCGCGGCGAAGCCATGCCGGTGGCGGTCGCGATCGGCGCTGATCCGGCGACGATCCTCGCCGCCGTGATGCCCTTGCCCGAGGGGATGAGCGAACTCAACTTTGCCGGACTGTTGAAGGGGGAGCGGCCGCAGGTCACGCCGGCGATCACCGTACCGATTTCCGTCCCGGCGAAGGCCGAGATTGTCCTCGAGGGCGTCGTTTCGCCCGACGAGACCGCAGAAGAGGGGCCCTATGGCGATCACACGGGCTATTACAATTCCGTCGAGCGCTTTCCGGTGATGACGCTGTCGGCAATCACCATGCGCCGCAAGCCCTACTATCTCTCGACCTATACAGGCCGCCCGCCGGACGAGCCGTCGAAGCTCGGCGAGGCGATGATGGAGCTCTTCCTGCCGCTGGTGAAGCGGCAATTTCCTGAAATCGTCGATCTCCACCTGCCGCCGGAAGCTTGCTCGTATCGGGCGATGGTCGTCTCGCTTGACAAGCGATATCCGGGCCAGGCGAAGCGGATCATGATGGGCCTGTGGTCGATGCTGCCGCAGTTCACCTATACCAAGCTCATCATCGCCGTCGATCCGGACATCGACGTCAGGAACTGGGCCGATGTCGTCTGGGCGCTTTCGACCCGTTTCGACGCCAGCCGCGATGTCACCATCCTCAACGACACGCCCATCGACTATCTCGATTTCGCCTCGCCAAAGCCCGGCCTCGGCGGCAAGCTCGGGCTCGACGCGACCCGCAAGCTCGGAGCCGAGACTGAACGCGAATGGGGACGTGTTCTCGAAATGCCGGCGGAGCTCGTCAGCCGCGTTGATCGACTGTGGGGGGACCTGGGCCTGGGAGAA
Organism: Sinorhizobium shofinae; assembly: GCA_001704765.1. Lineage (GTDB taxonomy): Bacteria > Pseudomonadota > Alphaproteobacteria > Rhizobiales > Rhizobiaceae > Sinorhizobium > Sinorhizobium shofinae. The sequence continues at coordinate 185,380 of MBFK01000093.1, forward strand.
AGTTCATGAGCAAGGCGCGGGTCGTCGTCGGTGTCTCGGGGTGGCGGCCTGGGACCCGTGACCGTGGGGTTCAATAGGCCGTCGCCAGCAGCAAGGGGTCGGCGTAGAACAGCGCAGCATGGCCACCGGTGAGCAGCCACAGCGTCAGGGCCGCCGTCGATGCGGCTGCCAAGGCCAGCGGCCGATCGCCTCTGATGCGAGTGCGTCCGGAGAGAACCGCCGCGAAAGGCAGGATCGACGTCGCCGCGGCCTCTCGAGACCATTTTTCCCCGAGCCGTCGGCGCGCACGTCTCTCCAGCATAGGTATGCTGGCGAGCGCAAATAAGGCGAAGCCTCCGAAGAGGATGAGCGAGCGCAGGTCACCATTGGCGACCAGATGGCCGAGCGCCCAGACGGCGAAGCCCCAGAGGACGGGATGTCGGGTGATCGCGACGACCGCACCCGACGTCGCGCCCTGGCGGATCGAGGCCGACAGCGGATTTGTGCTGAAGAGCCCGGCGAGCACGAGAAAGACGCCGACCGGGGCGGCTATCAGGGTTACCCAGGCCTGCCAGGCCGCCGGGTCCCAAAGTGGAATGTAGTCGACGTTCAACGCCGAGATGAACACCCAGCCGAGGACGAGGATAGAGACGAGCGAATAAAGCGAGAAGTAGGTCGCCCTGCCGAGGCGGGCTATCAGCCGCTCGCGGATGGCGGGCGTCGCCGGAATGGAGTGGAGGAGCAGAAAAACGAACAGCGCCAGCAGAAACTCGGCCATCTGATTTTGCCTCAGAGCGGATGAGGAAAAGTGTGAGCGGCTTTCCGCCCGCATCCCGCTCCATTCTAGTGTGATGTCTTCGACCGCTGCATCGCTTCGATCATCGCCTGCTCCGCAGTAACGTGGCGGCGCAGTCCGTCGAGAGAGACGCGCAGCATAGAGTCGATTGCCTCCCAGGCAAACTTGCTTCTCCCCGATGCCGCCGACTGTAGCGCCGCGGCGAGATGCTTCGGCGAGGACGTTTCGTCCGCCTGGTCAAGGTTCAAGGCCGATAGCTGCGTCGCCGTCGCGATGCAATGCTCGCGGTCCATGCGGCCGGTGATCGAATCGACGATGGCCTCCACTGCATCACAAAGGGCGAGCAACTCGCGATATCGTGCCTGAAGGCTGTCGAGCGGCGCGGGCCGGACCAACGATCTTCCCTCTCTCATCGGTCGATGAACAGGACGGCGGCGCAGGCGACTGATGCCAGCACGGCGGCGAGCGTGCCGGTGCGTTGCAGAACGCCCATTCGATAGAGCACGAGCGCGAAGATGATGATGATCGGGGTGGCGACCGAGAGGCCGATCTGTGCGTCGTTCATGGCAATCTCCGTTTTCACGGAACATAGCGGGACGGCTGGACTGGTCTTTGATCGAGAGCAAAGAACCGGCCGCTCCTTTTTCCTATCCGCTTCGGCAACCGATGCGGAGAAGCGGCATGGAAAACGCAATGATGGCCGGCGCGGCCGGCGAAGAGGAAGCCGATACGTTCATTCTCTGGGTGCTGATCTGGAGCGAGCTTGCCGCCTTCGGCATTCTCATCGGCGCCTTCCTGGTCGCCTCTATGATTGCGCCGGCGGATTTCGCCGTCGCGCGGCTGCACCTCAAACCGGCAATTGCCGCTCTCAACACGCTCGTCCTGCTGACGAGCGGATGGCAGGCGGCGGTTGCGGCAGGGAAGGGCGCGTCCGTCGCCACGCGGCGCCGGGCATTGGTGCTGGCGGCGCTTCTCGGCTTCGCCTTCGTTGCCATCAAGATCTACGAGTACAGCACGGAAATCCGCTTTGCCGGGGAAGCAGCGTTTCATTCCTTCTTCGAACTTTACTTCATCCTGACCGGCTTTCACCTCGTCCACGTCGGCTTCGTCGCCGTCATTCTGCTTATCGTCGCCTGGAGGCCGCGTCCGGCCAATGTCGATCTCGTCACCACCCTCTGGCATGTGATCGATCTCGTCTGGATCGTCATGTTCCCGATCCTTTATCTGGTTTGAGCACCATGAGCGATCGCGGCCCCCAACAGTTGAAGAAAACCTGGATGATCCTCGTCTTGATGGTTCTCGCCGGCATGCTGCTCTCGTTCAAGGTCCAGGACCCTGCGGCTCCGCTGGTTCTCACGCTAGCCTTGCTGACGCTCGCGGTGTTGAAAGCCCGTCTCGTGGTGCTGGATTTTCTGGGCTTGCGTTCGGGTTCTCGGGTCTTGCGGGTCGGCCTTATCGCCTGGCCGCTCTTCTTTGCGCTGGCCGCTGCGGCAAAAGCGCTCATCGCGGCCGTTTCGCTGAGCGGTTGAAGGGCTCTTCGCCTCTTGTTTGCCGAAACGCAAAGAACGCCTGCGCGCAAACCTTAGAAGAGATCGCGTTTACCGGTGGGCGGGGACTCCGCGGCCGACCGGCGGGAATTGCTCAGGCCGGCCCGCATTTTCGCGGCCTCCGGAAATCGAAAGGACCATGGGATGGCAGAACGCCTTACCAAGACAGGGGCACGTAACGTCTTCTACGGCGGCTCCATCTTCTTCTTCGCGATCTTTGTCGGCCTCACGGCCCACAGCCACTACTACATGAAGACCCAATCCACCGACGAGACGACCCTGACGGCCTCCGTCGCGCGCGGCAAGCACGTCTGGGAGAAGAACTCCTGCATCAACTGCCACACCCTGCTCGGCGAGGGCGCCTATTTCGCGCCGGAGCTTGGCAACGTGTGGAAGCGGTGGGGCGGCGAGTCCGACCCGGAAGGCGCGCGCGAGACGCTCAAATCCTGGATGGCGGCACAGCCCTCCGGCGCCGAGGGCCGGCGGCAGATGCCGCAATTCAATCTCACCGAGCAGGAACTGAACGACCTTGCCGACTTCCTCGAATGGACGAGCCGCATCAAGACTCAGAGCTGGCCTCCGAACGAGGCGGGCTGAGACGGCGGGACAAGGAGAAAAGATATGAAATATCAAACGCAAAAGGTCGCGATGCTGTATTTCTACGGTGCGCTCGGCCTGTTTCTCGCCCAGGTCCTGTTCGGAGTGCTCGCCGGCACGATCTACGTGCTGCCCAACACGCTCTCTGAACTGCTGCCCTTCAACATCGTTCGCATGGTGCATACCAACGCACTGATCGTCTGGCTGCTGATGGGCTTCATGGGCGCCACCTATTACCTCTTGCCGGAAGAGGCCGAGACGGAACTCTACAGCCCGAAGATCGCGGTCGCGCAATTCTGGATCTTCCTGGTGGCGGCGGCCGTTGCGGTCGTAGGGTATCTCTTCCACATCCATGAAGGCAGGGAATTCCTCGAGCAGCCCTTTGCGATCAAGGTCGGCATTGTCGTCGTGGCGCTGATGTTTCTCTTCAACATCACCCTGACGGTCTTGAAGGGCCGCAAGACGACGGTGACCAACATCCTGATCTTCGGTCTTTGGGGCGTGGCGATCTTCTTCCTCTTCGCCTTCTACAACCCGATCAATCTCGCGCTCGACAAGATGTACTGGTGGTATGTCGTTCATCTCTGGGTCGAAGGCGTGTGGGAGCTGATCATGGCCTCTGTCCTGGCCTTCCTGATGATCAAGCTCAACGGCATCGACCGCGAGGTCGTCGAAAAATGGCTCTACGTCATCGTCGGCCTGGCGCTCTTCTCCGGCATCCTCGGCACCGGCCACCACTACTACTGGATCGGCGCGCCGGGCTACTGGCAGTGGATCGGCTCGCTGTTCTCCACGCTCGAGGTCGCGCCCTTCTTCACCATGGTGATCTTCACCTTTGTGATGACCTGGAAGGCTGGCCGCAAGCATCCGAACAAGGCGGCACTCCTCTGGTCGATCGGCTGCTCGGTGATGGCGTTCTTCGGCGCCGGCGTCTGGGGCTTCCTGCACACGCTGTCGTCGGTCAACTACTACACCCACGGAACGCAGGTCACCGCCGCGCACGGGCACCTCGCCTTCTTTGGTGCCTATGTGATGCTCAACCTTGCCGTCATGGCCTATGCCATTCCGGAGATCCGCGGCCGGGCGCCCTATAACCAGTGGCTGTCGATCGTGAGCTTCTGGGCCATGTGCAGCGCCATGTCGGTCATGACCTTCGCGCTCACTTTCGCCGGCGTCGTCCAGGTTCACCTGCAGCGGGTCCTCGGCGAGAGCTTCATGGCCGTGCAGGATCAGCTCGCGCTCTTCTACTGGGTGCGCCTCGGCTCCGGCTTGGTCGTGCTTATCTCGGCGCTGATGTTCATCTGGGCCGTGCTGGTCCCCGGCCGAAGCCGCAGCCCGGTGCCCAGTCAGGCCGTCCAACCTGCTGAATGAGGTACGGCGGGCGGTCCGCTGACGGGCCGCCCGCCTCTTGTCCTCCCAATCGATTTCGGAGTCTTCCCATGAACATCGCCCTGAAAAACCCGCTGACTGCGGAATGCAACATCCCGGCCTATTCCCCCTCGGGCCAGGAATGTGCGCTCTTCGAAAGCGCCTGGGTTCGCCAGCTGCCGCTGCTCCTGAAGGGCCCGACCGGCTGCGGCAAGACGCGCTTCGTCGCGCATATGGCAGGAAGGCTAGGCCTGCCGCTCGCAACCGTATCGTGCCATGACGACCTTGCCGCCGCGGACTTGACCGGCCGTTATCTCCTCAAAGGTGGCGACACCGTGTGGGTGGACGGGCCGCTGACGCGCGCCGTTCGCGAGGGCGGCATCTGCTACCTCGACGAGATCGTCGAGGCACGCAAGGATGTCGCCGTCGTGCTCCACCCCTTGACTGACGACCGGCGCATTCTGCCGCTGGAGCGCACCGGCGAGGTGCTCGAGGCGCCAGACGGTTTCATGCTGGTCGTTTCCTACAACCCCGGATACCAGAACCTCCTGAAGACCTTGAAGCCGAGCACGCGCCAGCGCTTCGTCGCCATCGAGTTCGATTTCCTGCCGAGGGACCGCGAGATCGCCGTCGTATCGCAGGAAAGCGGCCTCGACGAAGCCCGCGTGGCGCCGCTCGTCGATCTCGCCCATCGCCTGCGGGCGTTGAAAGGCCACGACCTCGAGGAGGGCGTGTCGACGCGCCTCATCGTCTATTGCGCGAGCCTGATCGATAGCGGCCTGTCGCTGCGCGACGCCGTGATCGCGACGATGATAGAGCCGCTGACGGACGAGCCGGACGTCAAGGCGGCGCTGATCGAGGTCACCGAGGCGATCATCCGTTGAAGGAATGGACGATGCTGGATTTCCTCGAACTCGAAGAGACCGTGGGCCGTGCCTGGCACCGCTTCATCGGCAACACGCGCACCTGGCCGCGCTTTCCGGACGAGGCTGTCCGGCTCGAAGAGGTCCAGGGCGTGCTGGCCGTTTACTTTCGCGGTCTCGGCGGAGAGCGGGCGGTGCAGATCGCGACCGCCCGTGGCCGCACCTCAGCGCATCGGCTGCGATTGCGTCAGCGCATGGGGCTCGGCGAAGAAAAGCTCGTACAGCCTGCGCGCGACCACGCAACGCTGATGCTGCCGGCAGAAGTCGATCTCTTTCCCCTGCGACGCCTCAACCGCGATCTCTATTTCTGGATGGCAGCGACGATGGCCGTCATGCCGCTTTCGCCGGTCCGCGCCGGCGATCCTCTTGCCCGCGATCTGGCAACCCTCGCTCGGGCTGAAGAGACGGTGAAGACGGTGCTCGCGACCTTCCCGGCGCTGCGACCGCGCTATCGCCGTCTGTGCAGAGCAGTGCTAGACGTGCGCCGGCGCCGGTCGCTTCCGTCGGTCGAGCAGCATGTCGAAAATCGCATCCTGGATATGCTGAAGAGAGGCGCCAGACGGATAGAGGAGGTCATGCCGGTGATCTTTCCGCGGCATGCGCCGCCCGGCTACCTGCCGATGCTTCCAGTGCCGCTCTGGCCGGACGCGCTGCTACGTGAAGAGACGGAGCGGCGAAACGGTGAAGACGAGCCGGCTCGCGGCGGCGGTAGAGCGGAAGGACCGCAGACGACGCGCCATGTGGCGACACGCGAGGCACAGCGGCAGTCGGAGCGGAGCCCCTTCATCCTCAATCGCTTCGAGAAGATCCTCGCCATGGCCGAGATGGTCAATGTCGATCGCCCGGCCGACGACAGCGATGATCACGACGCAAGCGCCGCCGACGAGCTCGACGACATGACACTCGGCGAACGCCAGGGACGCCCGGCCGCGCGCTTTCGCTTCGACCTCGACCTGCCGCCGGAAGCGCTCGACCGGACGCCGCTCATGGCGGAACTGACCTATCCCGAATGGGACTATCGCGGCGGCAGTTACCTCAAGGATCATTGCCGGGTGCTTGCAGCGCCCGCCTCGGCAGAGGGCCCGGTGGGCGAAGCGGACCCGGCGACGAAGAACCTGATCCGGCGTGTGCGTCGTCAGTTCGAGGTGCTGCGGCCGCGTCACGAAATGCTGAGGGCACAGATCGATGGTGCCGATCTCGATCTCGATGCGGTCGTGCGCGCTCGAACCGACCTTAGGGCCGGGGGGCAGGGCAGCGACCGCATCCATATCATGAGCCGTCCGCAGGCGCACGATCTTGCGGTGACGATCCTCGTCGACGTGTCGCTTTCGACCGACGCCTGGTTCGACAATCTCCGCGTCCTCGATGTAGAGAAGCAGGCGCTTTTGGTTCTAGCCCATGGGCTCTCCGCCTGTGGCGACAGCCACGAAATTCTCACCTTCACCTCGCGGCGGCGGGACTGGGTGAGGATAGAGACGGTCAAGGCTTTCGACGAGGCGATGAGCGCGGCAATCGAGGCGCGCATCGCGGCGCTGAAACCCGGTTACTATACCCGCATCGGCGCGGCCATCCGCCACGCCGCAGCAGGCCTTGTCGAACGGCCGAACCGCCGCAAGCTCCTCATCGTCCTGACCGATGGGAAACCGAACGACGTCGATTACTACGAGGGACGTTTCGCGCTCGAGGACAGCCGCCGGGCCGTCGGTGAAGCGCGCCGCTCGGGAATCAGCGTGTTCGGGGTGACGGTGGATCGCGAGGCGAAATCCTATGTTCCGGTGATCTTCGGGCAGAACGGTTATGCCGTCGTCAGCAACATCGGCAGGCTGCCTGCGGCCCTGCCGGCAATCTATCGCGGCCTGGTAAGGTAGACGGGGGCAGGTCGCGAAACGGAGGGCCCGGCATGCTCCAACCATGCCGGGCCCTCTTTGTAGGACCGAAACTTCAGGCTGCTTTGCTGTGGGTTCGCGCCGATTGCTCCAGATAGGCATCGAAGGCGGCAGCGACGGCGCGGATCAGGAAGCGTCCCTCCTCGCGCAACCGTATGACCCCGCCGGCGTTTTCCAGAACACCATCGCTCTCCAGCATGGCGAGCCGGACATTGCCGTCGAGAAGCGTGCGAGGCTCGAAGCCGTGTGCGGCGGCAAGGGCGGGAACGTCGACGCGGAAGTCGCACATCAAGCGCTCGATGATGTTTGCCCGCAGCCGGTCTTCCGCCGTCAAGCGGTAGCCTTTCACGGTGGCAAGACGGCCGGAGGCGATCCGCTGCGCGTAGAGACCGGGGAGTACCTCGTTCTGGACATAACCGCCCGTCATCCGGCCAATTGCCGAGGCACCGAAGCCGATGAGAGTGTCGCAGGCGTCGGTGGTGTAGCCCTGGAAATTGCGGTGCAATTGCCCGTTCGCCTGCGCAAGCGCAAGGCTGTCGTCCGCCCGGGCGAAATGGTCGAGACCAATGCGGCGATAGCCGGCTGCAATGAGGGTTTCCGCGATCGCCTCCGCCTGGGCAACACGGCCTTCCGCGTTTGCGAGTGCGGCCTCGTCGATCAGCCGCTGATGCCTCTTGAAGGAGGGAATATGGGCATAGCCGAAGACGGCGAAGCGGTCTGGCCCCATTGCGATTGCGGCCTTGGCCGTTTCGATGCAGGATTCGACCGTCTGGTGCGGCAGGCCATAGATGAGATCGAAATTGATGCTGTCGACGCCGGCCTGACGCAGCCGCGAAACCGCCTCCATCGTCTGTTCCTCGCTCTGGATCCGGTTGATCGCCTTCTGCACGACCGGATCGAAGCTCTGCACCCCGAGGCTTGCCCGGCGAACCCCCGCTTCTCCGAGAGCCGTCGCCATCTCCTGCTCTAGCGTTCTCGGATCGATTTCCACCGCGATTTCGGCAGTACCGGCGAAATCGAAACGCTCGCGCAGAAGCCCGGTCAGCGCCAGCATTTCCTCGGGTCGCATGATTGTCGGCGTCCCTCCGCCGAAATGCACATGGTCGATGTTGAGCGGCGCCTTCGTCGTTGCGGAAACGAGGTGTATCTCCTCGCGCAGCATGTCGAGATAGTCGAGGATCGGCTGGTCGCGCTGCGTGATCGTCGTGTGGCAGCCGCAGTACCAGCACATCGAACGGCAGAAAGGTATGTGCAGGTAAAGCGACGCAGGCTTGTCCAGCGGCGTGGCGGCAAGCCAGTCGCCATAGATGCCGGCGTCGATGGCGGGTGAGAAGCGGGGCGCCGTCGGGTAGCTCGTGTAGCGAGGCAGGCGCGCCTCGCCATATTTTGCGACAAGGGCCGGTTGCATGAGAGGTTCCTTCCAGTGCGGGAAAACGATTTGAGCGCCATCCTAGAGGTGCACCGGGTCTTTCTCTTTGAGCGATATCAAGGATCGGGACAAAGGAGTTTCTCGCGAATTGTTTGCTCGCCGTCAAAGTGGCAGGGCGGGCCGAAGGTTACGCTCGCCAAGTTCCGGTATTGTTGTGCCGCCGCCGTACCGGAACGAACGAAGGGCGGCCATCAAAGAGATTTGCCACGACAATGACGGATACAAAGCCATCCATCGACGTTCGCACTGTTCCGCCGCGCGAGCGTCATCCCCGAATCTTCGGCATGCTCGGCGCGCTCCTGCCCGGCGGCTCGATGCTGATTACCAGCGACCACGACCCGCGCCCACTCCATTACCAGTTGGAGACGAATTTTCCGGGCCAGTTCGGATGGGACTATCTGGAAGCAGGGCCGGAGGTATGGCGTGTCGAAATCGCCCGCCTGGAAGACGGGGCGGGTTGCGAATGCTGCTGCGGAGCGGATCATTGATCCGCTTTATTTGAAGCGGTGAAACCAAGGTGAGGCGAAATGCCAGGCGCCACGCTTTCCCGATGGACGATGTCCTACTTCGCTGCCGCCTGCCTCTTCCTGGTGATTGGCGAGGGCATGATGGTGATCGGTTACGGCTATCCGTTTGCGGGCGTCGATGCCCCGGAAACGCTGGCGCTGGTGCACGTTCTCGCCATCGGCTGGCTCGGCCTGCTGATGGTGGGAGCGCTCCTGCAATTCGTGCCGGTGCTGGTCGCCGCGCCGCTTCGCGGCGGGCGGCTTGCCCTGCCGGTGCTGCTTCTCCTTGTCGGCGGACTCCTCTTGCTCGTCGGCGGCTTTGGTGCCCTGGCGGGGGTAGGCGGGCTATCGCCCGGCGTGCTGCCGCTCGGCGCGTTGCTCTTGGTCACCGGCTTCGGACTCGCGGCCGCGATGCTCGCAGCGACACTCTTTGCAGCGCGACCGCTTCCGCTGCCGGCCCGTTTCGTCGGGCTGGGCCTGCTCGCGTTGGTGGCGACGGTTCTGATCGGCGCCGCCTTCGCACTCGCCCTTTCGGGCGCCGTCGCGAGTGATCTCATCACCACGCTGCTCATTCACGGCGTGCCGCTCCACGCAGCCTTTGGTCTTGGCGGCTGGTTGACCCTCACCGCTGTCGGGGTCAGCTATCGACTGCTGCCGATGTTCATGCTTGCGCCCGAGGAGGCGCGCGGCACATCCCGCGTCGTCTGGTGGGCCGGCAGCGCTGCGCTGACGCTCGTCGTGGTCCGCATCGCCTGGCTTGTCTTTGACGCCTCGGCCACGGAGGAACCGCTCGCGCTTGCAGGGCTTCTCGCCGCTGTCGCCACCATTCTCTACTGCGCTGATGTCGTCCGTTTGTTTCGCGAGCGCAGGCGCAAGGCGGTGGAACTCAACATCCGGGCAAGTTATGCGGCGTTTGCGGCGCTCCTCCTGTCCGTGGTGATGTTTCTCATTCCGGGCGCCAGGGCGGCGGCCGGCGAGGGCGCTGGCGCTATCGTCTATCTCTTCGTCTTCGGCTGGCTCACGGGACTGGGGCTCGCCCAGCTCTACAAAATCGTTCCCTTCCTGACCTGGCTCGAATGCTATGGTTGCGTTCTCGGCCGTGCCGCGGTTCCGCGTGTACAGGATCTCGTCCGAGAGGGCCACTCAAGCCTCTGGTTCTGCCTCTATTACGGCGCCGTGGCGGCGGCCACGGGCTCGCTTTTTGCCGGCAGCCCCCTGTGGTTTCGCGCGGCGCTGCTGCTGCAACTCATTGCGACCCTCGGCCTAGCGGCAGAACTCGTGCGCGCTCGGATGCTGTCATCCGTTGCCGAGCCCCTGCGTTTCCCCGTCGGGACGCCTAGACCCCATCTCTTTCTGCCAATCTCTCGACAACAGGAGTGACCGATGAACCCTGCACCCCGAGAACTCGACGTTCGGCCCATATTGAGGAGCGGCGGCGAGCCGTTCCAGGCCATCATGGAGGCCGTCAACGGCCTTGAGGCCGGGCAAGCCCTGCGGCTGTTCGCGACCTTCCGCCCGCAACCGCTGTTCAAGGTGATGGCGAGCCGCGGCTTTGCCCACGAAGCGCGGGAATTAGAGGGTGGCGATTGGGAGGTTCTGTTCACACCTCGAGAGACGGTCGCTCCGGTCGAGGTGTCCGCCGACGCGCAAGATCCGGAGGCCTGGCCAGATCCGAGTGAACACCTCGATCTGACCGAGCTTGACCCGCCGGAGCCGATGGTACGTATCCTGGCCGCGGCCGAACGGCTGCAGCCGGGCGAGGTTCTGTTCGCCCTGCTTTCGCGCGAGCCGGTCTTCCTTTTCCCGGAGCTTGCAAAGCGCGGGCATCAGTGGGCTGGCAATTTCGACGAGACACGCACCACCTTCCGTATTTTCGTGCGCGCCGGAAAGAAAGGCTGACGCCATGAGCGAAGCGACGAACGAGACCGTCTGCGGCGCGATCCGCGACGCGCTCCGCATGATCATCGATCCCGAACTTGGCCGCAACATCGTCGATCTCGGTCTCATCTACGATGTCTCCGTCGAAGATGGCGGCATCGCCCATGTGACGATGACGACGACCACGAGGGGATGTCCGGCCAGCGAATATCTGAAGGAGGCAGTCCGCAACTGCGTCTGGTATGTGCCGGGAGTAGAATATGCCGAAGTCCGGCTGACCTACGAGCCAGCCTGGACACCGGAGATGATGGCGAGTTGAGGCTTCATGGTCCGGTGCGCAGAAGCGGGAACGGCCCGGGAATCGAATTCCCGGGCCGTTTTGCTGTGACCAGCTTTTATGGCCATCAGCGCAGCGCGCGGCGCTTGCTAACCAGAATTGGCCCGTATTCGAGGCAGAACAGCGAGAAAGCCAGGATCCAGAGGCCGCCGGACGCGGCGTAGAGTTCGGTCGCGGCCTCGGGCAGCATTTCTGCCAGAGGCCGCAACACTGCCGCAAGCACCACTGCGGCGTAGGAGGCGACGGTCGGGCGCGATGCCGTCAGCGGATGGCCGGTGTGGCCGCGGCTGGCGCGCGTCATCACCGCGAGCATCATGGACGCGATGGCGCCGACGGTCAGCACATGCATGACAGGGTGCTCTTCGACGAAACCGAGCGCGCCGAACCCTATTGCGGCGAAGCCCAAGGGAACGAAGGCGTAGGCCACGTGCAGGATGACGAGCAGCATTTCCGGCCAGGTGGCCCAGCCCCGCCAACGTCCGAGCCGGATGGCGTGCAGCAAGGCGGCGGCAAAGCCTCCGAGCGCCGTGGTGGGATGCTCCGGAACGAGCGTCCACGATGCGAGTGCGGCGACACCTGCGAGGATGGCGACCGTATCGAAGCGATTATAGGGAACAGGAAAGTCGGTGCGGCCGAAGCGGTTCAGCCAGTTGCGGGTGAAGCTCGGCAGAATCCGCCCGCCGACGATGGTGACAAGGACCACATAGGCGGAGATGCCGAGGCGCATCGCAATATGCGCGTGGTCTCCGGTGATCACCGCCACATGAAAGCAGGCATTGGCGAGAGACAGTGCCAAAAGCCCGCCGAGCACCTTCAAGTCCTTCCACTTGCGGCCGGCGATCACCTCGCGGGCGCAAATGAAAAGCAACGCCGGAAGGAAGAGGCTGTCTATCGCCGCGGCAACCGGGACGCCGATCGTATCCGGCGACAGGAGCGCCGCGCGTCCCGTCATCCAGAGCGCGAACAGCCCGGCGAGCGGCCAACCCGAGACCGGTAGCCGACCCGTCCAGTTCGGCACCGCCGTCAGGAGAAAGCCGGCAAGGACGGCAGAGGCGAAGCCGAACAGCATCTCGTGCGCATGCCAGGCGTGAGCGCCGTAGCTGCCGCCAAGTTCGAGATGGCCGGCGAGCGCGGCGATCCACAGACTCATAGCGGAGATCGCCCAGAGCGCCGCGCCAAGGAAAAACGGCCGGAAACCGTATGAAAAGAGCACTGGCCCCGTCCGCGCCAGGCCCCGCGGGACGTGGCCGGGCCGCTCCGCCACCTTCGATCCATTCATAATTCAACTCCTGATGTTTGGCTCGCACCTGACTACCGGAATTGCGAAAGGTCTTCTTTGATAATTGGCAAAGACACGCCGGGTGCATGCGGCGCGTGCAGTTACCAGGAGATCGGCTGTCGCTCCTGCCCGTCAAAATGTCGCACCCGGGCAATCTGACTATTTGTTCCACCTCAAAGAGTGTGGCCTCGACCCTCCTAGGATGAGAACGACCGGGCGATATTCGCTCCGTCCTTTTCAAGGAGAGGTTCCATGACTGATCAATTCCAGATGACACGCCGCAGCATGCTGGCCGGCGCGGCGATTGCGGGCGCACTGACGCCGCTCGTCGGCGCGGTATCCGCGCATGCGGAAGAGGCGGTCGCCAAGACCGCCGCCGTTGACGTTGCTTCGCTGCCACGCGTGAAGGTCGATCTCGTCAAGCCGCCATTCGTCCACGCCCATGCGCAGAAGGCCGAAGGCGGCCCGAAGCTCGTCGAGTTCATGCTGACGATCGAGGAGAAGAAGATCGTTGTCGACGACCAGGGCACGGAAGTCCAGGCGATGACCTTCAACGGCTCGGTTCCCGGTCCGTTGATGGTCGTGCACCAGGACGACTATGTCGAACTGACGCTGGTCAACCCAGAAACCAACACCTTGCAGCACAATATCGACTTCCATTCGGCAACCGGCGCGCTTGGCGGCGGCGCGCTGACGGTCGTCAACCCGGGCGAGAGCACGGTTTTGCGCTTCAAGGCGACGAAGGCAGGCGTCTTCGTCTACCACTGCGCACCTCCCGGCATGGTTCCATGGCACGTCACCTCCGGCATGAACGGCGCGATCATGGTGCTGCCGCGCGAGGGACTGACGGACGGCCAGGGCAAGTCGCTGACCTATGACAAGGTCTACTATGTCGGCGAGCAGGACTTCTACGTGCCGCGTGACGAGCAGGGCAATTTCAAGAAGTACGAGAGCGCCGGCGACGCCTATGCGGATACGCTGGAGGTGATGCGAACCCTGACCCCGAGCCACATTGTCTTCAACGGCGCGGTGGGGGCGCTCACCGGCGACAACGCGCTGAAGGCCGCCGTCGGCGAAAAGGTCCTGATCGTTCATTCGCAAGCCAACCGCGACACCCGCCCGCATCTGATCGGCGGCCACGGCGACTATGTCTGGGCGACCGGCAAGTTCCGCAATCCTCCGGATCGCGACCAGGAAACCTGGTTCATTCCCGGCGGCACGGCAGGCGCGGCCTTCTACACCTTCGAGCAGCCCGGCATCTACGCCTATGTGAACCATAACCTGATCGAAGCGTTCGAGCTCGGCGCCGCTGCCCATTTCACCGTCACCGGCGAGTGGAACGACGATCTCATGACGTCGGTTCGCGCACCGTCGGGCACCTGAGACCGTCGCGCGCGGCCTGCGCCGGCGGGAGCTCCGCCGGCGCAGGCATTGATGTCGCCGCATGATCCTTTGCGGAAACAAGCAAAGAAGGATCGTCGCAAGGAGGCCGTCATGGCCGCGCTTTCAGACAAACGAGAAGTCACGTCCTTATCGCTGGCGATCCCATCGGTCCTCTTCCTGCTTCTCGCCGGCCTCCTCGCAAAGCAATCGGGCCTTTTGTTCAGCGCACCGGTCGGCATCGCGCTCGACGAGCCGCCCATCGTCGTTGTCGCCCCGCGGGACTTCCGTTACCGCGTCGCTGGCGAATTTTTCAAGAATGGCTATGCCGTCGACGGGCCGATGATGACGGTGCGCATGAGCGCGCCGCTCACCATCATGAAATACCAGGTGACGGCCGCGGACTATGCGCGCTGTGTCGCCGAAGGCGCCTGTCCGCCCGCCGAGCCCGAGCATGCGCCAGCGGATCCTGAACTGATACCGGCAACTGGCGTCAGCTTCGACGACGCAGAGGCCTATGCCGCCTGGTTCAGCCGCAACACCGGCGCGGTCTGGGTGCTTCCGACGGACGAGCAACTCGCCTTTGCCGCCGGCAGCCGTTTCCCGGACGATGCCCTCGGCGTCGATTCCGACAGCTCGAATCCGGCCCTGCGCTGGCTCGCCGACTATCGCCGCGAGACGGCGCGCAAGGCGTCGCGCGAGCCGGAGCCGCAGCCGCTCAGACACTTCGGAGAAAGCGAGACCGGGCTTGCCGACTTCGCCGGCAATGTCTGGGAGTGGACGACGACCTGTAGCCGCCGTGTCACCCTGGACCGTTCGGGGTCCGTCATCAGCGATGCCTCCTCCTGCGGGATCTACATCGCGACCGGCAAGCACCGCGCCGCGCTCAGTTCCTTCGTCCGCAATCCCAAGGGTGGCGGCTGCGCCGTCGGCGCTCCTCCCGACAATGTGGGTTTCCGCCTGGTGAAGGATATTCGCTGGTATGCGCCCCTTCTAAAGACGCTGAAGGCGAGGGGCCTGCGCGTATGATGCCCGTCATGCGCGACCGGCGCGAACCTCGGCTTTTTTCCCCCTGCCTGCCATGATAGGACTCATAAGGGGTGCAGGTGAGGGCGCGCTAGGCGCGCCGATGGGGGAGATGGAATGAAGATCGACCGGAGCGTGGTGAGGTCGCTTCCCCTGTTCGACAGGATGAGCGACGCGGATCTTGACAGATTGCTGGGTCACGCAACGGCAAGACGCGTGCCGCCAGGCGACGCCGTGTTCGAGCAGGGCCAGACGGCCACCAGCTTTTTCCTTCTCCTGCATGGGCGGCTGAAGGTGACCCAGGTCACGGAGGATGGCCAGCAGATCATCGTACGCGTCGTCCATCCGGGAGACCTCTTCGGGTTCGCCAAGGCACTGCAGCGTTCGGACTATCCAGGCACCGCGACGGCGGTCACCGAAAGCGTCGCCTTATCCTGGCCGACGGACCTCTGGCCGCAATTCGTCGAGCAAAATCCGCGTCTGGCAATCAGCACCATGCAGACGATCGGTCAGCGTCTGGAAGAGGCGCACACGCGAATCCGTGAAATGTCCACGCAGGAAGTAGAGCGGCGCGTGGCCCATGCGGTGCTGCGCCTTTCTCGCCAGGCGGGCAAGCAGGAAAAAGGCGGCATCCGCATCGACTTTCCGATCTCGCGTCAGGACATCGCCGAGATGACCGGCACCACGCTGCACACCGTCTCGCGCATCTTGAGCGCCTGGGAGGCGAAGGGTCTGGTCGAAGGCGGGCGCCAGAAGCTGATCGTCTGCGACATGGCTGGGCTGGCTCTGCTTGCCGAGGGCGGGCGGGACTGACCGATCTTCATGGGATTTGTTTGACAGACATCAAAGACCGGGCGCCGTTAGTGTCCTATCTCCTTTTTGCAGGAACCGAACAGGGTTCTGAAACCTAAGGAGAATTTCAGTGCGCATAATCGCAAAGGGCGTTGCAGTCGCCGCAATTCTTGCCGCCTTCACCGGTACCGCATTCGCCGCCGACTTCGAGGTTCATATGTTGAATAAGGGCGCGGAAGGGTCGATGGTATTCGAGCCGGCATTCGTCAAGGTCAATCCGGGCGACAGCGTCACTTTCGTGCCGACCGACAAAGGGCACAATGTCGAGACCATCAAGGATATGATTCCCGACGGCGCCACGCCCTTCAAGGGCAAGATGAACGAGACATACAAGGTGACGTTCGACGCACCCGGAGTCTACGGCGTCAAATGCACTCCGCACGTCGGCATGGGGATGGTCGGCGTCGTGGTCGTTGGCGACGCGCCCGCCAATGTCGAGAAGGTCAAGGGCATCAAATTGCCGAAGAAGGCTCAGGAGCGCCTCGACGCAGCCCTCGCTGCCGCGCTTCAGTAGTCAATTGGCAGCGTGCCAAGTGTATAATGGGTCCCGGCGTAATATAACCTAAGTGCGCCGGGCCTTCTTAAGGAAGCAAATTGGTTTTTTATATATTTTCAATAGGGGAGATTCTTCGTTCCGCCACTGCCAGTAATTGACGAAAATCAATTCGAGAAGCGCAGAAATATCAAATGGATGAATTATTTGGACCTTCCCTTTATTTTTGTTTTCACCGCGCTAGACTTTTGAAAGGCGCATGCGTTCGAGGAGGAGGCGCAAGATGCCTGATGTCGATCGGACCACGGCGGGCCCATTGCGGTCGCAGCGGAGAACCGAGTTCGTTACCTTTCTCGTGTTGGCGTTCGGCATCTGGCCGATCGTAGCCGTGGGCGTCGTCGGTGCCTACGGATTTCTCGTTTGGATGTTCCAGCTCGTCTTCGGACCACCCGGTCCGCCAGTGCATTGAGGGTGGCATGGGTGAGGGCATCTACATATCAAGGCGGAATTTTCTGCGCGGTCGTTACGAGGGGCGAGGTCAACGTGTCTGTCCCCCCGGGGCTACCGCCGCGAGCCTCGAAGCCTGCACGGGGTGCGGTAGATGTGTCGACGCCTGTCCGACGCACATCATCCAGCTGATCGCAGATCGCCCCGCGCTCGATTTCTCCGTCGCGGAGTGCACGTTCTGCGGCCAATGCGCGGAACTCTGTCCCGAGCCGGTTTTCACCGGCCGGCCACAGCACTTCCCACACGTCGCGATGATCGGCGAGAGTTGTCTCGCAAGGAATCACACCGATTGCCAGGCCTGTCGCGATGCCTGTCCGACCGAGGCGATCCGGTTCCGTCCGCGTGCCGGCGGACCGTTCTTGCCCGAGCTCAGGGAAGAGGCCTGCACCGGCTGCGGCGCCTGTCTTGCCGTCTGCCCTGTCGCGGCCATCGGCCTTCGTGAAGTCAGAGGGGAGAGCGTGCATGTCTGATCCGAGCGCGCCCTATCACATCTCGAGCGCCGTCGTTGTGGCATTACCGCATATGCAGGAGCGCGTCGTCGCTCAACTTGCCGAGATGCCGAACGTCGAGGTGTACGCGCATGAGGCGGGAAAGATCGTCGTCGTGATCGAGGGCACGAGCACCGGGATGCTCGGCGAAAGCCTTTCGCGCATCGCGGTGCTTGAGGGCGTGGTGGCAGCCAACATGGTTTTTGAGCATGTCGAAACTCAAGGAGAGATCGGCCATGACCGGCGAACTGACGCGGCGTGAAATCTTGAAGGCGCATGCCGCCGGCATCGCCGCAGCCACTGCGGGCATTGCGCTTCCCGCCGCGGCGCAACCGGTGCCGGGCGGTGTCGAAGCGCTGCAGATAAAATGGGCGAAGGCGCCTTGCCGCTTCTGCGGCACCGGCTGCGGCGTCATGGTTGGCGTCAAGGAGGGGCAGGTCGTCGCCACCCACGGCGACATGCAGGCCGAGGTCAACCGTGGCCTCAACTGCATCAAGGGCTATTTCCTTTCCAAGATCATGTACGGCGCCGACCGGCTGAAAACGCCGCTGATGCGCAAGCGCAACGGCGCCTATGCCAAGGATGGCGAGTTCGAACCCGTGAGCTGGGACGAAGCCTTCGACGTCATGGCGGAGCAGTGCAAGAAAGTGCTGAAGGAGAAGGGGCCGACCGCGGTCGGTATGTTCGGCTCCGGGCAATGGACGATCTTCGAAGGCTATGCGGCCACAAAGCTCATGCGCGCCGGCTTCCGCTCCAACAATCTCGATCCCAATGCCCGCCACTGTATGGCCTCGGCCGCTGTCGCCTTCATGCGGACCTTCGGCATGGACGAGCCGATGGGCTGTTACGACGATTTCGAACACGCCGATGCCTTCGTGCTGTGGGGCTCGAACATGGCGGAAATGCACCCGATCCTCTGGACGCGTCTTGCCGATAGGCGGCTCGGGCACGAGCATGTGAAGGTGGCGGTGCTCTCGACCTTCACCCATCGCAGCATGGATATCGCTGACATTCCGATCGTCTTCAAGCCGGGCACCGATCTCGCGATCCTCAACTACATCGCCAATCACATCATTCAGACGGGCCGGGTGAACGAGGATTTCGTCAAGAAGCATACGACCTTCATGGTTGGCGCGACCGACATCGGCTACGGCCTGAGGCCAGACAATCCGCTTGAGCTCAAGGCGAAGAACGCCAAGGATGCGGCCAAGATGACGCCGAGCGACTTCGAAAGCTTCAAGACTTTCGTTTCGGAATACACGCTCGACAAGACCGTCGAACTGACGGGCGTCGAGGCTGGGTTCCTCGAACAATTGGCCGATCTTTATGCCGATCCCAACCGCAAGGTGATGTCTCTTTGGACCATGGGGTTCAATCAGCACGTGCGCGGCGTCTGGGCCAACCAGATGGTCTACAACCTCCATCTCCTGACCGGAAAGATCTCCGAGCCCGGCAACAGCCCATTCTCGCTGACCGGCCAGCCTTCGGCCTGCGGGACGGCACGCGAGGTCGGTACCTTCGCCCACCGGCTGCCCGCCGACATGACCGTCGCCAATCCGGAGCACCGCAAGCACGCCGAGGAGATCTGGCGCATTCCCCATGGTCTCATTCCGGAGAAGCCCGGCTACCACGCCGTCGAGCAGGACCGCATGCTGAAGGACGGCAAGCTCAATTTCTATTGGGTTCAGGTCAACAACAACGTCCAGGCGGCTCCCAATACGCAGAACGAGACGTACCAGGGCTACCGCAATCCGGATAATTTCATCATCGTCTCCGACGTCTATCCGACGATCACCGCAATGAGCGCCGACCTGATCCTTCCGGCCGCCATGTGGGTGGAGAAAGAAGGCGCCTACGGCAATGCCGAGCGCCGCACCCATGTCTGGCACCAGCTGGTCAATGCGCCCGGAGAGGCACGTTCCGATCTCTGGCAAATGGTGGAATTCTCGAAGCGCTTCACCACCGACGAGGTCTGGCCGGCCGATATCCTCGACGCCAACCCCGGCTATCGCGGCAAGACCCTCTACGAGGTGCTCTTCAAGAACGGCAATGTTGACCGTTTCCCGGCGAGCGAAATCAACAGGGAATACGCCAACCGGGAGGCCGAGGCTTTCGGCTTCTACATCCAAAAAGGCCTGTTCGAGGAATATGCATCCTTCGGGCGCGGACACGGGCATGACCTGGCGCCCTATGACCGTTACCACGAGGAACGGGGGCTCCGCTGGCCTGTCGTCGATGGCAAGGAGACGCTGTGGCGCTACCGGGAGGGCTATGATCCCTATGTGAAGCCGGGGGAGGGCGTGAAGTTCTATGGCCGTCCGGATGGCAAGGCGGTGATCCTTGCCGTTCCCTACGAACCGCCGGCGGAATCTCCCGACGACGAATACAACATCTGGCTGGTGACGGGCCGCGTACTCGAGCATTGGCATTCGGGCTCGATGACGATGCGGGTGCCGGAGCTCTACAAGGCGTTCCCCGGTGCCGTTTGCTTCATGAATGCCGGTGACGCCCGCGATCGCGGCATCAACCAGGGCGCCGAGGTGCGGATTGTTTCCCGTCGCGGCGAGATTCGCGCCCGCGTCGAGACACGCGGCCGCAACCGCATGCCGCCGGGCGTTATCTTCGTACCCTGGTTCGACGCCAGCAAGCTGATCAACAAGGTGACGCTCGACGCAACCGATCCCATCTCCAAACAGACGGATTTCAAAAAATGCGCGGTCAAAATCGTCTCTGTCGCATGATGAGAAGCCCCGGGTCGTGGCTCGGCGCGCTGTTGGCGATTCTGTTCGTCGCAACGGGGGCGATAGCCCAGATGGCACCAGGTGAAAGGGCGCCGGAACTCTCCGGGCCGCCGCAGGAGATGGGCGAGACGGAGGCGAAGCCGATCCCCAAATGGGTCGTGGACGACGCCCGCAAGGAGCGCGCCTATCCGGACCAGCCGCCGATCATTCCGCATTCCATCGAGGGTTATCAGCTTTCGGTCAATACCAACCGGTGCCTTTCCTGCCACAAACGGGAGCTGACGCAAGAGTCGGGCGCGCCGATGATCAGCGTCACGCATTACATGACGCGCGAAGGCCAGATGCTCGCCGACGTTTCGCCGCGGCGCTATTTCTGCACGGCCTGTCATGTCCCGCAGGCCGATGTGCGTCCGCTCGTCGGCAATACCTTCAGGGACATGAGCGAGATGGGCGTCAAGCAGGCGGGGAGCGAGTAGGTCATGGCTCGGATAAAGCGCGTCCTGCTCTGGGTGTGGAAGGTTCTCACCACGCCGGCCGCAACCCTCAGCCTCGCCTTCCTGACGCTCGGCGGCTTCGTCGGCGGCGTCGTCTTCTGGGGCGCTTTCAACACCGCGTTGGAGCTTACCAATACGGAAACCTTCTGCGTCTCCTGTCATGAGATGCGAACCAACGTCTATGAGGAACTGACGCGCACCATTCATTTCTCCAACCGCTCGGGCGTGCGGGCGTCCTGCCCAGACTGCCACGTGCCGCATGAATGGACGGACAAGATCGCGCGCAAGATGCAGGCGTCCAAGGAGGTCTGGGGCAAGATCTTCGGAACCATCAATACACGCGAGAAATTCCTCGACCATCGCCTCGAACTTGCCAAACATGAATGGGCGCGGCTCAAGGCTAACGACAGCCTCGAATGCCGCAACTGTCACTCGTCGGCGGCGATGGACCTTTCCAAGCAGACGCAGCGCGCCGCCGAAATCCATACCCGCTACCTGCTGCCGGGCAAGGCCACCTGCATCGACTGCCACAAAGGCATTGCCCACGAACTGCCGAACATGCAGGGCGTCGAGCCCGGGTGGAAGCTGCCGCCCGAACTCGAAGGAGAGACTCTCCCCTCCACATCCGCCATCGATGACCTGAAGCGGGCGATGAATGACATCCACAGGACAGCCTTTGCAAACTAAGGCGACCGGCGGCCATGCAATCCTGGGACGATTTGTTCCAGATGGCCGGATGGCTGACGGCGTCGACTTGGTCTATGGAAGGTTCGAAAAGGCGCGGCTGGACGCCGTTGTGCCGCGATGTGCGGCGCACAACGACCAATTCGTACCCGGCGATGGATAACGGAATGCATTCAAAAGGCATCGTGGAGAGGACACGGCCGGGGGGGTCGCTCATCAGGTGGCGGGTCAATCGCGTTTCGGCCTACATTGTCGCGATTGCGGCCGTGATGAGTGTTCTTGCACTGAGATTGGCGCTACGGGAATTCATTGGCGACAGCATCATTCTCCTTTCATTCCTCCCCGCGATCCTGGTTACCGCAATGGTCGGCGACCTGAAACAGGTCGCCTTCGCAGTCGGCCTGTCGCTTCTTGGAGCAATCTCTATTCAGCAGATCGAGAGTGGTTCCGGCCCGAATGTAGGCGAGCTGGTCATCTTCGGCTCGACGGTTTTTCTGATTGTGGTTCTGGGCGAGGTGCTCCAGGCGGCTAGACGCGCCATCGATCGGACGGAAGCCGTTGTCAGAGCACGTGACGCTCATCTTCGATCGATACTGGACACGGTTCCGGATGCGACTGTGGTCAGTTCCACAAGGGGCACGATCGTCTCCTTCAACGCCGCCGCCGTCCGGCAGTTCGGATATGCGGAGGAGGAGGTCATCGGCGAAAACCTGCGCATCTTGATGCCGGAACCCTATCGTCACGAGCACGATGGATACATGCAGCGATACTTGAAAACCGGCGAGAAGCGCATCATCGGCATTGATCGGGTCGTCGTCGGACGGCGGAAGGATGGATCGACGTTTCCGATGAAGCTCGCCGTGGGGGAGATGAAATCGGGCGGCGAACGGTTTTTCACGGGCTTTATCCGGGACCTGACTGAGCGGGAGGAGTCAGCCGCACGGCTCGAACAGATCCAGGCTGAGCTGGCGAGACTGGCCCGTCTCAACGAAATGGGCGAAATGGCATCGACGCTGGCGCATGAGTTGAACCAACCCCTGTCGGCAATCGCAAACTACGCCCATGGCTGTACGAGACTGTTGCGCGACATGGACGATAGCGTCGCAACGAGAATGCGCGGAGCCCTGGAGGAGATTGCGAGCCAGTCCCTGCGCGCCGGGCAGATCATCAAGCACCTCAGGGAATTCGTCACGAAAGGCGAAACGGAAAAGGCGCCCGAAGACATCCGCAAACTGGTGGAGGAAGCCGGCGCGCTGGCGCTGGTCGGTTCCCGCGAGGGCGGCGTCAGAACCGTGTTCGAATATATGCCCGGTGCCGAGATGGTGATGGTTGATCGCGTTCAGGTCCAACAGGTCCTCATCAACCTGATGCGCAATGCCATCGAGGCGATGCGTCATGCCGAGCGTCGTGAACTTACAATCCGCACGATGCCCGCCGATGCGGGCGAGGTCGCCGTCGTCGTGGAAGACACAGGCGGAGGCATTCCGGAGGAAATTGCCGGGCAGCTCTTCAAACCGTTTGTCACGACCAAGGCAAGCGGAATGGGCATCGGCCTTTCGATCTCGAAGCGTATCGTCGAAGCTCATGGCGGTGAGATGACGGTCTCGAAAAATGCGGCTGGTGGAGCTACTTTCCGGTTCACGCTTCCCGCCTATTTGGATGAACGGATCAATGCAAATGACTGACTACACCGTGCACATTGTTGATGACGAAGAGCCGGTCAGGAAGTCGCTTGCCTTCATGCTGACGATGAACGGCTTCGCTGTGAAAATGCATCAAACGGCAGAGGCCTTCCTCGCTTTCGCGCCGAGCGTCCGCAATGGAATTCTCGTAACGGATCTCAGAATGCCGGAGATGTCCGGCGTCGATCTCATTCGCCGTCTCGGCGATCAGAAAATCAGGATACCGTCCATTGTGATCACCGGACACGGCGATGTGCCGATGGCGGTCGAGGCCATGAAAGCGGGAGCATTGGACTTTATCGAGAAACCCTTCGAAGACTCCGTGATCATCGAGGCGATCGAAAGGGCGTCCCAACAGCTGAACGTCGTCGATTTCGACGGGGACGAAATCGACGACGTTCAGGGGCGCCTTCATACGCTCAGCGAGAGAGAACGCCAGGTGCTTTCGGCTGTGGTCGCCGGTTTGCCGAACAAATCGATCGCCTATGACCTGGACATCAGCCCCCGCACGGTCGAGGTGCACCGCGCCAATGTCATGGCCAAGATGAAGGCAAAAAACCTCCCGCATCTCGTTCGCATGGCTCTCGCGGCGGGTTTCGGGCCTTCGTAGTTCTAAAGTATTGATCTCGCGCAATGCGTCGCCTTCTCACAGGCATTTAGATGACCGCCTATCGGCGGGCATGTGCACGCCAGTTTTGCGCAGGACCGTACGTTGTGGCTGACAAAAGCATTGTCGTCGTTGCACCAGATCATGGCCTCCGGCGGTCCCTGGCGTTCGCGCTCGAGGTCGAGGGATATTCGACCGAGTCCTACGACGCCTTGTGGAAGGCCGAAGGTTCCTCAACGGCCTCGCTTTGCACCATCGTCGACGATGAGATATTGAAGTCCGAGGCGCAAGCCGCGCGAATCCTGCAGGATAGTGGAAGCCGAATCATCCTGCTCGTCGACGGAATGTCTGCATTTCGCGAACATGCCGGTACCATCATTCTGACAAAGCCGATCAGCGGTTCTGATCTCTTGGGAGTTGTGAACGGCCTGGCTGCGGTGGCGAGATAGCCGGAGGAAGCGCGGGCAGAAGCCTTCTCGTACCGCTCTAAGTAGTTTCCCTTAGTGAGCTAACCGAATTTATCGCCGAGCCGTGAATTGGCAATCTTTCCCCGAAACGATCAAGGGGACAAGAGATGTACGCCGCTTCACAGCCCGCAGAGCAAAGCTTCCAGTCGTCGGACAGCGTCACAAGCGCGTCAATTCCGGGACCTCATCTTGTTACAACATACAAGTCCGGCCGAGAGATCTACGCAGAAGGCGATGCCGTTGAAAAATGCTACCAGGTCGCCACTGGAGCGGTGCGCGTCTACCGCCTGCTGTCGGACGGGCGGCGACAGGTCGTCTCCTTTCACCTGGCGGGGGAGATGTTCGGCTTTGAGGCAGGCGCCGAGCATCGCTTCTTTGCCCAGGCAATCACCGAGACAAGATTGGCCGTTTTTGGCCGGCGTCCGATGCAGGAATATTCGCGCGAGCTCCTCGCTCTTGCCTTGACCGGCCTGGCGCGCGCCCAGGAGCACCTTCTGGTTATCGGAAGGCAATGTGCGGTGGAACGCATCGCCGCATTCCTATTGGACCTGTCGAACCGCCAGGGAGGCATTCGGCAGCTGCGATTGCCGATGTCGCGGCAAGACATTGCGGACTATCTCGGCCTCACGATCGAGACGGTATCGCGCGTCATGACCAAACTGAAAGACCGAAGCGTCATAGCGTTACGGGACGCAAGAACGGTCGATATCATGCGACCAGACGCTCTGCGCTCGCTTTGCAACTGAGGCATTGAAGCCTCTCAGGGGCGAATATCAGCCTCGCCTTCGAGCCTCGCGAGCTCGAAGTCGGAAATCAGTATGTCGACCCGCACATGCCATGTACCGGGCAGGGGGATGATGATTTGGTCGATGCGCCAATTCGCTTCCGCGGCTCGCCGTGCGGGCCGGCGGATCGATTCGACGCCAGACGACGGTTGGGAAAGAACGAGCGTGACCTCCTTGGCGTTCAGCGCCCCGAAGTCGCCACTCAATAGGTCGATGGATGCTTCGACCTGCCCCGCGCTTCCCGGCGAGAGTTGGACATTTGCCATTGCTTTGTCTGTGTGAATATGGACGACCGCCGGCTTGGCGGCGGCGATCGCCAAAGCGCGCGGCGGCGGCGTGAACCGCCATGCAGCGGCCACTCCGAAGATCAAGACGACGATCGCAGTTTCGGCGGCGATCGACCCCACAAGGCGCCCCATTGCCGAAGGGTCCTGGTGCTCGGCCGGCTTCGTCAACCGCCAGCGGTTGAATGCGGCCAGCGCGAAGACCGGGACGAGCAAAGCCAGTTTGACGAGGAACACCTCCCCGTAGGCGGTCTCAAACAATGCCGAAGGTTTCTGGACCTGGACCACACTCAGCAGCATGCCGGTGACGACAAGGCAGGCGAGCACAAGCGGAATCGTTCCGGAGAAGCGGCGAAGCATGCCTCTACACGTTGGCGTGCGGCGTTCGAGCGCCAATCCAAGCGGGATCAGCGCTCCTGTCCAGAACGCGACGGCGATGCCGTGAAGGAAAACTGTTGATCGTGCGAGCCATTGCGGCTCGGCGGCGCCGGCATGGCCGCTTAGGGCAAGCGCCAGACCCGTTCCCGCGAGTGTCGCCAGGGAAAGCGGGCGCCCGCGGCCGCCTTTTGCGGCAAGCGCGAAGATGGCGATCACCGAGGCAAGGAAGGCAACGATAGCGGTCCGGCCAAAGCTCGTGTTCATTCCCGCTTGCCAGGCCGCTAAATCCGAGATCCGTCCGAGCGGAACGGCGAGAGCATCGAGCCCTTGGAAGCCGACCGACAGCGTCCCTCCGACCAGCCCAATGCCGAGGAGCACGAGAGTTGCGAGGGATCCGGAGCGCTCGCCCCGTCCAAGCCATGTCACGGCAAACGACCCGCCGATTCCGAGAAAGAGGCCGAGATAGAGGGCGATCTTCGCCAACCAGACTGCTGTGCGGACGGGCCAATCGATCTTTCCAGTGGCTTCGGGAGGCGTTGCGCTCGGCGTTCCGATCGAGAAGACGACGGAGCCGCCGACCGGATGCCCATCTTCGGAGATTGCACGCCAGCTCAGCACATGCGTTTTCCGGGCGAGATCGTGCGGAAGCTCGATTTCCAGCGTTCGGTCGCGCAGCACGAAATGTTCGAGGCTGAAGCTCGATCCGTCCGGCTTGACCAGTCTGAGCGTGAGCGGCGAAATCGGCTCACTGAAGGTCATGGAGAACGTCGCAGGCGCCTCCGCGAGCACGGCATTGTCGGCTGGGCTGGTCTCGATGAGCGAAGCATGGGCAAAGGCCGCAACAGCAATCCAGAACCAGGCGGAACAGGCAAGCATCACCATGGCCGGGATGCGAGCCCAGCGAGGTCGGCGTCCGTTCAAGCGTGGCTGGCGTGCAGCGACCATGACGTTCCTCCACCGGTCATTGGGAAACGCGCCGGGCCGGCACCTTCCCTTCTTCTCTCGGCGGCTCAGTGTCCGCCCGCCTTTTCGAGCAGCTTCAGCCCGGGAGCCGGAAATTCGAGATCATCGCCGCTCTGGCCTTCGGCTGGAATCTCGATCCACCGTTCAGTTGCTCCCGCCGGGCATTCCTGCACAATCGGGAAATAGAGCGTCTTGCCCACCGGCAGGTCCGACGTAAGATAGACGCGCACCACGAACTCGTCATATTCGTCGTCTCTTAGGTCGCCCCCCTTCCACAGCACTTCCTTCACGCCTTCCTTCACCGGCGTACCGTGATAGTCGTAGGTGTTCGCGTAGGCACCGGTGACCCTTTCCAGGGTCCATCCGGGCTTCGGCATCGGCTTTACGGCGATGACACCTTCCGGAATCTGGACGCGTACCACGTTGGTCGGCTTGCCCTCGCAACCATGTGGCACGCGGAAGACGGCTTTGTGGCTCGCGCCGACCGGGGCCTCTGTCGTTTCAAGCGTCGTGTGAGCGATCGCCGCTCCCGAACCCACGGCGACCAATGCGGCGGCCAAGGACAGTTTCTTAAGCATTGGAGTTCTCTCCTGTATCGAGTACCGGCTCGCAGCCGGCGGGGTTTTCACGGATCAGCGTTGCTTCTCCGCGGCATTGCCGAAGTTGTTGAATTTGCGACTGTGCGTGCTGCTGCCGTTGACTGCGGAGGACATCCGGCGGGCGGGGCGGGTCGAAGGGCACGCGGATGGCTTAGGCGGTTGCCGGTGGGGCTCGAGGACTGCCGGGATTATGGTCACTCTTGCGGACAAATACCCGTCCATACGAAGGCAAGGCAGCGCACGAAGACGGCAATGCCGCACGCAGCGACGCGCTGTCGCAAGGTGCAGCCGGCAGCGGCGAGGAAATGCAGCATCCGGAAACGCAGCAGTCGGGCAGCTTGTCGTGATCGCCGCCGCCCTGTTCAGTGTCGGAATGGGTTGCGCCCGTGACGCAGAGCGGATTGCCGGAAGCATCGAGTTGCCGGAGATCCGGCCGCGGGCCGGCGAGCGCGCCGACAACGGCCTGCAGGACGAGCATGCAGGCGACGACCAGCGCCAATCCCCACCTCAATCCGCTCCGTCGTCTCGCCATCCGTCGATCTCTTCGATCCATCCACCAGGTTAGCAAATAGCTGGCAGCACGCCGCTGGTCATTGCTCCAGATCAACCACCCGCGCCGATGGTCGAGATCGGAGCGCAAGCTCCCGATCGCCGTGCATTAGAATGTGAGCATCAAATAGCGCTGTGAGTTGTGTTCCGGCCGGGGGGAGATCAGCGAGCGATCGCGGTTCCAGCCCCTGTCGCATTGACAGGCAAGCAGCGACTACCACAGGATGTGGAGCAAATCTCCCGCAGGTTCTTGCCCTGACAAGGAGAAATCAGTTGAATCTTTCCATGCGCCTTATTCTTCTCGGGCTCGGCTGGGTCATGGTCCTTTTTGGTGTGGCCGGCATATTCCTGCCGCTTCTGCCGACGACCCCCTTCCTTCTCCTGGCCGCCTGGCTCTTTGCCCGGTCTTCTCCGCGTCTCGAACAATGGCTGTTCGATCATCCCTT
The DNA here is from genome assembly GCA_001704765.1 of Sinorhizobium shofinae. Lineage (GTDB taxonomy): Bacteria > Pseudomonadota > Alphaproteobacteria > Rhizobiales > Rhizobiaceae > Sinorhizobium > Sinorhizobium shofinae. Next base: position 213,330 of record MBFK01000093.1, read on the forward strand.
GTTCGGGCGGCCGTTGCGCGACTGGCGGGAGGATGGTGCGATATCACGGGGCGCGAAGATCTGTGCGTTGTCGTTGATGGCTCTTGGCTTCGCATTCTTCTGGCTCCGCCTTCAACCCTCCTTGTCGACAGCATCCATCATCGCGTCGATTATGCTCGCCCTGGGCGTGTACATTGGCTCCCGGCCCGAACCGCGGAAGTGAATTCCGCGACAGTGTCGGCCTGGCGAGGGAGGAACTGTCTCTTGCGTTTCGGCGGCCCACATTGGTGGGCGAGCTGGGGGACGCGCGGCAGGCTCGTGATGGCTGTGTTCTGGAACTGGGATGACGTCGATCCGGCGAACGAGGTGAGCGACCAATGGTTCATATCGGGTCTCGACTGCCGCGGCGACGGCGAGAGCTTCCCCGGCACGAGCATTCCAGACGGTCCGTGGTGAAAGAAGAATTATCAACCTGTCCACGGCGATGGCCTTCCCGGCCGGCTGCGAACTCTGGGTCTATGTCGGAGTTGCCGATCGTATCTGGGCACTGCTCAATGACGTCAGCGTCGATATCTCGATCGACTCGGCCTTGCTGCTGAACTCGCTGGCAATCCGTTCGATCTGAAATGTCCAGCTCGGCGAACAGCGGCTCGGCGTGCCAGCCTAGTCTGAGTCGTTGTTCGCCGGCCTGCGCAGAGCCCAACGACAGGACCGCCGCGAACCCCCGCGTCGATTTGCAGACGTATCCGCTCCCCATGTGGCGAGGACAGAATAACCTTGATTTTCAGGGAATTAAATGGTCGGAGCGGCGGGATTCGAACCCACGACCCCTTGACCCCCAGTCAAGTGCGCTACCGGGCTGCGCTACGCTCCGACCCGCTTTGTTACAAGCCCGCTCTCATTAGTCGGAACATACGGGCGGCGCAAGGGGAAAATGGAATTTCGACCGTCCTTCCGCAGCTTTGAGGAAAGCCGGAGTGACGGAAGGCGCAGTGGAACGAACGGTTTTGTGATTTGGACGGCGACAGAGGCGCGGATACACTACGTCTGCAACAACAGGAGAAGCCCTATGAAGCGCATCCTCGTACTTGCAGCCGCCCTCGCGCTTTCCGCGACGGCAGCATCAGCCGCGTGCCTCGGCCATACCAACACCACGGCCTCGACGGACCCGGCAGACAAGGAGATCACGACGGCCAGCGTGACGAAGACCGAACAGTCAAAGCCGGCCGACGAACTTCTCCTGCAGCAGAAGCTGCAGCAAGAAGAACCGACCGCCGAAGACTAGGCCAGGAGAGCGGCGAATGCGGGTCTCGCCGGGCGCTCCGTGGCGCCTTCGAGGCCCGCTTTCCGCGTTAAGACCCACCCTCTGTCGCGAACACCCAATCTGCCGATGGCGCTTGCCTATTAGGCCCGTCAGCGCGCCGGCGCGTTGCGAGTCCACGATAGACCACTTCTGTCTGGTCGAGCATCCGTTCGAGCGTGAAGCGGTCCTTGCGGGCATGGGCAGCCGCGGCAAGCTTCGCATGAATTCCCGGCTCGGCGGCTGAAATCATGGCTTTGGCAAGATCCGAGATATCGTCGCTGTTGGTAACGATGAAGCCGTTCTGACCATTGTCGACGGCGGTTCTCGCGCCGCCGACATCGGAAATGATGATAGGCCGTGCCGCAGCCGCAGCCTCGAGCATGACGTAGGACATCGCCTCATAGCGGCTCGGCATGACGAGCAGGTCGAAAGCGGCAATTGCCTGCGGCCCGCTGAAAGCCGAGGTCAGATGAATGCGGTTCTGCAAGCCGCTCTCGGCAATGACACGGCGAAGCTCGCCTTCCAACTCGCCGGAACCGACCATCACCAGATGACTGTTCTCGACCACTGAAGCCGCGCTCTTGAAAGCATCGAGCAGGCGCTCCGGGGCCTTTTGCGCGCATAGGCGGCCGATGAAGCCGTAGACGAAAGCGTCCGCCGGGATGCCGAAGCTTGCGCGGACCGTTTGCGCCATATCGGGCGAGGGGGTCTCGACCCCGTTGGTGACAACGGACATCCTTCCGCTCGGGACGCGGAGCGAGAGCCCGTGCGCGCGTTCGTCCTTCGAAACGGTGATGAGGTGATCGGTGAAGAACCAGGAGAGCGCCGACTCGATCGCGCCGTAGACGAGCCGCCCCCCGCGACCGAGTGTCGGATCCATGGTCCTGAAGGCGTGCGGCGTGTAGACGCGCGGTACGTGCGGTCCCGGCAGTCTTAAGCGGGTGAGCGCCCCGGCTTTCGAACTGTGGCCGTGGATGACGTCGAAGCGACCCCGCTCGCGGGCGATGCGGCCGATGGCGCGGAAGGCCACTAAGTCGGACGGGGCGGGCGCGCGGCGCATGTCGACCGCATGTACGGCCGGCAGACCGAGGGCCCTGAGCTCGCGCACGAAGCCGTCTTCAGCGCGCACCGGCGAATAGATCGCCTCCACATGGTGGCCGCGCGCGAGCATACCGCGGCACAGATCGAGGAAATGCCGCCCGGAGCCGCCGCCGCTTGGTTCGAGGACTTCGAGGAGACGCAACGGAACGGCTGCCGATCCGCTGCCGACGGGCGATTTCATGGCAAAGCGAGCCCTTCGGCGCGGGTCTGCCGTCGATTGCGGTATTCGAGCGCGGCGCATCCCCAGACTATGCCGAGAAGCATATAGAAATGACGCCAGTGATCGGTGTCGATGACATTGCCGATTCCGACATGGCCGATTAGCGTCACCCACGCAATCATCAGGTATGGCTGCCATGGCCGGTCGAGCAGAAGAAGTCGGAAGCCGAGCGTGAGCGTCCACACAATGAGCGTCGCATAGGCGACGAAGCCCATCCAGCCATAGGACGTCAGGCTTTTCAGCCAGACATTGTGCTCGTCCTCCGGAAAGATCGTGCTGAACACCATCGGCCCGATGCCGAGCGGCCTTTCCATCGACATCAGAAAGCCGATCCGGTGCCGGTCGAAACGCCCGAGGTGCCCGCCGTCGTAGTCCTGCACGAGTTGAGATCGGCTCGAAAAGAGCGCTGCCACCTGTTCCGATTGCAAGGCGGCGGCAAGTGCTGCCATGACGAAGAGCGCACCGCAAAGCGCAAGCACGAGAATTCTGAGCCGGAACAGACCGCTGCGCTCCTTGAGGAGCATGACGAAGATCAGGGCGACGACGCAAAAGAGATTGAGTGCCCAGGCAGCGCGGGAGAAGGAGAGGAAAACACCAAGGGTCAAGACGATCAGGCCGGCGACTTTCAACGGCGCGCCCCGGATCGGCTGCGTGAGCAGGCCGTGCACCAAATAGAGCACCGGCGCGGCGAGAAACGGCCCGAAGACGTTCGGGTCCTGGAATGCTCCCTTGGCGCGGTCATAAAGGGTGAAGTTTGCCGCCCCTGGAATTGCACCGAAATAACCGAGAATGCCGAGAAGGGCCGTGATGACTGCAGCCGAGACCCAGGCGTTGAAGATGAGCCGCAGGCGCTGGTGACGATCTTCGATGATCGCGGCGAAGAAGACGGCCGTAAGCGCGAGGAAACCGGAGACGGCCATGTAAATCGGCCCGGTTGCGAGTTGGGCCATCACCGTCAGCGACAGGAGGCCGCCGACCATGAAGAGGAGGAGCAGGGCGAGCAGGGGCGCGATAGCGCGCGAAATCTTCAGCCCGAAGAGCGACCAGAGACCGATGAGGCTCGCCATGAAGACCTCATAGGGCGCGGGCTCTGCGATCACGAAGCCCGACAGGAAAACGCCGATCGTCACCAGGCCGGAGCCGATGATCGAAACCGCAGCGAGCTGGGGTCGTATGATGGCGACCTGAGAGGCGTTGGCGGAGATCAATACGCGTTTTCCGTATTGAGCAGCCGGAAGGGCGTGAGAAACAGAATCTTGAGATCGAGAAGCAGCGACCAATTCTCGATGTAGTAGAGGTCGAAGGCGGTGCGGAAGCGGATCTTTTCGTCATTGTCGATCTCGCCGCGCCAGCCGTTGATCTGCGCCCAGCCGGTGACGCCGGGCTTGACCCGGTGGCGGGCGAAATAGCCCTCCACGACATCCGAATAGGTGCGATTGCGGGTTTGGGCGAGAACGGCATGCGGGCGCGGTCCGACAAGCGAGAGCTCGCCTTTCAGCACGTTGAAGATCTGCGGCAGTTCGTCGATCGAGGATTTACGCAGGAAGCGGCCGACGGGCGTAACGCGGGGATCTCCCTTGGTTACCGCACTGCGGGCGGTCGGATCGCTCATGTGCGTGTACATCGAGCGGAACTTGTGGACTTCGATGACCTCGTTGTTGAAGCCGTGGCGGTGTTGCTTGAAGATGATCGGGCCGGGGGAGGTGAGTTTGACCGCGATCGCGGCGACCAGCATCACGGGCCAGAGCAAGGCGAGCGCCACAATGCTGAAGAAGATGTCGAAGCATCGTTTGGCCACGGAATCCCAATCGGCAATCGGCTTGTCGAAAATGTCGAGCATCGGCACCTGACCGACATGGGAGTAGCTGCGCGGCCGGAAGCGCAGATTGTTGGCATGGGCGGCGAGACGAATGTCGACCGGTAGCACCCAGAGTTTCTTCAGGAGTTCGAGGATGCGCCTTTCGGCCGTCAGGGGCAGCGAGAAAATCAGCATGTCGATCCGGGCGAGCCGCGCGAATTCCACGAGTTCGTCGACGGTCCCGAGCTTCGGGTAGCCGGCGATCACGTGCGGCGAGCGCCGTTCGTCGCGGTCGTCGAAGATGCCGCAAATGCGGATGTCGTTGTCCGGCTGGTGCTCGATGGTGCGGATCAGGTCTCTTGCCGGAACACCGCCGCCGACGATGACAGCGCGGCGCTCCATCGTGCCGTTGCGTGACCAATGCCGGATGGAGTAGGCGATGAAGGCGCGTTCGGCGACTAGGAAGAGCGCGCCGGCGACGAACCAGCCGCCAACCCAGACGCGCGAATAGAGATGGCCTGATTTCAGGAAGAAAAGAACGAGCGCGATCGTGCCGAAGGTCGCCATCCAGGCGGCCAGAATGCGGGGCGTCATCCGCAGCCAGGCCCTGAGTGCCGGTACCTGGTAGGTGTCGGCGATCTGCATGGCGATCACGGCGAGCGCTGAACCAAGGGCGAGAATGGCGAGGTAGACCGGCAACTCCTGAAGCGCGGGACGGACATATTGCGTATTGATGGCGTAGCCGATCGCAAAGAGGGCTGAGAGATCGAGCAGCCGGATGAGGCCGGTGATCATGGCCGGAGAATAGGTATCGGCCCGGAACTGGAGCGCAATCTGGCGGGCCAGCGGATTGAGCGGCGTCAGGCTCGTTTCCGCCTTCTTATCGTCGGGAGCAGTCGTTCGGATCTCGGAGACCTTCTTGCGAAGCGCCTCGGTATCGAAGGTCTCGGGCCTGTCAAACTGGTTCATAGTGGCTTTCCGGCGCTGTCCCTTCGCCCCGATAGCAGAAAGCCACTAAGAAACGCTTACGTTGTACGAAGGCGCGCCTCGGCGAAGAGCGATTCCTCCGTGAGTTCACGATAGAGTTGCATGACGCGCCTGGTCATCACGGCAGCCGAGAAGCGGGACTTGAAGCGCTCTGCATCGGGCATCGTTCGGGTAGCCCAGTCCTGGTCGACCGCGGCGGCCGCCATGACCTCAGCAAGTGCCCTTGCATTTGCCGGCTCGACGAGCGCTCCGCTGTCGGCACCCAGCACTTCCGGCATGCCGCCGACGCAGGACGCGATCACCGGTTTTCCGGCAGCGAGCGCCTCGAGAAGGATGTAGGGCATCGACTCTGCGCGAGAGGGGATGACAGCGGTGCGGGCAAGCGCAAACGCATCGCGAGCCTTCATCGCCGGGAGCATCCTGATGCGATCGCCGAGCCCCATGCGCGCTACCATGTCTTCATATTGGGATTGCTGCGGACCATCGCCGATCATCAGGCCCGAGAGCGGCCGTCCAGCGAGCCCCTCGGCTTCTGCAAAGCCCTCGATAAAAAGATCGGGACCCTTCAGGTCCCGCATCATGCCGATATAGAGAAAATCGACGGCGTCCGGCCTGGTCTCGACCGGCGCAAACTCCGTATCGCCGATGCCGTTATAGATCAGCTCATTGCGCCCCGGAGGCCGCCCGATCTTGGCGAAATAGGTCCGCCGCTCGAAATCGCAGACGAAGACGAGCGCATCGGTGAGGCGCTCCTGCAAGCGTTCCATCCGGAAGATGGCGCTGCCGGCCAGGGATCTCCGGTCATAGTGGAGGCTGCCCCCATGGGGCGAATAGAGGCGGGCTACGCGATACTTGTTGACCCGCAGGGCTGAACCGATGATGCGTGCGAGCGCGCCGCCCTTGGCGCCGTGCCCGTGCAATACATCCGGTTGCAAGCTTCTGATTTCATTGTAGCTGCGCCAGAGCGCGCCAATGTCCGACGGCCCGATCGTGCGATGGATCGGCGTGCGGACGATACCGAGCGCCAGAAAAGGGCGGACCTCGTCGAAGAGCGCGTCCTCATAGGAGCCGCCCGTGGTGCTGTCGCAGAGAATTCCCACCTGATGGCCGGCTTGCGCATGGGCCTCGGCGAGATCTCGAACATGGCGGAAGATGCCGCCGACTGGCGATCTGAAGCAATGGAGAATGCGCAAGGGACGTTCATTCAGCATGGCTTCAGAACAGTCGTTCGCGAACATAGATCGTGTCGCCCGCAAGCACCGGATCGGTGATCGGCACGCGACCCGTTATGATGCGGCCGTTGACCTTGCGGGTGATGTCGGCATTCGCCTGGTTTGCACGCGGGGTGAAGCCGCCGGCGACCGCGATGGCGTTCTGCACGGTCATCCCCGGAACGTAGCTGTATTGGCCGGACTGGCCCACTTCGCCCATGATGAAGACCGCGCGGTAGCGGTCGACTTCAATCGTCACGTCCGGATCGCGCAGAAAGCCTTCGCGCAGCTTGGCTGCGATCATCCCCTCCAGTTCCGGAAGCGTGTGGCCGCGTGACGGCACCCCTCCAATCAGCGGGAACGCAACGTAGCCAGCCTGGTCGACCGTGTAGGTTCCGCTGAGGGCCGGCTGTTCGAATACGGTAACACGAAGGCGGTCGCCGCTGTCCAGCCTGTAGGGCTGGATCGTCGCCTCGCTGAAGCCCTTGGGAGCCGGCTGATAGCTCGTGCAACCGCTGGCAAGCGCCGACAATATTGCCACGGCGAAAGCGCGTGCTGTCTTTGTGCCTGCGATCGACATGCGGGTCTCGTTGGCTCCGGAAATGAACACCTCTCTGCGACGTTATCGATCCGTTAGGGTTAATAGCCGGTAAACTCCCAGTGGAATTCGCTGATCGGACTGCGATCCGGGCCACTCAAGGCGCGAACATCTCACGGTTGTACCTACAATTAACCCTTGCGTTACCATGTTCCTTTACCTTCCGGCTGAATGCGGAAGCTTTTGGGGTAGGGCATGTCGGGCGTCGGCGGTCAGCAGGATGTGGATATCGATCTCGGCGGACTCTTTCGCGCCATCTGGCAGCGTCGTGCCCGCGTCGTGATCGCGACGGTCGGTGCCGCGGCGATCGCGTTTGGCGCGGCGAAGATGGTCGCGCCGGATTATGAGAGTGAAACGCGCGTCTTGATCGAATCGCGCGAGCCGGAATTCAGCGGGCCGAACCAGCTTTCTCAGACTGGTTCGGAACGGATTTTCGACGAGTCCGGCATCGCCAGCCAGGTCCAGGTTCTGCGCTCCGCCGACCTCATCAAGCAGGTGGCCCGCAATATGAAGCTGCACGAGCTGGAGGAGTTTGATCCGTCCGCGCAGCCCTCCGCCGTTTCCGATCTCCTGGTCGTGCTGGGGCTCAAGAAGAACCCGCTCGAATTGCCGCCGGAAGAGCGGATCCTGAAAGAGTTCAATACCAAGCTACAGGTCTATCAGGTCGAGAAGTCGCGCGTGATCGCCATTGCGTTTACGTCGAAGGATCCGAAGCTCGCCGCCGCCATTCCGAACGAAATGGCCAAGGTCTATCTCTCGCTGCAGAGCGTGGCGAAGCTCGACTCCAACTCCGAAGCCAGCCGCTGGCTGGAGCCGGAAATTGCCAATCTGCGGGAAAAGGTTCGTGAGGCGGAGGCCAAGGTCGCCGCCTACCGTGCCGAATCCGGTTTGCTTCCGACCGGCGAAACGGAGAATTTCGCGACCCGGCAGCTCACTGATATTTCAACCGAGTTGGCGCGGGTCCGGGCGGAAAGGGCGAATGCGGCGGCGCGCGCCGAAGGCGTGCGTGCGGCACTCGCAGACGGCCGCTCGGTCGATACGCTCACCGACATCGTCGGCTCGCCGATGATCCAGCGGCTGAAGGAAAACCAGGCCGGTCTGCAGGCCCAGATCGCCGATTTGTCGACGGCGCTTCTCGACGGTCATCCTCGACTGAAGGGGCTGAAATCACAACTCGAAGGCATTCAGGCGCAGATACGTGCGGAGACGCGGAAAATCATCTCCAGCCTCGAAAACGAGTCACAGGTGGGTCAGCTCCGCGAACAGCAATTGCTTCAGCAGTTGAATGCGCTGAAGGCCCAGTCGGCGCAGGCCGGCGAGGAAGAGGTGGGGCTCCGCGCGCTCGAGCGCGAGGCGGCGGCGCAGCGCCAGCTTCTGGAAACCTATCTCGCCCGTTACCGGGAAGCGACATCGCGAACCGTCGCGAACGCAACGCCCGCCGATGGCCGGGTGATTTCAAATGCCGTGGTCCCGACCATTGCGAGCTTTCCCAAGGTCGTGCCGATCACGATCGTCGCGGCGCTTGCAAGCTTCCTGATCACCTGCGTGGTCATCATGCTGGGCGAACTCTTCAGTGGCAGGGCACTGAGGCCGGTGTCGGATTCCGAATTGATGCCCGACAACACGGCTCCGGCAACTCCAATTGCCATGGAAGAGGCGCCGACAGCCATCCCTGCGGCCGAGGAACCCGCCGAGGAGGAACGGGAGGAGCACGCGGCGAGCAATGCCGCAGAGCACGATTTCTCGATCGAGTCGGTTGCCGAACATCTGCTTGGCAATGGCATCCGGGTCGCCGTTTCGGTCTCGCCGGGAGGGGACGGGGGATCGACGGCAACGGTGATGCTGGCGCGTCTACTCGCCGAAGAGGAACACAAGGTCGTGCTCATCGACCTTTCCGGCTCGGCCTGCCCGACGCGGCTGATGGCCCAGTCGCTGCATCTGCCCGGAATTACGAACCTGCTGTCGGGCGAGGTCGCTTTCACGGAGACGATCCATGCGGACAGATTTTCCGAGGCGCATGTCATCCCGCACGGCGACGCCGATCCCCACGCGGCGATGCGCGGCATCGAGCGCCTGCAGATGATCATCGACGCGCTGACAAGTGCCTATGATCTGGTGCTGGTCGAGTGTGGCGCGGCCGACGCGGCTTCCGTCGCCAGGGTGGCTCGACGCGAGGAGGTCGAAATCATCCTTTCGGCACCTTCGGTGAGCGAGGAAAAGATCATTGAAGAACTCACAAGCTTCGGAGAGGCCGGCTATCGCGACATCGTCTTGATGACCGGTAGGGCCGAAAGCGGCCCGGAGCTTCCCGACCGTCGCGCGGCCTGAAGCAGGCCGCAGTTGTGGCCGCCGCCGGGTCGGGCCTGTTCTCAATTTCCTCCGATTTCTGCAGTGGCCCGCAACACTTGACGGCGTCGCCGCTGCAGGAATCTATAAAGGCTTCTGTTCGCCTTGATGGCGCGCTTGGCGCGGACCACGGCGCGATGCAGGCCGGCTGCCGCATATCCGCGCAGCGTCAGTGGCAGGGTGATGTCCCGTAAGGGGGTTTCCATCGTGCACCACGACCGCTTGTAGGGCTGGTCGCCGATGCCGAAGTCGAAGAGTGCGACGCCTTCGCCGCAGAGACGTTCGATCACCCGGTAGAACAGCAACTCCCCCGGGCTGCTGTCGGCGGCGATTTCGTCGTCGATCGAACCAAACTGGCAGATGACGTGGTCGCCCTTTCGCGACAGACCGCTCACGGCGATGATCTTGCCCTGATGATCGCCCTTGAGGCGGATCACGTTGAGTTCCAGCAGCCTGTCGCCGGCGTATTGCTGATCGATCAACAGACGGAAGAAGGCGCGCGTCGCCGATTTGTCGAAGACATCCGGCAGGCCCTGGGCCTCCAGTCGCGCGGTTTTCTGCCGGAAGAATGTCTCCAGCAGCGTATGCGCCTCCGCCGGCTCACGGGCAATCACATAGTCGTAGCCACCGAGTTCCGCGAGACGCCTTTCGCAGAGGCGCATCTTCTTGCGCCGGCGCTTGGCGTTGAGCTGGGCGAGCGTGCGCTCCATGTTGCCGGCGAGCCCGAGCTGGAAAGAGGCGTTCGGATTGGAGATCCCGGGCAGGGCAGCGAGGGGATGGGGCAGGCCGCGCCAAAACGCCGGCGTTTTTTCGAGAGCAACGACATCGGCGTAACCGCGAAGCGCGCGACGGATTCCCTCGGTCAGCACGCGGATGAGTTCGTCCCGCGGCACGCGCTCGATCTCGGCGGCAAAAAGCCCGGTGTTGAGATTGCTGTGTCCGGTAGCAATCAGCCGGGCGATGCGGAAGAAGCGACCTCGTTCGATCTCGAACGGCAGGAGGAAGAGCAGTTGCTCGCCAACAGCACCGCGCACGACCAGCAGTTGGCTTTCATGCGCGCTCTTCCAGGCGGCGCACCAATCGAAACTCTGATGCAGGGAATTCAGCGTGTTCGCATCGAGCGCACGCCAGTCCGCCTCCAACTCCACCATGTCGCGATGAACGGAAAGCGTGATCCGGTCCGCGTGGCGACTTTGGGCAACCGGGCGTATTGGACGGTTGCGCGTCGATTGCCTGCTCGGCGAGGCAAGGGTGAAATCGGGATTGGCCATCTCTCAGGTCATTCAGCATGCGTCGTGTCTCGATTGGACGGCAAAAGTTGCTACATCCGATTAATCCCGGCGTCGCTTCGTGCCGCGACCGGTAAATGCGGTTAGCAAAGCATGAAGCGAGCGGCTCATGGTCGACTTGGAAATCGTTGCGGAGGCGTTACATCACTGCCGATTGAAGGAGGGCAAATGCGTTTGTGAGAAAGGCACGCGCAGCTCCGAACGACCGAGCAGCAGCCGGTACGAACGTCACGACGAACTCTTATTGTGGAACTGCTGATGTCATCGAGCCATTCCCTGCCGGACGGCGCCAAGTTTCCGGTCACGGAATTTCCGCGGGTCGGATTTCTCAAGAACCTCGTGCGGTCGCCCCCTAATAGACGTCGGTGAGTACAGCTACTACGACGATCCGGAAGGGCCCGAATGTTTCGAGGAAAAGTGCGTCCTCTATCTCTATGACTTCGTCGGAGATCGGCTGGTGATCGGGCGGTTCTGCGCGCTTGCGACGGGCGTTCAGTTCATCATGAACGGCGCCAACCACGTGCTCGGCGGTTTTCCACCTTCCCATTCGGCATTTTTCCCGGCGCCTGGCGCGAGGGCTTCGATCCGGCCAGCTATGCGAAGGGCTATCGCGGCGACACGATCGTCGGCAACGATGTGTGGATCGGCATGGAGGCGACGATTCTACCGGGCGTCACCATCGGCGACGGTGCGATCGTGGCGGCAAAATCGGTGGTGACGAAGGACGTCCCTCCTTACGCAATCGTCGCCGGCAATCCGGCAAGGGTCGTCAAGATCCGGTTCCCGGCAGCGACCGTCGAGCGATTGCAGGCGGTGGCCTGGTGGAACTGGCCGATCGACAAGGTGACGCGCAACATCGCGGCGATCATCGGCGCGGACATCGCGGCGCTCGAAAATGCGGAATAACCTCAGACCAGAAAGCCGGTCGCGAGCGTGCTTGCCCATTCGGGTCGGTTGCGATCGGCGGCGAGGCGCGACATCGCCATGTGGTCGTAGGGTACGCAGCGAAAGCTGACGGTCCAGCCGCCTGCGGCGTGCTCGACGACGGCGTAGCGCGCGTCCGGCGAGCCAGTTTCGACCCTATGCGCCACGGGCTGATCATCGTCGTAGCCAGGGCAGCCGACGCTGCCGGGATTGACGAGAAGGCGCCCGTCCGCCAGCCGCACGGCCCGCGGGATGTGCGTGTGGCCGCACAGGATCACCGGGTAGTCGATGCCCTCGGCGAAGCTTTCGATCGCCTTGCGCACCGCCATGTGGACGACGCCATCGGCCGTTAGCGCCTCCATCCAGTAGGTCTCGTCGCTTGTGGGCGTGCCGTGGCAGAGGAAGAACGTGTCGCGATAGACGAGCGTTTCGGGAAGCGTAGCCAGCCAATCGTGGTGGCGCGGCTCGAGCTCGCAGTAGGCCGCATGGTCGGACAGTCCCATTTCGGAAGGATCGAGCGCCAGAAGACAGCGATCATGATTGCCGCGGATTGCCGGCATCTTGCGGCCGATCAGAATGTCGGCCGTGCGCGCGGCATTGAGCGGGCCGCTCAAATGGTCGCCCAGATTGACGATCTCGCCGATCCCCTGAGCGCCGATGTCCGCAAGCACCGCCTCGAGCGCCAGATCGTTGCCGTGAATATCGGAGATGATGGCGATCTTCATTTGATGCGCCTCAGGTGGTCAGCGATTGTTTGCAGGCTTTTCCATCCATTTGATGATCAGCATCGCTGGAAGGATCCACAGGAGCCCGGTGAAGAAGAAATAGAGAAGATGCACCCACCAGGGCGACGTGCCGAGGAGAAGGGAGGCGAAGGTGACCGCCGCCAGCGCATAGACGATGACAAGAATGATGATGAGGATGGTGCCGATCAGTTTTCTGAGGCGGACGGGCATTGGATTTCTTTCGAATGACGGCATCAAGACCGCGACGGCATGCCGCAAAGTCTTCGGCCTTGTTTTGCACGGCGCTCTGGTGCAAATCAACGGCTTTCGGAACGGCTCGGCAGGCAACCCGTTCATTACGAGGTTGCAGCCGACAAACGAGGAAGAAGTCATGGCGCACGCCGACTTGGCGACGGAACAAACGCTGCGGAGCGAGATCGACAGAACCGAGCATAATCGCCGGCAGATCCGCGGCTGGCTCGCCGCCGTCCTGTTTGCCCTGTTTGCACTGGTGATTGTCGGCGGCGCGACGCGATTGACCGAGTCCGGCCTGTCGATCACCGAATGGAAACCGATCCATGGCGTCGTTCCGCCCTTGTCTGCGGAGGAATGGGAGGAGGAGTTCCGCCTCTATCAGCGCATTCCCCAGTATGAGCAGATGAACAAGGGGATGACCGTCGAGGAGTTCAAGACGATCTTCTGGTGGGAATGGGCGCACCGTCTTCTCGCCCGCTCCATCGGCGTGATTTTCGCCTTGCCACTTGTCTTCTTCTGGCTGACCGGACGGGTCGAACGACGACTGCGGCTGCCGCTCCTCGGCATCCTGGCGCTCGGGGGCTTTCAAGGCTTCATCGGCTGGTGGATGGTCGCATCGGGGCTCGTCGAACGGACTGCTGTCAGCCAATATCGATTGGCCACGCATCTGGTCATTGCCTGCCTGATCTTTGCCGCCTGCATGTGGATCTACCGCGGGCTTTCTCCGCACTCCGGCGACGCCGCGCCGACGAAAAAATCGCAAACGATGGCCGGCATCATCGCCGCCATGAGCCTCTTCCAGATCTATCTTGGCGCTCTCGTCGCCGGTCTCGACGCCGGTTTGACCTATAATACCTGGCCGCTGATGGACGGCGCGATCGTGCCGGGAGGGCTCCTCATGCAGCAGCCCGCCTGGATCAATCTCTTCGAGAATCCGAAGACGGTGCAATTCCTGCACCGCGCCGGCGCCTACCTGCTTTTTGCCCTGGTACTCGCGCACATGGTCGTGTCCGTGCGAGCTGCACCGGGCACCACACACGCACGCCGTTCCGTGCTTCTCTTTGCGCTGGTGACCATCCAGGCAGTGATCGGGATCACCACGCTCCTCCTGCAGGTGCCGATCGGTTGGGGCGTGCTGCACCAGGCGGGCGCGCTCGTCGTGCTCGGCTTCGCGATCGCCCATTGGCGCGGTTTCGCAGGCGAATATCCGAGGCCGACGGCCATCGAAGTTCGCGACTGATCAGCCCTTCGCGTTGGACAAACAAAAACCCCGGCAGAGGTGATTGCCGGGGTTTTTGTTTTCTGAGCCTCTGTCAGGCCGACAGCATCAGATCCATGTTCTGGACGGCTGCGCCCGAGGCGCCCTTGCCGAGATTGTCGAGCAGCGCAACAAGGTTGACATGGGCGGCGCCGCTGGTCCCGAAGACGAAGAGCTTCATCGTGTCCTTGCCGGCAAGCTCCGTTGCGTCGATACGGGCGATCTGCGCGCTTTCTGCAAAGGGAACCACTTCGACGATCGACTGGCCGGCGTAGTGCTCGACGAGCGCGGCATGGATGCTTTCCAGCGTCGCTCCGGCGGCGAGGTCGTCGAGATAGAGCGGCACCTGGACGATCATGCCCTGAGGGAATTTGCCGACGGACGGCGAAAAGACGGGGGCACGCTCGAGCAATCCGTGCATTTTCATTTCCGGCACGTGCTTGTGTTTGAGCGGGAGACCGTAGAGGAAGTGCGGCGCGCTGATATGGTCGGCGTGGTTCTCGTCCTCCATCTGCGCGATCATCTGTTTGCCGCCGCCGGTATAGCCGGAGACCGCGTTGACGGTCACCGGGTAGCCGTCCGGCAGGATGCCCGCCTGGCGTAGCGGTCGGATCAGGCCGATCGCACCGGTCGGGTAGCAGCCAGGGTTGGAGACATGGCGCGCATCGCGAATCTTGGCAGGCTGTGTCTTGTCCATCTCGGCAAAGCCATAGGCCCAGTCGGGCGCGACGCGATGCGCGGTCGACGTGTCGATGATGCGGACACGATTGTTGCCGGCGACCATGGCGACCGCTTCACGCGAGGCGTCGTCCGGCAGGCAGAGGATGGCAATGTCGGCGCTGTTCAAGAGGTCTTCGCGCATTGCCGCATTGCGACGTTCCGCTTCCGGGATCGACAGGAACTCGAGATCCGGGCGATCGGCCATGCGCGCACGGATCTGCAGACCCGTCGTGCCGTGTTCGCCATCGATGAAGATCTTCGGTTTCATGATTTTCCTGCTCCTGCAGACGGTTACGGCGTTTTCCGGAATCAATCTGGCATAGAATTGAATCAATTTCTTAGCGCGGGCGATCAGCCGCGCCGTTCCGCGCGCCATTCGGCCCGCAGGCCCAGCATATACATGGCGATGGTCGAGCCAGCAATGGCGGTCATGTCGGCGTGGTCATAGGCAGGCGCCACCTCGACCACGTCGCTTCCGGCGATATGCAACGCTCCCAGCTTGCGCAGCACCGAGAGGATCTTTGCGCTGGACGGGCCCCCCGCGACCGGCGTGCCGGTGCCCGGCGCGTAGGCGGGGTCCAGGCAGTCGATGTCGAAGGTCAGGTAGGCCGAATGGCTGCCGACATGCCGGACGATCGTGTCTGCAATCTCCTCGGCGCGCATTTCCTCCACCTCGTAGCCGTAGACGATCCGGATGCCGCAATCATCGGGGGCGTGCGTGCGGATGCCGATCTGGATCGAACGGTCGACGTCGATCAGGCCCTCACGCGCTGCCCGGCCGACGAAGGAGCCGTGGTCGATGCGGCCTTTCTCATCCGGCCAGGTGTCCTGGTGGGCGTCGAACTGCACGAGGGCGAGGGGACCGTGGAGCGCCGCATGGGCCTTGAGGATGGGATAAGTGACGAAGTGGTCGCCGCCAAGCGTCAGCAGGTAGGCGCCCGATTTCAGGATCTTCGCCGCCTCCCGCTCGATCGTGGCGGGCGTTTTGGCATGGTTGCCGTAGTCAAGCAGGCAATCACCGTAATCGACCGTCGCCATGTCGGCGAAGAGGTCGCGCTGGAACGGATACTGAGGGTCGTTGTCGAAGATCGCCGAGGCACGGCGGATCGCTTGCGGGCCGAAGCGGGCGCCGGGACGGTTCGAGGTGGCGGCGTCGAAGGGAATGCCCCAGATGACGGCGTCCGCGCCTCGCAACTGCTTGGTATATTTGCGGCGCATGAAGGAAAGCACGCCGGCATGGGTTGGGTCCGTGGCCGCGCTATGGAGCGAGCGGGCGGTAACGGCGTGATCGATGGTCTTCGTGGGCATGTTCAGCCCTCCACCTTGCCAAAGCCATAGGCGCGTTCGACGCGCGCCACGCGCACCTCATAGTGGCTGTACCATTCGGCGCGACCTTGCTTTTGCGCGGCGAGATGGTCGACGTCATTCTTCCAGGTTCTGATGGAGTGGTCGTCGCTCCAATAGGCGTTGGTGATCCCGAAGCCATCACTGCCACGAACGCTCTCAACGCCAAGAAAGCCTGGCTGCTTCCGCGCCAATTCCTCCATGGCGTCAGCCATCTCTCCATACCCTTTATCGCCGTCCGTTCGGGTGGAGGAGAAGCAAACAACGTAGTAGGGCGGGGCAGGCAGCTTGGCAAAGGGCATCCGATACTCCCATGATCGATCCACAAAAAGAAAAGGCGGAGCTGAAGCCCCGCCTTTCGATTTTCGCAATCCTGCGCGCGCTTAACGCTTGGAGAACTGGAACGAACGGCGTGCCTTGGCGCGGCCGTACTTCTTGCGCTCGACGACGCGGCTGTCGCGGGTGAGGAAGCCGCCACGCTTCAGAACGGAGCGCAGGCCCGGTTCGAAGTAGGTGAGGGCCTTGGCGATGCCGTGACGAACGGCACCGGCCTGGCCGGACAGGCCGCCGCCGGCAACGGTAGCGTCGACGTCGAACTGGCCGTCACGGGCAGCAGCGACGATCGGCTGCTGCAGGATCATCTGCAGAACCGGGCGCGCGAAGTAAGCCGAGAAGGGCTTGCCGTTGACGGTGATCTTGCCGGAGCCGGCCTTGACCCAAACGCGGGCGACGGCGTCCTTGCGCTTGCCGGTCGCGTAGGAGCGGCCTTGCGCGTCGACCTTCTTGACGTGAACCGGAGCGGCCGGTTCCGCGGTCGTGGCGATATCCTTGAGAGCGGAAAGGTCAGCCATTATCAGGCGCTCCTTGTGTTCTTGCTGTTCAGCTTGGCGACGTCGAGGACGGTCGGCTGCTGTGCTTCATGTGGGTGGTTCGAGCCTGCGTAGACGCGCAGGTTCTTCATCTGGCGGCGGCCGAGCGGGCCACGCGGAACCATGCGCTCAACGGCCTTCTCGATGACGCGTTCCGGGAAGCGGCCTTCGATGATCTGGCGCGCGGTGCGCTCCTTGATGCCGCCGGGATAGCCGGTGTGCCAGTAGTACTTCTTGTCGGTGTACTTCTTGCCGGTGAGAACGGCCTTCTCGGCGTTGATCACGATGACGTTGTCGCCGTCGTCGACGTGGGGCGTGAAGGTGGCCTTATGCTTGCCGCGCAGGCGGTTTGCGATGATGGAAGCGAGGCGACCGACAACGAGGCCTTCGGCGTCGATGAGGATCCACTTCTTCTCCACCTCTGCAGGCTTCTGAACGAAGGTTGCCATATCTAAACTCTTTCTTTGGACCCGGTATCAGGCCGGGCGTTTCTTGTTGCTTGCTTTGGCCCCGATGAGGCCAAAAAAGAAGGCGGCCCGAGAGGGACCGCGATCTGCGGCAGCTTATACGGAAGCGCGAAAACAAGGTCAAGAGCAGAGTTTCTTGCGCCGTCAAAGAATTTGCAATGAAATCAGTCGCTTATTTTCGTGGTTTTATAATACCACATATTAATAGGGTGGAATCGAGTAGGTCGCGGTGGCGTGCGCCACCAATGCGTCGCCCCCGACGGGCCTGATCGAAGCGTCGAGAACGGCGAGCCGCTTGCCAAGCTTCAGAATCCGGCAGGTGCATTCGAGCGGTTCGGGATCGGGCTTTCGCAGAAAGTTGATATTGAGGTTGGTGGTGACGGCAAGCGCGACCGGGCCGATATGTGCAATCAGCGCGATATAGGCCGAGACGTCGGCAAGCGCGAACAGCGTCGGCCCGGAAACGGTGCCGCCGGGGCGGATATGGCGCTCGTTCGGGTCGAGTCGCATCGTCGCAAAACCGGGCCCGGTGTCGGTCACAGCGAAGATCTTGCCGTCGGTGTGCACCTGCGGGAAATCCGTGTCGAGGAAGCGATTGAGCTCCTCGACGGTCATGATCGGCTGCAAGGCCATGCGCATCCCTCCATTCCTGACTGCCGTTACAGGACGTCCGCGCCTGTCGCGCAAGGCGGAAAATGGTCTTGGGTGGAAATGCCGCCGGGGTTGAAAGACCGGTGTGGGCGGCGTACCACGGGCCGATCTACGGCTTACGGGAGAAGACCATGGCGGATGTCGTTGCATTCAAGAAGGAAGAGCCGAACGGCCTGTTGCTGCGAGAGACGAACGGCCCGGTCTTGCGGCTGACGCTCAACAATCCTCCAGCCAACGCACTCTCGATCGCGCTCATGCAGGCGCTCTCAGGCGAACTCGACGCTGTTGCCGTGGCTAAAGAGATCAAGGTTGTCGTGATAGCTGCTTCCGGCAAGGTCTTCTCTGCCGGTCACGACTTGAAAGAGATGACCTTGCATCGCGCCGACGAGGATCGCGGAAAGGCTTTCTTTGAACGCGCCATCCGTCTGGCGGCCGACATCATGCTGAAGATCACGCAGCTGCCACAGGCGGTCATCGCCGAGATCGACGGCCTCGCGACGGCGGCCGGCTGCCAGCTGGTCGCGAGCTGCGATCTCGCGATCTGCACCGACAGCTCGACCTTCTGCACACCAGGCGTGAATATCGGCCTCTTCTGTTCGACGCCGATGGTGGCGCTGTCGCGCGCCGCGCATCGCAAGCAGGCGATGGAGATGCTGCTGACGGGAGAGACGATCGATGCCGGGACCGCCAAGGATTTCGGCCTCATCAATCGCATCGTGCCGCAACAATATCTGCGCCAGGTGGTCGACAAGTACGCCTCCGTCATCGCCTCCAAGTCGCCCCAGGCACTGAAGATCGGCAAGGAAGCCTTCTATCGTCAGGCCGAATTGCCGCTCGCCGACGCCTATGACTATGCGGTCGGCGTGATGGTCGAGAACATGCTGGCAAGCGACGCGCAGGAAGGGATCGGCGCCTTTCTCGGCAAGCGCATGCCGGAGTGGAAGGAAGACTAACCTTCAGGCAAGCCTGAGCAGCAGGGCTCCGAGCGCGATCACGCAGGCGGCGGCAATGCGCCAGACGCTGACGCGTTCCTTGAGGAAGACGACGGAGATCACGACGGCGAAGAGGATGGCGGTCTCTCGCAGCGCCGCGACGGTCGCAACAGGCGCCTTGGTCATCGCCCAGAGCGCCAGGCCATAGGCGGCGATCGAACCGGCACCGCCAATCAGCCCGCGCCACCAATGGTGGTGGACGTGCCGCAGCACGGGTTTGACGCCGCGGCTCGCGAAAGCCCAGGTAAAGAGAAGGACCGGCGGCAGCAGCGCCATCCACAGCGTGTATGAGATCGCATTGCCGGAGACCCGCGCACCCATGCCGTCGACGAACGTATAGCTCGCAATCACGCAGGCGTTGCAGAGGGCCAGTGCAATGGCTTTTTTGCCGCCGTTGCGCGACTCGAAGGCAAGCGTCAGCACGCCCGCTGAGATCGTCAGGATGCCGGCAAGTGCTCCGCCGGTCAGCTGTTCACCGACGACGATGCTGCTGGTGGAGGCAACGATGAGTGGCGCAACGCCGCGCATCAGCGGGTAGACGAGGCCGATGTCGCCGGCGCGGTAGGAGGCAGCCACGAGCTGGAAATAGGCGAACTGGAGGACTGCGGAAACGAGGATGTATCGCCAGGCTTCGGAGTTGGGTAGCGGCAGGAAGGGCAGCAAAGGCAGCGCCACGACCGCGGCGCCCAGCGCCACCATGGCGGCATCCAGCGACTTTTCCGAGCCCGCTTTGACGAGCGCGTTCCAGATCGCGTGCAGCAGCGCCCCGAAGAGCACGAGCGCAATGACATCAAGCGGCAAGATGAACCTCAGCGGGCGATTTGGAAGGAAGTCTCCGCGTTTGTCGCTTTGCTCCGCTGGAAATGCAACCGGATTCGATGGATCGGCGTTGAGATAGTGGCAAGCGGCAACGAAACGGTGCAAATGCCCGGACGTGAACACAGGCTCGGTTGACTCGTTGCCATGGGGCGCCAACTATCCGCGCCAACGATAACAATGTCCGGACGTGCAAGCATGAACCACGATGTCTACCTGGATCACTACCTCGCCGACATCCTGCGCGAGACCAAGACCATTGCTCTCGTCGGCGCGTCGCCGAAGGCGGAGAGGCCCAGCCACCGCGTCATGGCTTTCCTCCTGCGCAAGGGATACCGCGTCATCCCGGTCAATCCCGGTCATGCGGGCCGGACGATCCTCGACCAGGCCGTCGTGGCAAGGCTTGCGGATATCCGCGAGCCGATAGACATGATCGACGTCTTTCGCGCCGCCCACGCCTTGCCTGCACTGGTCGAAGAAATCCTCGCGCTACCGAACCTGCCGAAGGTGATCTGGGGCCAATTGTCGGTCCGCGACGACGAGGCGGCCGCCAAGGCCGAGGCCGCCGGCATCAACGTGGTCATGGACCGTTGCCCGGCGATCGAATATCCGCGCCTGATCGGCTGATCGACAAACCCATGGAGGACAGAATGACGAAGACCGGCCCCGGTTTCAGCACGCTCGCCGTCCATGCGGGGGCCCAGCCCGACCCGACAACGGGCGCGCGGGCGACACCGATCTACCAGACGACGAGCTTCGTCTTCAACGATGCGGATCACGCGGCCGCGCTTTTCGGCCTGCAGCAGTTCGGCAACATCTACACGCGCATCATGAATCCGACGCAAGCGGTGCTGGAAGAGCGCATCGCTGCGCTCGAAGGCGGCACGGCGGCGCTGGCGACCGCCTCCGGGCATGCGGCTCAGCTTCTCGTCTTCCACACCATCATGAGCCCGGGCGACAATTTCATTGCCGCAAGGCAGCTTTACGGTGGCTCCGTCAACCAATTCGGCCAGTCCTTCAAGTCCTTCGACTGGCAGGTTCGCTGGGCGGATTGCGCCGACCCTGAAAGCTTCGAGACCCAGATCGACGAGCGAACGAAGGCGATCTTCATAGAAAGCCTTGCCAACCCCGGCGGCATCTTCGTCGATATCGCTGCCATCGCCGAAGTCGCACGCCGGCACGGCCTGCCGCTCATCGTCGACAACACAATGGCCACGCCCTATCTGCTGCGACCGCTTGAGCACGGCGCCGATGTCGTCGTCCACTCGCTCACCAAGTTCATCGGCGGCCACGGCAACTCGATGGGCGGGATCATCATCGACGGCGGCACGTACGACTGGTCAAAATCAGGGAAATATCCGCTCCTCTCCGAGCCGCGTCCGGAATATGGCGGCGTCGTGCTGCACCAGGCCTTCGGCAATTTCGCCTTTGCGATTGCCGCGCGCGTACTGGGTCTTCGGGATTTCGGCCCGGCGATATCGCCTTTCAACGCCTTCCTGATTCAGACCGGGGTCGAGACGTTGCCACTCAGGATGCAGCGCCATTGCGACAATGCGCTCGCCGTCGCGACATGGCTGAAGGGGCAGGAAAAGGTCTCCTGGGTCCGCTACGCCGGGCTCGAGGACGACCCGAACCATGCGCTTCAGAAGCGCTATTCGCCGAAAGGGGCAGGTGCCGTCTTCACCTTCGGTCTTTCGGGCGGATACGAGGCGGGAAGGCGCCTCGTCGAAGGCCTGGAGATGTTTTCGCATCTCGCCAATATCGGTGACACCCGTTCGCTGGTCATCCATCCCGCCTCGACGACCCATCGGCAGCTCACCCCCGAACAGCAGGCTGCGGCGGGGGCAGGGCCTGATGTGGTCCGTCTCTCGATCGGCATCGAAGATGTCGATGATATCATCGCCGACCTGGAGCAGGCGCTCGCAAGAATTTGATGTTGTTCATCACAAACGTCTGATTTTTCCGCGCATACCTCTGACGCATTTCAACCGTCGATAGTGGGTGTAAGCTGAGGAAAACAAACAGGAATCCCCTGCCTGTGAATTTTTTGACGTTGAAGGTCATGGATGAACGAGTGGTCAAGCTTCCGTCGTCGCTGCGGTTTGCCGCTTGGGGAATCGCATTCCTATTGCTGCTGCTGCTTTTCAAGTAATCGCTCTGCGCTAGCCGGCGGGTCAGAATCTTCGCCTTCTCGCCTCTTTCCTCTGCAGGTAACTCTCGTACCCACGACGGCCTGACCACCTCGTGGGACGCGCTCTCAGTTGAGAGCGGCGCCGTGACACGGAATCGCCACTACGTTGTTGGTTTTCTCGAGATACTGGAGCCGCCACAGCACGTGTTCATCGGCGATGAACGGAAGGTCGGGCTTCGCATCGCCGAAATCGATGAAGACGGGGCATCGGCTACCTGCCCAACGTTCTACCAGCGGGTTCGCACGATCGTGCATGAGCAGGCTTAGGCTCGTTCTTCCACGCGCGATGCCACTCTGTTTCGGGTTCCCACCAGCGATCGCAATTCCGAACGCTGGAATGGGCCCAGTGCCAGAGCTTCTTCGTGCCGCATTTGGCGATCACGCTAGCCCCGCAGCCTGGGCATTCGCCACGCGATGCGGGCGTCGCCTCCTGGCGGCCCCCTCCTAAAAGCGCAAACTTCATTTCTTTGCTCCATACAGCAGACAGCCACGCCGCTACGGGCGCAACTTTATTCCATCGAAAAGGGGACTGGCGGCGCGGCTTGAGTGCCGCTTGGAGCTTCTTGGTGGGCAGGTTCGTCCTGCACTACTTCTTCATTAGCCGTCTGATCCGCCTGACGACTAGGTACAAGCTAAAAAATCGCGATGAGGAAATCAATCCTATCAAATGCGGACGACAACAGTACTCAGCCTAATCATTCCGGCAAGCCGGCCATGCGATAGCCTTCGACGAAGCGCTGGACTGTCTCCGGATCGCGGGCGGGTTGTGCAGCGGCCCAGTGCGTAATCGTGAATTTTGGGGCCATTGCCATGAAAAGAGCTGCCTCACGCATCGCCTCGTCTCTGCGTCCGAGTTGGGCAAGGCTAGCCGCCAGTATTCGGCGCGAGGGGCTGCGGTAGATCGCCTCCATGCGCAAAATCTTGACGGCTTCTTCATATTGGCAGGCCGCGTAATGCGCGAGTCCAAGCTGCCAATAATACCACCCGGCCGGGTGCGGATTCAGTCGAAGCGCCCTTTGGGTCAGTTCGATCGCTTCCGATGCGCGACCCGCGAACGCCGCAAGCTCCGAACAGATGGCCAGGGCATCCGCATTGTTTGGTTCCAGCGTGAAGGCGGCTGCGAACTCTTCATCGGACTCGGGCCAGCGTTTTTCATAGGCCAACAAATATCCGATAAACCAATGACCGGCAGCGTCGTTCTCGTCCAATGCTACTGCCTTGCGGGCCAGTTCAAGGGCTCGTGATCGGTTCTCTCCCGTGGGTTCGATGCTCTGCGCCCACAATTGCCAGTAAACAAAAGCCAGCCAGCGAAATGCCTCCGCATATTCGGAATCGATGGAGACTGCCTGGTTCAAGAGTATCTCGGCCTCGCGAAGCGCTTCTGGGGAACTGTTGAACGCTGAGATCAGACTTCGCCCGCGGACACAAAGGTCATAAGCTTCCAGGCTCTTCGGACGGTTGCGTGACGGTGATTCCGCCAAGCGTCCAACAAGGGCCTCGACGATCTTGTCTGTGACTTCGTCCTGTACGCCGAAAATGTCTTCGAGATTTCGGTCGAAGCGTTCGGCCCAGAGATGATCTCCGCCAACGGCGTCGATGAGCTGAACGTTGATGCGCACGCGACCGGCGGCGCGGCGTGCACTACCCTCCACGAGGTAGCGGACGCCCAACTCGCGCGCAATCAATCGAACGTCGACCGACTTCCCCTTGTAGGCGAAGGTTGAATGGCGCGCGATGACAAACAGGCCGGCATTTCTTGAAAGGTCGGTAATAAGGTCTTCGGTCAATCCGTCTGTGAAAACGTCGTATTCGGCTTCCCCGCTCAGATTGGTGAACGGCAACACGGCGATGGACGGCCTGGCAGGCAGCGGCAGCTCCGGCTTTTCTGCGTGATCCTTCGTGGCTGCGGGCTCGTAGAGTACGCGATAGACATGAACCTCTTCGGCGATGTTTTTCAGGGATTTCGGCCCGAGATCATCGAAGCCAAGCGTGAGCTTCCGCTTAACTTGATCGCGGATGCCCGCGGACACGTAGATGGCACCCGGCTCGGCGAGGCTTTGTATCCTTGCGGCAATGTTGACGCCGTCACCATAGACGTCACCGCCGTCTATCACGACATCACCGAGATTGATTCCGATGCGCAAGACGATACGGCGCGCCTCCGGCATGGCAACGTTTGAGTCCTGCATCTTCCGCTGCAGCTCGATCGCTCCGGACATGGCATTGACTGCGCTTGGGAACTCCAGGAGAACCCCGTCTCCCATCACTTTGACAATGCGGCCGCCATGTGCGCGCACGATAGGCTGGAGAATTGTCGCCCGGCGCTCCTTCAGCACTGCCAGCGTCGTAACTTCGTCCTCCTCCATCAATCGCGAATAACCAACCACGTCCGCGACGACGATGGCTGCAAGACGGCGCTGGATGCGTTCTTCGGCCATTTGAGCGGTAGGCTCCTCAACTGGTTGTAAAGCGCAACACAACTATTTTTTGTGGCCTGAGATGTCTGCGGCCATTCCGGCCTTACGGGGAAACATACGCCCGTTGTCATCGGCACGACAAGGCGCATGCCGACGTTCCTGGCTTCGGCTTGCACGCCGTCATCATGTCGTGACAAATGATGACAGCAAAGACGCGTTTAGGCTCGTAACCCTGAGCGCGAAGAACGTATGGATTTATGAGGCGCAGACCTTCACACCCTGCTGGCCGAGAACCTCGACTTACTCGGCGAGGCGTTGGGCATTGGCGATCTGGAACTGAAAAGCACGGAGGTTCCGGCCGGGGAATTTCGCCTCGACATTCTAGCGGAGGACCAAAACGGCAATCCGGTCCTCATAGAAAACCAATTTGGCAAGACGGATCATAGCCACCTCGGCCAGCTCATACATACATGGCGAGCCAGCGCAAAGACGCGACTGCGATCTTTTCGTTCGCGGCCGCTCGCTCGCCACGCAGTCACTCCGGGAAACAAGGGCGGCTCGTCCCCTGCTGATCAGGGCCATCGAGATCGAGCCAGACTTCGCCGGGGCACATGCCTGGCTCGCGATCAGTCACCATTTCGACGCGTTGTACTACGGGGAACCTATAGACGAACATCGCACTGCAGCCCGCTCTTCCGCCGGGAAAGCCGTCGAGATCGATCCGGAAAACGCCGAGGCACACATCGTTCTCGGCTATCTGCGTGCATATGAGGGGGAGTTCGAGGCAGGAGTGGCCGAGTTCGAGCAAGGGCTTCGTCTCAATCCCAATCATTCCGAGGGCTGGGCCTTGCTTGCCGATCTCAGGGTTTTCGAGGGGCGGCCGATCGAGGCCATCGAATGCGCCCAGAACAGCTTTCGCCTCAACCCGTATCCGCCTGGCGACCACTACTCTTTTCTCGGCTGGGCCCAGTATGCCGCTGGTCGGTATCAGGATGCCGTCGAAACGCTTCGCCAACCCCAGGCGG
The DNA here is from genome assembly GCA_001704765.1 of Sinorhizobium shofinae. Lineage (GTDB taxonomy): Bacteria > Pseudomonadota > Alphaproteobacteria > Rhizobiales > Rhizobiaceae > Sinorhizobium > Sinorhizobium shofinae. The sequence continues at coordinate 238,816 of MBFK01000093.1, forward strand.
GTGGACCTGGCGCAAAACGCAATCTTGCCGCAGCGCTCGCGCAACTCGGCCAAATAACAGAAGCGCGCGAGGTGGGGCAGGAATTCCTCTCGGAATTTCCGAATTTCTCGGCTCGGCAGTGGGGACGGACGCAGCCGTTCCGCGGCGATGCCCACCGTCAGCACTTTATCGAAGGCTATCTCAAGGCGGGCGTCGTCGGCAGCGCGCCTAACGACCGTTGGACATGAGGCTGTCGGGCCGACAACCATCCCGCTGTTCCTGGCCGAGATTTTCATGTGCTATGAGGTCCACCGCCGACTAAGAGGAAGACACGAGCGACGACAACTCATTAAGTTTGAACGACGGGCCAGAGCGTGAATGTCACCCAGTTGATGGAAAGCAAGTCGACGGGCAATTGCATTCTGGTCTCGGAAAGCACGCGATGGCGTCTTCGCGAGCATTTCACCTTCGAGCCGGTTCCCGACGTGCGGTCGAAGTCCGGTCATGCTCTACATGCCTATCGGTTGGTGCTCGATCGATCGCGAGGCGTTCGCGGCTGATCATCTCCCTCCGGGTCATTGCCACAAACGCTGGCTTAGAAAAGGCACGGCAAGCATTTTCAGCAGCACGGGATCGCGAACGCCAAGCTCATAGGTGAATAGCAAGCGTGTGAGGATACCCTCTGCTTCATCGCTGCCGCGGGATGTCCGATGATCCTGCAACAATTCCTCGAACACTGCGCTCAGCGTGTCGACATCGTGAAGGGCAAAGGGAGATCGAATGGGCATAGCGCATCTCCTCCGTGGGCGCGACATCGCTAGGACGTCGGCGGCCCCGTTAATATTCCCGCTGATAACCAAAAGATGACCCCTGGCCGAGGTGGAGCTTTGAGACAGCCTGTATCCTAGTCTGGATTGGGCCAGGGTCGCGGCATGTAACCTGCGGGATAAGTGACGGCCATCCCGGCGAACGAGCTTTCTCCCTCCGTATGCACCCGTAGGCCGGGGGTCGACGGTAGTTCCCTTCGAACGTGGATGTCTATTCCCTGGAAATAGGCGTCCAGTCCGAGATCATGTTTCCGTACTTCGATCAGCTGGCACGCGACGCCAAATGTGGCCGTTCCACCGCAAGCTTCGCCAATCGGGAGGTCGCGTCCCCACAAGTGGTGTAGCTGGGCGGTAGCGAAGCCGCTCGCGAGCGCGCCCTCGACAGCGCCGTAGCGAGCGA
>MBFK01000024.1 GCA_001704765.1 Sinorhizobium shofinae
CCGTCGGGCTTTACCCGCGGAAAAATCGAGAATAATCCAACAATATCAGCGACTTGCCGTTTATGGACGGGCACTAGTCTAGGCGCGCGGATGGGCGCGATCGTAAATTTCCAGGAGCCGTGCCGAATCGACGCCGGTATAGACCTGCGTCGTCGAGAGGCTGGCGTGGCCGAGCAGTTCCTGAATGGTGCGGAGGTCTCCGCCGCCGGCGAGCAGATGGGTTGCGAAGGAATGGCGCAGGGCATGCGGCGTCGCCGAATCGGGTAGACCGAGGGCGGAGCGCAGCTTCTGCATCTCGCGCTGGATGATCGCCGGCTGCAGCTTGGCGCCACGGGCGCCGCGGAAGAGCGGCGCTCCAGGGCCAGGATGGTATGGGCAGAGTTTCCTGTAGGTCGCCACCGCCTCCATCGCCGCGCCGATCAGGGGGACGATCCGGGTCTTGCCGCCCTTGCCGGTGATGCGCAGCGACGCCGCCCCTGAAAAATCGTCGGGCGTCAGGTCCAGCGCTTCCGATATGCGCAGGCCGCAACCGTAAAGGAGCGTGAGAACGGCAGCGTTGCGGGCGGCGATCCACGGTTCCTCGGCAAGCTGCGCATCAGCCGTCACGACTTTCAGGGCATCCAGATCGGTCAAGGGCTTCGGCAGCGATTTCGGCTGTTTCGGCGAGCGCACGGCGCCGGCGCCGGCGGCGTTCGCAAGTCCGTTTTTCTCGAGGTAGCGCAGGAACGAACGCAGCCCCGCAAGCCCGCGCCCAAGCGTGCGTGCTCCGGCTCCGGCTTTGCGGCGCTGCGCGAGAAAGCCGCGCAGATCGGCCGGCCTGAGCGTGCGGATATCCGCGAGCCGGGGCGGCCCGGCGAGATGCCCGGTAAGAAAGGTCAGGAATTGCCGCGTGTCCCGCTCGTAGGCCTCGATCGTCTTTTCGGACAGGCGGCGTTCTTCAGCAAGGCTTGCAAGCCACCGCTGACGCTCCGTCATCACCTCGCGATGGCCTATCACAAGAAGTTCGTTCATTGTCGGTCCGGCATTCGTTGCGCGCTGTCTTCCATCGCCGAGCATGCGCCCGGCCCCTTATGTTTTTGCTAACGTCCTCTTGGAATTTGTCATTCTTCGATCATATTGAATTGCGATGTTCGGTCAGCAACAGCGGATGGGACTATGGCGAGACGTGATTCGGCGAGCGCGCTGGCGCATTTTGCAGGGGCAATTGCGCTGGTCTCGCAGGGCCGCCCCGGTCATATCGTCGACACGTTGATCGCCGAGCGCGGCCAGAAGATCGTTCGCCATCCTATGTGGCCGGTGATGCGGCCCTTTCTCCACACCTTGCTCAACTACCGCAAGGCGATCGAGTTCGCCAATGCCGTCGCCAATATGCCGGGCTTCCAGGCTTTCGAGCACTTGAGTTCTCTGCTCGCGCTCGACATCCGCGTCGACAAGGCCGAGCGGATTCCGGCGCAAGGCGGATTTCTCCTCGTCAGCAACCACCCGACCGGCATCGCCGACGGCATTGCCGTCTTCGATCTCTTGAAGAGCCGCCGCCCGGACATGATGTTCTTCGCCAATCGCGACGCCATCCGCGTCAATCCGCGTTTCGTGGAGATGGTCATCCCGGTCGAATGGCGCGAGGAATACAAGAGCAAGCTCAAGGCTCGGGAGACCCTGCAGGTTACCAACCGGGCGATCGAAGCGGGGAAGGCAACCGTGCTCTTTCCCTCGGGTCGCATCGCTTACTGGGCCGACGGACGCCTCAACGAACGCCCCTGGAAAAGCTCGGCCGTCGGCTTTGCCCGCAAGTACAACCTGCCGATCCTGCCGGTGCATATGAGCGCGCGCAATTCCGGCCTCTTCTACTGGTTTGCCAAATGGTCGACGGAACTGCGCGACATGACCGTCTTCCACGAGCTTCTGAACAAGAAGGGCGACCTTTTCGATTTTCGCGTCGGCAATCTTATCCCTCCAGAGGCGCTCGACGGCGACCCGATGGAGGTGACCCGCGCCCTCGAGCGCCATACGGTCTTCGAGCTTGCGCGTGATAGCGACGTCGTCTTCGATGCTCTGCCCCGTTGCGGCTGATCCGACGGTGCGCTGCTTTCGCCCGGCGCTTGCTTCAGAAGAAACGGTAATCCGGACCTGATGGTTCTTGTCGCGCGGCAGATCGGCTAAGTCTTGTCCATGCTGCTTCGCTCAATGTTTGACGAAACCTACCGTTCGTACGGTCGATCCGCATGGATCTGACCGGGGTCAACCTCTTCATCGGCGAGAACGGCGTCGGCAAATCCAATCTTCACCGCGCGCTTCAGCTCGTCCAATCCGCCGTGCGCGGCAAGCTCGCCTATGAGATCGCCAAGGAGGGCGGCATGTCCTCGGCGCTGTGGAGCGGGCCGCACCGCGCTGGCACGCCGGTGCGGATCCGCCTCGAGACGGAGCTGCTGGATGAAGAACGGGCGATAACCTTTCGCTACAGGGTCGAGGCAGGGCTGAGACTACCGAAAGCGACGGCTGGATTTGCCTTTGAGCCGCAGGTCAAGGAGGAAGAGCTCAGCATCGAGACCGGCAGCCGCCCGGCGACGATGATGAAGCGGTCCGGCCCCGGCATCTTCGTGCGAGGCGAGCGTGGACGGATGGAGGACTATCCGGAACAGGCGTTGCAGTCGACGGCATGCGGCTGACGAAACTGATCGACGAGGACGAATGAAAAAGGCCCCGCAGCGATTGAACTGACCCCCGAAGTGGATGTCCAACTTATTGGGGTCAGTTCACGATGCGGGGCCTTCCTTTCGATCTTTCGAAGAATCAGGCGATCCTCTGGCCGGTCTTGGCCCAGTCGGCGAGGAACATTTCCAGGCCCTTGTCGGTCAGCGGGTGCTTGACCAGCGCCTTAAGCGTTGCCGGCGGGGCGGTGACGACGTCGGCGCCGATGAGGGCGGCTTCCTTGACGTGGTTGACGGTGCGTATCGAGGCGGCAAGAATTTCCGTCTCGTAGCCGTAGTTGTCAAAGATCTGGCGGATTTCGCGGATCAGGTCCATGCCGTCGAAGGCGATGTCGTCGAGGCGGCCGATGAAGGGCGAAACAAAGGTCGCGCCAGCCTTGGCGGCAAGCAGCGCCTGGTTGGCGGAGAAGCAGAGGGTGACGTTGGTGTGGTGGCCGTCCGAGGTCAGCGCCTTGCAGGCCTTCAATCCGTCAAGCGTCAGCGGCAGCTTGATGCAGATATTGTCGGCGATTTTCGAAAGCGCGGCCGCTTCCTTCATCATCTCGCTATATTCGGTTGCCGTGACTTCGGCCGAAACCGGGCCCTCGACGATCGAGCAGATTTCCTTGGTGACTTCGACGATGTCGCGGCCCGACTTCAGGATCAGCGACGGGTTCGTGGTGACGCCGTCGAGCAGGCCGAGATCGTTCAGTTCCCGGATTTCCTTCACGTCGGCGGTATCAACGAAAAATTTCATGGGACCGTTCCTTTGGCGTTCAGCCGTTCGGGCGCCTTTCCGCTCACTGAAAATCCACGGCGGAAATCGCGCGCGTTGAAACTCGGATGGAACCGTGACAAACCCTTGCTCGTGCAAGGCAGCGGTTCGCTGTGCGAGTTTTCTTTAACTGAAAGCGGGGGCAAGGTCACGGCAAAATGACGCTTGATTCAACCGATTTATTCGGCGCTTTGTTCGACCGCCGTGTGGTGCCCGTCCTGGTGCCGATGCCGGCGCCGAAGGCCTATTCCTATGCGGTGCCGGACGGGATGGCGGTCGAGCCGGGCTCGATCGTGCAGGTGCCGCTCGGGCCGCGGCTCGTCGTCGGCGTCGTCTGGGACGGCCTAGACGACGGCACGATCGATCCGATGAAGCTGAAGGAGATCGAGAAGGTCTTCGACTGCCCGCCGCTCACCCGCGACATGCGCGCCTTTCTCGATTGGGTGGCGTCCTATACGGTCACGCCCCCCGGCCTCGTCGCCCGCATGGCGCTCCGCGCGCCGACCGCCTTCGATCCCGAGCCGATGGTCGAAGCCTTGCGCCTGACCGAGCGGCGCCCGGAACGGATGACCGCCGCACGTGAGCGCGTCCTTGCGACGGCGGGCGATGGCTTCTCCTGGACCCGCTCCGGACTTGCCCACGCAGCCGGCGTCTCTTCCGGAGTGATCGACGGTCTTGCCGCGCAGGGCGTGTTCGAGACGGTGTTCATGCCGCCGCCGCCGGTGGTCGCCGCACCCGATCCGGATTTCGCCGCGCCGCGCCTCGAGGGCCCGCAGAAGGAGGCCGCCGCCGATCTGCTCACGACTGTTGAAGAAAGACAGTTCTCCGTCTCGCTGATCGACGGTGTCACGGGTTCCGGCAAGACCGAGGTCTATTTCGAGGCGGTCGCTGCGACGCTGCGTGCCGGCAAGCAGGTGCTGATCCTGCTTCCGGAGATCGCGCTCACCGCCAGCTTCCTGGAGCGCTTCCAGGACCGGTTCGGCGCGAAGCCGGCGGAATGGCATTCCGACCTTGCCCCCCGCACGAGGGAGAAGGTGTGGCGGCAGGTGACGACCGGCCAGGTGCGCGTCGTTGCCGGGGCCCGCTCGGCGCTGTTCCTGCCCTTCGAGGAACTCGGCCTGATCATCGTCGACGAGGAGCACGACCCTGCCTATAAGCAGGAGGACCGGGTCTTCTACAACGCCCGCGACATGGCGGTGGTGCGCGGGCGGATCAGCGGCTTTCCGGTCGTGCTCGTTTCCGCAACCCCTTCCGTCGAGAGCCGGGTCAACGGCGAGGTCGGCCGCTACAGGCCGATCCACTTGCCGACCCGCTTTGGCGATGCGGCGCTCCCGCATCTCGGCATCGTCGACATGCGCCGCCATCCGCCGGAGCGCGGCGGCTTCCTCTCGCCGGTACTTCTCAATCAGATCGGCAAGGCGATCGGCCGCGGCGAGCAGGCTCTCCTGTTCCTGAACCGTCGCGGCTATGCGCCGCTGACGCTCTGCCGCGTCTGCGGCCATCGCTTCCAATGCCCGGACTGCTCGAGCTGGCTGGTCGAGCACCGCTTCCGCGGCCAGATCCAGTGTCATCATTGCGGCTATTCGGAACGGACCCCGGAGGCCTGCCCCGAATGCGGCACGCTCGACCACCTGGTCGCCTGCGGCCCGGGGGTCGAACGAATCGCCGAGGAGGTCGAGCGGCATTTTCCCGAAGCCCGCACCATCGTGCTTTCCTCCGACCTGATGGGCGTCAAGCGGCTGAGGTTGGAGCTCGAGGCGATCGCCCGCGGCGAGGCGGACATCGTCATCGGCACGCAGCTCGTCGCCAAGGGGCACAATTTCCCGATGATGACGCTGGTCGGCATCGTTGACGCCGACCTCGGCCTCGCCAATGGCGATCCACGCGCGGCCGAGCGGACATTTCAATTGCTGTCGCAGGTGACGGGGCGCGCCGGACGAACGGGTCTGAAGAGCCTCGGCCTCTTGCAGACCTATCAGCCACAGCACCCCGTGATGCAGGCGATCGTGTCGGGCGATTCGGACGCCTTCTACGACCGCGAGATCCACGAACGGGAACGGGCGGCGCTGCCGCCCTTCGGCAGGCTTGCCTCGATCATCGTCTCCGCCGAAACGCGCAGCGATGCCGAGGGCCACGCACGGGCCTTGCGCAACGCCGCTCCGCGCGTCGATGGCATTTCGGTCCTCGGACCGGCGGAAGCGCCGCTCGCACTGATCCGCGGCCGCCACCGGTTCCGGCTGCTCGTCCACGGACGGCGCAACAGCGACATGCAGTCTTTCCTGAAGACGATGATTGCGGGGGGCCCGAAGGAGCGTGGCTCGGTTAGCGTCCAGCTCGACGTCGATCCGCAGAGTTTTCTGTGATTGAACCTGGACTTGCGATGCAGACGATTCCCATCGTCGTGAACATGCGCTAGACCAAGTGGCGCGCTGCGAGAATCGCTTCTCGGCACCGACTACTGCATGTTTCCTTAAAATCGGAGCCGATTTAAGGATAAAACATGCAGCAATTTAAGGTTCTACAGCGACCTTTGTGCGTCTGAAAGACGCTCGGCGCTTTAGTGATGAATTGCCGCGGGGATGGGCATGGAGTTCTATATTCCGACGGAAACCGGGGAGTTCCTGGCTTTTTGCGCGGCGGGGGCAGCGATGCTGATCGGTCTCGTCATGCTCTTTGCACCGCGTCTCGCCTTTCGCGCCGCCGGTATCGGCATTGCTGAGGGACGGCGCGGCGGGCTGGCGGAAGCCCGCTCCACCATGGGCGGCATGCATGTGGGACTCGGCCTCGGCGCCATCCTGCTTGCCCAGCCGATGGTCTATCTCGCCGTCGGCGCCGCCTTTGCGCTCGCGGCGTTCGGCCGCATCCTGTCGATGATGAGTGACAATGGCGCGACGCTTTTCAACTGGCTCGCGCTTGTCGTCCAGTCGGCGCTTGCGATCCTGCCGCTTGCCTATGTTTTCGGGTTCATCTGACGGGCGTAAATCCGGGCAGCGCGAATTTACGGCAAAATTCCGTCGAACGGGGCGGTGTTATGCCGCATTACTGCCGTTGGCGTGTTGCGAGTCCAAACATCCTATGCTAGACGAACCGCGAATTGCGGGGAAAGTGGGTCGAAAGGCCTCGATATCCTGCGAATTATTGCAGCAAATTCAAGATGTTATGCCAACGGTTCGCCGCTACTGACGTTCTTGGATGATTTTGAGAGAAGCTTGTGCCCGTGGCAGACACATCCCAGCTTATTTCCGGTGTTGCAGAAAGATATGCGTCCTCGCTTTTCGAACTCGCCCTTGAGGCTGGTTCGGTCGAGGCGGTCGGTGCCGATCTCGATCGCGTGCAGGCGCTGATCGACGGCAGCGACGACCTGAAGCGCCTGGTCGTGAGCCCGGTGTTTTCTGCCGCCGATCAGTTCAAGGCCATTTCGGCGCTCGTCGAGAAGTTCGGCTTCTCCGGGCTCGTCGGCAACTTCCTCAAGGTCGTGGCGCGCAATCGCCGTCTCTTCGTGCTGCCGGGCAGCATCAAGGCATTTCGCCTGATCGCCGCACGCCACCGCGGCGAAATTACCGCCGACGTGATGTCGGCGCATGCGCTGACAGCGGCGCAGGAAACCGAATTGAAGGCGACGCTCAAAGGCGTCACCGGCAAAGACGTGGCGGTCAACGTCACCGTCGACCCGTCTATTCTTGGAGGTCTGATCGTCAAGGTCGGGTCCCGCCAGATTGACACCTCCCTTCGCACCAAACTCTCTACCCTTAAGCTTGCACTGAAAGAGGTCGGCTGATGGATATCCGCGCCGCGGAAATTTCCGCAATTCTCAAAGATCAGATCAAAAATTTCGGCCAGGAAGCAGAAGTCTCCGAAGTCGGCCAGGTGCTCTCCGTCGGTGACGGTATCGCCCGCGTCTACGGCCTCGATAATGTCCAGGCAGGCGAGATGGTCGAATTCCCGGGCGGAATTCGTGGCATGGCGCTGAACCTCGAAGCCGACAATGTCGGCGTCGTTATCTTCGGCTCCGACCGTGACATCAAGGAAGGCGACACCGTCAAGCGGACCGGCGCCATCGTGGACGTTCCGGTCGGTCCGGAACTGCTCGGCCGCGTCGTTGACGCGCTCGGCAATCCGATCGACGGCAAGGGCCCGATCAACGCCAAGCAGCGCGCCCGCGTCGACGTCAAGGCTCCCGGCATCATTCCGCGCAAGTCGGTGCATGAGCCGATGTCGACCGGCCTGAAGGCGATCGACGCGCTTATCCCGGTCGGCCGCGGCCAGCGCGAGCTCGTCATCGGTGACCGCCAGACCGGCAAGACCGCGATCATTCTCGATACGATCCTCAACCAGAAGGCCATTCACGACAATGGTCCGGAAAGTGACAAGCTCTATTGCGTCTACGTCGCTATCGGCCAGAAGCGCTCGACGGTTGCCCAGTTCGTGAAGGTGCTCGAAGAGCGTGGTGCTCTCCAGTACTCGATCATCGTCGCGGCCACCGCTTCTGATCCGGCTCCGATGCAGTACCTCGCTCCGTTCGCCGGCTGCACGATGGGCGAATATTTCCGTGACAACGGCAAGCACGCCCTGATCGGCTATGACGACCTTTCCAAGCAGGCCGTTGCTTACCGCCAGATGTCGCTGCTGCTGCGCCGCCCGCCGGGCCGCGAAGCCTATCCGGGCGACGTCTTCTACCTGCATTCGCGTCTGCTGGAGCGCGCTGCAAAGCTCAACGACGATAATGGCGCCGGCTCGCTGACGGCTCTGCCGGTCATCGAGACCCAGGGCAACGACGTGTCCGCGTTCATTCCGACCAACGTGATCTCGATCACCGACGGTCAGATCTTCCTTGAAACAGACCTGTTCTACCAGGGTATCCGTCCGGCCGTTAACGTCGGTCTGTCGGTGTCGCGCGTCGGTTCCGCCGCGCAGATCAAGGCGATGAAGCAGGTCGCAGGCTCGATCAAGGGCGAACTCGCGCAGTACCGCGAAATGGCCGCCTTCGCGCAGTTCGGCTCGGACCTCGACGCCGCCACGCAGCGCCTCTTGAACCGCGGTGCCCGCCTGACCGAACTCCTGAAGCAGCCGCAGTTCTCGCCGCTGAAGACGGAAGAGCAGGTTGCGGTGATCTTCGCCGGCGTCAACGGCTACCTCGACAAGCTGCCGGTCAATCAGGTCAGCAAGTTCGAGCAGGGCCTGCTTTCCTATCTGCGTTCGGAAGGCAAGGACCTGCTGGAAGTCATCCGGAAGGAAAAGGCGATCTCGGACGACATCAAGGGCAAGCTGAAGGCTGCTATCGACAGCTTCGCCAAGTCTTTCGCCTGAGCGGACCTCAACTAGGACGGACAACGGATGCCTTCACTTAAGGATCTGAAGAACCGGATCGCCTCCGTCAAGGCGACGCAGAAGATCACCAAGGCGATGAAGATGGTCGCCGCGGCGAAGCTTCGGCGTGCCCAGGAGGCGGCCGAGGCCGCCCGGCCCTATTCGCAGCGCATGGCTGACGTTCTCGCCAATATCGCCCAGGCGGTCGGCGCGGACGACAGCGTGCCGCAGCTGATGACCGGAACCGGCAAGGACGACACGCATCTGCTGATCGTCTGCACGGCGGAACGCGGCCTCTGCGGCGGCTTCAACTCGCAGATCGCCCGCTTTGCCCGCGATCATGTGCGCAAGCTGCTCGCTGCCGGCAAGACGGTCAAGATCATCTGCGTCGGCAAGAAGGGCTTCGATATCCTGCGGCGGGAATTTGCGTCGCTGATCATCGACCGTGTCGACCTGCGTGAGGTCAAGAAGATCGGCTTCGAGAACGCCGACCGGATCGGCCACAAGGTCATCGAACTCTTCGAAAAAGGCGAGTTCGACGTCTGCACCTTGTTCTATTCCGAGTTCAAGTCCGTGATTTCGCAGGTTCCGACTGCCCAGCAGCTGATCCCGGCCTCGGCCGGCGCAGATTCCGCCGAGACCGCGGAGGCATCGGCGATCTACGAGTACGAACCGGACGCCGGCGCCATACTGACCGATCTCATCCCGCGCAACATTTCCATGCAGATCTTCCGGGCGCTGCTCGAGAATGTCGCCGGCGAAATGGGTGCCAAGATGAGCGCAATGGACAATGCGACGCGCAATGCCGGTGAGATGATCGACAAGCTGACGCTCAACTACAACCGTCAGCGTCAGGCGCAGATCACCAAGGAACTCATTGAAATCATCTCTGGCGCGGAAGCGCTCTAAGGTTACGAGAAGAGGGTAAGAATTATGGCTAAGGCAGCTACCCCGAAAGAAACCGCAGCGGCGAAGAAGCCCGCTGCTCCGAAGAAGGCAGCTACCGCCAAGACAGCCGCTGTTGTGGCTACGGGTGCTGTCGGCCGCGTCACGCAGGTTATCGGCGCCGTCGTCGACGTCACCTTCGAAGAAGGCCAGCTCCCGCAGATCCTGAACGCGCTGGAGACCGATAACAAGGGCAACCGCCTGGTTCTCGAAGTCGCGCAACATCTCGGCGAAAATTCCGTCCGCACGATCGCCATGGACTCGACCGAAGGTCTGGTTCGCGGCCAGTCGGTCACCGACACGGGTGGTCCGATCGCGGTTCCGGTCGGCAAGGAAACGCTCGGCCGAATCATGAACGTCATCGGCGAGCCGGTTGACGAAGCCGGCCCGCTCAAAACCTCGGCACGCCGTGCGATCCACCAGGACGCTCCCTCCTATGTCGAACAGTCGACGGAAGCGCAGATCCTCGTCACCGGCATCAAGGTGGTCGACCTGCTTGCGCCTTACGCAAAGGGCGGCAAGATCGGTCTCTTCGGTGGCGCGGGCGTCGGCAAGACCGTTCTGATCATGGAACTGATCAACAACGTCGCCAAGGCGCACGGTGGTTATTCGGTTTTCGCCGGTGTGGGTGAACGTACCCGCGAAGGCAACGACCTTTATCACGAAATGATCGAATCGGGCGTGAACAAGCACGGCGGCGGCGAAGGCTCCAAGGCTGCTCTCGTCTATGGCCAGATGAACGAACCGCCGGGCGCGCGCGCCCGCGTCGCCCTGACGGGCCTGACGGTTGCCGAACAGTTCCGTGACGAAGGTCAGGACGTTCTCTTCTTCGTCGACAACATCTTCCGCTTCACCCAGGCAGGTTCTGAGGTGTCGGCTCTGCTCGGCCGCATTCCGTCGGCCGTGGGTTATCAGCCGACGCTCGCCACCGACATGGGCCAGATGCAGGAACGCATCACCACGACCACCAAGGGCTCGATCACCTCGGTTCAGGCGATCTATGTTCCGGCTGACGACTTGACCGACCCGGCGCCGGCGACCTCGTTCGCCCACCTGGACGCAACGACGGTTCTGTCGCGCTCGATCGCCGAAAAGGGCATCTATCCGGCCGTGGACCCGCTCGACTCGACGTCGCGCATGCTCGACCCGATGATCGTGGGCGAAGAGCACTACGAAGTGTCGCGCAAGGTGCAGTCGACCCTGCAGCGCTACAAGGCGCTCCAGGACATCATCGCCATCCTCGGCATGGACGAGCTCTCGGAAGAGGACAAGCTCGCGGTTGCCCGCGCTCGCAAGATCGAGCGCTTCCTGTCGCAGCCGTTCTTCGTCGCCGAAGTCTTCACCGGCTCGCCGGGCAAGCTGGTCGCTCTCGAAGACACGATCAAGGGCTTCAAGGGTCTCGTCAACGGCGAGTACGACCACCTGCCGGAAGCTGCCTTCTACATGGTCGGCTCCATCGAGGAAGCCATCGAGAAGGCCAAGAAGCTGGCTGCCGAAGCCGCCTGATATGCATCGTGAACCGTGGCGCGGACCTCTCGCGCCACGGCTTTCATTCTGCCGCGACGTGAGCGGCTGAGAACATGCACAGCCGCTGCGCTTCGCAGCGCACTCACCAGAAGTGAATGGTCATGGCCGACAGTTTCAATTTCGAGCTTGTTTCCCCGGAGCGCCTGCTGCTTTCCGCAATGGTGACCGAAGTCGTCATCCCGGCAACCGAGGGTGAGATGACCGTTATGGCCAACCACGCCCCGACCATGACGACCGTCAAGCCGGGCGTGGTCACGGTCAAGACGGCCGATGGCAAGTCCGAGCGTTTCGCCGTCTTCGGCGGCTTCGCCGATATCCTGCCCACCGGCTGCACGCTGCTTGCCGAGTCCGCAGTCCACGTCGACGAACTCGACCGCACGGTTCTGGAGAATCGGATCGATGCAGTTCGCGCCGAACTGGAAGGCGCCGGCGACGAGAAGAAAACGCGTCTCGAGCAGTTCATCGCAGAACTGACGAAGCTTGGGGAGATCGTCATCCCCGCCTGAAGGGGACATCCCGACAAGGGAGACGACGGATAGACACATCAGACCCCGCCTCGAGCGGGGTTTTTTGTGCTTCATCACGCTTCCGAGTCGTAGGAGAACGAGCCTATGGCGATCTCGACCCGCATCCCGTCTCGCTGGGCCGCAACGCTCCGGTGGGGGCGGGCAGGCTCCCCATGCCACAACGAAATATGCCCGGGACGTGCCCGGGCATTTCCATTTCGTCAGAATGCTGTCGGCGTCAGCTCGCCGCGCGTTCCGTTTCGCGCTTCTGGGCGTAGTAGTGGCCGAAGCGGTTGGCTAGGAAGGTGTCGAGGGCGATGTCTTCCTGGCGGACGAAGCCCTTCGTCGGGATATTGTCTTCGGCGAGCAGGTCGAGAACGGCGCAGATGCTGCCGGCCGTGGTGATCTGGATGCCGCTGTGCATGCGTCCCGCAACAACGCCGCTATAGACCTTGTTGGCATAGGTCTCCTGAGTGAGGCGGCCTTCACGGAAGCCGGAGACGGTGACGAAGATGACGACGACGTCCTGGGTGGTGGTCGGCAGCGCGTTCTCGAGGATGTCCTTCAGAACCTCGCGGCGATGACGCAGGCCGAGGTCGTTCAATAGCGCCTTGAAGATCGCGGCGTGGCCGGTGTAGCGGATCGTCTTGTAGTTCAGGGTGCGGACCTTGCCCTTGAGCGTCTCGCAAAGCGTGCCGAGGCCGCCGGAGGTGTTGAAGGCTTCATAGGTGACGCCGTCGAGCGAGAACTCCTCGCGCTCCTCCATGGCCGGAACCTCGATCAGCGAACCCTCGACGATCGCCTCGCAGGGCTCGATATACTCGTTGATGACGCCGTCCGTACTCCAGGTGAGATTGTAGTTCAGGGCATTCGACGGGTATTGCGGCAGCGCGCCGACGCGCATGCGCACGCTTTCGAGCGTATCGAAATGCCTGGTGAGATCGTTGGCAACGATTGAGATGAAGCCGGGTGCGAGGCCGCATTGCGGGATGAAGGCGGCCTTCGCTTGTGCCGCGATCGCCTTGACCTGGCGGGTCGATTCGACGTCTTCGGTCAGGTCGAGGTAGTGGATCTCCGCCTCGGCGGCAGCCTCGGCAATCGCAACCGTCAGGTGGAACGGTGCGGCGCTGAGGACGGCGAACTTGCCGGTCAGCAGCCCGACGAGGGCCTTCTTGTCGGCGATGTCGATGACGGCCGTCGAAATCGCCTCGTGGCTTTCGACCTGCTGCAATTGCTCGGCGCTGCGGTCGGCTACGCAGACGCGATAATCGCCGGTATGGGCAAGCATGCGGGCAATCGTCGAGCCGATCTTGCCGGCGCCGATGACAACGATGTCTTTCATTCTTCTTTTCCCCCAGGGTATGAGCTTCTTCAGCTGCTATTTTCCTGCGAAGGCATGTTGATTTGAAGCATCGATATGCATAAATCGCAGGTCAATAATCGGCATTTTGCCAATATGGATCGACGATATGCAGGTCACCGACAAGGATCGTGAACTTCTTGCCATCCTCAGTGAGAACGCCCGAATGCCGACGGCGACGATCGCGCGGCGGCTCGGGCTTTCGCGCACCACCGTGCAGGCCCGCATCGAGCGGCTCGAGCGCGAGGGGGTGATTGCGGGTTATGGCGTGCGGCTTGCTGAAACCTACGAAAAGGGACTGGTGAAGGCGCATGTGCTGATCACCATCGCGCCGCGGGCGCTGAGCCGTGTCACGCCCGAACTGAGTGCGATCCGTGAGATCCGCACGCTGCATTCGGTTAGCGGCAGCTTCGATCTGATCGCCATCGTCGCGGCAGCCTCGATCAGCGAGCTGGACCTTCTGATCGATCGCATCGGCGACATCGAGGGGGTCGAAAAGACGCTGTCATCAATTATTCTCTCGACGCGCATCGACCGCTGAGACCGCGCCGCCTTTTCAGCGGGCCGTCGTACTTTCGGTTTGGTCGTTGGCGCCGCCGGGAGCGGTTGCAGTCTGCGGCTTGGGCGGCGCGGATGCCGTGTTCCAGGCACCTGGGCCGCGAATGATGGAAATAACCGAGCCATCTCCGGGCGCAAGCCATTTCTCGCGATCGAAATAAAGCTCGGCGGCGCTCTTCGGTCTCGTGCGCGCCGCCTGATTGGCAAGGAAATTGTAGCGGGGCGTATCGCCCGATTCCCGCCTGAACTGGATGCGGCTGCCGAAACGCTTGAGGTCGAATTCGCCGAGCGCCTGTATCTTCAGCGCGATGCTCTCGCTGTCGGCCCAGTGAACCTGCTTCAGGAAGACCGAAGCCGCCGTCGCCGCGGCACTCGTGACCGCCTGGGTATCTTCCGCATGCTCTATGTTGAGCTTCACGCGGAAGGAGGTGATTTCATCCTCGTCGCTGCCTTTGACGAAGATGAAGATGGACGAGCTTTTCTCCACGCCCGGGCGGGCAAAGGGAACGAGCGAGGAACATTCCCATCGACCGCTCTCGGCGGACTTCCATTCAAGCTCGCGGAAGCCAGCCTCCCGCAGGCCCTCGCACAAAGCGCGCGGGTCGCTGCGGATCTGGCGGATGAATTGCTGCTCGGGCGTATGCAGATCGTCGAATGTCCGGGCCGGCAGCAGGGCTCGCGGCGGCTCCGGCCGCTTGCGTGTCGGGCGGGGAGGCTCGGATTGCTTCCTCTCCTCAGGCGTCGCGATCTCGAACCCCATGGCGGCGAGAAGCTGTTTCAGGTTGCGTTGGTCTTTGGCGAGGAGCACGGTCGCGAGAATCGCCGTGAAGATCAGCGCCACGGCAATCAAGAAGAAAGCGACGCCGGAACGGCCTTGCTGCTTCTTCTCCATGCCACCGTTGCTCCGCCTCGGGAGCGCACGGAGTCACCGCCCGCTTCCCGGCACTTGATAAAGACGGCGCACAATACGGGATCATGGCACCGGCCTCCAAGAGGCTTCTCGTGTGGGAGCCGCTATTCCACGCGGGTCCGCTGCGCTTCCATGCGCGCCGTCCTCAAGGTGGAATAAGCGAAGGCGACAAGAAAGATCGCCGTCATCAGGAGGACGATGGTCGGGGCCGGGGCGCTGTCGATGAAGAAGGAGAGGTAGACGCCCGAGAAGGAGGCGACGACCGCGACCACGACCGCGACGATCAGCATGCCGCGAAACGTCCGTGTTATGAGAAAGGCGATAGCGCCGGGGGCGATCAGCATGGCGATGGCAAGGATCAGTCCGACGGCCTTCAGTGCGCCGACGATCGTCAGCGACAGGATCGCGAGCAGCCCGTAATGCAGCCATCGGACCGGCAAGCCCACGGCACGCGCCTGAGCCGGATCGAAGGCGTGCAACAGCAGGTCGCGCCATTTGAAGGAGAGGATGCCGGCGGCCAGAAGCGCGATCATGCCCGTCTCCAGGATGTCGCCCCAGCCGATGCCGAGCATGTCGCCGAAGAGGATGTGGTCGAGATGCACATCGCTCTGGATCTTGGTGTAGAGCACCAGGCCAAGGCCGAACATGCCGGAAAAGACGACGCCCATCACCGTATCCTGCTTGATACGGCTGTTTTCCTTGAGATAGCCGGTCAAGAGCGCGCAGCACATGCCGGCGGCGAAGGCGCCAACGGCAAGCGGCAGGCCAACGATATAAGAAAGAACAACGCCGGGGAAAACCGCGTGCGAGATCGCGTCGCCCATCAGCGACCAGCCCTTCAGCACCAGGAAGCAGGAGAGCATGGCCGTCGGGATTGCGACGAGGACCGAGATCAAGAGCGCGTTGCGCATGAACTCGAATTCGAAGACGGCAGTGAGCATGTCGAGAGACATCATTGCGTCGCCTCCAATGCCTCTGACGCACGTCGACGGGCGGCGATCAAACCGTGTTTCGGGGCAAGCACGAAGGCGAGAAGAAAGATCAGCGTCTGCAGCACGATGATGATGCCGCCGGTCGCGCCGTCGAGGAAATAGCTCGAATAGGCGCCGAAGAAGCTCGTAGCCGCGCCGATGGCGATGCTGATCATGATCAGCCGCGGGAAGCGGTCGGTCAGCAGATAGGCAGTGGCACCTGGCGTCACGACCATGGCGATGACGAGAAAGGCGCCGACGGTCTGCAGCGCGGCGACCGTGCAGGCCGAAAGCAGCGTGAAGAACAGCACTTTCAGGAAAGTCGTATTGATGCCGATCGAGCGGGCATGGCTCTCGTCGAAGAAGGTCACCATCAGGTCCTTCCATTTCGCCGACAGGATCACCAGCGAGACAATGCCGATGATGGCGAGTTGCAGCGTGTCGGCCGGCGTGATGGCGAGGATGTTGCCGAGCACGATCGTCTGGATGTTCACCGAAGTCGGCGACAGTGACACCATGAAAAGGCCGAGGCCGAAAAAGGAGGTGAAGATCAATCCAATGATCGTATCCTCCTTCAACCGCGTGCGCTGGTTCAGGAACAGCATGGCGGCTGCGGCAAGCGTGCCGGAGAAGAAGGCGCCGAGCGAGAAGGGGAGCCCCAGCATATAGGCGCCGGCGACGCCGGGCACGATCGAATGGGAGAGCGCGTCGCCGATCAGCGACCAGCCCTTCAGCATCAGATAGGCCGAGAGGAAGGCGCAGACGGCGCCGACCAGCGCGCTGACCCACATGGCGTTCAGCATATAGCCATAGGTGAACGGTTCGGCGAGCAGGGCGATCATTCGGCGTTCGCCTCCGGCTCGCTTTCGGGCTTCGCCGGCTGCGTCACCATTTTCCCCGTCGCGCCGTACATGACGAGAGGCCGTTCGTCGTCGCTGATGACGGCCAGCTGGCGCGGATCGGCATCCTCGTGCAGGCTCTCGCCGCCGAGCACGAAATGACGCAGCACGCCGCCGAAAGCGAGTTCGAGATTGTCGCGCGTAAAGGTGGTTTCCGTCGGGCCGTAGGCGAGAACGGTGTTCTTCAGGAGCACGGTCCGGTCGCAGAATTCCGGCACGCTGCCGAGATTGTGGGTGGAGACGAGCATCACGCGTCCCTCGTCGCGAAGCGCGAGGAGCAGGCGGATGATCGCGTCTTCGGTCTTCACATCGACACCCGTGAAGGGCTCGTCAAGCAGGATGACGCGCCCGTCCTGGGCGAGCGCACGGGCAAGGAAGACGCGTTTCTTCTGGCCGCCGGAAAGCTCGCCGATCTGGCGCTTGCGGAAATCGCTCATGCCGACCCGCGCCAGCGCCGCCTCGACCGCCTCGTGGTCGGCCCGCTTCGGCATGCGCAACATGTTCATGTGGCCGTAACGGCCCATCATCACCACGTCCTCGACGAGGACAGGAAAATTCCAGTCGACCTCCTCGGCCTGCGGGACATAGGCGACGAGGTTCTTCTTCAGCGCCTGCGGCACCGTGAGACCGAGGATCGAGATGTCGCCCTTTGCCAGTCGGACGAAGCCCATGATGGCCTTGAACAGCGTGGACTTGCCGCTGCCATTGACCCCGACCAGCGCGGCGATCGTGCCGGTCGGGATTTCGAAGGAGGCGTTATGCAGCGCGCGGTGGCCGTTGCGATAGGTGACTGTGGCATGGCGGACGCGAATGCCGCTGCCTTCGTCCTGAGGGCCCGGCCGCGGGGTAGGCCGGGCCTTTACCTGAAGATTCATTGCGAAAGACCTTTCGCGATCGTTTCGGATGTGACGCGCAGGAGATCGATATAGGTCGGCACCGGTCCGTCGGCCTCACTCAAGGAATCGACATAGAGCACGCCGCCGTATTTTGCACCCGTCTCGCGCGCCACCTGCTTGGCCGGGTCGGGCGAGATGGTGCTCTCGGAGAAGACCACCGGAATGTGGTTGGCACGCACCGCGTCGATCACCTTGCGCACCTGCTGCGGCGTACCCTGCTGGTCGGCGTTGATCGGCCAGAGAAAGAGCTCCTTCAGACCAAAATCACGAGTGAGATAGCTGAAGGCGCCCTCGCTGGAGACCAGCCAGCGCTTTTCCGCCGGGATCTTCTCGAGCTCTGCCCTGATCGGCGCGATCGTCGCCTCGATCTTCTTCTTGTAGGCTTCGGCATTCGCCTTGTAGGTCTCGGCATTGTCCGGGTCGAGCTTCACGAAGGCATCGCGGATATTGTCGACATAGATCATCGCCGCCGACGGCGACATCCAGGCATGCGGGTTCGGCTTGCCCGTGTAGGGGCCTTCGGCGATGCCCATCGGCTCGACGCCTTCGGAGACCACCACGCCGGGAATATCGTCGAAGTTCTGAAAGAATTTCTCGAACCAGAGCTCCAGGTTGAGGCCGTTCCAAAGGATGAGCTGAGCATCGTGCGCCTTCAAAATGTCGCGCGGGGTCGGCTGGTAGTTGTGGATCTCGGCGCCGGGCTTGGTGATGGATTCGACGATCGCCGCATCGCCCGCAACATTCCGCGCCATGTCGGCAATGACCGTAAAGGTGGTAACCGCCTTGAATTTATCCGCTGCGGCCGCCGTGCCGGCCAGGAGGGAAAGGGCAGCCATTGCCGTTGCTGCCGTCAGAATCATGCGCCGCATCCGATCGATCATCCATCGCTCCTCAATGTGAACCTGCCCAATGGGTAGGCGAATGGCCTGCATAAGTCAATGCAAATGAGAACCATTTGCAACTAGCTATTTTCAAAACCCTCGCCCTTGGCTAGTGTCGCCGCATGAGACAAGCCAAGAATCGGATCGCGGAACTGGAAGGGATTCTTCGTGAAGGGGGGGTGCGCGTCACCCGCCAACGTGCTGCGATTCTGAAGATTCTAGCCGAGGCCGAAGACCATCCGGATGCGAGTGAACTGCATCGGCGCGCCAAGGAAATCGACGCGACCGTGTCGCTGTCGACCGTCTACCGCACCTTGTCGGCGTTGGAGCAGCAGGGGGTCGTGCAGCGGCACGCCTTCGAGAATGCCACCGCCCGATTCGAGACGGCCGACGCCCCGCACCACGACCATCTGATCGACATCGAAACCGGCGCGGTCATCGAATTCCGCTCCGACAAGATCGAGCAGTTGCAGGCGGAAATCGCCGCCGAGCTCGGCTACGACCTGGTGCGCCACCGGCTCGAGCTCTATTGCCGGAAGCGCAAGGATTGATCGGGACCTTTGGACCTTTGCCCGGTAATCCGGATCCTAACTAGTTCAGCGGAATGGCGTTGTTCGCCTTGCCGTCCTGATAGGCGGCGGAGAGTTCGGCATATTTCCGGCTGATCGCCTCGGCACGCTGCTCTAGCCGCCCGCGATCGGGTTCGGGAAGGCCGGTGATTAGATCGGTGATCGACTGGCCCTTCCAAAAGGCGTTCGCCTTGTTGTAGCCGCCGGGCTCCAGCGTGAAGACTTCCTTGAGGATCTTCAGGTCGTGCGGGATCGAAAAGTTATCACGCGAATCCTCGTGGCTGAAGAAATAGTAGAAATTGTCAAAGCCCGCCCAGGTGATAGCCGATAAGCACATGGAGCAAGGTTCGTGCGTCGACAGGAAGATAAGGTCGCGCGAATCCGGGCGTTCGCGGCCTGCCATTTCGTAAAACCGCTTCAACGTATGCACCTCGCCGTGCCAGAGCGGATTCTCGGTTTCGTTGTTGGTCTCGACGAGGACCAGCGACAAGTCCGATTTCCTGATGAGGGCGGCACCGAAGATCTTGTTGCCGGCCGCGACCCCGGCTTCCGTCGCAGGGATGATGCCGTGCTCCATCGTGGTCAGTAGGGCCTCGAGCAGCCCGAGCATTTCGTGTTGTTGTCCCATGATCGTTCCTTTGTTGTTGCGTCCGCGTCGCTGCGCCCGCCCGAGAACGGTTGTGACCGATCTCGGGCGGGAGGGCGATTCGTTGCGGCAGTTGGGATTAGTGAGCTTCTGACGCGATCACCGGCACCTCGATGCCCTTCGCGTCGTAGAGCTTGCCGTTGAGGAAATAGTCGCCATCGTGCAGCCGCGCGATGTCCTGGTACCGGAGCGTCCGCTCCGTCCCCGCGACAAATACCGATTGCTGGTCGGAGTTTCCGGCGCTCAGGTGGTTGAAGATCAGGTTGAGGCTGATCGCCATCAAGGCGGCGGAACTGATGCCGGAATGGAAGATCGTCGCAAACCAGGCCGGGAAGTGCTCGTAGAAGCCGGGAGAGGCGATCGGGATCATGCCGAAGCCGATTGAGGTGGCGACGATAACGAGATTCATGTTGTTGTTGTAGTCGACCTTCGAGAGGGTGCGGATGCCGCTCGCCGCGACCGTGCCGAAGAGCACGATGCCCGCGCCGCCGAGGACGGCGCTCGGAACCGCCGCCACGATGCGGCCCATGACCGGCAGCAAGCCGAGCGCCACGAGGAACAGGCCGCCGGTCGCCACCACGTAGCGGCTCTTCACGCCGGTGACCGCCACCAGCCCGACATTCTGGGCAAAGGCGCTCTGGGTGAAGGAGCCGAAGATCGGCGCGATGAGACTCGATAGCATGTCGGCCCTCAGACCATCGCCGAGCCGGCGCGAATCCACTTTCGTCTCGATGATTTCGCCGACCGCAAGGATATCCGCCGAGGTCTCGACCAGCGTCACCATGATGACGATGAACATCGACACGACCGCAGCAATCTCGAAGGTCGGATAGCCGAAGTGGAAGACCGTCGGAAGGGCGAAGAACGGTCCCTCGGTCACCTGCGAGAAATCGGCCATTCCGGCGAAGTAGGCGATGCCGGTGCCGATGATCAGCGCGAGCAGGATCGACAGCCGCGATATCGCGGAGCTGCCGAGCTTGCTGAGCAAGAGCACGATGACGAGCGTCACTGCCGCGAGCTGGATATTGGCCGGGCTGCCGAAGTCCGGCGCCTGGCTGTTGCCGCCCATCGCCCAGCGTGCCGCGACCGGCATCAGCGTCAAGCCGATCGTCGTGATCACGATGCCCGTGACGAGCGGTGGGAAGAACCGGGTGACCCGCGAAAAGATCGGCGTGATCAGAAGGCCGACCAGCGATGCGGCCATGACCGCGCCGAGCACCGACTGCATGCCACCATTGCCGGAAATGGCAATCATCGTTGCGACGCCGGAAAACGAAACACCCTGGACCAGCGGCAACCGGCTTCCGAAGAACGGCAGGCCGAGCGTCTGCAGGATGGTGGCGAGGCCGCCGGCGAAAAGGGATGCGGTGACGAGCAGGCCGATCTCGCCGGAACTTAGACCCGCCGCCTGGCCCAGGATCAGCGGTACGGCAACGATACCACCATACATTGTAAGCACGTGCTGCAGGCCATAGGCCAGGTTGGCACCGATGCCGAGCTTCTCGTCTTCCGGGCGCGTTTGCGCCCCAGTTTCCTCTGGGCTGTTTGCCAAGGTAATCTCCTCCAATACCTTTGCGTGCATGCCCACCTCCTCCTACGACGTGGGCGGCAAACTATGGCATTAGCTGTGGAGCCTGACTTTATCGAAAAAAGGAAAACAGTTTTCGGTTGTACCGCGGTAATGCGTTCGGTCAGGTCTTATGGCCCGAACAGGGTGCGGCTCGCGGCCGCAAAGAAAGCGAAAACCGGGGCTGTTGCCAACCCCGGTGCCGCATCTCCGCTCGTGTGGCGCCGCCCGAAAGATCCGGGCGGCGCTTTTTCTTCTGCTGGACTTAGTTGGTCTGCCAGCTCTTGACCAGTTCGTCGTAGTTGACGGTGACCGGCTTGTCCTTTTCGTTCTCGACCTTCAGCTGCGGAGCGAGGTTGCCGGCCTTGACGGCTTCCGCGTTCCAGTATTCGAGGTCGTGCTCTTCGGCGAGCTTCGGACCGATATCGCCCTGGATGCCGGCGCGTTCGAGGCGCTGCAGCACCTTCTCCTGTTCGGCGCAAAGCGAATCCATGGCTTCCTGCGCGGTCTTGGCGCCGGAAGAAGCGTCACCGATCGCCTGCCACCACAGCTGGGCCAGCTTCGGATAGTCAGGCACGTTCGTCCCGGTCGGCGACCACTGCAGGCGGGCCGGCGAACGGTAGAACTCGATCAGGCCGCCGAGCTTCGGTGCGCGCTCGGTGAAGCTTTGGTGATCGAGCGTCGACTGGCGGATGAAGGTGAGGCCGACATGGCTCTTCTTCACGTCGATAGTCTTCGAGGTGACGAACTGCGCATAGAGCCATGCGGCCTTGGCGCGATCGTCCGGCGTCGACTTCAGGAGCGTCCAGGAGCCGGCGTCCTGATAGCCGAGCTTCATGCCGTCCTTCCAGTAGACGCCATGCGGCGAGGGGGCCATGCGCCACTTCGGCGTGCCATCGGCGTTGACGACCGGCAGGCCGTCCTTGACCATGTCGGCGGTGAAGGCCGTGTACCAGAACATCTGCTGGGCGATCGCACCCTGGGCCGGAACCGGGCCGGATTCGGAGAAGGTCATGCCCTGCGCTTCCGGCGGAGCGTAGTTCTTGAGCCACGTCAGGTACTTGTCGATCGAATAGACGGCCGCCGGGCCGTTGGTGTCGCCGCCGCGTGCGACGCAGGATCCGACCGGACGCGAGTTCTCGTCGACCTTGATGCCCCATTCGTCGACCGGGCGGCCGTTCGGGATGCCCTTGTCGCCGTTGCCGGCCATCGACAGCCAGGCGTCGGTGAAGCGCCAGCCGAGCGACGGATCCTTCTTGCCATAGTCCATGTGGCCATAGACTTTCTTGCCGTCGATCTCGCGGCCATTGAAGAACTCGGCGATATCCTCATAGGCCGACCAGTTGACCGGAACGCCGAGGTCGTAGCCATACTTGGCCTTGAACTCTTCCTGGATCTTCGGGTCGTTGAACCAGTCGTAGCGGAACCAATAGAGGTTGGCGAACTGCTGGTCGGGAAGCTGGTAGAGCTTGCCGTCCGGAGCGGTGGTGAAGGACTTGCCGATGAAGTCGTCGATGTCGAGGTTCGGGTTGGTGACGTCCTTGCCTTCGTTGGCCATCCAGTCGGTCAGGTTGCGGGCCTGCTGGTAGCGCCAATGGGTGCCGATCAGGTCGGAATCGTTGATGTAGGCGTCATAGACGTTTTCGCCCGACTGCATCTGCGTCTGCAGCTTTTCGACGACGTCGCCTTCGCCGATCAGGTCATGAGTGATCTTGATGCCGGTGATCGCGGTGAAGGCCGGGGCCAGTACTTTCGATTCGTATTCATGGGTGGTGATCGTTTCGGAAACGACCTTGATCTCCATGCCGGCGAAGGGCTTCGCCGCATCGACGAACCATTGCATTTCGGCTTCCTGAGAGGGGCGATCAAGCGAAGAGAGATCGCCGACTTCCTTGTCCAGGAACTGCTTTGCCTCATCCATGCCGGCGAAGGCCGAGCCGGTGAGTGCCAGCAGCATGGCCGCCGTCGTAGTCAAAAGGTGCCGTCGCATTAATTCCTCCCTTGGGTTTTGCGATTTGCGTTTCCTTGCGGTGTCGAGGGGCGCTCCTCGCGGGACGCCCCTCAGTTCGGTGCCTCAGACGTAGCGGAACACGGCGATGGCATAGATCACCGAGAGGGCGAGCGCCCACCAGAGATTTGCACCGACAAGCCCTAGCCAGGCGAGGTGAATAAATGCGCTTCCGAGCAGCGACACGAAGAGCCGGTCGCCGCGGGTCGTCTCGAAGCGCAGGATGCCGACGCGCGGATTGCCGCCGGGCGAGAAATATTCCCAGACGCCCATGCCGACCAGCATCAGCGCGATCGTTAGGAAGAACAGCGCCGTTGGCAGCGTCCATGCCATCCATGAAAAGTCCATTGGCGAAATCTCCTTAGACGCGGCCGAGCGCGAAGCCCTTGGCGATGTAATTGCGGACGAAGTAGATGACGAGCGCGCCGGGGATGATCGTCAGCACGCCGGCGGCAGCAAGCACGCCCCAGTCGAGACCTGACGCCGAAACCGTGCGCGTCATCGTCGCGGCGATCGGCTTGGCGTCCGTCGTCGTCAGCGTGCGGGCGATCAGGAGCTCGACCCAGGAGAACATGAAGCAGAAGAAGGCGGCGACACCGATGCCGGAGGCGATCAGCGGCACGAAGATCTTCACGAAGAAGCGCGGGAAGGAATAGCCGTCGATATAGGCGGTCTCGTCGATTTCCTTCGGCACGCCGGACATGAAGCCTTCCAGGATCCAGACGGCGAGCGGCACGTTGAACAGGCAGTGCGCGATTGCGACGGCGATATGCGTGTCGATGAGGCCGAAGGCGGAATAGAGCTGGAAGAAGGGCAGCGCGAAAACCGCCGGCGGCGCCATCCGGTTGGTGAGCAGCCAGAAGAACAGGTGCTTGTCGCCGAGGAACCGGTAGCGCGAGAAGGCGTAGGCCGCCGGCAGCGCCACGCTCACCGAGATCAGCGTGTTCAAGACGACGTAGGTGATCGAGTTGATGTAGCCCGAATACCAGGAAGGATCGGTGAAGATCACTGTGTAATTGCGAAGCGTGGGATTCTGCGGCCACAGCGAAAAGGTGCTGAGAATCTCGCTGGTCTCCTTGAAGCTCATATTGACGAGCCAGTAGATCGGCAGCAGCAGGAAGACGATGTAGATCGTCGGTATCAGCCAGGAGAGGCGCTGCGAAAGCGGTTGCTTGTTGGTCATCATTTTGCTCCTCCCTCCTTTCTCAGCCTTGCGCGTCGCTTGTGGTCATCACGGTGTAGAAGATCCACGAGAGCAGCAGGATGATGAGGAAGTAGATGATCGAGAGGGCCGCGGCGGGGCCGAGATCGAACTGGCCGATCGCCATCTTGACGAGGTCGATCGACAGGAAGGTCGTCGAGTTGCCGGGGCCGCCGCCGGTGACGACGAAAGGCTCGGTATAGATCATGAAACTGTCCATGAAGCGCAGCAGGAAGGCGATCAGGAGGACGCGCTTCATCTTCGGAAGCTGGATGTAGCGGAACACGGACCAGCGCGAGGCGCCGTCGATCTTGGCGGCCTGGTAGTAGGCGTCCGGGATCGACACGAGACCGGCATAGCAGAGCAGCACGACGAGGCTGGTCCAGTGCCAGACATCCATGATGATCAGCGTCACCCAGGCGTCGAGCGGGTTCTGCACGTAGTTGTAGTTGATGCCGAGCGAGGCGAGTGTGCGTCCGAGCAGGCCGATGTCGACGCGGCCGAAGACCTGCCAGATGGTGCCGACGACGTTCCACGGAATGAGCAGCGGCAGCGCCATCAGGACAAGGCAGATCGGCACGCCAATGCCCTTCTTCGGCATGTTGAGGGCGATCACGATGCCGAGCGGGATCTCGATCGCCAGAATGATCGCCGAAAAAATCAGGTTGCGGGTGAGCGCGTCCCAGAAGCGGTCGGATTCGAGTACATCGAGGAACCAGTCGGTGCCGGCCCAGAAGAACTCGTTGTTGCCGAAGGTGTCCTGCACGGAGTAGTTGACGACGGTCATCAGCGGGATCACCGCCGAGAAGGCGACGAGCACCAGAACCGGCAGGACCATGAACCAGGCCTTGTTGTTCCAGGTCTTTTCCATGTCAGGCCTCCTCGCCGACGCGCCAGGAATCGGCGTAGATGTTGATTGCCTTCGGGTCGAAGCTGACGCGCGGTTCGGCCGGGATCTCGCCGTCCTCGTCGACGATGATCGAGATCGGCCGGTCGGCGAAGCGGGCGCGCACGATCTTGTGGCGGCCGATGTCCTCGACCTTGGTGATCGCCACGGGCATGCCCTCGCGGCCGAGCGTGATGAATTCGGGGCGAATGCCGAGCTCGGTCTTGGCACCGTGCGCGATCTTCGGCTGGAAGTTCAGGGCGATGCTTTCGCTGCCGACCGCTGCCCTGTTGCCTTCGATCGCCGCCGGCATGACGTTCATGCCCGGCGAACCGATGAAGTAGCCGACGAAGGTGTGGCGCGGACGCTCGAAGAGCTCGGCCGGGGTTCCGATCTGGACGATCTGGCCGTCATACATGACGACGACCTTGTCGGCGAAGGTCAGCGCCTCGGTCTGGTCGTGCGTGACATAGACCATGGTGAAGGCGAACTGCTTGTGCAGCCGCTTGATCTGCGAGCGCAGCACCCATTTCATTTCGGGATCGATGACGGTGAGCGGCTCGTCGAACAGGATGGCGCTCACATCGGATCGCACCAGGCCGCGGCCCAGCGAAATCTTCTGCTTCTGGTCGGCCGTCAGTCCCCGCGCAGTCTTCTTCGCCCAGCCGCCGAGGCCGATCATCTCGATGATCTCCTTGACGCGGCGGTCGACCTCGGCCTCCGGCACATGGCGGTTGCGCAGCGGGAAGGCGAGGTTGTCGTAGACGGTCATCGTGTCGTAGATGACCGGGAACTGGAACACCTGGGCGATGTTGCGGTGCTGCGTCGTCAGATGCGTCACATCGGTGCCGTCAAATAGGATGCGGCCTTCCGACGGGTTGATCAGCCCCGAAATGATGTTGAGCAGCGTGGTCTTGCCGCAGCCCGAAGGGCCGAGCAGGGCATAGGCGCCGCCGTCGTTCCATTCGTGATGGACTTCCTTCAGCGCGTAATCGGCTTCCGATTTCGGCTTGGCGCCATAGGCGTGACGGATATGTTCGAGATTGATGCGTGCCATGGTCTCCTCCCAGCGCCTCCCTTATGCGGTTCCGCCGATCGCCCGGCCGCCCGGCCCGAAGGCCATCAGGTGACGGGTGTCGACGAAGACCTCGAGGGTCGCGTCCGGTTCGATGTCGTGAACGCCGGGCGCCAGCATGACCCAGCGCGCATCGGCGAAGCCGACGTGAATGAAGCTTTCCGACCCGGCGATCTCGGAAATGGCTGTCTTGACGGTGAGCGGGTTGCCGCTTCCGTCGGGCCGGTCGAAAGAGATGTGGTGCGGCTGGAAGGCGACCGTGCAGGGGCCGTCGGAAACCGTCGCAAGATGCGCCGGAACGGAAAGGACCGGCTTACCTTCGAGCGTGAACTGCGATCCCGCTTTCACCAGCTCGATCGTGTTGAGCGGCGGATCGGCAAATGTGCGGGCGGTAACGATGTCGACCGGACGGCGGTAGACGTCGATGGTGCGGCCAAACTGGGTGATGCGGCCTTCGCTCAACGAGGCCGTATTGCCGCCGAGGAGCAGCGCCTCCGAAGGTTCGGTCGTCGCGTAGACGAAGATGGCGCCCGAGGCGGCGAAGATCTTCGGCAGTTCCTCGCGCAGTTCCTCGCGCAGCTTGTAGTCGAGGTTGGCGAGCGGCTCGTCGAGCAGCACCAGATCGGCGTTTTTGACGATGGCGCGGGCGAGCGCGGTCCGCTGCTGCTGGCCGCCGGAGAGGTTGAGCGGCGTGCGGTCGAGATAAGCGGTGAGCTTCAAGAGTTCCGCCGCCTTGCGGACCTCCCGGTCGATCGTGGCGTTGTCGGCACCCTTGATGCGCATCGGCGAGGCGATGTTGTCGTAGACCGTCATCGCCGGATAGTTGATGAACTGCTGATAGACCATCGCAACGGAACGCCGCTGCACGGGCACGCCGGTGACGTCGGCACCGTCGAAATGGATCGAACCGGAGGCTGGCTTGTCGAGCCCGGCCATCAGCCGCATCAGCGACGTCTTGCCGGAGAGCGTCGGGCCGAGCAGCACGTTCAGCGACCCCCGCTCCAGCGCAAGGTCGGTCGGGTGGATATGCGTCTCCCCTCCCACGACCTTGGTTATGTTCTTCATTTCAAGCATTGAATTCTCCGGTGTTCCACCCAGCCATCGGCAGTTTCAATTGCGGGATATCAGGCGGCGGCGTTGACGGCGCCGCGCATATAGTCCTCCAACTCCGCCGTCTCCGCCGGCGTCAGCTTCAATCCCAATTTCGTGCGGCGCCAGAGGACGTCCTCGGCGCGCCGCGCCCATTCCTGCCCGATCAGCCAGTCGACCTCGGCCTCGTAAAGATCCGCGCCGAAGTGTTTCCCGAGATCCGCCTGGCTTGCGGCATGGCCGAGCAGCCTTGCAGCAAGCGTGCCGTAGAGCCGGACCAGCCGGCGGGCGTGCGAAGCGGCGAGGAAAGGGTAGCGCGCCTTCAGCTTGTCGACCTCGGCGTTGTAGCCGGTTGCCGGAAAATCGCCGCCCGGCAGGCGCGACGCGGCCGTCCATTTATTCCCCTTGGCGCCGATCGCCTCGCCGATCTTCTCGAGCGCCGATTCGGCCAGCCGCCGATAGGTCGTCAGTTTGCCGCCGAAGACATTGAGGAGTGGCGCCTGGCCGTTCTGAGCTTCGAGGCGCAGGACATAGTCGCGGGTTGCCTCCTGCGCCTTGCTTGCCCCGTCGTCGAAGAGCGGACGAACCGCCGAATATGTCCAGACGATATCCTGCCTGGTCACCGGGTCGCTGAAATATTCGCTCGCCGACGTGCAGAGATAGTCGATCTCGGCGCCGCTGATGCCCGCCTCTGCGGGGTTGCCGGTAAAATCCCGGTCGGTGGTTCCGATCAGGGTGAAATCGCCTTGGTAAGGAATGGCGAACATGATGCGCCCGTCCGGATTCTGGAAAAAATAGGCGCGCGGATCGTCGAATTGCTTCTTCACGACGATATGGCTGCCTTGGACGAGGCGGACATTGTGAACATCGTTCTTGCCGATCGTGTCGGCGAGCACCCGGTCCACCCAGGGACCGGTGGCGTTGACGAGCAGGCGGGCGCGGACCGTTTCGCGCGCCCCCGTCTGGGCGTCCTCGGTTTCGATCGCCCAGCGACCACTTTCGCGCCGGGCCGAGACGACGCGGGTACGCGCCATGATCCGTGCGCCGCGGTCGGCGGCATCACGGGCGTTCAACACCACGAGCCGGGCGTCGTCGACCCAGCCGTCGGAATATTCGAAGGCCCTGGTGAAGAGGCGCTTCAGCGGCGCGCCGGCGGGATCGCGGGTCATGTTCAGCGTGCTCGTCGCTGGCAACAGCTTTCGCCCGCCGATATGATCATAAAGGAACAGCCCAAGACGGATCAGCCAGGCGGGGCGCAGGCCGCCCTTGTGGTAGGGCAGAACGAAGCGCATCGGCCAGATGACGTGTGGCGCCATGGCCCAGAGCACCTCGCGCTCCATCAGCGCCTCGCGCACCAGCCGAAATTCGTAATGCTCGAGATAGCGCAGTCCGCCATGGATGAGCTTGGTGGAGCCGGACGAGGTGCCCGAGGCGAAATCGTCCATTTCGGCCAGCGCCACGGAATATCCCCGGCCGACCGCATCACGCGCAATGCCGCATCCGTTGATGCCGCCGCCTATGACAAAGACGTCGAAGATTGCCTGCTCTGACACCGTGATTTCCCCTCCACTTTTCGCAGTGCACAAATTGATGCAAACGCGAAAGTGAAGGCAGTTAAAACGAAAACATTTCGAATGTCAAACGAATGTTTCCCGAATCTCGCGAGACCTACTTGTGTAAGATCAGGCCTCGGTCTCGACCAGCTTGACGCCTTGCTCGGAACAGATTTTCCGAACGTTTTCAACGATGCATCGGTCGGTGATAAAGGTCTGGACCTGGGAAATGTGGCCGATTCGCACTGGCGCGGTGCGTTCGAACTTTGTCGAATCAGAAACCAATATGACGTGGCGCGCATTGGCGATGATCGCTTGCGCGACTTTCACTTCGCGGTAATCGAAATCGAGAAGCGCGCCGTCATGGTCGATCGCGGAGGCGCCGATGACGGCGAAATCGACCTTGAACTGCTTGATGAAGTCGACCGCCGCCTCGCCGACGATGCCGCCGTCCGAACCGCGCACGACGCCGCCGGCGATTACCACTTCAATCGAGGGAAAAACGCGCAACCGATTGGCAACGTTGATGTTATTAGTGATGACCATCAATTCCTTATGGTCGAGCAGTGCATCGCCGACCGCTTCGGTGGTGGTGCCGATATTGATGAAGAGCGAGGCGTTGTCGGGGATAAGGGCGGCGGCGGCCCGGCCGATCGCCTGCTTTTCCGGAGCGGCAATCTGGCGGCGGGCATCGTATTTCACATTCTCCTTGCCGCTCGGGAAGATAGCGCCGCCGTGGATGCGGTTGAGCACCCTGGCATCGCAGAGGTCGTTCAGATCCTTGCGGATTGTCTGCGGTGTCACCGAAAAACGCTGGGCGAGTTCCTCGACGAGCACCCGGCCCTCGGCCTTTGCCAGTTCCAGGATCTCCTCTTGCCGTCCGGTGAGATACATGCTTCGCTCCCTCTGCTTTCGTTTTCTTTCATAATAGGCAAAAACGAAAGCCGTGCAATTTCAGAATCAGCGCTTGGTTGCGGATTCGATCTTTGATGCCGCAATCGCCGATACACCGTTGCAATCCATCGTTGGATGCGCCAGCGTGTTTTTTCTAGCAGGGAGGAAGGCAAGCCCATGTATCATCCGGCCTTGTTTAAAGGCATGAATGTGGTGGTGACCGGCGCCGGTCGCGGCATCGGTCTCGAGGTCGCCCGGCAGTTCCTCGATTGCGGCGCAAGGGTGCTGGTCCATGCCGGCCGGACGACGTCCGGCACGCGCCCCGATTTTCTCGACTTGGCGGCGGCTGAAGGCAGGGCATTCCTCTCGGCGGCGGATTTTCTTGCCGCCGGGGGCGTCGCGACGCTTGCCGACGAGGTGAGAAACCGCTTCGATAGCCTCGATGTGCTCGTCAACAATGCCGGGACGATGGTCGGTCGCTTTCCGGCGGCGGACCTGACCGACGACGAGTACCGAACGATCGTCCAGCTCAATCAGACCTCGGTCGTGGAGATGACCCGGGCGATGCTGCCGCTGTTGCGCAAGGGCACGCATCCGGCGATCGTCAACACCGTGTCGATCTCGGCGCGCTCCGGCGGCAGCGCCGGCTCGTCGATCTATTCGGCCACCAAGGCCTTCGTCGCCACCTATTCCAAGGCGCTGGCGCGCGAACTGGCGCCGGAAGGGATCCGCGTGAATTGCATTTCGCCCGGCACAATCGCCACCGATTTCCACGAGCGCTATTCGACGCCCGACAAGCTCGAGGCGACGCGCAGGTCGATCCCGCTCGGGCGGCTCGGAACCGCCGAGGACTGCGCCCCCGCCTATCTCTTCCTCGCCTCGCATGCGCTTTCGGGCTATATCACCGGGCAGGTGTTGGAGGTGAACGGCGGCCAGCTCATCTGCTGAAGCCGCCGGGAATGATCGACAAGCCATGATTGACAAGCTGGAGTTTTTTCTCGCCCTCGCCCGCGAACGGCATTTTGGTCGCGCGGCGGAGGAATGCGGCGTGACGCAGCCAACGCTCTCCGCGGCGATCCGCCAGCTCGAGGACCAGCTCGGCGTCATCCTTGTCAATCGAGGATCACGCTTTCAGGGGCTGACCCCCGAGGGCCAGCGGGTCCTGGAATGGGCGCGGCGTATTGTCGGCGATGCGCGCACCATGCGCGAGGAGATGAGGGCGGCGCGCAAGGGGCTCTCCGGCCATATCCGCCTTGCCGCCATCCCGACGACACTCTCGATGGTGCCGTTCATCACCGCACCGTTCCAGGAGAAGCATCCCGACGTCACTTTCTCGGTGCTTTCGACCACCTCGCTGCAGATCCTGGCGCTGCTCGAAAATCTCGAGATCGACGCGGGGCTTACTTATCTGGAGAACGAGCCGCTCGGCCGCGTCACCAGCGTGCCGCTGCAGATCGAGCAATATCATCTGGTTACGGCCGCCGGTACGGCCCTTTCGGATCGCGAAAGCGTGACCTGGAAAGAGGTTAGCAATATTCGGCTTTGTCTATTGA
The DNA here is from genome assembly GCA_001704765.1 of Sinorhizobium shofinae. Taxonomy (GTDB): domain Bacteria; phylum Pseudomonadota; class Alphaproteobacteria; order Rhizobiales; family Rhizobiaceae; genus Sinorhizobium; species Sinorhizobium shofinae. Next base: position 31,264 of record MBFK01000024.1, read on the forward strand.
CGGCCGATATGCAGAACCGGCGCATCATCAATCAGCATTTTGCCGAAGCCGGTGCGGCGGCCAGCCCGACGCTCGAATCGAACTCGATGATCGTGCTCTTCTCCCACGTCCGGACCGGGCGGTGGGCGACCATCATGCCCTATAACGTCGCGAAATCTTTCGGTTTTCACGAGGATATCCGAATGATCCCGATCGTCGATCCGGATGTGCGCCACACGGTCGGACTGGTGGCGACCTATCGTGAGCCATTCACACCGCTGGTTTCCGCCCTGTTGCACGAGGCGCGCATTCTCAGCGAGCGCAACGCCGCTCAATAGATTTTTTCTATCGATCAACGGAACAGCATTATTGACCCTTCTGGCCTTAAGCGCGAAGCTCGCTCCTTGTGCAGAGGCCGAAGGCTCCGATCTCTGCAAGAAAGCTATGGAGACATCCGGCGCGGTAGCGATCGAGCTTAAGCTTTGATCGCGGCGCGCCACGAGCCGGGAGGGCTCTTCGCGTGAATATTCATCTGCCGGGTGCAGACGTGACCGAGCGTACGCTGGCGATTGTCGGCGAACTCAAGGGGCTGGAAGGCCCGCTTCTGCCGATCCTGCACGAAATCCAGGACGAATTCGGCTATGTGCCGCAGGAATGCCTGCCGCTGATCGCCCGCGAACTCAACCTGTCGCGCGCCGAAGTCCATGGCGTCGTCACATTCTATCACGATTTCCGCGAACATCCGGCCGGGCGCCATGTGCTGAAGCTCTGTCGCGCCGAAGCCTGTCAGTCGATGGGCGGCGACCGGCTTGCGGAGCGCGCCAAGGCGCTGCTCGGCATCGATTTCCATGAGACTACTCCCGACGGTGCCGTGACACTCGAACCGGTCTACTGTCTCGGGCTCTGTTCCTGCTCGCCGTCGGCGATGCTTGACGGCGAGGTGCATGGCCGGGTTGACGACGCGGAGCTCGAGGCGCTGGTCGCGGAGGTACGCCGATGACCGTCAAGATCTACATTCCGCGCGATGCCGCGGCACTTGCGCTTGGCGCCGAAAAGGTGGCGACGGCGATGGCCGAGGCGATCGCCGCGCGCGGTCTCGACGCGACGATCATCCGCAACGGATCGCGTGGCATGCACTGGCTGGAGCCGCTCGTCGAAGTCGAAACCGCCGAGGGCCGCGTCGCCTACGGTCCGGTGAAGGCGCGCGACGTCGCCTCGCTCCTCGATGCAGGACTGCTTTCGGGCGCTGCGCACCCGCTCTGTCTTGGCAAGACCGAGGAAATCCCCTTCCTCAAGCGGCAGACGCGGCTGACCTTCGCCCGCTGCGGCCTCATCGATCCTCTGTCGCTCGACGACTATCGCGCCCATAGCGGCTTGCGCGGCCTTGAAAAGGCTGTCTCGATGCAGCCGGCGGCGATCGTTGCCGAGGTCACCGAAAGCGGCCTGCGCGGTCGCGGCGGCGCCGGTTTCCCGACCGGCATAAAATGGAAGACCGTCCTCGAAGCCGCGGGCGCGCAGAAATACATCGTCTGCAATGCGGACGAGGGCGACAGCGGCACCTTCGCCGACCGGATGATCATGGAAGGCGATCCTTTCGTGCTCATCGAGGGCATGGCGATCGCCGGCATCGCCACCGGCGCGACAAAGGGTTACGTCTACACCCGATCCGAATATCCGCATGCCATTGCCGTCATGACGCAGGCGATCGAGATCGCCCGCGCCGCCGGCGTGCTCGGCCAATCGGTACTCGGCTCCACCCATGCCTTCGACATGGAAGTCAGGACCGGCGCCGGCGCCTATGTTTGCGGCGAGGAGACCTCGCTTCTCAACAGCCTTGAAGGCAAGCGCGGGCTTGTGCGCGCCAAGCCGCCGCTGCCGGCGCACAAGGGCCTCTTCGACTGTCCGACCGTCATCAACAACGTCATCTCGCTCGCTTCGGTGCCGGTCATCCTCGACAAGGGCGCCGCCTTCTACCGCGATTTCGGCATGGGACGGTCGCGCGGCACGATCCCGATCCAGATCGCCGGCAACGTAAAGCATGGCGGCCTTTATGAGGCCGCCTTCGGCCTGACCCTCGGCGAGATCGTCGACGAGATCGCCGGCGGCACCGCGAGCGGCCGGCCGGTCAAGGCGGTGCAGGTGGGCGGTCCGCTCGGCGCCTATTTCCCGCGCGCATTGTTCGACACACCATTCGACTACGAGGCCTTCGCGGCGAAGGACGGGCTGATCGGCCATGCCGGCATCGTCGTCTTCGACGATACGGCCGATATGTTGAAGCAGGCCCGTTTCGCCATGGAATTCTGCGCGATCGAAAGCTGCGGCAAGTGCACGCCTTGCCGCATCGGCTCGACGCGCGGCGTCGAGGTGGCGGACAAGATCGCGGCTGGCATCGAGCCGGAAAAGAACCGCGAGCTGCTTGGCGATCTCTGCAACACGATGAAATTCGGCTCCCTCTGTGCGCTCGGCGGCTTCACACCCTATCCGGTGATGAGCGCCATGACGCATTTCCCGGAGGATTTTTCGCCGGCGCCGCTCGTGGAGGCTGCGGAATGATGGCAGCAATGCACGTCACCAAGCCCACCCCATTGAACGCAAATTCTCAGGAGGCCCCAAATGTCTCTCATTCATGAAATCGACTATGGCACTCCTGCTTCCAAATCCGAAAAGCTGGTGACGCTGACCATCGACGGACGCGAAATCACCGTGCCGGAGGGCACCTCGATCATGCGTGCGGCGATGGAGGCGGGCATCGAGGTGCCGAAGCTTTGTGCCTCCGACATGATGGAGGCCTTCGGGTCCTGCCGCCTCTGTCTGGTCGAGATTGAGGGGCGGGCCGGCATGCCGGCCTCCTGCACGACGCCGGTCGCAGCGGGGATCACGGTCTCCACCCAGACGCAGCGGCTGAAAGATGTGCGCCGTGGCGTCATGGAGCTCTATATCTCCGACCATCCGCTGGACTGCCTGACCTGTGCCGCCAACGGCGATTGCGAGCTGCAGGACATGGCCGGTGCCGTCGGTTTGCGCGACGTACGCTATGGCTATGACGGGTCCAATCACGTCAAGGCGCGCAACAATGGCGAGATCAATCGCCAATGGGCGCCGAAGGACGAATCGAACCCCTATTTCACCTTTGATCCGGCGAAATGCATCGTCTGCTCGCGCTGCGTGCGCGCCTGCGAGGAAGTGCAGGGCACCTTTGCGCTGACGATCAGCGGCCGCGGCTTCGATTCGCGTGTCTCCGCCGGCATGAGCGAGGATTTCGTCTCGTCCGAGTGCGTCTCCTGCGGCGCCTGTGTGCAGGCCTGCCCGACGGCGACGCTGACGGAAAAATCGGTGATCGAGATTGGCCAGCCGGAACATTCGGTCGTCACCACCTGTGCCTATTGCGGAGTCGGCTGCTCCTTCAAGGCGGAGATGCGCGGCGAGGAACTGGTCCGCATGGTGCCGTGGAAGGATGGTCAGGCGAACCGCGGCCATTCCTGCGTCAAGGGCCGTTTCGCCTATGGTTATTCGAACCATAAGGACCGCGTTCTCAACCCGATGATCCGCGAGAAGATCACCGACCCCTGGCGCGAAGTCACCTGGGATGAGGCCTTTGCGCATGTCGCCTCCGAGTTCCGCCGCATCCAGTATCAGTATGGCCGCGATTCTGTCGGCGGCATCACCTCGTCGCGTTGCACCAACGAGGAGACCTACCTGGTGCAGAAACTGGTGCGCGCCGGCTTCGGCAATAACAATGTCGATACCTGTGCCCGCGTCTGCCATTCGCCGACCGGCTACGGCCTCAACCAGACCTTCGGCACGTCGGCCGGCACGCAGAATTTCGACAGCGTCGAATTTACCGATGTCGCCATCATCATCGGCGCCAACCCGACCGACGGCCATCCGGTCTTCGCCTCGCGGCTCAAGAAGCGGCTGCGCGAGGGCGCCAAGCTGATTGTCATCGACCCGCGCCGGATCGACCTCGTTCGCTCGGCCCATGTCGAAGCCTCTTACCACCTCCCGCTGAAGCCTGGCACAAACGTCGCCATTCTGACGTCGCTCGCCCATGTCATCGTCACCGAGGGCCTCGCCAACGAGGCCTTCATCCGCGAGCGCTGCGACTGGTCGGAATACGAAGATTGGGCGACCTTCGTTGCCGAGCCCTATCACAGCCCGGAAGCGACCGAGGCCTACACCGGCGTTCCGGCCGAACTGGTGCGTGGGGCTGCTCGCCTTTACGCCACCGGCGGCAACGGCGCGATCTATTACGGGCTCGGCGTCACCGAGCACAGCCAGGGCTCGACCACCGTCATAGCGATCGCCAACCTTGCCATGGTCACCGGCAACATCGGCCGGCCCGGCGTCGGCGTCAATCCGCTGCGCGGCCAGAACAACGTGCAGGGCTCGTGCGACATGGGCTCCTTCCCGCACGAGCTGCCGGGCTACCGGCATATCTCGGACGACGCGACGCGCGAGACCTTCGAGAAGCTCTGGGGTGTGACGCTCAATAACGAGCCGGGCCTTCGCATCCCCAACATGCTCGACGCGGCGGTCGAGGGCACGTTCAAAGGCATCTACATCCAGGGCGAGGATATCCTGCAGTCCGACCCGGACACCAAGCACGTGGCCGCCGGCCTTGCGGCGATGGAATGCGTCGTCGTGCACGACCTGTTCCTCAACGAGACGGCCAACTACGCGCATGTCTTCCTGCCCGGCTCGACCTTCCTGGAAAAGGACGGCACCTTCACCAATGCCGAGCGACGCATTAACCGCGTTCGTCGCGTGATGACGCCGAAGAACGGCTATGCCGACTGGGAGGTGACGCAGAAGCTCGCCCAGGCAATGCGGCTCGACTGGAACTATCGTCATCCGTCCGAGATCATGGACGAGATCGCCGCGACGACGCCGACCTTCGCCATGGTCTCCTATGACTATCTCGACAAGATGGGCTCGGTACAGTGGCCGTGCAACGAGAAGGCGCCGCTCGGCTCGCCGATCATGCACGTCGACGGCTTCGTGCGCGGCAAGGGCAAGTTCATCCGCACCGAATATGTGGCGACCGACGAGAAGACCGGACCGCGCTTCCCGCTGCTGCTGACCACCGGCCGCATCCTCAGCCAGTACAATGTCGGCGCCCAGACGCGGCGCACCGACAATGTCGTCTGGCATGCGGAGGACCGGCTGGAGATCCACGCGCACGATGCCGAGCAACGCGGCATCCGCGACGGCGACTGGGTCCGGCTCGCCAGCCGTTCGGGCGAGACGACGCTCAGGGCGCTGATCACGGACCGCGTCGCGCCTGGTGTCGTCTACACCACCTTCCACCATCCGACGACGCAGGCGAACGTCATCACCACGGACTTCTCCGACTGGGCGACCAATTGCCCGGAATACAAGGTGACGGCGGTGCAGGTGTCGCCTTCGAACGGCCCCTCCGACTGGCAGGTCGACTATGATGAGCAGGCACGCCAGTCGCGGCGGATCGCCGGCAAGCTGGAGGCGGCGGAGTAGGGGGCTGAATGGCAGGCAAACGACTTCCGTCCTCACCAACTGCCGTCACGGTCGGCGCGCCCGACAGGACCCGCTTCAGGACGACGGCGAAGGTTCCGGAAGCTGCGCGGCGTGCGGGCGTGCTCGCCCCGCAATCGCGCGTCGTGCCGGAGGAGACACCGATTGCCCTGACCTATGGCGGGTCGACGCACGCCGTGATGATGGCGACGCCCGCTGATCTTGAGGACTTCGCTGTCGGCTTCAGCCTTACCGAAGGCATTATCACGGACCCGGATCAGATCGAGACGGTCGATGTGGTTGCCGAGGACAAGGGCATCGACCTGCAGATCCGCCTCCGGGACGAGCAGAACGAGGCGCTGCGCCTGCGCCGCCGCCACATGGCGGGGCCGGTCGGCTGCGGGCTCTGCGGCATCGAGTCTATCGAGCAGGCCGTGCGAGCGACGCCGGATGTTTCCGGCTCGGCCCTGAGGCTCTCCGAGCAGGATGTTGTGCAGGCTGTCGGCCTGCTCAACGGCCAGCAGCCTCTCCACCTGGAGACGCGCGCCGTGCATGGTGCGGCCTTCTATGTGCCGGGAAGGGGGCTGATCGCGGTTCGCGAGGATGTCGGTCGCCACAATGCGCTGGACAAGCTGACGGGTGCCGCTGCGCGCGCCGGCTTCAAGGGCACCGAAGGCGCCGTCGTCGTCACCTCGCGCGTGTCAGTCGAGATGGTGCAGAAGACAGCGATTACCGGAAGCCCGGTGATCATCGCCATTTCGGCGCCGACGGCGCTTGCGGTCCGCACGGCGCAGGAGGCGGGCATGACGCTGATCGCGCTGGTGCGGGGCGACGAATTCGAAATCTTCACCCATGCCGAGCGCATAGAGCGGGACGAGGAAAAGCGTGCGCGCTTTTCCGCCCGCATCCCGCGCTGATACACAACTGAGACCGGAGCTGTCGCCGATGTCGCCTGAAAATCTGAATGCCAAGCTCATCTACATGGCGAACCAGATCGCCACCTTCTTCCAGAGCCAGCCGGCGGATCAGGCGGCGCAAGGGGTGGCGACGCATATCAACAAATATTGGGAGGCGCGCATGCGCCGCAAGCTGTTCGAGCATATCGAGCGTGGCGGCGAGGGATTGAATCCGCTGGTGTTGGAAGCAGCACCGAAGATCCGCCGCCCGGAAGCGGCGTAGCCCAGCGGTGGTGGCCGGAAGGCGACCCCAACCCCACCCCGGAGGAGTGCCACTCTTCGCCGCACCCTCGGCTGGAAGGTGCCGGTTGGGTCGGAAGGACGACGCCTGAGTCCGCCCCTTTCGGGGAAGGGGTGCCTCGAGCAGTCGTGGATTAAATAATCAGCACGCAAAGTATTGAGGGGAAGGTGGCCACCGGTGCCACCTTCCCCTTCTCCGAGCGCGGTGTGCGGGTATTGCGCTCAGAAATTCTGCCAGGCTTCGGCGACCGGCACGACCGCGAGGTTTCGTTTTTGGGCGCCTTTTGTCGCCCTTGCCGCATGAAACCGAGCCGGCGAGGGGCGCGCATCGGGGCGCATTTCGGTCGGACCGCCGTTGATATCCTGGCCGATGCGGAATTGCCGAAGGAGGCCGTAGAGAGCTTCTGCCTCGCGCGACATGGCGTGGCTTGCAGCGGTGCTTTCCTCCACCATGGCGGCGTTTTGCTGCGTCGCCTGATCCATCGCGTTGACCGCCTGATTGATTTCCCTCAGGCCCGTCGCCTGCTCCCGCGCCGCTTCGACGATCGCCGAGACGTTGAGGTTGATGTCCTGGACCTGGACGAGGATCTGTTCCAGTGCCGCGCCGGTCTGCCCGACCAGCGAGACGCCGTTCCGGACATGCTCGCCGGAGGTGGTGATCAGGGCTTTGATATCCTTTGCGGCGCTTGCCGAGCGCTGGGCCAGTTCCCGCACCTCCGTCGCCACGACCGCGAAGCCCTTGCCTGCTTCGCCGGCGCGCGCCGCCTCCACGCCGGCATTGAGCGCCAGAAGATTGGTCTGGAACGCAATATCGTCGATCACGCCGATGATGTTGCCGATCTCACGCGATGATTGCTCGATCTGATCCATCGCACCGATTGCGCTCTTGACGACGAGCCTCGAGCGTTCGGCTCCGTCCTTTGTCTTTGCAACAAGGTGGCCCGCTTCCTCCGCTCGGCGGCTCGAATCGGCGACCGTGGTGGTGATTTCGTCCAGCGCAGCGGCCGTTTCCTCAACGGATGCGGCCTGCTGTTCGGTACGCTTCGACAGGTCATCGGCGGCGGACCTGATCTCGCGTGCGCCGCCTGCAATCGCCCCGGCATTGTCGCCGACCGTTTGCATCGCTCGACAAAGGCGAACGAGCGCTTCGTTGAAGTCGCTGCGCACCGTCTCCATGCTCGGTACGAAAGGCCTGTCCAGAGACAGCGTCAGGTCGCCTTCCGCCAGCGAACGCAAGCCGGCGCCAAGCGCGTTGATCGCCGCCATGCGTTCGCTCACATCGGTCGCAAACTTGACCACCTTGTAGACCTTGCCGTTGGGGTCGCGGATCGGGTTGTAGGCGGCCTGAATCCATATTTCCTTGCCGCCCTTGCCATAGCGGACGAATTCGCTGGAGATGAAGTCGCCCTGGGCAAGCCGTCTCCAGAAGTCGCTATATTCGGCCGTGCGGGTGTAGTTCGGCTCGCAGAACATGCTGTGATGGCGCCCCTCGATTTCCGAGAGACGATAGCCGAGGGCGGTGCAGAAATTTTCGTTGGCGGTGATGACTTCCCCGGCCGGAGTGAATTCGATCACCGCTTGCGAACGGGAGATCGCATCAAGTTTGCCCGCGTCTTCGGTGGCTTTGAGTTTTGCGTCCGTGATGTCTGTGGCGAACTTGACGACCTTGTATGGTTTGCCGCTGCGCAAGATCGGGTTGTAGGTCGCCTGAATCCATACTTCCCGCCCGGCCTTGGTAACGCGCTTGTAAGCATTGCTGTCGAATTCGCCGCGGCCAAGACGAGCCCAGAACTCTCGATATTCCGGCGTTGCGACATAGTCGGCAGCGCAAAACATGCGATGGTGCTGGCCAACAATCTCCTGAAGGTTGTAGCCGAGGGCCTTGCAGAAATTTTCGTTGGCGGTGAGGATGTTGCCGGTGAGATCGAACTGGATGATCGCCTGCGATTTCGACAATGCTGCAATGATGTGGTTTGAATCCAAACGCTTCGCAAAAGAAAACATGATTGCTCTCCAAACTCGTTTCGCTTGCTAAATCGATGTCAATACTGGATGAGCTCTTGATCGGCCGGGCTTGCGGACTGATCCGGTATCTGCTCCCGGGGACAAGAACAGGATGTCGTTGAGTCAACTGTGTCTGGTCTGCCGCGCGCCGTCCCGCGCAGGTCAGGCCTGATGTTTTGGGGAAATCTCGAAAATCTTGGGTCTTCATGCCCAGCGCAATTTGCACAACCTACGTTAGATTTAATGCGTTAATGCTGTGTTAAAATAGTAATTATCAAATGTCAGTTGTATAAAATTGTAACATTATCAGCAGTTGAATTTACAGTTGAAGTTTTGTCTAACGGTTGTCCTGGCACGCCCAACGCATGCAGCCGGAACGAAAAAAGGCCGTCTCGCAGGGCGAGACGGCCTTGATCGGCTAAGCGCGGTGCGTCTTATCAGACGCACAAAGGTCGCGTAGCACTTTGAATTGCTGCATGTTTTTATCCTTAAATCGGCTCCGATTTAAGGAAACATGCGAGTGGCGTTGCCGAATGTCAGGCGGCGAGATCCTCCACCTCGCGCTCCTTGAACATGCGAGCGAGGTTGAGGAAGCAGATCATTCCGTTTTCGTTGGCGATGATGCCTTCGGCGAAGCTCTTGTCGAAGGAGGCGGTGACTTCGGGCACCGGCTGCACCTGGCTGCCCTGCACCGTCAGAATGTCCGAGACGCGGTCGACGACGAGGCCGATCACCATGTTGTGGACTTCGGCGACGACGATGGCGCTGCGTTCGTTGGCGACCGTCGATTTCATGCCAAGCTTGTGGGCGAGGTCGATGATCGGAATCACCGTGCCGCGCAGGTTCATGACGCCGATCACTTCCGGCGGCGAATGCGGGATCGGCGTCGAGGGCGCCCAGCCGCGGATTTCGCGGATTGTCGTCGTCTTGACGCAGAATTCCTGATCGTGGAGGCGGAACGCGATGATCTCCAGCGTCTCTCCGTCAAATCCAGCCGTTTTCAACGTGCCTGTCATTCGAAGCTCCTTCCAGCTTCCCGTCGGCGCCCGCAAGGCGCAACTTCGTGATGTGGTCCGCCGACGACATCCGGCGAGGCGCAAGCCGCTTCATGCGCGGGGAGCCCGCCTTGCGCTTTCGCGGCATCCTAGGCTGGGATTCGTTAAGACTTGCTTTTTGCGAAGCCTCGAAGGACAGGCATTGCGGTCCGTGGCATGGGCACGGCTCAGGTGGAAGCTAGGACCGCCGCAAAATGCTCGAGGGCCCAGTCGACCTCTCCCGCGGTGATGACGAGCGGCGGGGCGATGCGGATCGTGTCGCCGTGGGTGTCCTTGGCGAGGATGCCGCGCTCCTTCAGCGCCTCGCAATATTTGCGGGCGCCGCCGGCCTCCGGCACGAGTTCCACGGCGAGCATCAGGCCGCGGCCGCGGACCTCCTTGATGATGTTGGAGCGAATGTCCGTCAGCCCCTTCCTGAAGCGCTCGCCCATCAGCGCCGAATTTTCGATCATGCCCTCTTCGGTCAGCACCTTGAGCGCGGCCCTGGCGATCGCGCAGGCGAGCGGGTTGCCGCCGAAGGTGGAACCGTGCTGCCCGGGTCTCAGGACGCCGAGAACCTCCGAGTTCGAAAGCACGGCAGAAACCGGGTAGAAGCCGCCGGAGAGCGCCTTGCCGATCAGCGTCACATCCGCTTCGATGCCCTCGTGCTCTTCCGCGAGCAGCTTGCCGGTGCGGCCGAGGCCTGTCTGGATTTCATCGAGAACAAGCGTGATGCCGTGCTTCGTGCAGAGCTCGCGCACCGCCGCGAAATAGCCGGCCGGCGGCACGATCACGCCGGCCTCGCCCTGGATCGGCTCGACCAGGAACGCGACGGTGTTTTCGCTGATCGCTGCCCGGAAGGCATCGATGTCGCCGAACGGGACGATCTTGAAGCCAGGCGCGAAAGGCCCGAAGCCGTCATGCGAGTCGGGATCGGTCGAAAAGCCGACAATGCCGATCGTGCGGCCATGGAAGTTGTTGGAGCAGACGATGATCTCGGCCTGGTCGTTGGCGACGCCCTTCACCTCGTATCCCCATTTGCGAACGGCTTTGATCGCCGTCTCCACCGCCTCGGCGCCGGAATTCATCGGCAGCACCTTGTGCGAGCCGGTGAGCGCGGCGACCTCCTCGTAAAAGAGAGCGAGCTGGTCATTGCGGAAGGCGCGAGAGGTGAGGGTCAGTTTCTGCGCCTGCTCCACCATCGCCTTGAAGATCTTCGGGTGACAATGGCCCTGGTTGACGGCCGAATAGGCCGAGAGGCAGTCGAGATAGCGGTTGCCTTCGATGTCCCAGACAAAGACGCCTTCGCCGCGCGTCAGCACGACGTCGAGCGGCTTGTAGTTGTGAGCGCCGAGCAGATGTTCGGTCTCGATCAGGGCTGCCATGGTCTTCATCAATCGCTCTCCGCTCTGTCCTTCCGGCCGCCGCCTCGGATCGGCGGCGGCACGGGTCAGACCATTCTCAGGCGCTCCGGGTCGGACGGTCAAGGATGCGGCGGCCGAAGAGGCTCGCCGTCAGTTCCACCAGGATGCGGGCGCTCTTGCCGCGGTCGTCAAGAAACGGGTTGAGTTCGACGACGTCGAGCGACGAGACGAGGCCGCTGTCGCAAAGCATCTCCATGATGAGATGGGCCTCGCGGAAGGTGGCGCCGCCCGGGACGGTGGTGCCAACGCCGGGGGCAAACTCCGGATCCATGAAATCGACGTCGAGGCTCACATGCAGCAGGCCGTTGGCGGCGCGCACCTCGTCGAGGATCTGACGCATGATATGGGCCATACCTATCTCGTCGACAGCCCGCATGTCGTAGACATTGACGCCGTGCTCGGCGATCTCCTCGCGCTCGCGAGCATCGACCGAACGGATGCCGACCTGGTAGACCCTTTTCGGGTCGACGAGCGGCCGGTTCGGAGCAAGGATGGGAGCGAATTCCGCTTCTCCGCAGAAGAAGGCGACCGGCATGCCGTGCATGTTGCCGGATGGCGAGGTCGAAGGCGAGTTGAAGTCCGCATGGGCGTCGAGCCAGAGCACGAAGAGCGGCCGGCCGACTTCGTCCGCATGGCGCGCCATGCCGGAGACACTGCCCATCGAAAGGGCGTGATCGCCGCCGAGAATAATGGGGAAATGTCCCTTGCGGGCCGTGTCGTGCACTGCATCGTTGAGTTCACGAGCAAAGGCGGCCACCAACTGCAGATTGTTGGCGCCCGGATGGTTTGCAAGGTCGCGCGCCGGCAGCGGTCGCAGGTCGCCCTCGTCGTGAACCGTGTGGCCCAGTTCGGCGAGGACCGTATCGATGCCGGCAATCCTAAGCGCCGTCGGGCCCATGGCCGCGCCGCGGCGCCCGGAACCTTCCTCGATGGGTGCGCCGATCAACGTGATGGTCTTCATGTCCGCCTCTTCTCTTCGTTCGAATCTGTGGGGTTGGTGCGGATTATCGCCAAAAGCTGTGACAGCAAAAAGATGGAAAACTGCCGATTAGAAGGCTACACTTCTCATACTGATAAGCCGTATTTGACAAAGTGACAGAGAATGGACGACCTCGACCAAGCCCTCATCAGCGCCCTTCGGCAAAATGCGCGAACCCCGGTCTCAACGCTTTCCGCCATGACCGGCGTTTCGCGCGCCACCATCGCGGCGCGCATCGACCGGCTGGTGGCGAATGGAACGATCGCGGCTTTCACCATCCGGACGGGATCGGAGATCCCCGCCTCCGGGGTGCGCGCCGTCGTCATGATCGAGGTTCACGGCAAGATGGCCGATCGCGTCGCCGAGCAATTGCGCGGTCTGCCGCAGGTGAGGGCGCTGCACAGCACCAATGGGCGGTGGGACTTCATCGCCGAGCTCCAGGACCGCGATCTCGCAAGCTTCGACGAGACCTTGCGCCGCATCCGGCTCATCGACGGCATCACCGTCACCGAATCGAACATCCTGCTCAAGACCAGCAAAATCACCGGTGCTTTCTGATCGCGCTGCTGCAGTTTGCGGCATCGGAAGGCGATTTTGTTCTTGATTTGTTCTCGTCTTCGTTTAAGATGCTCCGTCTCAGCGAACAAGGGAGGATGTCATGGCCATTTCCGGTGGCGGCCCAATGGCGCGGCAGATCTGCATAAAGCTGTTCGTCAGGCACGGGGACGAGGAGCGGGCAATCGCTTTTTATCGTGACGTCTTCGGCGCCGAACTTCTCCAGCGCCATGAATGGAGCGGCATTCTGACGAGCGCCGATCTGAGCATCGGCGACTCGATTTTCCGGGTAGCCGGCGCCAATCCGCGCCGAGATGCCGAACCGCGCCTCGGCGGGCCGCGCTCGCCGCATGCACTCGGCACGACCGCGGCGATCCTTGAATTGCATGTCGACGACGTGGATCGCGTACTCGCCCGGGCGATGGGCGCCGGCGCGAGCCTGCGCAACGCCGTCGAGACCCTGCCGACGGGCGATCGCGTCGCCGCGCTCATCGATCCGTTCGGCCATATCTGGGCGCTGTTCGCGGCCGTTGACGAAAGCGAGCTTTTGGACGCCTTCGGGGTCGAGCGCAATGCGGCTTGAGTGAGGGTAGGCGTCTCGGTTTGTACCCCTCCCACATGGGGGAGGGGCTTCCCTGCTGCGCCCTTCAGAGATGGTCCGAACCGTGCCACTCGCGGGAATCTTGAGTTGAGTGGGACGGTGACGTCTACAACCCCTCCCCCTCGGGGGAGGGGTTGGGGAGGGGTGTTTTCCCAGCCTATCTGCTAGAAAAACTCGTCCAACAGGCAGTAGTAAAAGAGCTTTTCCGGATCGGGATTCGGCAATCCGTACAGATCGAGGAAGGGTCGAACCCAGTCTTCCCCCAGATTATAGGCGATGCTTCGGCAGGCGAGAGCAATGTCCTGGTTGAGGTCGGCGACGCCGAGGCGACTGCAGTCGATGAAGCCGGCGAAGCCGTCTCCGCGTGCGATGATGTTGGGCAAGCAGGCATCGCCGTGCGTGACCACCAGTCGCTCGCCTTTCGGCCTTCGCGCTTGAATTTCGCCAAACAGGTCTGTCGCGGTTCTGCCCAGCCGCTCCTCATCGAAATCGGTCTCATCGACGAGGCCTGCATCCAGCCGTGTTTTGGCGGCGGCAATGCGACTGTCGAGCCGATGATCGAAGGGGCAGCGGGTCGGATCCAGCCGGTGCACGCGGCGGAGGGCTTCCGCGAGTATCGCAATGCGTCGGGCGGGCGCTTGTGTGGAGCTGGCAAGGTCGACGCCCTCTACCGCCTCCATCAGCAACCAGTGCCTGCCGGCATGGACATACTCGGCTATCACACGCGGGCAGGGTACTCCCTCTGCGGCGAGCCATTCCAGGCGCACCGCCTCGTCGGGCAGTTCGCCAAAGGGTCCTGCCTCTTCGTGCTTCAGGACGAGGCGCGGGCGACCCTCCGCCTCAAGCAGGAATACGGTCGACGCCGATTGCCCGAGCCTATCGCGCTCGCAGCGGTAGCCTGAGAGCCGATCGCGAAGGCTCGGCGGAAATACGATTTCTTGCGCGTGCATGGCAGGCTCGGTTGATTTTGCGCGTGACTGCTCTCCTCTCCCCGTGCACGTCGGGCACGGGGAGAGAGTCAGGAGGCTCAGCCTCGCCTAATATTCCCTCTCGAAGAAGATGCCGCCGGCGGCCGAGCCGTCGCCGGCTGCCTCGCCCTTCAGCTTCACGCCTCGGCCGATGTCGAGATTGATGATCGCCTTGCTGGAGGCCGAGTCCGAGCCTTGCTGTAATTCTAGATAGGTCCGGTCATTGAGATATTTGCCGGCCCGCACCTGGGCGCCGCCGCTCTCGTCGGTGGTGATGTCGAGGTCGTCGACGCCGAGCTTGTTGCGCAGGCCGTCGAGCAGCGACGTCGAGCCACCGCCGGCAAGCTGGCTGACGGCGGAGGCGAGCTGGGCGATCTGGAAGGCCGACAGGTTGTTCAGCGACCGGTTGAAGATCAGCTGCGCCAGGATCTCGTCCTGTGGCAGCGCCGGAGAGGAAGAGAAGGTCACCGTCGGGTTGTTGGCAGGCCCGGCGATGTTGACAGTGATGGTGGTCGAACCGGCGCTCGAGGTGGCGTCGAGATCGAGCGTCGGAACAAGGTCGCCGCCGAAGCCGATATGGCCGTCCGTGAAGGTCAGCCGCTTGCCGAGAATTTCGAGCCGGCCGCGCCGCATGTCGAAATCGCCGGAGACGATCGGTCGGACGGCGGTGCCGCGGATCGTCAGGTCGCCGCCGAGTTCGGCATCGATACCGCGCCCGCGCACGAAGAACTGCCCCGGCGACCGGACGGCGAGATCGAAGGCGATGACGCCGCTGGCGTTTACGCCCGCACCGCCAGACGTATCCCTGCGCACGTCCCGCGCCATCTGCCGCACCCCGGCCGGCGCGTTCCTGTGCTGGATGTCGATCGCCGAGAGTGAGGTAGGCAGTTTTTCCGGCACGGTGATCGCGGCCCTGCGGATCGTCAGTTCCCCGCCGAGCACCGGCGTCGCGACGAGCGGGCCTTTGAGCGTCAAATCGCCGGCAAGGTTGGCGGTGAAGAGGGTGCCGTCGACATAGGTGGCGTTGTTGAGGCGAATGCGCAGGTCGGCCGGGAAATTGGAACCGGCGGTAATGCCCACCGTTCCGCTCGCCTCGATCGACCCGCCGCTGGCGAGATTGCCAGAAAGCCTGGTGATCGTCGCCTGCTTGCCGTCGAGTGTGACGTTGGCGGAAAGCTCATTGAGCGCGAGATTGCGCCGGACGTCGACGAGCCGGCCGCCGGCGGTCGAGACCGTACCGGTGATCTGCGGCGCCCTGGCCGATCCGGAGAGGGAAAGGTCGACCTTCGCCGAGCCGGTGAGCGTGAAGCCCTGCTCCGCCATGGTGCTGGCGAGCAGGGCGAAGGGCACGTCGCCGGCGAACTTCATCGACATCGGCATGTTGCCGCCGACGTCGACATGGCCGCCGCCCCGGAAGGAGAGACCACCCGGTCCCGAGACGGTCGCGTCAAGCGTGACACGGTTGTCGGCAAACCGCCCCTTCGCGGAGATTTCGAGCGCCGTCACCCCGGCGCCACGTACCGCCGCAACCGAAGCACCACTCCATCGCAGATCGTAGTTGACGATCGGCGCGTCGGCGGTGCCGCTGAGTTCGACCGTTCCGTCGATCGTCCCTTCGGCGCCGAGCGTTGCGGCGAAGGTGTTGATCAGGGCGGCCGGCAACGCATTGAGTTTCGCCGAAATGTCGAGCATCGCGCCTGCGGTTCCGGCGACGGCAATCGTGCCTTTCGACGCCTGAATGGTCAGGTCGCCGAGTTGGACGACACCATTCTCAATGGCGACGACCGTCGGTTTGGCGAGCTTCAGCGGAAGTTTCCGCGGCGCTGCCGCGAGGGAAGCGAGGCGGATTTCGGTGCGGCCACCGGCACTCGCCAGATCGCCCTTGGCCGAGAGCGGAGCGCCGTCATATTGGCCAGCGATCTCGAAACCCGTCCTGCCGCCCTGCTGGTCAAAGGTCAGCTTGACGGCGGAGACGCGGTTCTGTCCCTGTATGACGCTTTCGGCCTTGACGGTTCCGCGGATTGCCAGAGCGGCGATATCGGCGATGCGGATATCAGCCACGGGCTTGGCGATCGTCAGCGCGTCGCGCTTGATGCTGCTGCCGCTGGCCTTGACCGACACGGAGGTCACGCCGTTCGCAGTCGCGACCGAAGCCGAACCCGAAAGGTCCCCGGACGCCTTCTGGCCGGCCATGGCAGCGACCAGCCCGAGATCGGGCAGGTTGAAGTCGATGGTGCCGTTCGGCTTGAAATCCGCCGTCAGGTCGATCGCGCCCGTCACGCGATTGTCGCCGATCATTGCCTCGAGCGTCGGGATGGATGTGCGGCCTTCCGCCGAAACCACTTCGGCCTTGACGTCGATCGGCTGGCCGTCGAGCCCGCCGGTTGCGGTGAGCTTCGCCTGCGGGCTCCCCGGCTTGACCGTTGCGTCGGCGGTGACGGTCAGGTCCGTCAGTGAGCGGCCGGCAAGCATTGCGCCGCTCGAGGTCAGCTCTCCCTTGATGGCGAGCGCGTCAAGCGGGCCGGAAATCTCGGCGTTGAAGCCAGCCTTTCCGTGCGCATCGGCGAGCAATTTGCCGAGATCGGGAAGCGTGCCCTCCACATCGGCCGTCAGCTGACCTTCGGCGATTGTCGCCGAACCGCTGGCATTGACGGTGCCGGACTGGACCTCGAGGGCGCTGAGCTTGACGCTGCCATCGCCGCCGGTCTCGACCTTGCCCGAGACGGCAAGCGGAGTGTCGAATCTCGTTGCCAGGCCGCCTGGCAGAAAGCGCGGCTCGGCCCGGACTTCGAAGCTCGCCATTGCTGTTTTCTCGGCACGGGCGAGGCTACCGGTGAGATTGCCGCGAAAACCGGGGCTTTCGATCGCCGTCGGGTCGAAGCTGATGGTAGCTTCCGTGACGGTGACCGCACCCTTGGCGCTCAGATCCTGCGCCGCAAGGCCGGCGGATCGCAAAGAGGATATGGATGCGCCGCGCCAGGCGAGGTCGTAGGCGACCACCGGCGTCTGCGCTTCCCCGTCGATCTCGACGGTGCCGGCAACGGTACCTTCCGCGCCAAGGGTCGGCGCGAAGCTATTGATCAGCACGGCGGGCAGGTCGTTCAGGCTTGCCCTGAGGTCGAGCCTGTCGCCGGCCGTGCCGGAGACGGCGACAGTACCCGTCGAGGCTTGGATGGTCAGGCCGTCGAGGCGGACCACGCCGCCTTTGATCGCGACCACGGTCGGCTGTGCGAGTTGCAGCGGCAGGCGCCTCGGGGCCGCCGAGGCGGAGGTGAGGCGGATCTCGGTGAGGCCGGCGTCGCTCGTCAGCTCGCCCGCCGCCGTCAGCGGTGCGCCGTCATAGAGGCCCTCGGCCGAGAAGCCGGTTCGGCCCCCCTGCTGTTCGAAAGCGAGGGTGAGGTCCGAGACCCGATTTTCACCCTGCGCTATGCTCTGCGCGCTGACACTGCCTTTGATCGCGAGCCTGGCAATGTCTGCGATACCAAGATCGACCCCCGGTTTGGCGATCGTCAGCGCACCCCGCTGCACGCTGGTGCCATTGGCCTTGACCGCGACCGACGTGACGCCGTTTACGGTCTGTAGCGTCGCCGAACCGGCAAGGTCGCCGGAGGCCTGCTGGCCGGCCATGGCGGCGAGAAGCCCAAGGTCGGGCAGGCTGAAGTCGACCTTGCCGTTCGGCTTGAAGTCCGCCGTCAGGTCGATCGTGCCGGTGAGGCTGTTGCCGCCGATTTTCGCTTCCAGCGCTGGAACGGAGGTGCGGCCGTTCTTCGAGACCACGTCGGCGCGAATGTCGATCGCGTGACCGTCGAGCGTGCCGGTGGCGGTGAGCTTCGCCTCGGGGCTGTCGGGCGTCACCGTCGCATCGGCATTGATCGTGAGATCGCTCAAAGTGCGTCCGGCGAGCGTCGCGCCGCTCGAATTTATCTCCGCCTTGACATCAAGCTTGCTCAAGGGACCGGATGCGGCCGCCTGGAAAGCCGCGCTACCCTTTGCGTCAGGCAGAAACCGCCCGAGATCCGGGACTGTGCCCTTTATATCGGCAGTCAGCGTCGCGCCTGAAAGTGTCAGCGAGCCGGAGGCTTCGACGGCTTCGGATTTCATCTCGAGACCGCTCACCTGGACGCTGCCGTCCTCTTCGGTCACCAGATTGCCGGAGACGGCGATCGTCTTCTCGAACTTTTCCGCGAGCGCCGGCGGCAGCACGCCCGGAACGGCGAAGAGCTTGAATGCCGCATGAAGCGAGGTGTCGGCGCGATCGAGGCTGCCAGTCACGGAGCCGCCGATGCTGGCGCTCTCGATCGTCAAGGGGTCGAAGCGGATGTCTTCGGGCGCGACGGTGATCGTGCCGGCGAGCTTCACGGGGGCCTGTATCGCTCGGTTAATATCGGCGCTTGCGAACCGGGTCTCGCCGATTTCCACGGTCGTCTTCAGCGACCCCGACTGCGTTTCGAGGTTGAAGGCGTCGCTTTGCGCCGAGAGCCGGATGGCACCGAGGCTTCCCTGCGGGAGGCCAAGCGAGGCGACGTCGGCAGCGATGTCGAGGATCGCCGACTGTCCATCGCCGATCAGCGACAGGTTGGCCGTGTTGATCCGTGCCTGCAGCTCACCGTCTTTCAGCGGCCAGCGGAAATCGAACGGGCCGCTCGTGCCGGCGACGCTTGCCTGAAGATTGTTCTCGCCGCGGCTGTCGACTGTTCCCGAGGCGTTCAGCGTCAAGGCGCCGCTTGCAAGCTTGCCCGCTTCGATCCGGATCCTGCTCTCTCCGTCGAAGGCGGCCGTCAGGTCGAGGCTGGTCGATCCCTCGAAAAGCGGCTTGAAGGCGGCCGGCATCAGGGTGGCGAAGGCGCCGCCGCCGGTGAGCGCAAGATTGTGCATGCCGTCGGCCGCCAGCACGTGTCGCCCTTCGAGCCGAAGAATCTCGCTGCCGTCGAGTGATGCGGTCCCGGAGCCCGTCCAGTCGGAGAGGGGCCCTTGTCCGGTCAGCTGGATATCGATCGAAGGTTCGCCCGGCAGCCGCAGCAGCTTCGCCAGGAGCCCACCCTTGGGTTCGGCGACCTCAGCCTCGAGCTTCAGCTCGTTTCCCGCCGGATTGAAGACGAGATCGGCGACGGCGCGCGCCTCGGGACGGTCGCGCTCGGCCGCATCGAAGGCGAGCGCGATACTCGAGTTGGTGGCATTGACCTTGCCCGTCGCGGTCAGGAATTGGTCCTTGCCGGCGATCGCCTTGCCGATGATGATCTCCTTGAGATCGAGGGCATCGATCTTCACGTCCACTGGCAGGGCGAGCGTCCTTCGCACCTCCTTCGTTTCGGTGGAGGGGATCGGCAGCCGTTCGAGGCGGACGGAGGCCGCCGAGATGTTGCTTGCATCGAAGCGCATCGAGAGAAGTTCGTCCGGCGTCCAGCTGACCGAGAGGTCGCGGACCTCTGCATAAATCCCCTCGCCGTCGAAGAGCGTCACGGTGCCGGCGGTGAAGTCGCCGGTGAGCAGCGCGCCCGGATCGGAGATGCGGACGATCTGGTCGGGGGTTGCCGCATATTTTTCGATCGCCCAGGCGACGACGCGCGCGCCGGGCACGGTGAAGCCCAGGAACGCGACGAGGAGAACCAACGCGACTACAGCCACGCCGAGAAAGGCGAAAAAGTAGCGCAGCGCTGATCGAAATGTGCCGATGACCTGATTCATGTCCTATCCATAAACCATGTTACGCCGCTCTGGAATCGGCAGGACGGAAGCGCATCGCCCCTGGGCGGAATTGCCTATTCTACCATGGCATCACGGCGTGCATCAGAATGATTGGCCAATGCCCGCATAGATGCCGTAATCGGTGCCGCCCGGATATTTGTTGAGCGGTACCGCGAAATCGAGACGAATGGGTCCGAAGGGCGTCGCATAGCGAAGGCCGATGCCAGCCCCGGCGCGTATGTCGGAGAAATCCGGCGTCGTGCCCGTCGATACGCTGCCGGCGTCGATGAAGGGCACGAGGCCGATCGTATCGGTTATCGCAATGCGGACTTCGAGCGAGCCGTTCACATACGAGCGGCCGCCGGTCAGCTTGTTCTCGGCATTGCGCGGGCTGATCTCCTGGAAGGAATAGCCGCGCACCGAGCCGCCGCCGCCGAGGAAGAAGCGCCGGGTCGCCGGAATGTCGGAAAGTTCGTCGCCGCCGACAAGCACGCCGGCGCCAAGCTTCCCGGCAAGCACGAAGCGCTTTTCGCTGCCCAGCGCATAATAGGCGGAGGCGGAGGTCTCGAAGGAGCTGAAAAAGGTCTTGCCCTCGATCTCGTAGCTCGGCTTCGCGTTGATCATCGCCCGGTAGCCTTCCGTGGCGTTCAGCTTGTCATCGCGGGTGTCGCGGACATATTCGAGCGGGATCGCGGCGGTCAGATAGGAATTAGAACCGAAGGCGTCGTCGACATCCGCCAAACCCAGCTCCGCCCCGACGGAAACGGTGTCCTCGGGCGAAAGCTCGAAACCCGCGCCGGCCGCGGCAGTGATCGTCTTGGCATTATAGGCATCCGGATCGACGATTGCCGCCTTGACGCTCGCCGTGAAGGTCGATGCCGGTCCGAAGGCACCCGGCTTGGCAAAGAGAATGCCGGCCGAATAGTCGAGCCCACCGACATCCGTGGTCTCGCCGATCCGATCGACGGAGCCCTCGATCCTAAGCGACTCGGCACGGCCAAAGAGATTGCGGTGGCCCCAATAGCCCTGCAGGCCGAGGCCGTCGGTCGTCGAGACCTGACCGCCGAAACCGAAATAGCGGTGCTTGCCCTCTGACACCTGGATGTTCATCGGGATCGTGCCGTCCGGCGCAAGCTGGTCGGCCTCGACGATAGTGACGCTGGAGAAGACGTTCAGCGTCCGCAGCCGCTCGGCGGCCTTGCGGATGTTCTCCGGCGAATAGGGCCGGCCATGATTGAGCCGCGAATAGTCGCGCACAAAATTCGGGTCGACGGTCTTGGTGCCGGTAACGGTGAGATCGCCGACAGGCGCGACAGACCCGGCGTCCGCCCTGATCGTCACGTCGACGGTGGAGGTGGCATGGTCGGCGACGACGCTGCGTTCGGTGATCTTGGCGAGCGGCCGGCTTTGTTCCTTGAGATCGACGACGATCTGCTCGCCCGCCTTGATGATCAGCGTCGAGTCGGCGCGGGCGCCGCGCGTGAGATCGTAGGTCGCCGGATCGAGCCCCGCGGCATCGCCCTCGAACCTTATCGAATCGAGCGTAAAGGCCGGCCCCGGCGTGACGCGCACCGTCACTGGCACGGCTTGGCCATCAGGGAAGGAAGGATCGGGCGGCAGGCTGTCGATGTCCTGGCCATTGATCAGGATCGTGACGGTGCCGCCGTAACGCGCTTTTTCATAGAGTGCGGCGAGCAGCCGCTCCCGGTCGTCGCGCGCCTTGATCAAAAGGCCGAGGTCGCCGGAGACCGGCTTTTCCTGATCCTGATTGAGTTGCGAAGCATTCTCGAGCGCCTCGCGCAGTTCCTCGTCGTCCGTGCCGGGCTCGAAGGTCAGGGCGTAGTTGACGGGGTCAATAGGCTGAACCTGCTCTTCGGCACTTTCGAAAAAGCGCATGCCGAAGATTTTGATCGCATAGGCTCTGCCGGCGAAAATCGGACCGAGCGCCGTCGAGGCCGCAAGAGCGAGCACTGTCGCCGCCTTCCAGTACGCGATACTCGAGCGTGGTGGAGACATCCTCCGCATCCCGTTTCAGGCGACTCTTTACTCAATGCCTGCATGTGCGGCAATGGGGCACTCTAGCAGGGCAAAGTTTTCCATTTGTTAACGATCAGGGGCGGCCGTATCCACCCCCGAAGTGGCGATTCGAGTCGAATTTTCGGAACAAACGACTCGTTCTGTGGTGCTTCGGGCACAAGGAGGAGGGCAGATAGCCGCCGCGGTTCGGGCGGCTGCGCGGTCTCAAGCGGCCATGTCAGATTGATCCGGAATGACCGGAATGGCGGTGAGCTGCCGCTCGCTAAAGTAACGCGTGATGGCTCTCTTGCGGGCACCGGCGACTGCTCTTCATAGCGGCGTTACGGCCGATCGCGGACTCAGGCCGACTTTCGCCGCCCGTCCGATTCACCGGAACGGGCCTGGCTCATGGCTTCGTGCGCGCATCTTGGTTCCGGAACGCCGCCTCTCCGGCGTCCGACACCTCGACCCACTTCTTGTCGGGCGCTGCGTCTGCGACGTAGCTGTCGTGCCAGTTCCACCACTTATAGGTCGGGGTCTGAGGATAGCCCTCGGGCGAATCCTCCCAGACTTCCTGTCGGCCCAGCGGCGTGATGTCCAGGTAGTTCCAGGTGCTGCCCATCTGCTCGTCGCCGCGGTTGTTGATGAAGTAAGTGCGGAACACGCGGTCGCCGTCGCGGTAGAACACGTTCGTACCGTGCCACTCGTCCACGCCGAAGTCGGCGTCGAAGCTGTCCGTGATGGTAAACCACGGCATCTCCCAGCCCATCCGCGCCTTCAGCCGCGCGATGTCCGCCTGAGGTGCACGCGAGACGAAGACGAGGGTGGTGTCTCGGGCGTTCAGGTGGGCGAGGTGGGCGACCTGGTCGGCCACCATGGAGCAGCCTCGGCAGGCGTGGTCGGGCCAACCGAATACCCCAGGCTCGAAGAATGCGCGGTAGACGATCAGCTGACGCCGGCCGTCGAACAGGTCGAGCAGGCTGGCCTTGCCCGCTGGCCCCTCGAACGCATACGCCTTCTCCACGGCCATCCACGGCATTCGCCGGCGCTCAGCGGCCAGGGCGTCACGGGCGCGGGTCTGGGCCTTTTCCTTCACGAGCAGCTGCTTGCGGGCCGCCTCCCACGCCTGCGGCGAAACGACCGGTGGTGTGTGCATGGCAGGCTGTCCACCTGTCCGTCCGTTCTCGGCTGATGTCGTCATGGCTTGAAACCTCCAAATTGGACGAATTCCCGCGCCTCCTGGCCGAAGCGCGATTCCATTCGCTGTTCATCGCTCGTTGTTGGTCGTGAGACTAGTTTGGCACCGAAAAGCGAACGGTGGGAGTAACAAGTGTGGCGGTATACCGAGGGAGTCGCTGATTACAGCCGCGGCGCATGCGTTCGAAGCGGGATTCTCCTCGGCGCGCCGAAAAACCAGGCGCGAAGTGTTGCTGAGGTTCTCCTCCCCGGACCGTCCGCCAAAGAGCGCGACATGAGCCGACGTTCCGAGCAATCCGGTCGTTTGGCTGCGATCCCGAAGCGGTCGGTGGCGGCACTGATCTGACCGGAAGGCTGGTTACCGTCACAGCGAGACGCTATCATCTCGGGCACACGCGCTGGTATAGGTGGCACAACCTGCCACTCGGCGCAGAATATCCTGAGCGGCACGCCTGTCAGCGGAGTGAGTTCAATGGCCGAGAAGACGTCCATCAAGTCGACGAAGGTCGCTGCGAAGGCGGCCAAGCCGCGCGAGCCGATCGCCAAGTCATCGGCCCGCAAGCCGACGAACGCCGCGGCTACGACGCTGCCGGCGCACTCTGCAGGGCCCGAAGCCACCGCAACGAACAGCGAGGGCCTCGCAGTGGCCGCGAAGCCGACCCTCCTTTCAGGCGGCAACCCTCAGATCGCGAAAGGTTATGGTGACGCCCCCGTGCAGGCCTACATCGCCGCCATGCCGGGCTGGAAAAGCGACGTCGGGCGGCGCCTCGACGCGCTCATCGAGCGCACTGTCCCCGACGTGCACAAGGCGGTCAAATGGAACTCGCCGCTGTACGGAGTGGAGGGTGAGGGCTGGTTCCTCGGCATCCATTGCTTCACGAAGTACGTCAAGGTGGCTTTCTTCCGCGGCACGTCGCTTCATCCTGTCCCTCCCGGCGGGTCCAAGCAGAAGGAAGTGCGTTACCTCGACATCCGCGAGGACGATCAGCTCGACGAGGCTCAGTTCGTCGATTGGGTGAAGCAAGCCAGCCAATTGCCGGGCGAACGAATGTGAGCGGCGGGTGCCAGGTGCGTGCGTGGCGTCAGCGGACGCAGAGTATTCAAATAACGAGCGAGCGAAAATTACCATGAAGAAAGCGACAACAGTGAAGAAAAGCAGCTCAGACGAAGAAAAGGGAGGGGACTCTCCCTCTCGGCTGATAGATGCGAGAATTAAGGAGCTAAGTGACTGGCGGGGCGAGATGCTGGCTCGGGTCCGAATGCTCATCAAGCAGGCCGACCCCGAAGTGGTCGAGGAGTGGAAGTGGAGAGGGGTTCCGGTCTGGTCGCACGCCGGAATGATCTGCACCGGTGAGACCTACAAGAATGTCGTGAAAATGACCTTTGCCAAGGGCGCTTCGTTGGAAGACCCGTCAGGCCTCTTCAACTCCAGCCTCGAAGGCAACACCAGGCGTGCCATCGATTTCCATGAGGGCGACAAGATTGATGAAGAGGCGTTGAAGGCGCTCGTTCGTGCCGCTGTGGCACTCAACACGTCGGTGCGAGCGACCGCGCGCCCCGTCCGCTCTCATAGACCAAAGAGCGCTTGAGGAGCGTCGTAAAACCGGCCAAATGACCTCGCACCGCACTCACCCAAATCCTCCAAGGCGCAAAACCGCCGGTCGTTGCCGGTCACGGTATGCCACAAAAAAAAGCCCCGGATCGCTCCGGGGCCGTTCGTTCGATGATTGTCGCAGCAATCAGCAAGCGTCGATGTAGCGGCGGCCGTAGCGATCGCGGTAGTAGCACTGGCCCGGCTGGTCGGTGACATGGCCGATCACAGCGCCCGAAACACCGCCGATAGCGGCGCCGACGGCCGCGCCGCGCACGTCCCCGGTGATCGCGCCGCCGATGATCGCGCCCGACGCGGCACCGATTCCGGCACCCTTTTCCGTCTGCGTGCAGCTTGCGACCGACAGGGCGACCAGAACAAGTGCGATGGCTTTTTTCATATTGTCCTCTCCGATCTCTACGGATGTCAGCCTGTCGCTTCGTCCGTCTCTTGAGTGATGGTGGTGAGACGCAGCCCGCGTCCCTCCACTTGAACTTGCAATGCGGAAAATACCCCGCCGCCCAGGAAAGTCCACTGGAGGCGGCGCGATCGTCCGGCCGCAAGATAATGCGATCTTTCCTGAACAGAAGATGAAGGCGCTGTTTCCGGCGTTACATGCCGTATCGGATTTTTTTGTCCTTCTGCAGCCGAGACGGTTGCGACATTCGGAAAAAAGACAAATGATACAACGTCGCCAATAGGTCCGGGAGGAGCGGGCCGCTGGCAGAGGGCATTGATATCAGGGCGCGTACTTCAAGTCGCGTGAACGTATCTCACCCGATTTGAAGCCGCGCTCATCTTGGTACGGACCGAACCCGGAGGAGCGAAATGGCGAAAATAACAATGACGGTCAACGGCCGCCAAGTGAGCGGCGTCTGCGATGACCGGACGCTGCTGGTGCACTTTATCCGCGAAAATCTTGGACTGACCGGTACGCATGTCGGCTGCGACACCTCGCAGTGCGGCGCCTGCGTCGTCCACATGGACGGTCAATCGGTGAAGAGCTGTTCCATCCTCGCTGCCCAGGCAGCAGGTTCGTCGATCACGACCATCGAGGGGCTGGCGCAAAACGGCGAGCTCCATCCGGTGCAGGCGGCCTTCAAGGCGCATCACGGCCTGCAATGCGGCTTCTGCACCCCCGGCATGGTGATGACGGCGCTCGACATGATCCGGCGTCACGGCAGCGATCTCGACGAGGCGACGGTTCGCGCCGAACTCGAAGGCAATATCTGTCGATGCACCGGCTATCACAACATCGTCAAGGCGATCCTGGCTGCGGCCCATGAAATGGGCGGCGTGCGTCAGGCCGCGGAATGAGCGGCAAGCCGCTCGAAGCAATCCAGGATTTCGCTTAGTCTCGGGAGGAGATAGACAATGGGCATTGATGGGATCGGCGCGCGTGTGCCGCGCAAGGAAGACAGGCGTTTCCTGACGGGCAAGGGGCGCTACACGGATGACATGTCGGTGCCCGGCATGAAATATGCAGTCTTTGTGCGCAGTCCGCATGCGCATGCGACGATCGCCGGGATCGACGCGACCGCAGCCAAGGCTATGCCCGGCGTCATCGACGTGCTCGATGGCAAGCAATTGCTGGCCGACGGGATCGGCAATCTGATCTGCGGCTGGATGATCCATTCCAAGGACGGCACGCCGATGAAGATGGGCGCCTGGCGACCGCTTGCCGACAGGACGGTGCGCTATGTGGGCGACGCCGTCGCGATCGTCGTGGCCGACAGTGTCGCCGAAGCGCGCGATGCCGCCGAGGCGGTCGTCGTCGACTACGACCTCCTGCCGGTCGTTACTGATCCGGTCCAGGCGATTGCCGATGGGCAGCCGCAGCTTCACCCGGAAGCCTCGAACAATCTGATCTTCGACTGGGAGCTCGGCGATGCCGCTGCCGTCGACCAGGCGCTCGCGGCCGCGGCGCATGTGACGGAGCTGAAGATCTTCAACAACCGTCTGTCGCCCAATCCGATGGAGCCGCGCGCGACGCTCGGGATCTACGATGCCGGCGACGATCACTATACCTGCTATACGACCAGCCAGAACCCGCACGTGGCGCGGCTGGTGATGAGCGCCTTCTACAATGTCGCGCCGGAAAACAAGCTCAGGGTGATCGCGCCCGACGTCGGTGGCGGCTTCGGCTCGAAGATCTTCATCTATCCGGAGGAGATCGTCTGTCTCTGGGCCTCGAAGCGGACCGGCGTGCCGGTCAAGTGGACGTGCGACCGCACCGAAGCCTTCCTCACCGACGCGCACGGCCGCGATCACGTCTCCACCGTGAAGATGGCCTTTGACGCCGGCAACCGGATCACCGCGCTGAAGGTCGACACGATCGCCAATCTCGGCGCCTATATGTCGCTCTTCTCCTCCTGCGTGCCGACCTATCTCTATGCGACGCTGCTTTCCGGGCAATACGATATCCCGGCGATTCACGCCAATGTCCGGACGGTCTATACCAATACAGCTCCGGTCGACGCCTATCGCGGCGCCGGGCGCCCAGAGGCGACCTACCTTCTCGAACGGACGATGGAGACGGCGGCGCGCGAGCTCGGCATTTCGCCGGCTGAACTCCGTCGCACCAACTTCATCCGCTCGTTCCCGCACCAGACGCCGGTCATCATGAATTACGATGCCGGTGATTACGAAACATCTCTCAACGCGGCGATGGCAGCGGCCGACTGGAACGGCTTTGCGGCACGCAAGGCCGAGGCCGAAGGTCGCGGCATGAAGCGCGGCATAGGGATGAGCTGTTATATCGAGGCCTGCGGGCTAGCGCCCTCGGCGGCAGCCGGCTCGCTCGGCGCCGGCGTGGGATTGTGGGAATCGGCCGAGGTCAAGGTCAACATGGTCGGCACGATCGAGGTGATGACCGGCTCGCATAGCCACGGCCAGGGGCACGAGACGACCTTCGCCCAGCTCGTCGCCGACCGGCTCGGCGTGCCGATCGACAGCATCAACATCGTGCATGGCGACACCGATAAGGTGCAGATGGGCATGGGCACCTACGGTTCACGCTCCGGTGCGGTCGGCATGTCGGCCCTCGCCAAGGCGCTCGACAAGGTCGAGGCCAAGGCGAAGAAGATCGCGGCGCATCTGATGGAGGCGGACGAGAGCGACGTCGTCATCGAAGACGGCGTGCTGAAGGTCGCCGGGACCGACAAGTCGGTCCCCTGGTTCCAGATGGCGCTTGCTGCCTATACCGCCCACAATCTGCCACAAGGCCTCGAGCCGGGACTGAAGGAGAGCGCCTTCTACGATCCGGCCAATTTCACCTTCCCGGCCGGCTGCTACATCTGCGAGGTGGAGGTCGATCCGGAGACCGGCCGGACGAAGGTCGTACAGTTCGTCGCGGCAGACGATTTCGGCAACATCATCAATCCGATGATCGTCGAGGGTCAGGTGCATGGCGGCATTGCGCAGGGCATCGGCCAGGCCTTGCTCGAGGGGGTCCACTATGATGACAGCGGTCAACTGCTGACGGCGAGCTACATGGACTACGCCATGCCGCGTGCCGACGACCTGCCGTCCTTCAAGGTGTCGACCTCGAACACGCCCTGTCCGAGCAATCCGCTCGGCGTCAAGGGCTGCGGCGAGGCTGGCGCGATCGGCTCGCCGCCGGCGCTGATCAACGCCATTACCGACGCGATCGGCAACAATGCCCTGACCATGCCGGCGACGCCGGAAAAGGTCTGGGCAGCCGCTCAAGCCGCCAACTGACCCGGGAGGCACCAAAATGTACCAGACGAATTATCACAGGGCCTCCTCGGTCCAGGAGGCGGTGCAAATGATGGGGGCTGCAACGGAGGGCAAATATCTCTCCGGCGGCATGACGCTCATCCCGACGATGCGGCAACGGCTCGCCGCGCCGAGCGACCTCATCGATCTCCGTCATATCGCCGAGATGAAGGGGATCGCCGTCAACGGCCGGTCAGTTCGGATCGGCGCCGCGACCACCCATGAGGAGGTCGCCACCTCCGCCGAGTTGAGGACGGTTTGCCCGGCCCTTTGCGGGCTCGCCGGTCACATCGGCGACCCCGCCGTGCGCCACATGGGAACGATCGGCGGCTCCATCGCCAACAATGACCCGGCGGCCGACTACCCGGCCGCGATGCTGGCGCTCGATGCGGTGATCGTCACCGACAGGCGCGAGATCAAGGCGGGCGACTTTTTCACGGGCCTCTTCGAAACGGCGCTGGAGGACGGCGAGATCATCACCGCGGTCCGCTTCGACGCGCCGGCGAAGGCGGCCTACCAGAAGTTTGCCAATCCGGCCTCGCGCTACGCCATGGCCGGGGTCTTTGTTGCCAAGCGCGACAATGGCGATGTTCGCGTCGCGGTGACCGGGGCCGGCTCGAGCGGCGTCTTCCGCCATCCGGACCTCGAGGCGGCGCTTTCCGCCAACTGGTCGCCGGACGCGGTAGCGAATGTGACGGTCGACGGATCGGACATGCTTTCCGATCTCCACGCCAGCGCGGCCTACCGCGCCAATCTCGTCAAGGTAATGACGAAGCGCGCCGTGTCGGCGACCTGAGGGGCTACTTAAGTCTTGAAAAAGGGCGGCCGTGGCCGTCCTTTGTCACAATTGCTTGACTTCGATCAAAGTTGAAGGGATTGAGTTGCGCTAGCTGGTTTGGAATAATTCAAAACTAAGGGCCTTTTGCCGCAGGCGTCGGGGCCGTTCCGGGGGTTGACCCCTCGTCGCTTTGAAGGAACAAAGGCGGTAGGGCACTGGAGTTGATGATGGATTTCGAGAGTTTCTTCAAAAACGAGCTGGACGGGCTGCATCAGGAAGGCCGCTATCGGGTCTTTGCCGATCTCGCCCGCCACCGCGGTGACTTCCCGAGGGCGACGCGCTACACGGGCGAGGGCACCCAGGAGGTCACGGTCTGGTGCTCGAACGATTATCTCGGCATGGGTCAGTCGCCGATCGTCACCGAAGCGATGAAGCAGGCGATCGACGAATGCGGCGCCGGTGCCGGCGGAACCCGCAACATCTCCGGCACCAATCACTACCACGTCCTGCTCGAGCGCGAGCTTGCCGACCTGCACGGCAAGGAATCGGCGCTGCTCTTCACCTCCGGCTATGTCTCCAACTGGGCCGCTCTCGGCACACTCTGTTCCAAGATCCCCGGCATCATCGTCTTCTCGGATGCCGGGAACCACGCTTCGATGATCGAGGGGATCCGCCATTCGAAATGCGAGCGCGTCATCTTCAAGCACAATTCGGTGGCCGATCTCGAAGCGAAACTTGCTGCGGCTGACCCGCGGGCACCAAAAATCATCGCCTTTGAATCGGTCTATTCGATGGATGGCGACATCGCGCCGATCAAGGAATTCTGCGATCTCGCCGACAAATACGGCGCGATGACCTATCTCGACGAGGTGCATGCGGTCGGGATGTACGGCCCGCGCGGCGGCGGCATCGCCGAACGCGAGGGGCTGATGCACCGACTGACGGTGATCGAGGGCACGCTCGGCAAGGCCTTCGGCGTCATGGGCGGTTACATCACCGGTTCGGCGGCGCTCTGCGATTTCATCCGCTCCTTCGCGTCCGGCTTCATCTTCACGACCGCCTTGCCGCCGGCGCTGGCCGCCGGTGCGCTCGCCTCGATCCGGCATCTGAAGGAAAGCCACGTCGAACGCTTCGCCCATCAGGAGCGCGTGCGTCGGCTGCGCTCGCTGCTCGACCAGCGCGGCATCCCGCACATGGTCAATCCGAGCCACATCGTCCCGGTGATGGTTGGCGATGCGGCAAAGTGCAAGTGGATCTCCGACCTGCTGCTGGACAATTTCGGCGTCTATGTTCAGCCGATCAATTATCCCACGGTAGCGAAGAAGACCGAGCGCCTGCGCATCACGCCGACGCCACTTCACTCGGATGCCGATATCGACCATCTGGTCGGCGCCCTGCATTCGCTGTGGTCGCGCTGCGCGCTCGCAAGGGCGGTCGCGTAAGCCACGGCGAACTAATCCTGGAGTGGACTGCGGGCGGAAAACCGCCCACACGTTTCCTCATCCCGTTCTATTGAATGAGCCCGGCAGCCGTTTGCCGGGCTTTTTCATCCGCCGCGAAGACATCGTCCATGGTCACGGCGGCCGGCAGGTCGGAGAGCCTGTCCATCACCTTTTCGACGATTTCCGCCATGGCAAGGAAGCCGATGCGGCCCTTGATGAAGGCCTCGAGGGCGGTTTCCTTGGCGCCGTTCAGCACCGCACCCTGGATACCGCCCGCCTGCATGGCGCGTCGCGCCAGGCGCAGTGCCGGGAAGCGCGTCTCGTCCGGCGCCTCGAAATCGAGCCGGGCGAGCTTGGCGAAGTCGAGCCGCTCGATCGGCAGCTCGCAGCGCTTCGGATAGGAAAGCGCATAGCCGATCGCCGTGCGCATGTCGGGGCACCCGAGCTGCGCGAGCACCGATCCGTCGCTGTAGCCGACCATCGAGTGGATGACCGACTGCGGATGGACGATCACCTCGATCTGGTCGGGTCGCAGTCGGAAGAGATGGCGCGCCTCGATCATTTCCAGCGCCTTGTTGAACATCGAGGCGCTGTCGATCGAGATCTTCAGCCCCATCGACCAGTTCGGATGGGCGCGGGCGATGTCGGCCGTCACATGCCGCATCTCCTCCAGGGACTTGGTGCGGAACGGGCCGCCGGAGGCCGTCAGGATGATGCGCTCGACGGCATGGCGCTGGTCGTTCTCCAGCACCTGGAAGATCGCGTTGTGCTCGCTGTCGACGGGCAGCAGCCGGCCTCCGCCCTTGGCGACCGCCTCGATGAACAGGCTGCCGGCGGAGACGAGACATTCCTTGTTGGCGAGTGCGATATCGGCGCCGCGGCGGGCGGCCGCAAGCGTCGGGGCGAGGCCGGCATTGCCGACGATCGCCGCCATCAGCCAGCCGGAATCGCGTTCCGCCGCCTCGATCAGGCCGCTGCGTCCGGCGGCCACTTCGATGCCGCTGCCGCCAAGCGCTTCCTTGAGCTCGCCATAGCGGTGTTGGTCGGCGGTTACAGCCAGTTCCGCGCCCATCCGTCGCGCCTGGTCGGCAAGGAGCGGTATATTGCCATTTCCCGTCAGGGCAGCGATTTCGAAACGGGTGCGCCCGCCGAGCCGCTCGACGACGTCGAGCGTGTTGGTTCCGATCGACCCGGTGGAGCCCAGTATCGTCAGACGGCGCTTCCTGTCGTCGCCGGATGCCATTGCCAAAATCCCGTATTCTTCTCGTTTGAACGATTTAGATAGGCTCTACAGCCGAAATCAGCTGGCAACAAGGGTAGAAGCGGCCGCTCTTCTCTATGCGGCACTGCTGGAGTAAGAATCGATGTGGCGCCAACATCGCGCCGATTTGCACAGGAGTTCCCGATGCTCAAAGCCCTGACAGCCGCGTCCTGTGCCTGCGTGCTGATCGAGCTCGCCTCCATGCGATCGGTCGCCGCCGAAAACGTACCGGAGGAACTGATCGGCTCCTGGCTCGCCGAGGACATCGGCGGTGGCGGGGTTATCGACGATCTGGAGACGGTTCTCGAGATTCACGAGGACGGTACCTTTGTCGGCATGGGCGGCTGCAACATGTTCACCGGCGCCTTCAGCCTCTCGGAACGCACGATCACCTTCGGCCCGACCGCCGCGGCGCGCACCATGTGCGCCCCCGAAATCATGGAGCAGGAGCAGAGGTTCCTCGACACGCTGAAAAACGAACTCACCTGGAAAGTGGATGGCGCGCGCCTCACCCTGACAGGACCGGACGGCACGCCGGTCATGCACCTGGTGTCGGCAGAGTCACCCTCCTCGGGGATCGCCGAGGTGACGCTGCGAATTCCGGGCGCCGGCGCGGCCGATCGGCAGAGGGTTCGTTACGACTGCGCCGGGGAGACGGTCGAAGCCGAATACATCAATGCCGGCCCCGTCTCGCTGGTCACCTTCTCGATCGGCGGCAACTATATCGTCGCGTCGGGTGTGATCTCGGGGTCGGGGGCAAGATATGCGGGTGGCCGCTACATCTGGTGGACGGAGGGCGATGGGGCGACGCTCTTCGATGTCTCGAAGGGGGAGGAGGATCCCGGTATCCTATGTGAGAAGAGGGGATAGGCGGCAGCGGGCTGTTCTCTGTCAGGCATTGCGCGTCACGCACTAGCCGAGTTTTGTTCTCAGCATCTCCAGATGTTCGAGGTGTTCTTCGATCAGGACGCGGGCGAGCTTTGCGACATTCAGGCGGTCGCCGTCGCGCCCCGACTTGAGGTATCTTTCCTGGATTGCCAGAAGTCTCTTGTGACCGTCCGCCTGCAGCAAGACATAGGCCTTGTCGAAGGCGGCGCCCTGCAAGGTTCTAAGCTTTTCGAGGGCCATGCGGCTCTCTGCATCCAGCATGGCCTCCACTTGTGCATCGGCCGATGGACCTGAAACGTCGCTTGCCTCGCCGTATGGTTCCAATGATCTCAGAACATCGGCGACCGCCTCCTGTTCAGCGATTTCCCATTTGGCAAACTGCTTCACGTGAGCGTCGCTCGCTGTGTTCACGGCAGTGCGGCTGGTCGCCAAAGAGAGGGCACCGACGAGCTTTGCTGATTGTGCATGCTTCCTCTCGGCATCATCTGGCGCCATGTGTTGGGCGACCCCCGTCGCGGGGAGCGACAAAAGGGGTAAAGCGCCGGCGGCTAGGCAGAGAACATGGCGGCGTCTCATCACAAGGATCCTCGCACCTACAGCGCCGTGCGTCTTATCAGACGCAATCAGACGCACAAAGGTCGCTGTAGCACTTTGAATTGCTGCATGTTTTTATCCCTAAATCGGCTCCGATTTAAGGAAACACGCAGTAGAGGCGCTAACTTGATGTCGGCCGGAATGTTCCTCTACGACGGCTTGGAAGCGGATGCTGGAAATGTGCGCACCAGCAGTGTCCGCAGATGCGGACACTGCCTACAGCGAAGGTGGGGGACTTGATTGTCGCTCCCATCTATGGAGCGATACCTAAATAATTCTCCACGCAGAAAATTGTTCCGGGGGCCGGGTCAGCGAAGCCGGCTCAATTTGCCAGCACCAGGGCTGCGACAGGAAGATCTCCAGGCCACAAGCAGGAATGACGATGTTGAAGAAATCAACAGGCGCATCGTCTTCCCTCCGCCGTCGCGCCGAAACCTTCTGCATGCTCGAGTGTTCCGGATGGTCGGTGAATAAAGAGCGGTGGGGGCATCGCCGCAGGAACAATTGGCGGAACCGATCATTACTCCCTCCGCTGCAAGAGAATCCAGATCGAACGCGAAGGAGAGAGACATGGAGGAATCACATGCGATTTCCCGGCCGCAACGAGACTCCGACTATCCGGGCCGGCAGGCAGACTGCATTGCGGCGCTAAGGCCGGCCGTCTCGGACCTTGCTGCAACGTCCCAGGACAGCATTGTTGCGGCAATTGGCGGAGAAATGACCGGTGAGCTCGTCGCTCTTGCGCACAAGGCCGAAGAGGCCGGCTGGCGCTTCGAAGAGGCGTCTGCCGCCATCGAGACTGTGGCGCGGGAATACGAAGGCGCAAAAGGGGCCATCTTCGACTGAGCGGCTCAACCTTCGGTCTGCACTGGAGACTAGTTCGAGGGCCTGGCCTTCGCGCGGGATGACACGATCCGGCGGGTTCTCAGCACCGCAGATCGCTGACTACGCGAAGCCAATCAGCCAAACCGCCTTAGCTGCTCCGCTTCCTTCTCGAGGAGCTCGGCCACCTCTTCAAGCGACATGTGCGTGGCACAGAGTTGAATCGCACATTCCAGAAAGCGTGTCGAAGATCGGCGCAGGTAAAGCGCTTCTTCCCGGGCGGTCAATTCCGGTAGTGGGTTTCTTTTATCGGGGCGAGGATCAGGCATTCGAAACTCCTTCGGTTCGCCTCGGTTGCGGCAGGAGGCGCGTCCTCCCCGGCAAAGGGGGACATGATAGCCGGGTGCTGCGACTCCGATGGGTTGCGTCAGCGGGCTTTGTTTTCGGGCGAGCGCTCGTACAGCCTGTCGATCTCCCGCTTCTGTGCTTCCTTAGTCACGGGTAGAAGCGGCTTCTGCCGCATGACCGCATAGGCGAGCGCAGCGCCCAGAACCAGGGCACCGCCACCGGTCACGAATAGCCAAAAATAGTCCATCAACATGTTCGGCGCCTCCTTGCGATGAAGCCAACCGGTGTCGCCGGTGAAGGTTCCCGGATGAAACTGCGTTGCGCAGGCGGGTCAGTCAGGCTTCGGCGTTTTCACCTCGCCAAAGCGCACTTCTTCGCGCGATGGATTGTCGGCGATCGACTGCTCCTCTTCATCATTCGGAAGTGCCTCGTCGGGATCGACATTCTGCTCGTCTCTGCTGCGCACCGGGGGCACTCGGCCTTGAACGACCGTCTGCACTTTCATGCTTTTCGGCGTGCCGGCCGGCACCTCTTCATCAGAGGGCAGAGCGGGGTTCCTGCGGCTCGGCTCGTTGGGGCTTTTGCGTGCCATCGTCCTTTCCTTCTCGCTGAGAGAGGAAAGCGGAGACCGGCACTTTGTTCCCATTTCTGGTATGCGAGCTTACGACAGTGCCGCGCCCTGCGCCTGCTCAGGCACCGATTGCTTATATTAGCAGGAACAAAATTGCGACGATGCGGTTGGAGGCGGCGAATTCCAGGAAGGAGGAAAACGATGAAATTCAAGCACTCAGTACTCGCCTTCGTGCTCGCCGTATCGCCGCTCGCCCTTGGTGGAGTGGGTGTGGCACAGGACACCCAGCAGCCACAGCAGCCGGCCCCCGAGGCGCAGGGGACCGAGACCCAGCAAATGCCGGGTACCGACAGCCAGACCGTAACCGGGCAGAAGGACGATCGTTGCTCGAAGCCGAATCCGCCGGCCGACTGCCCAAAGGCCTCTGACGCCGACACGACCGGCGCCATCAGCTCCCCGGCTGCAGTTGAGGTCACGGCCGAGCAGCAAACCCAACTGCGCAGCGTCATAAAGGAAAGCAGCGTCCAACCCGTCGACAAGGTTGATTTTGATATTTCCGTCGGAGTTGCCGTGCCGCAGAGCATAACCCTCCACGCCTTGCCGCCACGGATCGTCGAGATCGTTCCCGCTTACAAGAGCTACAAATACTTCATGCTCGCAGATGGCCGGATCGTCATTGTTGATCCGAATAACATGCATATCGTCGCGGTCATCGCCTGAACAGGCGAAGCATCGTCAGCCTCGAGGCCTGCATGGACGAAAGCGGGCCTCGTCCAACCGGCTGCATCGAGAAAGTTCCGCACAGGAACCGGGGGCGACGCCGCGGCTCGGAACAATTCCAATTTCTGGCGATTGATAGGGGACGCGGTAAAACCGCAAGTTTTCTACACTGCAATTGCCGGAAGGTACGATGTCGAAGACCGTGGCCGCAGCAGTGATCGCCGTCCTGATAGTGATTGCGGTGCTCTGGACGATTTTTCCTTTCGATGGCCCGGCCGAAGAGGGGCAGCCCGCGCCGCATGCGATCGACCAGTCGGAATGACGATATCGAGGAAGCTCATGCAGGAACAACTGAGGATTTACCGGCTGACGCCACTGGCCGAACCCCATGACCCGAACTGGCAAAATGCCCAGTATCAAGGCGAAGTGGTGGTCGTTGCGCGATCCAGCGGGGATGCCCGGATCGTCGCCTCGGAGGCTGAGCTCGATTTCCGCGAGATCGATGCGAAGCCGGCCGAGGGCGTGACCACCGACATGGCGAGCGCCTTTCGCAATGAAAAGCTCTACACGGTGATCGACGAGGGACCGGCACCTCCCGGTTCGGCACGCGGGCTGATCGAAGGCACGGTCGGGGTGGACAACATCATCTCCACCCAACGGTAAGTGCAACAGCCACGGTTGATGTCCGGCATTAGTCCGGACGCCTCGCACCTCTTTCACAAGCCGAATGGAAAGGTCTCGGGCAGGCCTGATCCGATATGATCGGGCCCGAGAGGCGTGACCGGCGTCGTGCTGTCAAACCAGACGAAGACGTCGAACTGTCGCGGCAGCGAGGCATAGACATAGTGGCTCAGCCGCTCGGTATCCGGCCGGTAGATCACTCCGATGAAGCGCTCTAGCTTCGGCCCCAGCAGGCCGTCGCGGAGCGCCGGGTCCCGGGAGAAGTCCAAGATGAAGCGGTCGACCTGCGAATTATGAAAGTGCCGCTCGTAGCTGTCCTCGAGCGACGGCCGTATCGCCTTCACCTCCATTTCGCTCCCCCAATCGCTCGCCGCGGCGACATGTCCATGATGGGTGCCGAAGCCGATCAGCGCCGTCTCATCGAGGAATCGCTCGCGACAGAGCTGACCGATGTTCAACTCGTCGCGTGCCATCCCCATGTCCGTGTGACGGGCGTCGCCGATATGCGAATTATGGGCCCAGACGACGGCTTTCGTGCCGGGTCCGCGCGCATCGAGAACGTACTGCAGTGTATCGAACATATGGGTGTCGCGCATGTTCCAGGACTCGGCACCTGCGTAGTACATGACGCGGTAGTATTTCTCCGCTGAGGCGATGAGCCGCGCATTCTGCGCCGCGTCTAGAAGATCGTCGCCGCTGTGCTGCCCCGCCTGGAGCTGTCTCTCCAGCAAGTCCCGGCATTGCCGGACGACCGCTTCCTCGCATTTTCGGAAACTCTTGCTCAGTGCCGCCCGGCCATAGGTGGACGGTTCGTTCTGCCACGGCGTCAGGCATCCATAGCGCTCGCGGGCAGTTGCGGCCGCGTGCGGATCGACCTTGTCGAGATATTCGAGGACCGCGGCGATCGACCCGCTCATGTTGTAGATGTCGAGGCCGTAGAAACCCGCTCTCTCCGCTTCTTCCCTGTCCTCATTGTGACCGCGCAGCCATTCGACGAAATCCATGACCTCGCGGTTTCGCCACATCCAGGCGGGGAAGCGCTGGAAGGGAACTTGCAGCCGGGCGCTGGGCGGCCGGTGACGGGCGTAGCGATCGACCGCCGCGGCATCCGGCCAGTCGGCCTCAACGGCGACGATGGTAAATCCATGCGCCTCGATTAGACGGCGCGTGATGGCCGCGCGGGCGCGATAGAATTCCGACGTGCCGTGACTTGCCTCGCCGAGCAGCACCAGCCGTCGCTCGGCGAACCGGTCGAAAAGACGGCCGAAGGCGGGGTCGTCGAAATCGGGCAGCGGTTCGGCTGCATCGGCGATCATCTCGGGCAGGGTGGGCGTGCGCTGCAGGCCGGG
Organism: Sinorhizobium shofinae; assembly: GCA_001704765.1. Taxonomy (GTDB): domain Bacteria; phylum Pseudomonadota; class Alphaproteobacteria; order Rhizobiales; family Rhizobiaceae; genus Sinorhizobium; species Sinorhizobium shofinae. The sequence continues at coordinate 69,175 of MBFK01000024.1, forward strand.
TTTGGACTGCGGTTTGGTCCTGTCTTCCTTCCAGCCCTGCTCGCCGATGAGCGGCACGAATCTTACGCCGCCGAGGTCCTGTTCCTCGAAAGTGGTGGCATTGACGCGGGTGATCTTCATGAGGCGCTGCGCGTCGCGCGGGCCGACCGGAATGACCAGGTGGCCGCCAAGATCCAACTGCTCCTTGAGGGCGTGCGGCACGTCCGGACCGCCCGCTGCAACAAGGATGGCGTCGAACGGCCCGGCCTCCGGCCAGCCGGTCGTCCCGTCACCCACACGTAGAGAGACGTTTTCGTAGCCGAGCTTGGCAAACCGCCTTTTGGCCGCCTCGGCCAAGCCGGAGTGGCGCTCGATCGTGTAGACACGAGCGGCGATGCGGCTCAAGACCGCCGCCGCATAGCCCGATCCCGTCCCGATCTCGAGGACCGTATCGCCCGCCTGGACTTCGGCCTGCTCGGTCATCAGCGCGACGATGAAGGGCTGCGAAATGGTCTGGCCGTGGCCAATCGAAAGCGCCGAATCCTCATAGGCGAACTCCTCGAAGCCGGGATCGACGAACGCCTCGCGCGGAACGATCCGCATCGCTTCGAGGACATCGGGATCCTTGATCCCGCGGCGGGAGAGGTGGGATAGGATCATTCTTTCGCGCGCATGGGAAAAATCAATCATGACGGGCCCTCCTGCAGCGCCGCAGCCGCCGGCGTCGCTCAGGCCGACAACCACGAAACACTCCCGATGTTCCCTTGCCGCGCACGGCGCGCCGCATCGGCTCGCGGCGAGCAGGCGGCCGCTACAGTATCGGCTTGCCGCCGGTGACGGCGATCGTGGCGCCGGAGACGTAGCTCGACAGAGGATCCGCCAGCATGACGTAGGTCGAGGCGAGCTCCATCGGTTGCCCCGGCCGTTTCATCGGGACCTGCTTACCGAAATTGATGACCGAGTCCTCGGGAAGGGTGGAGGGGATCAGCGGTGTCCAGATCGGGCCCGGCGCCACCGCATTGGCGCGTATGCCCTTGTCGGCAAGCATTTGCGCCAGGCCGGCGGTGAAATTCTGGATCGCACCCTTGGTGGTCGCATAGGCCAGCAGGATCGGGTTCGGGGCATCCGCATTGATCGAGGCGGTGTTTATGATCGAACTGCCGGGCTTCATATGCGGCACCGCAGCGCGCGTGAGATAGAACATGGCATGGATGTTCACGCGGAAGGTCAGCTCCCATTCCTCGTCGGTGATGTCCTCGATACTCGGGAAGGAGGCCTGGTGCGCGGCGTTGTTGACGAGGATGTCGATACCGCCGAGTTCGTTGATCGCTGTTTCGACAATTCGCTTGCAATGGGCCGAGGTCTGGATATCGCCGGCGACGAGGACGGACTTGCGCCCCGCCTCTTCGACAAGCGCCTTGGTCGATTTCGCATCCTCGTGCTCGTTCAGATAGGAGATCAGGACATCGGCGCCCTCCCGGGCGTAGGCGATCGCGACCGCCCGGCCAATGCCGCTGTCTCCGCCGGTGATGATGGCTTTCTTGCCCTGCAGCCGGCCCGATCCTTTGTAGGAGCTTTCCCCGTGGTCCGGCAGCGGGTCCATGCGGTCCGTGGTTCCGGGCATGGGTTGGCTCTGACGCTTAAACGGCGGGCGCGGGAAATTTTCCATGGTCCAGGCCTCCTTCGTGGGATTTCGGAGCGAACGATCTTTCGGCCTCGTGCGTCGACAATGGCCGCAGCCCTAACTCGGGCTCGCCGCGCTTTGTTCCGAGGCCGAGAGCCTCGTCGGGACGGCCCGTGATGGAACTTCGCCTCCGGGCTGGCGTTGACCAGGCGACAACCCCGAGGAGGGCGAAATGGCAAAAATCGAAAACAAATTCAAAGGCGTGCCGGACATCAGGACGGGCACCAGTGAGCCCGTCAGAACCGACAGCGACTTGCATCCGGAAGCGGGCACCCAGCCGCTGGAGCCGGACGAACTCATCAATCAGCGGGCCGCCCGGGAGGCCATGCGCAGGAAAAGAGACGACTACCTCGTCGAGTCCGACTTGGAGGACGATGACCAGCGCTTTCCGCTCCCGACCATGAAGGACCAGGACTGAAAGGGCGGGCCGAACAGGAGAAAGACCATGAAAACCCCGAAAGACGGAGCGCCCGGCACCACGGAGCAATCGCCGCGGTGGGAAGGGCCGAAGGAGACGCGGCCAATGTTATCTGCCGGCGAAAGACGACCCTGAGCACGACAGAGACGCGGCCGGCGAAAACCTGAAGGACCCGCATCGAGGCAAGGTCTCGGACGCACTCAAGACAAAGGACGACTAATCCGCCAGCTCGGGTGCGGGATTGGCTCGGTGCATTCAGTTGCGTGCTGCGTGCACCGGAACCGCGAGCCCGCTCGGCGGTTTGAACCACCGAACACATCAAAACACGAAAGGAGCAACCGATGGCCAGGAGAAAAGACTGGAGGCGGGAGGATCCCGATTGGCGCTCCCGCGAATCCGGGCGGGATTGGTACGGAGACGAAAGGCGCGCCCGGCGCCGCTTCGCGGAGACAGTTGAACCGCGTGGCGCGGATTATGAGAATTCCGAATATTTCCCGGATGCCGAGTCCGGCAGCGCTGGCCCCTATCGCCGAATGGGCGAGGAGTATGGTCGTTGGAATCGGGAGCGTGGTTATGGCGACTATGGGGCCGATTACGGCTACAGGGGGCGATCTCCCTATTCGAGATCCGGTCGGGATTGGGACGAGGAGCGGGGCTTCTTCGAACGGGCCGGCGACGAGATAGCCTCATGGTTCGGCGATGAAGAAGCCGAGCGCCGGCGCAGAATGGATCAGTATCGCGGCAAAGGGCCGAAAGGCTATACGCGTTCCGATAGCCGCATCCAGGAAGACGTGAGCGACCGCCTGAGCGACGACGGAGCACTCGACGCTTCCGACATCGAGGTTTCGGTCACGAACGGCGAGGTTCAACTCAGCGGCTTCGTCGAGTCCAAATGGGCGAAGCGCCGCGCCGAGGACCTGGCCGAGAACGTCTCCGGCGTCAGTTATGTTCAGAACAACATTCGCGTCCGGGGCCCCGGCGGAGCGCCCGGCTGGAACACCGGCGAAACCAACTGAAATCTCTGATCAAAGGACGGCGGGGCTCTGTCCCGCCGTCCCTCCGGTTATTGCGGCGGTTACCTTCGGCTCCGGCGAACGTGCTGCGCGCGCAAGAAAACTGAGCATGCGCGCCTCCTCAACACGGAGTTCGGGGTGCGCGCGTCCGCGGCGGTGCAGCTGCTTGGCGGACAGTGCGCAGCCGGTATCCGAAAGAGCAATGATATCCGGGTGGATGTAGCTCTTACGGCAGATTGCCGGCGTGTTGCAGAGAACCGAGGCAGCCGCCTCGCACATGCTCTTGACGGTCGGACGCTCGCCTTTTTCCAGCGCCTCGCGCGCTGCCGTGAAGGCGGCAACGCTGCCCGCCCAGGTCCTGAATGTCTTGGCCGAAACCGAGAACCCGGCAATGTCCGCCAGGTAGCGGTTGAGGCGACCTGAGTCGACGGGGCGGAGAACATCGTTCTCATCCTTCCATACGAAGAGCTGCCGTCCCCGCAGGTCGGCGATGTCCTCGAGCAGGCGCTGCAGTTTCGGGCGGCGAAGCCGCCGCTGCACGCGTTTGCCTCCCTTGGCGGCAAACCGCAGTTCGATGCAGCCGTCGACGAGTCGCAGGTGGCGCTTCAACAGTGTCGTCGCGCCATAGGTCGAATTCGCCTGAACATAGGCAGGACTCCCCGTTCGCAGATGCGCTTCGTCGAGCAAGGCGACCAGCCCGGCGAGAACGGTGCGTGCGTCGCCAGCTCCCCCCTCCATATGTCGGCGGATCTTGCGCCGGATCCTCGGTAGAGCCTTGCCGAAAAGGAGGAGCTGGGAGAACTTGTCGCCGCTTCTCAGCGCCTGCCACTGCGGATGGTAGCGGTATTGCTTTCGGCCTCGCGCATCGTAGCCCGTCGCCTGCAGGTGACCGTTTTCGTCCAGGCAGATCCATACGCTCTCATAGGCGGGCGGCAGCCCCAGCGACACGACCCGGGCCTTCACGGTAGGATCGGTCAGGATTGAACCGTCCGGCAGCCGGTAGACGAACCCCTTGCCGCAGCGCTGCCGCCTGATGCCGGGCTCGGAATCGCTGACATAGACGAGCCCGCTTTCCTTTGGCGGAACCTCTTCCACGGCCACATCTCGCCGAACGCGGCTGCGCGCGGATCCCCCGTTGAGCCGATCACGCGTCACCGCCGCATGGCGGCCCGAATTGGAAGTGACTTGCAGTGGCATTAAGTGCCCCTTCCTGGAATTTCGATCGAGACTAACGCGGCGCCGTGTGGGTCAGGTTCCATGCCGGATGCGGCGCCAGATCGATTTAGACACTGAAGCGTGCATCGGCCGCGGAACATAATCGGTCGCAGGCGGTTCCATCGGCACTTGTTCGAGAGGGAGACGCGCCATGAGGAAAGCTCTCAAAGATGCAGTGGTGGTGATCACCGGAGCCTCGTCCGGAGTGGGACAGGCGACGGCGGAGGAATTTGCCCGGCGAGGATCAAAACTCGTGCTGGCCGCGCGCGACGCGGCGGCGCTGCAACTCGTGGCGAGGACCTGCCGTGATCTCGGGGCGGAGGTCTTGGTCGTGCCGACCGACGTGACGAATGCGGATGCCGTCAAGGACCTGGCAAGAAAGGCCCTGAGCTTCGGCAAGATAGACGTCTGGTTCAGCAATGTCGGCGTCGGCGCGGTCGGCCGCTTCCAGGAAACGCCGATCGAGGCCCACGAGCAGGTCATTCGCACGAACCTGATCGGCCACTTCAACGATGCGCATGCCGTCATTCCGGTCTTCTTGAAGCAGGGCCACGGCACTTTCATCAACATGATCTCGCTCGGCGGCTTTGCCTCGACACCCTTTGCGGCGGCCTACAGCGCCAGCAAGTTCGGCCTTAGAGGCTTTTCCGAAGCGCTGCGCGCCGAACTTGCCGATGAACCCGACATTCACATCTGCGACGTTTATCCGACCTTCCTGGATACGCCCGGCGTTGCGCATGGCGCGAACTACACCGGCCGCAGGCTCAGCGTTCCGCATCCCGTCTATGACGCACGCCGGGCCGCGCGCGCCATCGTTCGCCTGGCGCAACATCCGCGCAGTTCCGTCACCGTTGGCGCCGTTGCCGACCTGGCGCGGCTCGCGCATTTTCTCGCCCCCAATACGACATCCCGCCTCCTGGCCCGCCTCACCTCGTCCTATCTCAGACGAGCGCCGCGCGCCGAAAGGAGCAACGGCAACTTGTTCAGGGCTCCGGCAAATCCCGGCGGCATCGAAGGGGGATGGCGTCCCGAACGCAGAGTTCCAATCGCCGCCGTTGCGGCCGCGGCGGTGGTCGGCCTGGCACTCGCGGCGGTGATCGGCGGCGTACCCCGCACCTCCTACCGACGGAACTGACCTGTCGCTTGCCGACCCGGCAAGGATTGCCTGTTCGACAACACCCGCAATGAAGGCTTTGACCTGGCACGGCAAAGGCGACATCCGGTGCGAGAGTGTTCCCGATCCGGCGATCGAGGGCGAACGCGATGCCATCATCAAAGGTTACCGCCTGCGCAATCTGCGGCTCCGACCTGCACATCTATAACGGCCTCACACCGGCGATGGAACAGGGCGACGTCATCGGTGACGAGACCATGGGCGCGGTCATCGAGGCTCGCTCGACGACGGGCCGAACCTTAATCAGACCTTCAACGGAAGGTCGGACGGCTTGCGTTAAGGTCGTCCTGAAACCTTGAGCGGAAGGTGCGGCCATCCCACCTCAGCCTGATCAGAATTCCAGGATCGCATAGGGCCGGCCAGTCGGCTTTTCCACATGGGCGGCAACATTAAAGACGGGCGCGCCGCCCGGGGTCGTGCCCTTGTAGGTGCCCTTGTGGGCGTGGCCGTGGACGACGGCGCTGACACGGAAACGGTCGATGGTTTCCGCGAAACGCGACGAACCGAGGAAGGGATAGATCTCTTCCGGCTCTCCCGCGACGGTCTCGGCGATCGGCGAGTAATGAAGCACGACCACCGAGTGCTGGGCGCTGGTCTTCCGCAGGGCGTTTTCCAGGCGCATCGCCTCGTCAACGGTATGCGAAACCATCGTCTTGATGGCGGCCTCGCCGAAAGAGCCGAGCATGTGGCGGCCGAACCCGCCGACAAAACCTTTTGTGCCGGCAAAGCCGATGCCGGCGATCTCGACCGCCTGCCCATCAAGGAGATGGACACCCGCCTTCATGAGGATGGACGAGATCTCCTCGACGGCATCGCATTGGTGATCATGGTTTCCGAGAACCGCTACCACCGGGACCGTGCAGTATTTCAAATCGGCGGCGAGAAGCTCTGCTTCGGCAGGCTTGCCGAGATCGGTCAGGTCGCCGGCGATCACCAGCACATCGGCAACTTTCGAGACCTCTGAAAACAATTCCGTATAGGAGACCGAACCATCCTCTTTCATGTGGAGGTCCGCGACTGCGGCCACCTTCAGCTTGCCCATGGTGACAACTCCCTATTTTCCTGTCCGCATCTCGAGGTCGCCGCCGACGTCGGCGAATCCCCATTCGGTGACGTCGATCTCATAGTCGCGTCGCGAGTACATCCTTCCGCGGCAGATCTTCGTCTGGGGCAGCGGCAGATCCCGTTGCGCCGCCAGCCTGCTCAGGAGCTCGTCCATGAGCCACAGGGGAACCCTGTCGCGCTCGGAGGGATAGATCCACCGGAAATTGAGGAGATGGATCAGCAGCACTTCCCAGTGCGCTTCCATATATTCGAGCAGCCGGCGCCAATCGATCCGGTCGTGGGTCTTGAGGATCGTGTGGGCCACGTCGGCACCGTCGTAACGCTCGCGAAGCTGGATGAAGGATTTAGACCAGACCAACTCGGTCGGAGCGACGATCGACACCGGCGATGCGCTGATCTCCACCGGCAAAGCGTGTTCGAACCAAGCATCGTTGACGAGCATGGTTCCGTTCGGCGAGGCGAAGATGACGTCGAAGAAGAACTTGCCCTTGTAGACTTTTCCCAGCCACCGGTCGTCCTCGATTTCGACCGAATAGCCGCGCGACTTGAAATGCTTGAGGATTCGGGTGTAGTCGCCGGCCTTGCAGAAGACGTCGAGATCCTTCGTCGGCCTTGAAATGCCGGTATAGGCGCTGACGGCGAAGGTGCCGGCGATCAGAAACGGGATTTTGGATTTGACGAGCTCCGCTATGGCGGTGGCGACGAAGGCTTCGGCTTTCTCGTCGACAAGCTGTGGCAGAGCAAGGGGAGGGCGGGTCGGTCGCGGCGACTTCGACTTCGGTGGCATTGCCGATGGCATGCTTTCTCTCCTGCGAAGGAACACCTACGAAAACACGCGAGAACTCGGCTAAGTTCCGCAGCATCGAAGCGGGCGCCGCCGGAAGTCGACGAATAATGAATTCCCCGTGCGCAACCACGGACGGCCGCGCCTGCGATGCCGTGCGTCTTTTCTGACGCACGGCGGTCGCTGAGCACGTTCAATTGCTGGATGGCGAACCGCTACAGCGCCGGTGGGCGGTAGCGTTCGCGCTCGCGTTGAACCTCATCGAGACTGTAGGGCGCGGACGCCTCGTCGAAACGCGTCCAGCCTTCCTCCGTGTAGGCCCGCCGGCGAACCGACGTGTCGACGACATTGCGATTTCTAAGGATTGCGTCTGCTTGGGGAAGCAGGGACTCGTCGACCCTGGCCACCACAAGCGTGCCGCCGCGGCGCACACCCTCGGCGTACAGATGCGCGTCCTCGTCCGGAATGCCTGAATCCGTCAACGACCCGATAATGCCGCCGGTAGCGGCACCTGCCACCGCTCCCGCGATCGCGCCCGCCGCGGTCGATGCGAGCCACCCGGCGGCGACGACAGGCCCGACGCCCGGAATGGCCATCAGCCCCAGCCCGGTCAGGAGACCCACCGCGCCGCCGCCGGCCGCACCCAGCCCGGCACCGACGCCTGCCCCTTCGGCGGCCCCGGAACTCTCGCCCGAATAGCGATCGCCGACATTATTGGCGACGATGCTGATATCCTCCGACGGAATGCCGGCTGCCTCCAGGTCGTTCACCGCCTGTCGGGCATCGTGATAGTCGTCGAAAAGCCCTGCTACGGTTCTCATCTTCTTCTCCCTTTCTGTAGCGTCGGAACGGGGAGCGAGCGGGTTTCCGCCCGTTCCCGATCAAAAATCATCGTGATCTAAAGCGCGGTGACGTTGCCCTGGTAATCGAGAGCGACGGTGACGGACTTGCCGTCCTTCGTTGCGGTTGCCCGCCAGATTCCCTGGTCGTCAAGCTTCAGGCCCTTGACGTCGACATAACCGGCTTCCTCGATCCGCTCGCGCGCCTGGTCTTCCGTGAAGCTGTTCTTGCCGGCGACGGGGGCCTCGGGGTTTTGCGTGCCGGGCGTGGCGATCGCCGGTGTGCTTGCGCCCGATGATGCCGACTGCGCAAACGCCGGCATTGCGGCAGCGCTTAGCAGCACTGCAACGCCAAAGATTGTGTTTTTCATAGCCTTTCCTCTCTCGGGGATCCTTATTCCCGACCAACCAAACTGCCCGGGCATGGTTTGGTTCCGAGGTCTTTTCGAGGTAGGTTCGAGCCGACCGCGCGCACCGGGGAGAAGCGATTGTTGCGGGACTTTCTGAGACTTGCCGGTTGCCGCTCCCGTGAATCGAGATCTTCGCGGACAGCGCGATGGCTACCAGCGTAAAGGACGGCAAGGCGTCCAGGAGCTCCAATGGAGCGCATGGCGGAAACCGGGCAGGCGACCAGTCAAAGAGGGTCGCGGCCAAGAAGACGAGGTCAAAAAGAGCAGCCAGGCGGCGGGCAAGGAACCGCACCGGGGCAAGGGCTGAGGCAGTGGGGGCTTCCAGCAAAAAGGCCGGGCTCAGCCCGACCTTTCATCGCACCTCCCGCCGCTGCCAGTACATCCGTGGTCAACGGCGAGAGGGACAGTGTGTAGGCACTGTAGGCGCCGAACGTGACAGTAGCAAGACTGTCAAAAGACGGAGCCATTCGGTCAGTTCTGCTCAAGCCGGTCAGTCCTGCTCGCCGGCCTGGCTGATGAAAGGGGGCGGCGCGTGAGCGCCGTTTTCTTGGGAAATCTGGATATTATGGAGATCGACAAGAGGAGCTCGGCCATGCGTCAGTTTACGACAGGCGATCTCAACAAGCAGGTTGGCGACGTCACCGACGCCGCCAGCCGCGAACCCGTCGTTCTCACCAAGCACAGGAAACCCCGCTTCGTGCTGATGAGCTATGGGCATTGCGAGCGGATGCGCACCGGCGGCGATCCTCGCAGCGCCCATCGCGTTCTGACATGCCGGAGGAACACAGGGAACTCTTCGCCGCGGAGATCGATCGACTGGCGCGCGGGGAGGGGTATGACGATGAGCCGTGAGTTCCTGCATGGTTAGGTGATCGCCTATAGCTATGTGTGGGCGTGGCAATAGCGCGGAGAAACTGAGGGCCGGAAGTCCCGGCCGACCTGCGTCGTGGTCGCGGTCCGTGGCGCGAATGTCGGCCTCACCCATCTCGCACTGCTGGCGATCACGACCCAGCCGCCGGAGGCTGATCGCATCGCGCTGGAAGTTTCCGACATCGAATGCCGGCGGGCAGGCCTCAGCGACGTCAAGCGATGCTGGGGCGTCGTCGATGAATACAATTACGATGTCGCCGAGCGATCCTGCTACATCGAGCCCGATGAAAAAGCGCTCGGCCGTTTCAGCAAGGCCTTCATGATGAAGATCGCAGCAGCCTTCGGCGAGGCGTCACGCAAAGCGGGTCGCCGCGTCGATCGGACGGAGTAAGCGGACGGCAGCCCCGATTGTCCGGGCCGGTCACGTCGATAGTTACGTGTTCGGGCGACGACACGTTGGCAATGGTCGGTCGACTCGCAGGAAAGCTTGCTGGGGATCACCGGGCCAGCGTCGGGCCGCGCGGCTTCAGGGGATATCGATGTGCGGTCCGCAGACAATGCGGTTCCAGCCCGCGGCGATCTCGCGGGACATCAGAGGGATGAGGGCAAGGGCCGCGTTTCGCATCGATTACGTTGGCCGGGGTGGACGAAGGGCATTACACGGATGGAGCCTTGGCACTCGCAGGCGTGGGCTAACTTGCGTAGCGCTGAACCGGGTGGCCGTCATGGTCTGTCGCGCGCCTCCGGTTGCACGAGACCATTCCCGTTTTCTATGTCGCTCTTCTAGGCGACCGCCTGCTTAGCGGCCAACCCCTGAAGGGGTACTCTCGAAGAAATTCAGCAAAATTCGATTTCTGTTCTTTGTGCGGGCGCCAGGCACTTCTCCCGCAAGCGGGAGAAGTGCGCCCGCTTGTCCGGCGGAAAATTGAATTTTGCAGAACTTTCTCCGAGATGACCGCAGCAGATCGGACGTCTCTTCAGGCTCCATCGGGAATGGTCCCGAGCAACCGAAGGAGACAGTACCATGGCCACCACGATCGCAACCCTCACCCAGAAGACCGACGGCACCCTCGAAGGCATCTTCGCCACCATCCGGGTCAACGCCCCGATCGCCATCGTCCCGAATGCCAACAAGGCGAGCGAAGACGCCCCAGACTATCGCGTCATCCATCGTCGCACCGGCTTCGAGATCGGCGCCGCCTGGAACCGCATCGCCCGCCAGACCGGCGAGGAATACCTCTCCGTCAAGCTGGAGGCTCCGGAGATCGGGGTCATCTTCGGCAACCTGGCCTCCGCCCCCGGCGGCGATCCGAGCCGCAAGGTCATCCTCTGGAACAACCCCGCCTGAGCCGCCATCCGGCCCCCGCACCCAGCGGGGGCCGTCTCATCTTCCTACCAATTGTTGGAGCTTCCCATGATACTCATCACCGATGAAATCCGTGCAGTACTGATCGCCAACGGCGAACGTTTCCGCCGCGACCCCGACTTTGATCCCCCTCCCGTCGTCAAGCTGTTCACGCCTGATGCGGCCGCGACATGGCTGATTGCCTCGGCTGAGCCGGATGACCCCGGCCTGCTCTATGGGCTCTGTGACCTCGGCGTCGGTTTTCCGGAATTAGGCAGTGTTTTGCTTTCGGAGATCGAGACGATTCGCGGCCGGCTCGGGCTTCCCGTCGAGCGGGATCTCGGCTTCAGGGCGGACCGGCCCATCTCCGCCTATGCGCGGGAGGCGACGAGCGCCCGGCGCATCGTCGCCTGAGGGTGCCCCAAAGTGTGGAGTTGCGACCAAACCGGTCGCGGCTCTAGTCGTTTGTGCCACACGGTGCCAGGGCCTGTCTGCTCAGGATTTCGAGTCTGCCATGGCAGACCGATACGCCTCAAAACCGCGCGGCCCCTCCATGTGTGGACGGCCGTGGAATGCAAGACTTTGTTTATGGCAGCGACCAATCAGGTTCAGTCATGTGTCCGGCCTATAACGCGGCGTCGATGCCACTGACCCTAATGACCGCGGATGGAGAGCCAATCAATTTTGCGCGCTCAAAGCGCTGGGGGACCCAGGCTTCACTCCATCCCCGGCCTAACCGGTTCGCCATCATAACTCAGTCCTTCACTCCTCCTTCCGGCCGTCGCGGCCGAACGGGATTCCTTCAAGCGGCTGCAGGTCGAGGAAGAGCTTCACCGCTTCCTCCTCCTGTTCGAAATGATGCGCCATCGTTTGACCGCGTGTGCGATGCTCGACGATCATCGGCGCGACCTCGGTTGGCGGATTGAGGCAGATCAGCGGCCCGGTGTAGCGCAGCGCCGTCGGCACGACATTGCTGGTCGTCACCCGATCCGGCAAAGAAGAGCATATGCGTGGAATCGAAGTCCTGCTTATAGGTGAGCAAAGGGGCTTTGCCGCCCTGTCCCCACGTGCTGCGGTCATTGGGATCGAAGAGCAGCTCATGGACGATTTCCTTGTCGACGAGGTAGCACTCGTCGACGACGATCTCCCCATCGTCCTGAAACAGTCGAGCCGCCGCCGACATCGGCAGCCAGTTGGCGTCGCCGAAGGTTCCGCGATTGGCGCGCTTCACCGGTTCGGGACGACCACGGAAATCAGAGCGGAACAGCTACGGTCATGAAGCCGACAATCGCGCCGATGACGGCAACCATGTCGAGATAGGAGAGCGCGCGGTCCCATGTGACCGCTCCACTCTCGACGGACGGGGCGAGGCGACTAAATTCACGCAAGGCGTAGAAGCCAGTCACGGCCAGAACGCACACGAGGCTCGCCATTGCGACTGGTCTACGCCGGTGCAATGGCAGGGTCCACACCGTCAATAGCCCGGCCAGCGGCCCGAACAGAAGCGCCGGCGCAGGCCCCGCCCGCAGGAACCAGTATGCCGTCTTGCCTGAAATGCCGGCGGCCAGTTCCTGCCACCGCCAGCACCGGCAACATAGACGGCAAAGGCGCTAACAGTGACTGGCACGAGAATGATTAGAAAACTCGGATGCGGTTTGCCCTTCAATGCCATTCCGCCGTCTCCCGGATACGCACCTGAGCCGTATCCAGCGAAGGCGCCTTGAAGGCTTCCTCGCCGATGTCGCGAAGGCGCAATGCTCGGCAGAGCCCGGAGCGATCCGGGCCAGTTCGATGAGACCGCCCCGCCTTCGCCACGATCTCCCCAAGCTGGACGTTCTCCCGCGCTTGCCTCTTCCGGTCAGGTCACGTGAAACCTCCGCGTTCGTTCCAGCCCCGCTATCTGCTGGTCGACGCGCCTGAGAAGATGCGGCAGCAGGCCCTTTCTTTTCACCTTTGCGAAATCGCGCGGCAATCTCCTCGAAGATTTGATCGACCTCCTCGTCGGCGATCTCCATTTCCGCCAGACGCGACTTCGTGGCGGCGCGGGCAAAGCGCTCGGCGGATTTAACTATCAAAAGTCTTCTGCATTTGCGAAGCTTCTCGATCTGGGCGTCAAGATCTGAAATCGATGCTGTTGCGGCCATTCCCGGTTCCTTTCCGTGTCGCCGAGAGACGAATGATGGTGGTCATACTCACTATAATAAGATAGTAAGATAGACTATCTTGCATCTACCCGAAAACGTCGCAACCGGAATTCCGGCCGATGACCCCTTCCGGAAAAGTTCATCGGCCCTTCGGTCCGATCGGTTTGAGGGCGCAATATACGTCGCTGGCGCGACGTGCTCGGAATGTGTGGAGACGACAGTGGCGATCACGTTCGTCAGAGCGCAGATGATCGGAAGGGGAGCGGGACGCAGTGTCGTCTCGGCCGCTGCCTATCGCCATCGTGCCCGTATGATGGATGAGCAGGCCGGCACGTCCTTCAGCTTCAGGGGCGCGGCGTCTGAACTTGTCCACGAGGAACTGGCCTTGCCGGACGAGATTCCGGCCTGGCTGCGCACGGCGATCGATGGGCGTTCTGTGGCCGGTGCCAGTGAGGCGCTCTGGAATGCCGTTGATGCCTTCGAGAAGCGGGCGGACGCGCAACTCGCGCGGGAGCTCATCATCGCACTTCCGGAAGAGCTGACGCGGGCGGAGAACATCGCACTGGTGCGGGAATTCGTCCGGGACAATTTCACGTCGAACGGAATGGTCGCAGACTGGGTCTATCACGACAACGACGGCAACCCGCATATCCATTTGATGACCGCGCTGAGGCCGCTGACGAAGGAAGGGTTCGGGCCGAAGAAGGTGGCGGTCCTGGGCGAGGACGGCGAGCCGCTGCGTGTCGTCACTCCGGACCGGCCGAACGGCAAGATCGTCTACAAGCTCTGGGCGGGCGACAAGGAAACCATGAAGGCGTGGAAGATCGCCTGGGCGGAAACGGCGAACCGGCATCTGGCGCTTGCCGGCCATGAAATCCGCCTCGACGGCCGCTCCTATGCCGAACAGGGCCTCGGCGGGATCGCACAAAAACATCTCGGGCCGGAAAAGGCGGCGCTGGCCCGCAAGGGCAGAGAGCTTTACTTCGCGCCGGCCGATCTCGCGCGGCGGCAGGAAATGGCGGACCGGCTGCTCACCGATTCCGAACTTCTGCTGAAGCAGCTCGGCAACGAACGCTCCACCTTTGACGAACGCGATATCGCCAAGGCGCTGCACCGCTATGTCGATGATCCGACCGATTTCGCCAATATCCGGGCGCGGCTGATGGCATCGAACGACCTGGTGACGCTGAAGCCGCAGCTGTTCGATCCGCAAACGGGAAAAGCTGCGGAGCCGGCAGTCTTCACCACGCGGGATATCGTGCGCATTGAATACGACATGGCGCAGTCGGCGCAGGTTCTGTCGGAACGCAGCGGGTTCGCCATCGGTGACGAGCGTGTTGCCGAGGCCATCCGAAGCGTCGAGACGCAGGATCCGGAAAAGCCCTTCCGGCTCGATCCGGAACAGGTCGATGCCGTCCGTCAAGTCACACGCGACAATGCCATTGCCGCCGTTGTCGGTCTTGCCGGTGCTGGCAAGTCCACGCTGCTTGCCGCCGCACGCGTTGCCTGGGAAAGCGAGAGTCGCCGGGTGATCGGTGCGGCCCTTGCCGGCAAGGCGGCGGAAGGGCTGGAGGACAGTTCCGGCATCAAGTCGCGCACGCTCGCATCCTGGGAACTGGCCTGGGCGGGCGGGCGCGACACGCTCCAGCGTGGGGACGTGCTGGTGGTCGACGAGGCCGGCATGGTGTCATCGCAGCGGATGGCGCGTGTCCTGAAGGTGGTCGAAGACGCGCAGGCGAAGGTCGTTCTCGTCGGTGACGCCATGCAGCTTCAGCCGATCCAGGCGGGCGCTGCCTTCCGGGCGATCGCGGAGCGTGTCGGTTTCGCCGAACTTGCCGGCGTGCGCCGGCAGCGCGAACAATGGGCGCGTGACGCATCGCGTCTCTTCGCCCGAGGCGAGGTCGAGAAAGGTCTCGACGTTTATGCCCAGCATGGTCGTATCGTCGAAGCGGAAACGCGCGACGAAATCATCGGTCGCATCGTCACCGACTGGTCGAAAGCGCGCCGGGAACTACCTCAGCAGTCTACCCCGGACGGAAATCCCATACGCCTCCGCGGCGACGAATTGCTCGTGCTCGCCCACACCAACGATGACGTGAAGCGGCTGAACGAGGCGCTCAGGACCGTGATGACGGGTGAGGGCGCGTTGGCAGACAGTCGCAGCTTCCAGACCGCGCGCGGGGTGCGGGAGTTCGCCGTTGGCGACCGCATCATCTTCCTTGAAAACGCCCGCTTCGTTGAGCCGCGCGCAAGGCGTCTCGGTCCGCAATATGTGAAGAACGGCATGCTCGGCACGGTTACTTCCACCGGCGACAAACGTGGCGACACCTTGCTTACGGTGCATCTCGACAATGGCCGCGAAGTCGTCTTCAGCGAGGGCAGCTATCGCAATGTCGATCATGGCTATGCCGCCACCATCCACAAATCGCAGGGCGCGACCGTCGACCGGACCTTCGTGCTCGCCACCGGCATGATGGACCAGCATCTGACCTATGTTTCGATGACCCGGCATCGCGAACGCGCCGATCTCTATGCGGCGAAGGAGGACTTCGAGCCAAAGCAGGAATGGGGGAGAAAGCCGCATATCGATCATGCCGCGGGCGTTACCGGCGAGCTCATCGAAGAAGGGGTGGCGAAATTCCGCGACGAAGAGGATGTCGAGGAAAGCCCCTATGTCGATATCAGGACCGACGATGGCGCCACACATCGCCTCTGGGGCGTTAGCTTGCCGAAGGCCCTTGAGGAGGCCGGCGTTTCCCTCGGTTACACAGTGATGCTGCGCAAGGATGGCGTCGAGCACGTGAAGGTTAACGTACCGATGATCAACGAGAAGACCGGAGAGAAGAGTTTCGAGGAACGGGAAGTCGACCGCAATGTCTGGACGGCCAAGCAGATTGAAACCGCCGACGCTCGCCAGGAGCGTATGGAGCGGGAAAGCCATCGGCCGGAACTGTTCAGGCAGCTCGTCGCTCGCCTGTCCCGCTCCGGCGCCAAGACCACGACGCTCGATTTCGAGAGCGAGGCTGGATACCAGGCGCATGCCGACGATTTCGCGCGCCGCCGCGGGATCGACTATCTCTCCCAGGCCGCAGCCGCAATGGAGGAGGGCGTTTCGCGGCGGTGGGCCGGGATTGCGGAAAAGAGGGAGAGGCTGGCGAAGCTTTGGAAGAGGGCGAGCGTTGCGCTCGGCTTCGCGATCGAGCGGGAACGGCGCGTGTCCTACAATGAGGCGCGAGCCGAAACTCAACTCCTCTCGGAAGCCATCTCGAGCGGCGCGCGGTATCTGATCCCGCCCACGAAAATCTTCCTCCGGAGCGCCGATGAGGATGCGCGGCTGGCGCAGCTTTCGTCCCCGACCTGGAAGGAGCGGGAAGCGGTCCTGAGGCCGCTGCTGGAGAAGATCTATCGCGATCCGGATGCC
The DNA here is from genome assembly GCA_001704765.1 of Sinorhizobium shofinae. Classification (GTDB taxonomy): domain Bacteria; phylum Pseudomonadota; class Alphaproteobacteria; order Rhizobiales; family Rhizobiaceae; genus Sinorhizobium; species Sinorhizobium shofinae. The sequence continues at coordinate 85,536 of MBFK01000024.1, forward strand.
GCGCTTTCCGCGCTGAACGCCCTGGCCTCGGATGCCGGCAACGAACCTCGCAAGCTCGCCGACGATCTCGCCATTGCGCCGTCTCGGCTCGGTCGGCTGCGCGGTTCCGAGCTCATGGTCGAGGGCCGCATGGCACGCGACGAGCGTCGCGTCGCGACGGCGGCTCTCAAGGAATTGCTGCCGCTGGTCCGTGCCCATGCGACCGAGTTCCGCAGAAACGCCGACCGCTTCGGCATCCGCGAGCAACAGCGCCGCGCGCATATGTCGTTGTCGATCCCGGCGATCTCGAAACAGGCGATGGCACGCCTCGTGGAGATCGAGGCGGTGCGCAAGCAGGGCGGAGACGATGCCTACAAGACGGCCTTCGCGCTTGCCGTTGAGGACCGCTCGGTCGTCCAGGAGATCAAGGCGGTCAGCGAGGCGCTGACGGCCCGCTTTGGCTGGAGCGCCTTCACCTCGCAGGCGGATCCGGTTGCCGAATGCAACATGGTCGAGCGTATGCCGGAAGATATCATGACCGAGAGACGCGAGAAGTTGACCCGGCTGTTCGAAGCCGTGAAGCGCTTTGCCGAGGAGCAGCATCTGTCTGAGAAGAAGGATCGGTCGAAGATCGTCGCCGGCGCGAGTGTCGAGTTCGGGAAGGAGATGACATCCGTGCTACCGATGCTTGCCGCCGTGACCGAGTTCAAGGCCCCGGTCGACGAAGAGGTGCGGGACCGGGCGCTTTCCGTGGCGCACTATCGCCACCACCGGGCAGCACTCGCCAAGACGGCGATGCGCATCTGGCGCGATCCGGCGAGCGCTGTCGGGAAGATCGAGGAGCTGATCGTCAAGGGCTTTGCTGCCGAACGCATCGCCGCTGCCGTCACCAATGACCCCGCCGCCTACGGAGCGCTCCGTGGCTCCGATCGTATCATGGACCGGTTACTCGCCACCGGCCGGGAGCGGAAGGATGCACTGCAGGCAGTACCGGAAGCGGTCGCCCACCTGCGGTGGCTTGGCGCGGCCTATGTCAGCGCCCTTGATGGTGAACGCCAGGCCGTCATGGAAGAGCGCCGCCGCATGGCCGTTGCCATTCCCGGACTGTCGAAGCCTGCCGAAGAAATCCTGCAACGGCTAGCGTCCGAGATGAAGAAGGGAAGCCGAAAGCTCGACACGGTGGCCGGTTCACTCGATCCGGATATTCGCCGGGAGTTCGCGGCCGTCAGCAGGGCGCTCGACGAGCGTTTTGGCCGCAATGCCATTCTCCGCAACGAGAAGGACCTGATTAATCGCGTTCCGCCGGCGCAACGCCGAGCGTTCGAGGTGATGCAGGAGAGGCTTAAGGTGCTGCAGCAGATCGTGCGGATCGAGAGCAGTCAGAAGATCGTCTCCGAGCGCCGCGAGCGCGTCATCAATCGGGCGCGTGGTGCCGAGCGGTAGAATCCATGAAAGGGGTGGTCGCAGACAATACAAAAGGCGAAGGCGCTGCGGTGGGTCGCTGCGCCGGTGCCGATATGCCCAGGTGGGCTTCGCGTAGTCAGCGAATCCACTCATTCCAACGCTGCAGCATCACGGCGTTCGCGTTGATCCACTCCGCATCAGGCGCGATGACGTAATCCCGAACGTCGTCGGCTTGCGGCATCGTCCGACATCAGTGCGATGGCGTCACGGCTTGGGGGCGTGCAGGAAGCGCTTCACAGGCTTTGGCCTGGGCCGCTGGAGAATTCAGCCAGAAGGCAATCAGCTTGAGGGCGTTATCACGATGGGGCGCCCCTTTGAGAGCGCTATCAGGTCGCCGACGAGGAAGAGGCCTTGTAGGACCAGGCGATCGGCAGTCCCTCGTTCCGCATCGCCTTTGCGCGCGTCAACCAGATCTGCCCAAGCGAATACCCCCATTGCGGAACCCCTGCACGCTTTGATCGCCGGTTTTCACCAGAGCGAGACCGTGGGCCTGATCTTATCGAGCATGGCCAGCGCGCGATCGATGTCGAGCGGAAAGAGTTCATCACGGGAGATACCGTCGGTGAGGAGCGCGGCCGCCATGACGCGCCAGGTGTCATTGAAATTTGGGAATGCGCGTTCGCACGGGAATTTCTCGGTGTCCCACATATCGGCCCAGGTCTCGGGAATGGGCTCCCCGGGTTTTCCGGTCCTGTAGGCCAAAAGCGTTGCCGTCGATTGCAGGAGTGCCCCTCCAGCGACGCAAGCGTTGGCGCTCAAGTCCTCGCAATCGGCAAACTGGCGGCAGAACTCGGTTAGGTCCTCCGTGACTTGGCGATGCGCCCTCGACGCGGCTTGTATCGCGCTATCGAGATAGAGGTCCAAACTGACGTTTCCGGTCTTCACCATCGCCGCAGCCTTGGCACGCATTTCGGCGTTGGTCGCGACGACGGTGACGACTTCGATACCCGTCGCCTTCGTGAACGGATCTCCTTCTAGGCCCGGTCATAGGCACCGCCAGTCGAAGCGATGATGACCTGCTCGGCGGCGAGCATCGGGAGCGTCAAGGCCATGAAGGACAGAAAACCGATAATTGTCGGCTTCAGGATTTCTTGCGGAACGCGAAAGGAGAGGTCATGAAAGATTCCCCTTATCGGTTCAGACAATCAGGTACGGAGATCGTCGGCCTCAGGAGTGGGGGCTTACGGGCATTTCGGAGATGAACCGCGCGCCCACGCTCGCTCGAACGCCACTCGTCCGCTTTGGTTGAATCTGCGGACCTGGTCCTGCTTATCGGAACACGGACCAACCAGAATGGCACCCATAATTGGCGTCAAATTCCCCCGGCGCGACGGTCGTGCACATTGATGTCGATCCGGCTGAGGTCGGGCGCAACTATGAATCGGTTCGGTTTGTTGGCGACGCGGGAGACGCTTGCGGCCTGCGCGCGGCGCTCACCCGCTTCGACCTCATGCGGCGGCATGCGGATCGCGCGCGGCTGGAGCAGTGCATCGCCGCAACTGGAAGCGGTTCGAGCTTGACCGGCACGACGTAGCGACATCAGCCTCCCGTCCGATACGCCCCGAGCGACTCATGGCAGAACTCCAGGAACTGCTGACTGACGACGGAACGGTTGTTACCGACGCCAGCTATTCGTCCATGTGGGTTTTGGGCCAACTGAGAGCGCCAGCGAGCGGGATGCGTTTTATCACGCCGCGCGTGCTGGCGGGGCTCGGTTGGGAAGTGCCACTCGCTATCGGCGCCAAGGTAGCCCCAACGGACAAGCCGGTCATTGCCATTGTTGGCGACGGCGGCTTTGCCCACAGTTGGGCCGAGCTTGAGACCCAGGCGCTTTCGCGGGACTTCGGCTCCGAGCGCGTGTTCGCACGCGCTATGGGTCTGGCTGAGCCGGCGCACATCGAAGCCTTCTTCCAAGCGTTGGATGACTGCTGGGGAAAGTCCGAAATTCTGGTTTGCAACGCAGGAATATCACCGAAGGGGCCAGACGGCCCAACCCCATTCCAGGAGATCACCCTCGATGAATGGAACGCCGTCCTTTCCGTCAACACCTGACCGGGGCAATGATCGGCTGCCAGGCGGCCTTGCCTGGCATGGCCTGGAGGCGCTTGGCCTTTGCCGCCGCATAAAGGCAATCAGCGACCGCGTGTCAGTCGCAGCGTTTACGAATGCACCGAGAACAGATCTCAGCCATGACTCCGGCACTCTCGGAATCGACGTCGTCATATGCAGTCCTTACGATCCGCGACGCCTGCTCGCGTTCCTGAAGGGCATTCAAGCGAACTTGCCAGACGACTCGGGCCCAGGCGTCTCATGCGAGCCGATATACCGGCACGCGGATATCGAGATGAACGTCACCGGGGTTCGGGTCAAGCGGAACGGACAAACCGGAAGCCTTTCCGCGCTACAGTTCAGATTGCTTCTGCATCTCATGGAAGATGCCCAATGTCGTGCACAGTCGTGGCGATCTCATCGCCGCAGGCTGGCCCTTAAAGCCGAAGTCGAGCCCCGCACCGTCGACATCCATATCGGTCACATCAGTCGCGCGCTGAACCAATATGGGCCCGAAATCATTCGCACCGTGCGATCCGTGGGCTACTCGCTCGACGCGCTCGCTCAGCAGTTCGGAGATTAAGTTTCCAAGTCGGCCGGGCGCGCCTTGCTCGATCACGGATAGCCGCAAGGCGCGCCCTCTGAGCAGATGAACCAGCCGTAGGAATACCTCAAACCAGAAGCCGTAATCGCTGTGTCGGCGTTCGGTCCAGGCCTCAAGCGCGCAATAAGCTGCCGCCGTTGCGGCCTCACTGCCATAGAGGCCGATCGCCGCCTCCACCGCTTCCTCCTGTTGGTGCTTCTGCCAGAAGCCATCTTTCCGGGGGCTTTGCTCCCCGGAGGCCGGGTCGTGAAAAGTTTTGGACACGCTGAACCTCCTGCCGTCCGGCGCAGGGGCTCAAGGGTTGCCGGACGTTAGAACTCAGCTTTCGCGAGCACACAGAACCGGAAGCGCGGTTCTCATCGTGCCGTCCCTGGCAAATGTGTCCCTCGTAAGCGACGACTGTTCCTTTTCCGGAATCAGTCGGGCTCATCTTCTGCCTGTTTTCGAAGCCAATCCAAGTGTTCGATGCAAATTGCTTCCACGTCAGCGATCAGCTGATGGGCTTTTTCGACAAGCCAGGCAAGGGCTTCTTCGCTAATTTCATAGTGCTTCGAGTATCGAGATTTGACATAAGCCTCATTCAAGATGTTGAACCACGCCACATATTGATGCTGATCGCGGGGCCAGACCTCAGCGAGTCGCTGATTTCGCTCCTCGGCGAGGCCGCGCAGGTGCCTCAGATTGTGAGATGCGGGGCTGTAGCTCGTCAGGACAAGCAAGAGTGCTGAATAGGCTTGCTCGATCGATTGATGAAGCAAGAACGCAGCCTCTTTCGGATCGCGCTCCTTCAGATAGAACGCGGCGCCCTTCGCGAATTTCCGAGCATGCGGCATACGGTCCTCGAAATGCTCCTCCGCCATTCGCAGGGCGTCGGCCGACGTGAGCGATCTCGATTCGGCCAGTGGTTCGTCGTCCAGCTCGTAGAGCATGATGCCATCGCGGCGGATTTCGACGAAAAAATACTGTCCATCGTAGAGTGCCGTGTTCACTTCACGCCTCGAATGGACGATGAGGCTTACCGGCGTCCGGACCTCCGGTAGATGCATGAGCCGGTCCTGCGCCTTGTGCCAATAGGTCGAAAAATCCGTCAGCTTCCTGTTGTTGACGATGATCAGCAGGTCGTAGTCTGACTTGTATCCCTTCTTCGTGTGCGGCTCATCGACCCATGTTCCTCGGGCGTAAGACCCGAAGAGGATGATCTTCAGAATGCGGCCACGCTTCTTGAAATCGGCCGTTCCCTCCTTGAGGGCGTCCTCGAATTCCTCGTGCAACACCTCGACGATGCGCGCGAGTTCGCGCTGCTTTCGGTGCGGAAGATGGTTGAGGCTGGTCTTCATCGGTTCTGGCGCGTTCTCTGAAGTCATTGAGCATGAATAGCGAACCCGGTGCGCTGAATCCACAGAGTGCCTATTGCTCGTCAAAATTCAAGAAAAATGTTGCAACAAAATTCAAGAGAAACCACACAAATTTTGCACTTTCTGTTACTGTTCCAAGCGAATGCGTAAATCTTGGGGGTTACGTCGGCACCGGGGAAGATATTACTTCGTGATTTTGTGACATCAAATCCCGTGAAGTGAACAGTGATGAGGACGGCTTGATCGCATGACGGCTCAGCACTTGAAACCTTTGGTCCTGATTTGCTCGAACAATGCAAACTTCTATGTGTTGCTCGCACATCCTTGCACGGGAGGGCTTTAACTTCTCCAGCGTCGTTCTTCTGCTTGGCTTCGAAGGCGTCGACGGCGCGACGTCAACGACAGACGAAAGCAATGCAGCACATACGTTGACGTTCGTCGGCAATGCGCAGATCGATACGGCGCAGTTCAAATTTGGGAACTCATCCTGCCTCTTTGATGCGGTGAACGACTCTCTAACGGCTCCTGACAGTGCAGACTGGCGGCTCTCCGCGCGAACTCTGATCAGTCACGATCGAAACATGGGTTCGCTTTTCTTCGACAAGCGGTGACCGGCACATCCTTGGCCAGTGGCCAAGTGTCGGAAATCTTGCATGGAACGTTAGAAAATAGAGCGCCGGGCAACTTCAGTTCGGATGGTCAAGCAACGGAACGGCGGCATCCACTGTGGTCACGTCGGGTGCCAGTTTCAGCGCCAATAGATCAGGGTGTACGTCGACGGGACGATGCTGGGCAGCTCGACGCCGGCCCACTCTAGCATTTTTGACTCGTCTGGCGGCCCTGACGATCGGCGATGAAAGCACCCGCGACTTCGCCGGCTGGCTTGACGAAATCCGTATCACCAAGGGCGTTGCGCGTTACTCATGGCGCCTCAGGTTGAGGCACGAGCCCCGCGACTACCGCGACCACGGGAGCGCGTATCGGAGAAGCGAATGATTGATCTCGGCCGGGAGCTGCTCGCTATCAAGGCGCGGCTTCCCAGAGGGCATTTCGTGCCGAGGGTCGAGGAGAAGAGCGGGATCTCCTACAGCGCCGCTCAGCGGTTCATGCGTGCAGCGAGAGAGGCAGACCGCTTGGGGGATGATTGAGCCTACGCCACGGGAGCGAACGGCCTTGGAATAAACATGGGAACGCTGCTGGCGTAGCTGGCGTATTCAGAGAAAGTGCGTCGCAAGACGCGCTCCTCGTTGAACATCCGCCTGAACTGGAAGGCGAAATGGGCGGCACCGACCAGCAACGCAGCCAGCGACCAGTTCGCGATCAGGAACCCGACAGCGCTAATAGCCTCCGCAGCATACAGAGGGTGGCGGACGGTTGCATAGGGCCCGGCCGTGACGAGGTTGCGAGCCGTCGCCATTACTGAGAACGAGCGCCCCAGCCAGAACAGACAGTAGATCGACAGTGCCGTACCGATGAGGATCAGGACGGTCGACGCGATCAACGCCCCCGGTCCGACCGTTCCCCGCGGCAGCACTACGAGGACCATCAGCCCAAACGTCCCCGCGATCGCGCTCAGCCGGGGCTCTATCCCATCGGCGCTCTGCCGTGGCGGCAGACGGACCACCGTTAGCCCGACGACGAAGCACAAAAACAGCAAGCCCAACAATCGCGAAGAGAGGGCGAGCGGCCAGAACTCCATGCTCCCGCGAAGCCGGATGATCGTGACGATTGAGGTGAGCTGCTGCAGCGCTAGGTAAAAGAAGACCAGCACGAGGAAAACCTTGCCAACAACATCTTCAAGCCTGCTGATCATGGGCGCGAGTCTCCCGATTCTTGTGACAGCCTTCCCACCGGTAATCGGCCGGCAAGCTGCTTGAGCGGATAGGCGAATTGCTGGTGGTAGAGCGGCGGCACCGGGTCATCGGTGCCGTACACGCTCGGCATCCGCTCAGGCATGTACAGAGTGCCTGCCAGGGCATCGATGAAGGGAAGCTGCCCGGCAAAGTTTTTGTCGTAAGCCTGCCGCTCGTTGGCGTGGTGCCAGTGATGGAATTGTGGTGACGCGAGCACCCATTTGAGGGGGCCAAACCTGATCCGCGTGTTCGAATGGATCAGAAGCGACTGCCCCTGATAAATCAAAGCATAAAGCGCAATCGCTGCGCCGGAGAAGCCGAGGGCATATATCGGGAGCAGAGAGGCCGTCATGGTCGCGATCTGGTCGACCGGATGAACACGATGGGCGGCCAGCCAATCCATTTCCTCGATGCTGTGATGGATAGCGTGAAACTTCCAAAGGAAGGGCACGGCATGAAACGCGCGGTGCGCCAGGTAAAAGCCCGTATCGGCAACGAGGACGACTTCCAACGTCTGCAGCCATATTGGCTGGGCTTGCACCATACCGGTCAGGCCTCCCGGGACGACGAGACGGATGACGGCCATCAGCAAGCCAACCAGGGCGAGGAACCCGAGCTTGATCAGCATGGCATTGAAGAAGAGATAGATCAGATCATTCAGCCAATGCTTTCGCAGCACTTTCTGGTCAGCATGAAGCGGAAGAAGCCGCTCGAGCGGAATGAAGATCATGGCGATGATCAGGATCGCCTCCAGGTCGATGAGATCTAACATGTGACATCCGATGATTGCTCGTCGCGCCTCGGCGCATCGAAAAGTCGCCAGAAAAGCAAAACGGCAGCAGCAGATACATACCCGTCCACCGCATAGTGCCAGCCGAAGTAGACGGAGCCGAACAACGTAAGGGCGGCGAAGGCCCACGCCGCGACCCCGAGCCACCGATTGATTTGCGTCAGAAAGAGTGCGTTCAGGGTTGCGACCGCCACATGGATGCTCGGCATTGCTGAGATGCCGGCGAAGACGTCCTCAGCGCCTGAAACGTAGGCCGCGTAAAGCCGGTCGGCGACAAAGAAATGGTAGCTGGCGCCCGGCTTCTGTTTGAGCGTCAAAATAAGATCAGCGAACCGGCCCTCGCCGAGAAACTGATCATAAAATATGGGGCCAACGGAGGCACCCAATGCGGCAAGCATGGTTCCCAAGACGGCGTAGGTCGCAATAAATGACAGTAGGTACCTGGACCGCAGCCGATCGCTCGGATGGAAGGCCGCCAACGCGATACAGCCGATAAATGCGAGCAGCCAAAGTGGGAAATACACGACGAGCATCGGCGGCATCGCGGCCGCAGGCATTATGGAATGCACCCAACGCCACGGATCGCCAAAGTGCAGCGTGCGGTCAATCTCCGCAAGAGCGGGGTCTGCGTAGAACGGAACGGCGTGCGGGATATTGAATTTCACCGTCCAGAACGCCGCCATGCCGATGCACATACCCGCGGCGATCCCAAGCGCTCCACCTCCTCGGCGCCTGATAATGTCGGCAAGGTAGGTGAAAGGCGCCGCCGGGCGGCGGACTATGGCGGCAACCAACAGACCAAGAGATAACAAGACAAACGCTGCCGGAAGAAATTGCCACGCGAACGCACTCAAGTTCCGCATGTAAAGTGTTGGCGCGATACCGAAGGCAACGATCGCGTAGCCACCACAAGAAATGCTTAGCCCAGCCAACGGCCGCATCGAGGCGGCCATTCGACCAATTGAATTGAAGCTTTGCGACGTGGAAACCTGAAAGTGCCGCGTCATGATCATTTCCATCCCTACGCACTACAACCGAGAGGTCGTAGGGTCTCACAGCGCACGTTGCAGTCAAGGATTAGGCGCGCCGCCCAAACGAGTTACCGGGCAACAAAAAAGCCGGGGTAAAGCCGACCCTTTGTCGTCACCTACTGGAAGACGTGCACCGTGGATCGCGGCCAGCGCAGGATGGCTTATTGTGGGCTCGTGCGTCGGCGCCATGTATGTCCTGCTGGTGCATTTCAGCCAGGGCCGGAAGGCGGACAGGACGCGGACTATAATTTCCTGCACAGGATTCAGAGGGCCGAAGGCGAGCCGAGCAAGCAGGATCGGAACCGGGAGAAAGCCCTCGAGACCGGGAAGAGGCTCTTGGAAGTCAAGGCCGCTCTCCCTCGTGGCGAATTCCTGGCGTGGGTCGAACGCGAGGCCTGCCTCTCCTACGGCACCGTGCAGCGCTACATGCGCCTCGCCAGGGAGGTAGGGGCAGAACCGTTAAGTCTAACTAACTCGGGTGAGTTGACGGAATATTAGAGTTCAATTCAACTGTGGACTGGGGAAACAAGCCACGGTCATTGACGATGAAAGCGTTCCTTTTCGCCATGAGGCGGACAACGGCTGCTACCGCTTCGCCTATATGATCTTGATATCGCACGTGGCCGCCATGTACGGCCTCATCTGGTATCTGAACGTGGAGCACTATTTCGACACGGGCGCCTATTATCTGTGGTGGGCGTGCATGGCGATGGCGCTCTACGCGCTCGGGTACATGTTCTGGAAGGTTGCAGGGTTCCTGCTTGCCGGCCAGAAGCGGCCGACACTGGCTCTTCTTGATCACATGAGAACGGTCCTGTCACGAAAAGACCGTTATGCTCACGCGTTGCACTCGACCGTTATTCTAATCGCTATGATCACGGTCTTCGCGACCATCAAGTCAACGATCCCGGCCCTTAACCCATACGGGGATCTTGCGTTGATCGAGGCCGACAGGGTCATCTTCGGGGGCGTCGATCCCTATGTCTGGGCTAGTGCAGTTTTCGGCAACACGTATTCAATAGTCGCAATCAACTTTTTTTATAACCTCTGGGTGATCGTGGTGATCTGCTCAATGGCGTGGGTTGCCTGGACGAATGATCATGAGCTCCGCATCCGCTTCATGTTCGCGGCGCTGTTGTCTTGGCTCATCGCCGGCAACATACTGGCGATAGCGTTTTCATCGGTCGGCCCGTGTTTCGTGGGCCCACTCTTGGGGGATCAGACTTACGCACCGCTGATGAAGATGCTGCAGGACGCGAATGCCGAGACAGGCATGGTTTGGGCGTTGACCGCGCAGGACATGCTGTGGACATCGTACACCCGGGATGCAGGCGACATTTCCGGCATATCGGCGATGCCCAGTTTGCACATTGTCTTCTCTGTCATCATCGCTTGTGCGGCCTGGAATAAGGGAACTTTCGCCCGGTGGACCTCAGTAGCTTTCGCCGTAGTGATCGCGACCGGCTCTGTCCAACTCGCATGGCACTATGCCGTTGACGGCATCGCGGGCGGTGTCCTTGCGCTCCTATTCTGGAAGGCATCTAAGTACCTGACTGAATGGTCGCTGGAGCGACCGGGGGCGGTTCCAGTTACGGCGTGATCGCAACCTACCCAAGGCAATAAAAAGGTCGGGACAAACGAGCGCCTGAGGTAATTTACCTTGACAAAAAGGGTAAACTCTTGACCAAAAAGGTGAGTTATCGTGACCAATGACAGTTTGAAAGTGTTTGGTGATCCCGGCGCGATTCGAACGCGCGACCCCCAGATTAGGAATCTGATGCTCTATCCTGCTGAGCTACGGGACCACTCAGTATAGACCCATACAAAAGCGAGGCCAGTTCGCCAAGTGTTTTTGCGTCCCGGTCGGCGATTTGCGGCCGCACGAACGCGGCCGTGGTTTGCGAAAGCCTGACATGCAGATGCGAAATCATGGGGCTAGCTTCAGTGACGGGGTGAGTGCTAAGCAGGGGCGGGCGGCGGTCGGAGGAGATCCCGCCCTTTCCCGAAGCGACATCCATCTGAGACCTGATCCGCACATGTTTATCGGAATTGACTGGGGCGGCACCAAAATGGAAGTCATCGCGCTTGACCGCGATGGCGAGACGCGCGCCCGGCACCGTGTTGCAACACCGACCAGCGGCTATGACGCGTGCATCCGCGCCGTGGTCGATCTCGTCGCCGCCGCCGAACAGACGGCTGGTGCGCGCGGGTCGATCGGCATCGGCATTCCGGGCAGTCCCAATCCGCGCACCGGGATAGTGCGCAACTCCAACGCTGTTCTAATCAACGGCAAGCCGCTCGGGCGCGACCTCGAGGCGGCGCTTGGCCGCAAGGTGCGCCTTGCCAACGATGCCAATTGCCTGGCGGTCTCCGAGGCGGTCGACGGCGCTGGCAAGGATGCGCACGTCGTCTTCGGCGTGATCGTCGGGACCGGGCATGGCGGGGGGCTGGCGATCGACAAGAAGGTGCATGCCGGCTACCAGGGCGTTGCCGCGGAGATCGGCCACTATCCGCTACCGTGGATGACGAAAGAGGAATATCCCGGCCACAAATGCTGGTGCGGCAAGCTCGGCTGCCTCGACATGTATGCTTGCGGCACCGGGCTCGAGCTCGATTACCGCACGGCGACGGGGGTCGACCGCCGCGGTCGCGACATCATCGAAGCGAAGCGTGCGGGCGATCCGGCCGCGACCGACGTCTACAACCGCTTCGTCGACCGGCTTGCCCGCAGCCTCGCCCTGTTGACCAATATCGTCGATCCGGACGTCTTCGTCCTCGGTGGCGGCATGTCCAATGTCGACGAGATCTACGGCGAGTTGCCTGACCTGATCACCAAATATCTGTTCGGCGACAGTTTCGAGACGCCGATACGCAAGGCGGTGCACGGCGACAGCTCCGGGGTGCGCGGCGCCGCATGGCTCTGGAAAGACTAGGGCACTGCAACGACCAGGCTTCGGCCGACGGTGGACGCGGGAATTTTCCGCCAGCAATATCGCGTCCCACTTATCCAAAATCGATCACGACAGCGGAGGCATCATGAATATCGACAATGATCTGCGCCGGATCGCGCTCCAGGAACAGCAATTGCAGTTCGAGCGATTCGATCTCGACACGGCCTGGACGCTCGGCTCGACGCTTCGCCGCATGGCCGCCGAGCGCAAGCTTGGCGTCGTCATCGACATTACGCTGTTCTCCATGCAGGTCTTCTATGCGGCGCTCGATGGCGCTACGCCGGACAATCCGAACTGGGTGCGGCGCAAGCGTAACACGGTTTTCCGGCTATTCAGAAGCAGCTACGCAACCGGCCTCAACCTCCTCAAACAGCAGACGAACCTGCAGGCAAAGCTCGGCCTGCCGGATGCCGAGTTCGCCGCGCATGGCGGCAGCTTCCCGCTCGTCGTGAAGGGAACCGGCTGCATCGGTGCCGTCACCGTGTCCGGACTGCCGCAGCGCGACGATCACAATCTTGTCGTCGAAGCGCTGGCCGAACTTCTCGGTACGGATCACGACGCGCTGAAACTCGAGAATTGATGGGTCGGCTATGGACATTTCATTGCAGGCGAGGGAGCTCGACCGCTGGCTCGCGGAGGCCGCCCTGCCGCTATGGCGTGAAAAGGGGTTCGATGCGGCTGGCGGCGGCTTCGTCGAGACGATCGACATGAACGGCGAGCCGACGCGGGCCAATCGCCGCTCGCGCGTCCAGCCACGCCAGGTCTATTGTTTCGCGGAGGCGGGGCGGCGTGGCTGGCGAGGCGAGTGGCGCACGGTCGCCGAAGGCGGGCTTGCCTATTTCGATCGCATCTACCGGCTGCCGAGCGGTTTTTACGGGGCGCTTTCGGATGCGGACGGGGAGATCATCGATCCGTCTTTCGACCTTTACAATCAGGCCTTCGGGCTGCTTGCCTTCGCCTATATGGCGGAGGTCCTTCCGGAGCGAAAGGCCGAGATGATCGCGCGCAGCAACGATCTTCTGGGCAAGCTCGAAGCGCATTGCAAGCATCCGGTCGCGGGCTTCGAGGAGGACAACCCGCCGCGCCTGCCACTTGGCTCCAACCCGCATATGCACCTCTTCGAAGCCTGTCTTGCCAGCGAAGCGGTCGGGGGGTTCGATCGTGTCGCCTGGGCCAATCTCGCCGACGAGATCGCGCATCTGGCGATGGATTGCTTCATCGACGCCGAGACGGGCGCGGTGCGCGAATTCTTCGATCACGACTGGACGCCTTTTCCGGGAGAAAAGGGCCGCATCGTCGAACCCGGCCACCAGTTCGAATGGGCATGGCTGCTCTTGCGCTGGGCGGAGCGGCGCGGAAATGCCGAAGCGATCGTCAAGGCGCGGCGGCTTTTCGAGATCGGCGAGGCGCACGGCATCTGCCCGAAGCGCGATGTCGCGGTCATGACGCTCTTCGACGACCTGTCGGTCGCCGACCCGGTGGCGCGGCTCTGGCCGCAGACGGAATGGCTGAAGTCGGCGATGCGCTTCGCCATGCTCTCGGAGGGCAGTGAGCGGCAACGCTACCTCGCGTCGGCCTCGCGCGCGGCCGCGGCACTGCAGCGTTTCCTGGAAACGCCGATCCGCGGCCTCTGGCGCGACAAGCAGAAGGCGGACGGCGCGTTCGTCGACGAGCCTGCGCCGGCCAGCAGCTTCTATCACGTCCTCTGCGCGATCTATGAACTGGAGGATTGCCTGAAGCGGATTTGAGCATCGGCTCCCGTCGTTGCCTTCAATGGCCCGCCGCGTTGGCGGCGGGCTTTTTCTTGTGCGCCAGGCATGGCGCGGAGTGCGTCAGCACGATTTGGCCGGGGTGGTATCCGGTCGATGACTTGGTGGTGGGAGTCCTCTGCGGGCCCTGGTGATGGGAACCGCTAGCCGAACAGCAAGGGCATCGTCGCGAGGCGGGGTCTGAAGGAAGCTGTAAGCAAAGTGCCGGCCTGACGAACAGGAAGCGCATATGAGGCGTCCGCATCCGGGCGAGGGAGCAAGAAAGCCCGAAGCCCGATATCACCCGGAGGGTGCGGCCGTAGATGTGACAGGTATATGGCACGAAGGTCACGCGTCTTACCCTGGGAGGTCTGACGTCCTGCCCCTGGTTTCAGGTGTGCTACCGGCGCCGCGAGGCGTCGGGATGGGGCGTCAGAGGTCAGCAAAGGCCATATTAGCCGGACCAACCGGTGAAGGGCCGAACATGAAGCACCGGATGGAGAACGATCTTTCGATGGTGGGAACAGATGCAGAAGACGGGGCTGAGATGTCCCGTGCCCATGCCGAGAGCAGTGGCCGGAAGCCACGAGGGGAAGCATTGGGTGCATCAAGCACCACGGCAGGACCGTCATCCTCTGAACCGGAGGCGGACGAGCGACTGATGGAGATGATCATCAGTCGCGAGAACATGATGGCGGCCTACCGCCGCGTGGTGGCGAACAAGGGCGTGCCGGGCATCGATCAGATGACCGTTGCGCAGCTGAAGCCATACCTTGCGGAGCACTGGCCGCGCATCAAAGAAGACCTGCTGGCGGGTCGCTACAGACCGGCGCCGGTGCGCGGGGTGGAAATCCCCAAGCCCGGCGGCAAAGGGATGCGGCAATTGGGTATCCCGACCGCGCTGGACCGACTCATCCAGCAGGCGATGCAGCAGGTGCTGACGCCACTCTTCGACCCGGACTTTTCCACCTCCTCCTACGGCTTCAGGCCGGGGCGGAGCACCCACGACGCGGTTCTCGCCGCCCGGTCCTATGTGACCGACGGACACCGTTGCGTGGTCGATCTTGATCTGGAGAAGTTCTTCGACCGCGTGAACCACGACGTCCTTATGGCGCGTGTGGCTCGCAAGGTCGCAGACAAGCGGGTACTGCGGCTAATCCGCCGCTACCTGCAGGCCGGGTTGATGACGGGCGGGATCGAAACGGCACGGAGCGAGGGGACGCCGCAAGGCTCACCCCTCTCACCGCTGCTGTCGAACATCCTGCTCGATGAC
>MBFK01000039.1 GCA_001704765.1 Sinorhizobium shofinae
TGGTCTCCGTTCGTCCTAAGCAAACAAACAGAATCACAACTGGCTGATTTCACTCAACTCTTTTTCGGTCAGGCTCTGAGATTGAATCGATCCTGGACTGCACGGATCGAAGCACGTGGCTGGGTCGCCGCGATTACACTCTGCTATTGCTGGCCGCGCAAACGGGGCTGCGGGTCTCCGAGATCATCAACCTTGACCGAGACTCGGTAATGCTCGGCCGCGGTGCGCATGTGCAATGCGTCGGCAAGGGCCGCAAAGAGCGAAGTACGCCGCTCACGAAGGTTGCACAGCAAGCCCTCCGGCGTTGGCTCAAGGAACCAGGGAAGCGAGGCGCAACGGCTCTCTTTCCGAACATGCACGGTGGCAGGCTTAGCGCCGACGGCGTGCAGGCGCTGCTGAACAAATATGTCGCCAAAGCGCGCGGGCACTGCCCCTCCCTTCGCTCGAAGCGGGTATCGCCCCACGTATTGCGGCACTCCGCTGCCATGGAGTTGCTGCAGGCGGGCGTCGACTGCTCGGTCATTGCCCTGTGGTTGGGCCACGAAGCGATGGAAACGACGCTGACCTATCTTCATGCGCATCTCGAACTGAAGGAATCTGCACTCGCAAAGCTGAAGCCGTACGAACGCGCCAAGGCCGAGCGATTTCGACCAAGCGACCGGCTTCTGGAATTCCTGAACGCCCTCTGAGCATGAGAACTATGCCGAGTGCCAACCAACGGCGACCCGCCGAACTGGCCGGGAACGCACGGTTTGCCGCAAACATCAGAAGAGACATTCGGCATAGTTCGCCGGTCGGCATAAACAAATGCAGTTGAACGTGCGCCATCCCGGAGTTTGTCGTAGATCCACTCGACCGCCATATGGCCGCCGGAATGGGCCGCCAGCACGATGCCGCCGAGGATGAACCAGGGAAAAATCAGCACCGGTAGCTCCTGAGCGAATGGAAAGCCTCCGCCGGCCAGCACGTAGCGGGCAGCGACATTCGCGGTCATGAAGACCATGAGTGCGATGCCGCTGAATATGACGACCTGCCGCGCGAACCAGACGATGGCCCGTGCTGTCAGCTCTACGAGTTTTGAGAGGCTTTTCATGGGATGCTCCCGCGCTGGGCCTCAGCCTTTGGCTGCCGATTCGATCTGGGCGACGAAATCCCCGAAGGGCTTCTTCTTCCAGCTCTCGGCAACAGAAGCAGTCGCGTTGGCGAAGCCTTCGCGGTCCACCTCGGTGACTTCGATCGCGGAAATGCGCCTGAAGGCTGCCAACACTTCTGCGTCCTTGTCGGCGGAAAGCTTGCGCTGCAGTTCGCCGGCTTCCTTGGCCGCCGCCTTCACTGCCTCGAGATCGCCGCCTAGACGGGCTTGTGCAATCTGCGACATCAGGAACGGCGTCGATTCCCATTTATGGCCGGTGAGACTGATGTACTTGTTTACCTCGTAGAGCTTGGAGCTATCGATATTGGCGAGCGGGTTTTCCTGTCCATCGACCACGCCCTGCTGCAAAGCCACGTAGAGCTCGCCGAAGGCAATCTGCTCCGTCGCCGCACCGAGAGCCTGAAAGATATCCATGGTCATCGGGTCGGCGGGCGTACGGATCTTCATTCCGCTCACCTCGGCGGGGGCTGCGACCTTGCGCTTGGAATTGGTGAGATGGCGAATGCCATTATCCCACCAGTCGAGCGGCACCACGCCGACCGCTTCGAAGCGCTTGACGAGTTCGGCGCCAATGGGCCCACCGAGAACCTGCATCGCCTTCGCTGTGTTCTCGAACAGGAACGGAAGACCGAGCGCGGCAAGCTCCGGAACGAGCGCGGACGTCGCTCCCTGACTGTTGGCCGTGAAATCGAGAGCACCGGTGCGCAGGCTCGTCAGCATCGCCGAGTCAGTGCCGAGCGTTTCCGCGCCGGCCACATTGATGGTCACGCGACCAGCCGTTTTTTCCGCGACCAGTTCCGCAAATTTCTGAGCCGCGACAGCTCGCGGATTCCCCGGTGCGGCACCATGGCCGAGGGTCAGTGTCGTGCCGGCCCGTGTGGGCCGAACCATCGTGACGATCGCAGGGGCCGCGAGCACGGCCGATGACGCGGCCAGGAAGCGGCGTCTGGTTATCTCGTACTTCATTGTCTCTCCTCCACTTTGAAACTGTCGCGGCTCCCATGCTCCTCCAGCGCGGGTGACCGTTTTCGTCACTCGTCGAGCCACTCCTTGATCCGGGTCACGATTTTCGTGGTCGATATGCCGTACATGTCGTGCAGGGTCGGCAGGGCGCCCGCTTCCAGAAAGGCGTCGGGCAGTCCGATCTGCCGAAAAGCGGCGGGACGCACAGCGGACCGCATCAGGGAGGCGGCGACCGCTTCGCCAAGGCCACCGATAACGGTGTGGTTCTCAGCCACGACCACAAGCCGTCGCTGCCTGGCGCACTCGGCGAGGATCGTTGCCTCGTCAAGCGGCTTGATCGTCGGAACATGAAGAACGCCGGCATCAACGCCGTTCTTGCGAAGTTCCTTGGCCGCTTCGAGCGCCCGCATCGTCATCAGACCGGAGGAGATAATCAGCGTGTCCTTGCCGTCCCGCAGTAACTTCGCCTTGCCTAGCTCGAAATGGTAGCCGTATTCCTCAAGCACCAATGGAACGTTGCCGCGCAGGAGCCGCATATAGACCGGACCGCGATGTGCGGCGATGGCCGGTACTGCCTGCTCGATCTCACTGGCATCGCAAGGGTCAATAATGGTGAGGTTCGGCATGCCGCGGAACATGGCAATGTCCTCGGTCGCCTGATGGCTCGGGCCATAGCCTGTGGTCAGTCCCGGCAGCGCGCAGACGATCTTGACGTCAAGCATCTCCTCGGCGATCGCGAGGCAGATGAAGTCATAGGCGCGGCGCGATGCGAAGACGGCATAGGTCGTCACCCAGGGCTGCAGCCCTTCCCGTGCCATCCCGGCAGCCGACATCATCAGCAACTGCTCGGCCATTCCCATCTGGTAGAAGCGATCGGGATGGGCCGCCCGGAAGACATGCAGATCCGTGTATTTGGCGAGATCGGCCGAAAGACCGACGACACGGTCGTCCTTTTCCGCCAAGGCGGAAAGCGCGTGTCCGAGAGGCGCCGGACGGGTCGGCTGGTCGGCGCCGGCAATGGAAGCGATCATCGCCGACGTGGTAAGTCGGGGTCTCTCCGCATTGCCGATCAGATGGGCGGGGCGTTCGTATTTTGAGCGTCTCATGCCGTCACTCCCGCGTCGATGATCCGGATCGCCTCGGCCCATTCCTGCGGTTCGACGCGCAGGAAGTGGTTGCGCTCACGCGCCTCCAGGAAGGGCACGCCCTTGGCCATCTTTGTATCGCAAAGGATGATTCTGGGCTGCGCATGCGGGTGCTGGCGCGCCTTGTCGAAAGCGTCGACGAGCGCATCGATGTCGTTGCCATCGACGCGCTGGACGAACCAGCCGAAGGCCTCGAACTTTGGACCGAGGGGCTCGAAGTTGAGCACCCCGAGCGACGGGCCGTCCGCCTGCATCTGGTTGACGTCAACGATGCCGATCAGGTTGTCGAGCTTGTAGGACCCGGCAGACATGGCCGCTTCCCAGGTCGATCCCTCGTCGAGTTCGCCATCGGAAAACAGGTTGTAGACGAATGACCGTGAACCTTTGCGCTTCAGCGCAAGCGACATGCCGACGGCAATGCCGAGGCCGTGACCCAGCGATCCTCCGGTAATCTCCATGCCCGGCGTGTGCGCGGCCATGCCGGACATCGGCAGGCGGCTGTCATCGGCGCCATAGGTTTCCAGATCATCTTCGGGAATGATCTTCGCCTCGATCAAGGCCGCATAGAGTGCGATGGCATAATGGCCGATCGACAATAGGAAACGGTCGCGACCTTCCCACTCCGGATCGTCCGGCCGGTAGGTCGTCGCATGGAAATAGGCGACCGCGAGAACATCGGCGATGCCGAGCGCCTGCGCGATGTAGCCCTGGCCCTGAACTTCGCCCATGCGCAGGGCGTGGCGGCGAATGCGGCGCGCTCGCTCGGGAAGACTGACGTTGTGACCGATCCGGGCCATGCTTTCCTTTCCTTTCAGGCGCTCTCGTGGATCAATGGATCAGCATGCCGCCATTGACGTCGATGACGGCGCCGGTGACGTAGGCCGAAAGATCGGATGCGAGGAAGAGATAGATGTTGGCCACGTCGCGTGCGTCGCCCAGGCGACTGAGGGGAATGCCCTTGATGATGTCGGAGCGCATTTCGGGTGACAGCTTGTCACCGGTGATGTCGGTCTGGATGAGCCCTGGTGTCACACAATTGACGCGAATGTTGTCGGGGCCGAACTCTCGCGCCATGGCCTTGGCAAGGCCGAGCACGCCGGCCTTGGCCGCCGAATAATGTGGGCCGCCGAAAATGCCGCCGCCGCGCTGCGCGGAAACCGACGACATGCAGGCGATCGATCCACCGCCATTGGCACGCATGTTGGGTATGAAGACCTGACTGAGATTGAGCACGCCCGTCATGTTGACGGCGACGATGCGCTGCCAGTCGGCGTCAGAGATATCGAGGGTCTTCACCGGCTGGGTGACGCCGGCATTGTTGACGAGGATGTTCGTCACGCCGAACGCGTGCAGCACATCATCTGCAGCGGACGCGCAGGAGGTACGAACCGCCACGTCGCAGGGTAGGCCGATATGCGCGCCTTGTTCGACCGGCGGCAGGTCGCCCGCTGCAGCATTTGCCTCATCGGCGTTGATGTCAAGAACGGCGACCCGCGCGCCGTGCGATGCAAAAAGCTCCGCCGTTGCCCGGCCAATGCCACGCTTGCTCGCCGCGCCAGAGATGACGGCGGTCTTTCCCTTCAAAAGCATCTTTTCTCTCCTCCCGACACCGACTATGCGGCGCCTGGTGTCTCCTTCCAGGCCTCTGCCTGTCCTCGTGGAAGAGTTGTGGCGTAGCGCGCACCGTCCTTCAAACGCCAACTTTACACCTGTGGGTGAATCTGATTCACTAATCCCATGCTGCAGACGACGTCACTCTCCGCTATGCGCATTTTTGAAGCTGCCGCGCGGCTCGGTTCGTTCCGGGCAGCCGCGGAGGAGTTGAACCTCTCGCCGAGTGCCGTCAGTCATGCGATTATGCGGTTGGAACGGGATCTGTGGGTGGCGTTGTTCGAACGGACGACGCGCAGCGTTTCGCTGACTGTCGCGGGGCAGACACTACTCAATCATGCGTCCAATGCCTTCGAAGAATTGCGGCGCGGTGTTGAACAAATTTCATCCAACAAGGCGCAATTGCTGCGGCTCCACTGCGCGCCGAGCTTTGCGGCACAGGTGCTGTCGCCCCGTCTGCCGCAGTTTTTGAAAGAGAATCCCGGCATAGAGGTCCGGGTGGCGGCCAGCACCAACTACGCCCGCTTCGTCGATGGGCTCTTCGATGCCGATATCGTCTACGGCGAGCCACTCAATCGTGAAGACCTGATCGTCATCCCGCTTTCTGAAGAAATCGTCTTGCCGCTTTGCGCGCCGGATCTGGCGCACCAAATCAAGTCCCCGCGCGACCTGTTCCACCAACCGCTGATCCGAAGCGATCTCAAGCGCATCCAGTGGATCGACTGGTTCGAAGCCAATGACCTTGGATCACCACCATCACCATCGATGAGTTTTGACCGGAGCTTCCTTGCCGTCGATGCTGCGGTCAACGGGCTCGGAATTGCGCTCGAGTCCGATGTGTTGGCCAGGCGCGAGCTGGAAAGCGGCAAGTTGGTCCGTCCTCTTCATCGGATCTGTCGCGACAACCGCTATATCGGCCACTATCTCGCCTATCCAAAATCCGGCAGCCAGCGGCGACTCGCCCGCGCCTTTGCTGATTGGCTGACGCGCGAATGCCAGCCGGCCAGCACTGGCTCGGGTTAGAGTAGACATTCCGCCAGGCTTCTCGGCCGCGACGTCTCACTCGTTTCCGAGTGAAGCGGACGAGAAATCTTTCAAGGCCGGTCGCTCAACCGTTTCACTGAAGGAGCCGCGTACCTGCGTGATTGGGACTAATAACCGTCATTGCCAGATAGGAAGCATGTGAGCAGGTCGATCCGGGGAAACTCGACTGATCAAAGAACGGGTTTCGCTCATTCCCAGATTCAAAAACCACGCCGGCGGCAACGGCAGGGACCAGGGTATTAAGGGTTGATTTTTGGCGGGCGGCATGGAGGTACATCGGTGGGGCGAGAAGAAAGGCGAAACTTCGCCTCCTTCGTCGGTTCTCGCCACTGGGTTATTTTGCTCAGATTTGCCCGACACGGCCTAAGGCTTTACGCACTCACTTATTATCCATGAGTTTTTGAAACATGTAGGTGTATTCGAGGGCGTAGCGGCGGGCGTGTTCCTGCAGGTTGGCGGCGGCGGCATGACCGCCCTCGATATTTTCATAATAGTAGAAGGGCAGGCCCATGTCTTCGAACAGGGCGGCCATCTTGCGCGCGTGCACTGGGCCGACGCGGTCATCCTTTGTCGAAGTCTCAAAGAAGGGTTCCGGATACGCTACGCCCGCCTTGACGTTGTGATAAGGCGAGATCGAGCGCAGGAAGGCGCCTTCAACCGGATCGTCGGGACTGCCATATTCGCCTTGCCAGGAGGCTCCTGCCGACATGCGGGTGAAATTGACCATGTCGAGAAGCGGCACCTGGATCACGACTGCGTTCCACAGGTCGGGGCGCTGGATCATTTGCACGCCCATGAGCAGGCCGCCGTTCGAACCCCCCATGATCCCGAGATGCGGTGTCGAAGTAACCTTCTTGGCGATCAGGTCCTGCGCAACGGCCTGGAAGTCGTCATAGACGCGCTGACGATTTGTCTTCAAACCGGCGTCGTGCCATTTCGGGCCGAATTCGCCGCCGCCGCGGATATTCGCGAGCGCGTAGGCACCACCCTTTTCCAGCCACAGTTTGCCGAGCACCGCCGAATAGCTGGGCTGCATTGGAATTTGGAAACCGCCATAGGCATAGAGGATGGTCGGGTTCGTGCCGTCCAGCTTGACGTCCTTGCGCGCTACGAGGAAGTATGGAACCTTCGTTCCATCCTTCGAGGTCGCCCAGAACTGCTGTGCTTGCAGGCCTCCGGCATCGAAGCGTTCTGGGGTCGAAGTGATCTTCTCGACTTGGCTGGTTGCAGCATCGGCGCAAAACAGAGTTGAAGGTTCGAGGAACCCTTCTGAGAAGACGAACAACTGATCGCTCTCATCGTCGCTAGACGTCAGGGACAGCGTCGAATTTTCCGACAGAGCCAGCTTGAAAGACGACCAGCCGCCCTTGCCGAAATCGAAGCTGCGCACCTCGCTGGTGACATTCGATAGGATCGACAGCACGAGACGATTTTTGGTCTGGGTAGTGCCTGCGACAGATTGATGCTCGTTTGGCATGAACAGCACAAGCGGTTCAACGCGCGCTGGATCGGCGAGCGCCGCCTTGAGATCGAAAGCGATAATCGCACCATTGTGGAAGACGGTGCCTTTGGCCGAGGTCCAGTCCGACTTCAACCAATAGATTGCCTGGCCCTTGTAGTAGCTGCTAAAGACGGCCGTGGTCGGTAGGGGCAGGACCACCTTGCGCGTATCGGTGTGGCCGTTTGGGTAAAAGGCTAGTTCGGTATTGAAGAAGTCGAGGCCGCGATACGAGGTGTCCATAACATACTTGCCATCGATGTCGCGTAGCACGCCGCGCTCAGCCGAGACGTCCTTCTTTTGGCCGCGGAAAATCTCGACCGCCTGATCCAAGCTCTGGCCGCGCTTTACCACCTTGGTGACGTAGGCATAGCCGGAAGAGGTCACTTCACCCGGCGTCCATTCCCGGGTCACGTAGATGGTGTTCTCGTCCACCCAGGTCACGGACTGCTTGCCTTCGGGTAGGACGAAGCCTTCCTTAACGAATTCACCCTTGGCAATGTCGAATTCGCGGACCACATCCGCATCCTTGCCGCCATCGGACAGGCGGATGAGGCAGAGATTGCTCGTGGGCGGCAGGCAGTCCCCGCCTTCGAATACCCAGGTCTTGCCCTCGGCCTTGGATAGCGCATCGACGTCGAGAATTGTGCGCCATTGCGGGTTGCCGGACCTGTAGGACTCCCAGGTCGTGCGCCGCCACAGGCCCTGCACGTGCGTGCCGTCCTGCCAGAAGTTGTCGATCATCCCGTTGCGCGCGAAGCTGGGCGAAGCAATGCGGTCGGTCGCCTGTAGGATCGTCAGAGCGTCGGCCTGGTACTCGCTGTAACGCGGATCTTTCGACAGCTTATCGACGGTCGAAAGGTTATGCGCCTCGACCCAGGTCATCGCCTTGTCGCCGTCGATCTCGTTCAGATAGGCGCGAGGATCGGAGGCGTCCTTGGAAGCTTTGTTGGGGTTGGAATCAATCGCCGTGGCGACGGTGGTCATCTGGGGCTGGGCGGGAGCCGTCATGGTGACCATAGTCATCGCCATCATCAAGTTGTTCAGAAATGTAGTGAGCATGGTTTGCCTCTTCGAAAGCCTCGATAAACGTATTGGAAGCGTTTAAAATCAACCGCTTCGCACCCTTCTCAGCAAAAGCTGTGCCAGTCTGTGTGGGCAAGAGCTGTGCCAGCCCGGTTTTTTCGGGGTCATTGGGAGGCCGTTGTAGGAGAAGTGGCACTGTGTGTCGCAACCGCGAAACGGCGTTGGACGACGTCGGGCGCGGTCGGATCCGGCACTTCAGGGAGTTCGCGCTATAGGGTTGACTCGGGATTGTCGACACCCAGCCTTGCTTTGTGGAAGAACCGCGCTTCTGCGTATGAAGAGCCGCGCCGTCAGCGGCAGTTTGGTCAACAAGCTCGGGGGATTTTTCCGAAAACCTGGTAGGCCGGTCAATTCGTCATCCCGGACTGTCCACCCAAGGGCGCACTCCAATAAGGGTCAAAGTTCAGTGCCGATTGACACCTCCGCCAGACCGCTGTCGCTCATCAGGCCGTCGGGGACCCCTCAGGAGCTTCCGGATATCGGACCTATCATTGGCGAGAATTGGCGCCACGGCTCCGAACCAGCCTAGAATGTCGTGATCGACGTACTGGTAGATATCAATCTACTGCCAAACCAGTTCGGTCCAAGGCAAGCTTCCACCTTACCTTGACCGTGCACTAGAGAGCGAGCGCCTCATGCCGGAAGCCGGGCGCCCGACATATATCAACATCCGCGGCGTGCCTTATAGGGCCGAGTTGCTGGAAGAGAACGGTCGCTCACGGGTTCGTATTTATCCTGTGACTGGCTGAGGAATGCGCTTGAGCTGCAATCTCGGTTGTCAGCGGAGCGGCGCACCGCGGGCAAGCCTTTTACCGCCCCAGCCACCGTCATAGGCCTGCTCGTACCAAGGGCGCTCATAGGAACTGCCCTGCGCAATGATATACGAGCGTTTGGTTAGATCGAAAACGGCGAACGGAAGTTCAACTTGTACATTCGATCCAGGAGTTCGCTGCTCCCCAGTGGAAGAGTGACCTTTCGCCGTGGGGCAGCAACCTTATGCGTTGACATACACGTATCTTGCGCGAAGCCCGCGCCCGATAGGATCACGCGGTTGCGGACGGTTTCCTGTATAGCATGCCGTCGCACCATACGTGTTCAACGCGGCCCCACTCGCAGGCTGCGGCTGCACTTGGGAAGAAGCCACGCCCATGGTAATTGGCACTTGTGTTGCAAAGCAACGGAATGCCCGTGAGCTTTTCATATTCGACAAGTACCTCGGCGACCTTATGCTGAGAGTTCCTAGAAATGGTTTGCAGCCGCGCAGATCCGTCAAGATGTACAACTGCAGGAACTTTGTCCTGCCACGGCATCTTCGTCTGGTGATCGAACAACATGTATGGATCGGGCGTTCCGGGACTAAATATATCCGGTGCACGGTCCTCCAGACATATTGGCGCAACTGGCCGGAAGTGTTCGCGGAATTTGATTTCGTTAAGATGATCCTTCATTTCCGGCGAGGTCGCAGCCGCCAGAATGCTTCTTCCTCCCAGTGCCCGTGGTCCAAGCTCGCTGCGCCCGGAAAGGAAAACCACGGGTTTGTTGCTGGCGAGGATGGCGGCCACTTCCGAGATGCTGCACGGGCTAGCATGCCACCCAGCTGGTACTTCGCCTGCTTGCATGCTCGGGCCGCTGTAGACTGACCAGTCTAATGGCACGAACCCTTGCTGGGCCACTATTTCACAGCAGGCTGCACCAATCGCAGAGCCGCTGTCATTAGGAAAGGGCGGTACCCAAACCGAATCGAACAGGCCTGTCTCGCGCAGCGCACTGTTCCATTTAATATTGAGTCCACAGCCGCCAGCTATGCACAGATTGCGTGCTCCCGGCAGGGGATGGTGCTGCAAGGCGTTCGCCATTTCGTCAACGAGGAGACGTTCGAGGGAAAAATGAGACGATGCAAGCACGTCTTCGGGCGCCTCTGCCCCAATTGGAGCGCGCTCGCAGCGAAAAAATCGTGCACGGCCGCAAGTGAGGATTCCGAGTTGTTGATGTTCGCACGGAAGGCGCAGGCAAGCGCAGTATCGCCGGCAAAGTGTTCTTGATAGAGCTTTTGGAACACAGCAACGATGCGTACGTGAACTGATCCCGGTGCGATAAAGGCCATCAGTTTGCCGGCAACGCCGAGGTCCCAGCCCCCGCGGCTCGTCTGCTTATAGGGGCCGAAGTAGTGGCCCGCGGCAGCGTAGGCCTGACCTGTTACCGGGAACAAGGATTTGACGAAGCTGGCTCGCTTGCCTTCCACATGGTAGAGCCGCGGAAATATGCAGCCGTCCCACACCAGGCAAAGCGCAGGGTCTCCGGATTTGGCAAAGGGGCTGGTGCAGTATGCAGAGGCGACATGGCTCGTCACATGCGGATAGCTTCTGTAGCTAAAAACCCGATCACCAAGTGTGAGGCCGGAGCCGCCGATCCAATCGAGAAGTCCCTCGGCGTGACGTTCAACGTAAGGCGCGCCTCTGAGGATAACAGGAGTCTCCCCACTGAGGACCTTGAACCGCGACTCGGCCTCACCGTCCCAGCCGTCGATGACAAACTGATCAACATCTCTTGCATTGACCCCGTTTTCCGCCAGAGCCGCCACAACAGCATCGAGATTGTTGATTTCTTGATAGCGCGAATTGTTATTCCGCTTCTCCTGCTCAGTACAGAAGACGAGCCTTCCATCCTCGACAACGGCGATAGCCCCGTCATGGGTTAACTTGATGCCACAGACGCGCTTAGTGTCTCTATCCAAATCAGGTAGTCGATTTCTGAAAACGGGAAAGCAAGCAGTCTTCATTGACCGATGCGCCGCGGCAATAAAGCTGCTCCACCTCGATCAACGTTTCGTTCAACATCGCGATGACGGTCTCCGTACCGGCCACATGCCCCCAGCGCCGGCAATTAGCATCGATTGCGGATCCAAAAACCATGTGCCCACTTGGCGCCAGCATGCTCACCAGGTTGTGAACGGCGGTGCGTATCGCGGCTACATCCTCGAGATAATAAAGAACTTCGGCCACGACGATCAGATCGAATAGCTGCTGAGTCGAGAACTGTCGAACGTCAGCGACTATCCAGTTGATGTGAGACGATTCCTTCATCCGTTGCCTCGTTCGAGCAATCGCTCGCGGCACCACATCAATCACAGTCAGCCGCTTGCAATAAGGCGCCAGTTCCGTGAATGCGCCGGCCGCGCACCCGACTTCGAGTGCGTTGGTGATAGGACCTTGGGAAAACGACAACCGAAGCATCTGCGAATGTCGCTCCTGCTCGAACGCATTGGCGTCGAGCCGCCATGGGTCCTCCTCCGCCAGCTCACGGTGCAATAAATGATAGTTGTTGACCCGCGTCAAATTTGGCTCCGAAACACTGTGCACGATTTTGCTGGGTGGGGAGAGCGAGGCGAATCCGGAGGCGTGGAATGCACGCGAATTCCCGAGAAAGCGGTCGCCGGCAACGATGGCTCCGTCAATACTGCTACTTGTGGGCCCTTGAGTTCGCTCGAAGTAAAATCGATTTTTGTGATGCCAAACATCCAGGTTATGGAAGTTTCGCCAGTTCCGGTCACTCCAAGGGCGGGCGTGTTGGGGGCTGCTCGGCTTGATCGCATTCGTCTGGAGTGAAGAGTTGGAGTAGTCGCCCGATCGTTGAGAGGCTCTCGATGGATCGTTCAGCGGCTTTTCTCAACAAGGCTTTGAGCTTTGAGAGTGTGTATTCTCGATCGGGTGAAATCGGGCCATACGGCGGGAGCTATCCAAGGGAGGCGTCCATGTCGAAATCACAATTGGGTGGATATGATGAAGAACGTGTTCCAGGCGCATGTGGCAGATGCGTCTGGGATTCCCAGACGGCCCGATCGATCCTGCGCCTGTTGAGGGAGCAGCTGTTCTTGCTGGACGGGAGGGTGGCTGCTAGACTGGGAGGTCGCACCAGCGCCTATGAAGGCCGCCGCTTCAGGATGTCAGGATACGAAATCCGCGTACTCTTGTGTGCTGCTGGCGATGCGCCTGATGTCGCCACCCAAGAATCTCCTCACTCCTTCCTTGAAGGAAGCTCGGCCGATCTCGATAATTGAAGACCAGACAAAACAATCGAGGCTCAGTTGTCTGAGGAACGCCGGTTCCTTT
Source organism: Sinorhizobium shofinae (assembly GCA_001704765.1). Lineage (GTDB taxonomy): Bacteria > Pseudomonadota > Alphaproteobacteria > Rhizobiales > Rhizobiaceae > Sinorhizobium > Sinorhizobium shofinae. The sequence goes on from MBFK01000039.1 coordinate 12,610, forward strand.
GACCCGGCCATTTCAAGCTCTCCCAGCGGCCGTGTGCGCTCTCATGCGCCATGTCTCCAGCATCATCCACCGTACCCGACTTGATACGCATTCATCCATGGCGTGGATCTTTGCCATCCAAATAAACAGCTATCGCAATCTTCTGAACGGCGATAGAGAAAGTTGACTTAAACTGAAAGAGAGAAGGCGAAATTCTTTCGCGATCGCTTTTAGACTAGAGGTGCTCTGATGCCGGGAACTCGGTAACTTGAGCTGGGTCCGACCCGGATATGAATGACGAGCGGAACTACCGATCAATTTCTCGAAGTCCTGGAACTACACGATTGGACTTGGCGGAGGGTCGAACTGTTGCTTCTCCCAGACGCCGCGACCGCATCTGCGTGAGACTCTCAAGAGCAGGATTAGGAAGTCGGCCTGACGGACATATGCAGAATGGTTCTCGATACTGGAACAACTCAAACGTGGCGGGATCTGCGCCAGTTTGCGCCGTAGCCGGTCTTCCGAGGCGGGGTCCGGAGTATCCTCGGCGCGTCGTCACTGATACTACTCCCGATGGTCGGGAGGGGATTTCGCCAATCAAGCTGGGGGAGACGACGATAATCCTGGATCTACACGGGCAAGGGCTATCGGTGTCAGCGACCGCCAAACAGATTGGCTATGGATCGCAAGAACGCGCGCAAGTACGTCGAGCGGGGGCTAGAGGCTCCGAAATATGGCCAACGCAAGCAAAACACAATGTTTGGCGACCGGCTCGCGACCTATCTTCGCGAACGCGTGAAGGCTTGTCCCGTCCGGACCGCGCGGCGGCTTTTCCGCGAGATCTAGGGTCTCGACCGTTTCTGCAGCTATACAGCGCTATCCGGGCTGACAAGGTGACCGGGCTCGAAACCGGCGCCCGCAACTACATCACCAAACCCTTTGCCTCGCCGGAGGCCCTGGCCCGCGTGCGTGCCGCGTTACGCGGGCCGCCGGAAGCGTCACTGCAACAGGATTTTCCATTTCGATGTCTGGCGAATGGGCGCCGCTTGCATCGAGGAACGGATTGTAAACTCAAGCTCTCTGCGAGTTCACTCTTCTGATGGCCTTTCTCAAAATCAGTGTCCTCTCGCATGAGCAGCTTCTGGGGATGATGCGCGTCAATTTTCCCTTAATTCGCGTCTTCGCCAGCTCGCCAGCGGGCTGGTGGATTTGCATCGCCTCCTTTCGTCATATGGAGGGGACCATTTCAACCTTCGCAGTGCTTGCGGTGCGCTCCCCTTCACAACCAGTGATCAGAATGCTCCAAGCACTCCATGGGGCGGTCCGGAGCCGAGGTCCACACGCCGGGACGATACCGCAATGCGGCTGTGTATGCTGGCACGCGATCACCAGCAAAAAGGCGCTTGTAGAGACAATGTCCCCCAGTCCATGTTGAGGAGGGGAGATATTCGACGATGGCACGTTACGATGCCCGGCTGAGGGGCATTGGAAAGGCACATGCCTGCAGCGCGTTCGCAGGCCACGATTTCGAGGGTAGGAACATTATGAAGACACCGTGGAAATTTCTTGCTCAATTGGCGTCGCGACGACGATCGGCAAGCGTGCAAGAGAATTTTATTGCGCCTGACACTGATCCCGAAGTGATCGAAAGCGAAACGGAAAACAAGTCGCCACTTCCGTTCGACAAGCCAACGCAAGCTTCTGGCACTCCTGATCACGATTCCGCGGTTGATCGTGGGTCGATGTTTTCGGACCAGCTGGAAAGCGACCCCAATCCCCTGCAGGAAATGAACCTCACAGCTGACATTCAAGAGCCTGGAACCCCTGCACGAAGTGAAACCAAACAATCGGATGCGGCTGGGAAGAGGCTGGGGCCGCAAAGCAAGACAAGCGCAAATTCCCAAAAGAAGCCGGAGATCAGACGTCGAGAACGCTCCAAGAACGCGCGCGCCGAGGGGGTTGCGCAGAGCGCTGTCGCCACAAATGAAGCTGAGACCGTACAAACCTCGTCGTCCGGGGATACTTTCTTCAACGAAGTGGCAATCCTCGACGAGGAAATCAAAGAGCTGCGACGTCTGCTGGCTCAAAAACTTTATCTGCAGAACGCTCAGCTCAAAAAGATGCTTGAGCGTTTCGACGCCTCGTGAGTTCGCGTCAACTGACGCCGGACCGAGAAAATGCTGCAGGACGTTATTCACCGCGAGTTCCGAGGCCTGCTCGAAAGCGGGGAACCAGTGGTGTGCCCAGCCGACGGTGAAGGTGGAGCAGTGTCCGTCACGGCCTTCGACGATCTCGAGGAGATTATTTTCGCGCTTGATCAAAAGAGAGGTTCGAGGCGCCAATCGTTCAGGATCAACAGCTGAAAATGGTGCGCGGCAGGCGCGCATATCGCCCTCCACGAGCAAGCGTCAGTTGGGCAAACGGCCTTGCGCCGCACTGGTAAAGGACGGCGCAACCATCGCGTCAGGCCTTGTGCCCGAGCGCAAGCCAACCAGCTCTCTCCGACGCCGGACGGTCCTCGCATGGCCAGATCGTCGTGCGCATCGATCCAGTCGCCGCCAATCAAGCCTCATGAACAACGCGATCCCGGCTGTGTTCGCTTCGGCAGTGGCCTGATGGCGTAGCCCGGCGAACCTGAGGCGTGCGGCGAGCTTCCGGAGCGCGAAATCCAGTCCCGTTCGAGATTGGGCGCCCAAGCATCTTTCGTTGTCCTTACTGGCGATAGCGGGTCCGCGGATGTTTGTGTGATGGATTGGCTTATGCGACGCCACTCCGGCTGACACAGCGCTTCAGTCGAGATCATTGGCGACGATCGGAACGACCGTGGAGTTCGTGCTGTGATTCCCAAGGCACGAGCGCAGTCCGTGTGTCGAAATCGACTGGGCGCCTACTGTTCCACTGGATTTGTCGAGTTCCCGACATTCGGGGGGCGAGACATAACGCCACCGAAGTGATCGCGTTGCTTTGGAACGATTTTCAAGCTTGGCACGACACATGCATAGCCATCCACATACACGCTGCGCCGCCGCGCTGGAGACTCCGAAGCAATGGTGAAGAACTTCCTTGGATCATCGGTTACATCAGGCTCGGCTGGAGCGGAACATGGAAAGACTTTGCAAAATCCGACTTTAAGATGGGTGCGCCAGTCGAAGACTTCGATCATGGCTCTTGTAATTTGTCTAGGCAGGATAGTGAAAACAGCACTCGTTACCGGCGGCTCCGGATATTTTGGGGAACTGTTAAGCAAGCAATTGCTTAGACAAGGAACCTACGTTCGCGTGTTCGACCTGAATCCGCCCGGCTTCAGTCATCCTAATCTTGAATTTCTCGAGGGCACAATTCTCGACCGAAACGCGGTCAGACAAGCACTTTCCGGGATAGACAAGGTGTTCCACAACGTTGCGCAGGTACCGCTAGCCAAGGAAAAAGACCTATTCTGGTCCGTTAACTGCGGAGGCACTCAGATCATCGTTGACGAGTCGGTCGCGACGGGGATCGAAAAGTTCGTCTACACGTCCTCGAGCGCTGTTTTCGGTGCGCCGAAATCGAACCCCGTAACAGAAGAAACAGAACCGAACCCGGCGGAAGATTATGGTCGCGCGAAACTCGCAGGAGAAATTATCTGTAAGGAAGCAATGCAGCGTGATGGTTTGGATGTGGCGATTGTGCGCCCTCGCACAGTTCTCGGATATGGCCGCCAAGGCGTCGTCCAGATTCTCTTTGACTGGGTTGAACGGGGGCTCGATATTCCAGTGTTGGGTGGGGGTAATAACAAATATCAGTTCGTGCACTCGGATGATTTAGCATCGGCATGCATAGCAGCCTCGAATGTAAAGGGGTTTGCCACATACAATATTGGTGCTGCCGAGTTCGGTACGATGCGTGAACTTTTGCAAGTGGTAATCAAGCATGCCGAAACCGGAAGTCGAATCAAATCGATCCCGATGGGACCGACTGCCCTTGCAGCGAATCTGGCAAGCGCGCTCGGCCTCTCTCCCTTAGGGCCATACCATTCGCTGATGTATGGGAGAGCAATGTATTTCGATATCTCCAAAGCGCAAAAGGAACTTGGATATGCACCGAAATACTCTAATTCTCAGATGATGATCGAGACCTATAATTGGTACCAGGCTAATAGGGCTTCTCTCGGAAAAGGCGGAGGGTCACGTCATAAGGCGCCCGTCAAACAGCAGCTCCTGGCATTGCTTCCCTATGCACTGCGGCTGATCCCAGGATGAACGCGGTTCCGATAATCTTGGTTTTTGCTGCGGGCCTGAATTCCTGTATTGGCAATATATTGCTGAAATGGGGCCGGGCCTCACTGCCTGCCAGCGCCGGACTTGCCGATACGTTTCTCACTCCCGGCTTTGTCGGCGGGGTAGTATTTTATGGCATTAACGTTCTACTGTTTGCAAAGGCTCTGGACTCCTTGGAGGTATCAGTCGCTTATCCGATTCTGGCAGGCTCCGGATTCGCGATGCTTATCATCGCGTCACATTATTTTTTTGGAGAACCATTCCACCTTCACAAATGGATCGGTGTCGCCCTCGTCCTGGTGGGCATTATTTTTCTGGCGCGAGGAGGCTAAGTTGGCATTCGATGGAGTGATCGTGGCAACATTGACACCTTTATGGCCATTGCTCGACGCGGAAGAAAGGCCAGCGGTGGTGTCAGAAGTCGCAAGCAGTGTGACCCGTGCCATCGCACTTGCCCCATTTCACATTCGCTTTGCGGTCGAAAGCGTTTCGATCGTCATAGGTCTCTGCACTGTCTTGATTTCAGCGGGTGCAGGCGGCCCCTTGGCACGCACGCTCCGAACAGACAGATTTTATCGGCTCCTGCAAAGAATGCCCGGTCCTGCCGGTTCTGTCATACGCCTTTATCGCTCAATGACGCTGCTTGCATTTTATGATGAAGCGCCGGTAGCCGAAAAGCTGTTGGCTGCACGGCCTGCTCAAACCTCATAGGCTTGAATATGAAGGGCGGGTTTTCGTTGAACAGCGAACTGCAACTGGAAGCCGATGCGGTGATAATCGGTTCCGGCGCGGGCGGTGCAAGCGTTGCTGATGTACTTACAGCTGCCGGTTTATATGTGATCATGCTTGAAGAAGGTGGGCATGTTCCCTCATCATCGGCTTCTCCTTTCGCGAGTGAAGCATTCGCGGCAGCCTGGCGCGGCGGAGGATTAACCGCGGCGATCGGCCGCCCCCCTATTGCTTATGCGGAGGGCCGCTGCGTTGGGGGAGGGACAGAAATTAACAGCGCGATTGCCCAGCGCGCCGATAGCGACCTCCTTGATCAATGGCGCAAGCTTTACAAGATCGAGAATTTTAGCCCGGACGAACTGTCGCAATATTATGGTCGCGCGGAGACAACGGTGAATGCGAGCCTGACCCCCGGCCCACTCGGGCGTCCCACCGACATTCTGCGGCTGGGTGGGGAAGCGCTTGGCTGGAAAGTTTCGGAGCTAAAACGGGGGCAGCGTGACTGCAAGGGCGCCAATCGGTGTTCTTTCATTTGTCCGAACGGTGCCAAGCAGTCAATGGCGGTGACCCTTCTCCCAAAGTCGATGGATCGCGGCATGCGGCTGCTTGCGCGAACGCGCGTAGACAAGATCTGTATCGAGAAAGGACGTGCCGCAGTGGTCGTCGCTCAGTTGCAGGACGCCGGCGGACAGGGCGTGCACGTGCGCGTAAAAGCCGGACTTGTGTTTGTCTGCGCGGGAGCAATTCATACGCCAGCGCTTTTGCGTCGTTCTGGCCTGCGTAAACGCATTGGCGATACCCTGCGCATTCATCCGACGATCAGAGCGACGGCACTTTTTGATGAACCTGTTGATGCGCACCAGTCGCGCCTTCCGCTAACAGCCGTTACCGAATTCATGCCCGAGCAGCGCATAGGCGGGTCGGTGTTCACGCCTGCTGTCTTTGGCCTTTCACTTGCGGAAGACTGGACCAATCGCGGCGACCTGATGCAGGCTTGGCGTTTATGCGGCTCTTATTACGGCATGATACGACCGCGCGGAGTGGGTTCAGTGAGACCTCTTCCCGGTATTAATGAACCGCTTGTCAGTTTCAAACTCGCGCCTGAGGACTGGATCTCTTTGGGCCAGGTTCTCACCCTCCTCGGACAGGCGATGTTTGCGGCCGGTGCCCGGAAGGTAATCCCAAGTATATCGGGCCACGAGGGCTGGACAAACCCTGATGAGGTCGATGAATTCCGGAACAAGCCTCTGCCTGAAAAAGCGACCAACCTGATGACCATACATCTGTTTTCCACCTGCCCACCCGGCGAGCATCGGGACGCTTGTGCAGTCGACAGTTACGGACGTGTGCGGGGCGTCGAAAACCTCTTTGTCGCCGATGGCAGCGTCATTCCTGAGGCGCCCGGCGTCAATCCCCAGATGACGATCATGGCTCTGGCGTTCCGGATAGCGGAAGCGGCACTCAGTCATTCCTCTCGAGAACGCGCCCGATCGGCCGCAAGGGAGTAAGTGTTATACATTAAGGTCCAGTAGTGAGGACCGGGAATTGCAGCCCAGGGGAACTATCGATAAATGCGCCACTTGCCTTTCTTCTCGGAAACAAGCTTGTAGACTGAATTGTTGTCCAGCACCGGTTTGCCCCACAAACCATCTCTTGAAGTGACTACAAGAGTTCTACAACGATATTTTTCCTTCATAATTCTAAGATGGTCTTCTGTTGCCAGGCCGGCGAAAGCGCGTACGAAGAAATTATAGATCTCTGATGCTTTTTTAGGCGTCAGTTGAGCAGCATAGGCGCGCAAAAAATCTAGCGTGGTTCCGCAATGTCGTCTCTGAGAGCCTGACTCGAAAAGGTCTCAACAATATCCGTACCTTGCCAAGCGTCGTGTCAGGACCCGGATGTGGGCGATAGT
>MBFK01000199.1 GCA_001704765.1 Sinorhizobium shofinae
CTCCTCCCGCCGCGGCGGGAGGAGATACGGGCCATCTCAATGCCCCCAACTTCAGTAACATTCCTGGGTGAGGCAATAGGCGGGGTCCATTTCAATCTTCGGCTCTGCTTTTCCGGGAAGTCTGCGAGTGTTTCCTTCACTTCAAGCAAGTGGACGCTGATGTGGTAGGATAGATCACTGCCTTCCTTGGTGTAGTCGAACGAGCCAATCGTCTCCCTTGATACGACGCCGCTTACACCGCCCTCTTCCATGGCTTCGCGAGCAGCCGCAACAGCAGAGCTTTCTCCTGCTTCGATCTGCCCCTTCGGGATTCCCCAGCTCCCGTTTCTGCGGCTGGTGACAAGCAGCACCTCGATCGCGTTGTCTGCAGATGCTCGATAGCAGATCGCACCGGCTTGCTCGATGGTGCGCGGCAAGACGGCGACGGCCTCCGGTCGGGCAAAGCGGCTTGATGGCAAGCGATCGTCCCCCTTCACCTCGTAGCCCCGCGGCAAGCTGGCAATCGCAGCAGGTTTGCTGCCGTTTATGACTGTTCTATGACATGCAACCGTAGCCGTGAACGGGGGCGATCAGACGAGAAACCGAATGTCCCTCCCGAACGTGCCAGATTTGCAAAGGCCGCGTGATGTCCAGGGCGACAGATCCTCGACGGCGATCAGCGGGCCGGCGGTGCAACTGGCGACGTTTGGCTTCACGATGCGCCCGCAAACCCTGGATGCAGCCCGCGGCAAAGAGCGGCTTTGCATGATCAGCGCCGGGGATGCTGTATGTCCGCCACGGTGCGCAATGCTCGCCCGGTTGACGGTCCGGAATAGGCGTCGGCGCTCAAGATCTCGTCTGCAAAGACAATACCGGTGTCTTCGATAATCTTTGCCACCGGGACCTGGAAATTCTGACCAGGTTTTGTGCTGTTCGGCCCGACCGGGAGTCGTTCGAACGGAATGTCGAGGGCAAAGTCCTGCTGACTGACCATGTAGCCGCTGGTATAGAGCCTGTTGTTCTTGTCGGTTACCGCAATGACCTTCCAGAAAAACTGTGGGATCAGAATTCCCCGGTGCTCTTCATCGTCCGCGCGAAACAGCGGCCCGGAGAAGACGGACGCCTGAACATCCTCCTCGTCGGTGTTGTAGAGCAGGAAGTTTTCGAGACCCTGCCAGAGATCGGCGCCCTGATTGAAGCCCCAATATTGCGGCGAGCAATTGGTCCACTGGAACGTGTTGTCATTGGCCTGCTTGGCAACGCGGATCTCGCCCCAAACCGGATCGAGGCGGCGCACGAGGTGGCCGCGGTCGAAATAGTTCTTCGATGGCACCGGCTCGTTACCGTAGNACGGGCACCGGCGATGTTCACGGCCGTGTAGAAGGCCATCTTGCGCTTGGGATTGGCATTCAGGACCACGGAGAAATGCTGGTAGCGCAGGACGTCGTCGGTTGCACCGGTGACCTTCGCCGGCGAACCATGCCGCAATGCGTTCACCCCGAGTGTGGGCAGCGGGATTTCGACGGGCAGGAAATCCGATCGATATCCTTCGCGTCCATCGAAATAATTGGCCGGGTGCGTATGCTGCGTCGGCCGGCGTCTTGCTTCGGCAGGAACAAGCCTGAGGGCCGGTGCGGCGACGAGCGGCGGCCCGACGATGCTCTCTCCTGGTGTCGTGCCAGCAAAGGCTTTCACCCCGGTGGCATCGGCAATGAGATCGTCGATGAGGGTCGAGCGCGGAAAGCCCGGGGCTGCAACCTGCTGTTCGGCGTCAGCGATGAGCTTGGAAATGCGAACGCCTTCATTCGCGAGCCAGTGAACTTTGTCGACGGGCAGATTGATGGCGATGCGAGCGGGCGCCGTTGTCTTGTCGGTCAGCACCCAGTGTTCCTTGCCATCGATCATCCTTCGGTCTGGAACGCCTGCGTGATGCAGGCAAACCACCTGCCAGGCATCCGTGAAGACGGCTGCGCCAGACGAACCATTTGCCGTATCGGAAGAGTACCAGAGGAAATTGTCGCGCTCCGGGTCCGCCTCGTCCCCATATTTGACGAACTTGTTTTCTCTGAGCGAGATGCGCTTCGTCTTGGCATCGGGATGTTGAATGATGGTCGCATACTGGCCGACCTCCGTCTTTCCGGTGCGCGCGTCGAGACGCAAGAAACCGAAGTCGGAGATTGGCGTCGCGCCATCCTCGCTGTTTTCCTCGATCGCAACGACCGTGTAATCGAGCGCATCCCTCGGGCTCGTTACAAAACCATCTTGCGGGGAAAGCCGAAAGCGTGTCGTGCGTTTCAGCCGCCCTTCGGCGTCGAGTTCGTAGCCGAATTCGACCGTAGCCTTGAGAGCGTCTTCAGCGGAGTCGATGACGTGATTGTTGGTCAACAAGAGCCGCGGCCCGATCAAGAACCCTGTCCCCCAGTCGCTACTGTCGCCAACGGGTGCCGGAACATTGATCCTGCACACCGCCCTTGATGCCATCAAACCACGCTCGAGATAGTTGATTTCGACGAGATCGTTTTCGCCGATGAGGGACTCAAAGACGTCGAAATCCACCCCGGCCCCAGCGCGCGCCCGATGGACGACCTGCTCAATCAACCGTATGGGATCAACTTGGGGCACAGCCTCGCGGCCTGCGGCGATCTGATCGGCCAGTTGTTCGTCCGCAAATTTGGAGAGTTCCATTGGTAGCCCCTCTTCAACTGTGGCGAAAAACTACAGCACGGAAACAACAGCGACGTGACGAACCGACTGGTGATCCAACAATAGCGGAAAGAATTGCTCGCGGTTTGCAGTATCCCCCAGTCGATTGAAAAGTAATACAAATCAGCTTGTGTGAATGTTTTGTGACATTTGCATGTGATCGCCGCTTCATTATCGATTTGTTATCCCTCGCCGCCTATCGATGCCGTGATGCTGCGCGGCACGCGGCTGCCACCTCAACGAAATTTCGGGACATCTCATGGGCTGGGTCGATCGCCTCCTCTCGCGTTTCAAAATCCGAACGAAGGTGATGCTGCTGGTGTTGCCCTTCATCCTGAGCATCAGCGCGGTCGGGGTGACTGGCATGCTCGCATCCGGGCTTCTGCAAAGCCGCATGGCGATATCCAACGACGTCGCGGCATCGCTGCGCGGCTTCAAGGATGTCTATGCGGCAATGATCGGCTTTCTCGACCAGACGACCGAAGAAAACCGGGCGCTCGTCTTCAGCAAGCTCGACGAGCAGCGCGCCGCGCTCGACGCTGCCGGCGCACGCCTGACGCCGAAGGCCGAAGGCTGGGCGGAGCTCGAAAGCGCATCCGCGGCGCTTTCTGCGATCAACGGCCGAATGGACGACCTTTGGGCTCTGCATGCCGATGAAGCCCGCCTCGAAGCCGGCATCAAGGAGGCCTTGGGGGTCATCTCGACATCGCAGGCGGATCTCTTGACCCCCGCCACCGCGTTCGACAAGTCGATCTCCACGCAGGAAGACGACGCCAAGGAGAAACTGCGTGACGCGCAAAGGATCCTCTCTGCGACAAGCTTTGTCGTTGCGCTCAGAGATGCATTTGCCGCGCGCAAGGACGATGGCGAGGGCTATCGGGCGCTCGCCGCAGCCATGGGCGACCTGAAGATTCACCAGAAGCTGCTACCGATCGCGTTGCCGAAGAAATCCAAGCCGCTGGGCAAGGCCTTTTCGGTCAACGTCAGGGCCTTGAGTGCGCTGGTGGATGACAAGGCGCGCCCGCCGGAAAACATAGAGAAAATCCTGGATGTCTTCGCTGAGCTCAAAGCGCTTAAGGAGCCGTTGGAGGCGGCGGCGACCGCGAAGATGCAGGATGTGTCGACGACTTTCGAGGAGCTCGATGCCTCGGTTGCCAAGGCCGGGCTCGTAATGCAGGACACGCGGCATCTCACCGATGCCATCTACCTGACGCGCATCGCACTTGCCGAATTCATGCTCGACCGTTCCGCAGAAAAGCAGTCGACATTGGCAATGCACCTCGCGCAATGCCGCAACGCGCTCTTTGCGCTGAGCTCCACGGCGGGCGATCTCGGCTTCGCCGGGGAGCAGTCGACCAAGCTCGCAACCTCCTTCGACCGGATTGAACAGTCCGCCGTCGAACTTGTCGGCGCCACCGGCAAGCGCACACAGCAATTCCAGGCCGCTGCCGACGAGATCGACCATATCGGCGAGCAGATATCGCTGTTCGCCGACCTGCAACGGAGCGCCGCCGGGCGCCAGAGCCAGGATGCCAATAGGCTGTCCATCGGCGCCATGGTTCTGGGCGTGATCATCGCTCTCGTTTCCGGCGCGGCGCTGGTGCTGACGCTGAAGGGGCCGATCGGGGAGATCACCCAGACGATGCGCAATCTGGCCGGTGGCCTGCTCGACACGGCTGTCGCTAACCGGAACCGCGCCGACGAGATCGGCGAGATGGCGCGTGCCCTCGACGTCTTCAAGACCAATGCGAAGGCGAGGATCGCGCTCGAACAGCGGTCCGAGCAGGAGCGCGCCGCCGCCGATGCCGAGCGTGAGCGAAACGAGGCGGAAAAGTTGCGCCGCGACCAGGAAATCGCCTTCGCAGTCGACGCACTGGCAGATGGGCTCGACGCCATGGCAAAGGGCCGGCTGACCTCAACGATCGAGACACCCTTCGCCCCGGCGCTTGACAAGCTGCGCACCGATTTCAACGCCGCCGTCGCGGGCCTCAGGCAAACCCTCCTCGACATCCGCACGACGTCGTCCGTCATCCGAAGCGGCCGTCAGATGGCCGAGGGCGCCAAGGCGCTCTCCGGTCGCACCGAGCAGCAGGCCGCGTCGCTCGAAGAAACAGCCGCAAGCGTTGATGAGATCGTCGCCACCATCCGCAGGGCAGGCGACCAGGCGGCCAATGCCGACAATACGGTCTCCAAGGCCAAGCAAGACGCCGATCACTCCACCGTGGTCGTGGGCAATGCGACTGCGGCCATGGGGCGGATTGAGGCCGCCTCCAGCCATATCGGCCACATCATCGAGGTCATCGACGACATCGCATTCCAGATCAATCTGCTGGCGCTCAACGTGGGCATCGAGGCGGCGCGCGCCGGCGAGGCCGGCAAAGGTTTTGCCGTGGTCGCGCAGGAGGTGCGGGAACTCGCGCAGCGGTCCGCCGGGGCTGCTCGGGAGATTGCCGCGTTAATCGGAAACTCCACGGCCGAAGTCGCCAAGGGCGCCGGCCTCGTCTCCGAAACCGGTGCTGCGTTGCTGGATATCTCCAAGCACATCCTCGAGATCTCGACCCAGATCGAAGCAATCGCGCTGTCGAGCCGGGAGCAGGCTTCGTCGATCGCCGAGGTGAACGTTGCAATCACGCGGCTTGATCAGCTGACGCAAAGCAACGCGGCCATGGCCGAGGAGACGCAAGCCGCGAGCTGGACGCTGTCGGGCGAGGCGGACTACCTGATGCAACTCGTCGACCGATTCGATCTTGGTGAGAACAGCGGCAGCGCATCGGAAACAATGAAGGCTGCCTGATGGAACCCCGTCAAAATATTTAACAGCAAGCACCATTGCCATTTGGATTGCGGCGCGGGGATCAGGGGCGGTGAAAACGACCCCTCTTCCCGCCGGTCGATTGAGTGTCGCACGCGCCCCACCATCAGGCGATGCCTACCCATTCGTCTTCAAGGCCTTGATATGACCACCTGCACATTATATATTCCGACGGATCGGAAGCATTAATATGGAGGCCCACATGCCCGCAGTTGCGGAAATGCTGAAGGCGAGCGAGGCTGCCGTCGTCTCGCGCGTGAGCCTACGCGACGTCAATCGCGTCATCGATGAGCATATTCTGCCAGAAGCCTTCGTGTCGCTTGACAACGGTCGCCATGTCCTGGCCGGGGCCTGCTCCCTCATCGCCTTCTATTTCGAGAGCGCGCGTCGCCTCACATCGGAAGAGCGACTGTTTGCCATCCGAACCGCAGAGGCCAGGCTGGCAAAGGCGCGCACACTTCCATGGGCTGCCCTGTTGCGAGAGGACTGGACCGTGCACCACGAGTTTCTGACGATCGATCTCATGCCCTTTATGAGAGGGGCGAGCGAACGGCTGGACGACCTTGCCGCAGCACGAGAGATTGTCACATCCTCGCCCGACATTCTTGGCGGTACGCCCGTCGTCCGGGGGACCCGCGTTCCGGTCTACGATGTTGCCGCATCAGTCGCTGCCGGTCATTCGACGGAGCGCATTCTAGAAGCCTGGCCTAGCCTGGACGCGGAAAAGATAAGGCTTGCCTCAATCTACGCGGAAGCTAACCCCTTGCGCGGCCGGCCTCGCGCCTTTGGCGACCTTCCCGAAGGCTCGGTCATCGTCTCAGATCGTCGTGTCCCCCGTCGCAGGAAGACGGGATGAAGTTTCTGATCGACGAGTGCCTCAGTCCTGAACTGGCAAAAATGGCAATCGAAAAAGGCCATGGGGAAACAAGCCATGTGGTCTGGATGAAATTGGGCGGCTTGAAGGACTGGGAGCTTAAGCCAATCACTCTTGAGGGCGACTGGACGTTTGTCACGAAAAACTCGGTTGATTTCCGGGGGCCAAAAGACAGGCCAGGCACCAAGGGGCAATACACCGACGTCGCCATCCATGCCGGGCTAGTCTGCCTTAACGGCCCCCCCGGCATGGACCTCAATATGCAGATCGAGCTATTCGAGCAGGCATTGATTGAACTCGATAACGACGAGGATCTCGTCAATCGAGTGCTGGAAATTTCCCTCGAAGAGGAAGACCTGCGCGTGCTTCGGTACGCTCTCCCGAAGAATAATCAAAAGGGCTCGGGGGGGAAATGAAGGGTCAGCTAACCGATCCTTCAGCACGGCGATTCGCCCTGTTTCGTTCGGAGCAACGATAGGTTCATTGCGCGGAACACTGTAGTCACGGGTACGAACACCGCGGTAGTGTGCCGAAGGTTCTGCAAATTCTCTGCGAGGGGCGGTCATGGCAGGCTGGTGATGTCGAAGTCACCTGATTCCCTCACGAGGAACGCTACATGACCAAGATTGAAGGTAAGACCGCCAGCACTGCGGTCAAAGACATTCTGCTTTCGAACCCCGATGGGCTGCGCGAGGTAGTCCGCGCGGTCATGCAGGAGGTGCTCGAAGCGGAGATGGACGAGGCCCCGGGGGGCGGTGAAAGGCGAGCGCACGCCAGAGCGGCTCGGCTACCGCTCCGGCTACTACGGTCGGACGCTGATGACGCGGGTCGGCAAACTGGAACTGCGGGTGCCGCAGGATCGCTCCGGGCATTTCTCCACTGAGCTGTTCGAACGCTACCAGCGTTCGGAGCGGGCGCTGGTAGCGCATCCTGGATCGCTTTCGCGCAATGCTAGACGAAGTGGAGGAGTAACGCCGCCTCCCTTGCTGATTATCTCCCCGACGCGATTGCCTATTCACGGATCTGCGTCAGGGTCATCTTGGGCGTCAGCGCTTCCGGATCGATGCGGATCTCGATTAGCGCCGGCTTGCCCGAGGCTTCCGAGCGGCGAAAGGCGTCGACGAAATCTTCGGTCGCCTTCACAGTCTCGCTGTGCAACCCGTAGGAGCGGGCAAGATCGGCGAAGTCGGGATTGCGGGCCGCGTTCCGCAAACGCGGCCCGGATAGCTCCGCTCCTGGTGCATGCGGATTGTGCCGTACATGCCATTATTGATGACGAGGAAGATGACGCGAACGTCGTATTGCATGGCCGTCGCCAGCTCCTGTCCGTTCATTAGGAAGCAGCCGTCGCCGGCAAAGGCCACGACCGTCCTCGCCGGCGCGGTAATTTTGGCCGCAATCGCGGCCGGCACGCCGTAGCCCATGGAGCCGTTGGTAGGGCCGAGCTGGGTGCGGAACGTGCGGTACTGGTAGAAGCGATGCGCCCAGGCAGTGTAATTCCCGGCTCCCATGGTCAGAATGGCATCGTCAGGCAGATGAGCACGCAGCCATGCCATCACCTCGCCCATTTGGACGGGGCCGGGCACCTGCGGATTCTTCAGATAGTCGGCATGGGCAGCCTTCGTCCAATCACCCCAGACTGGCGCAACAGCCGGTTCGAGCCCGGTCGCCTGCGACAGGAAGCCCACGGCGCTGGCATTGATCGGCAGGGTCGCGTGATAAACGCGGCCCAACTCTTCTGCGCCCGGGTGAATATGGACCAGGGTCTGCTTCGGCACCGGGATATCAATGAGCGAATAGGCGCCGGTCGTGATTTCGCCGAGACGGGCGCCAATTGCGATCAGCAGGTCGCAGTCCTTCATGTGTTGAATCAGTTTCGGCCCGGCCGCAATGCCGAGGTCACCGGCATAATTAGCATGTGTATTGTTGAAATAGTCCTGACAGCGGAACGAGGCAGCAACCGGCAGTGAGAAACCTTCCGAGAAGGAACGCAGGTCGGCGACAGCCTGCTGCGTCCAGCCGCCACCACCGGCGACGACCAACGGATGCTTGGCTTTCGCTAGCAGTTCGGTCAGCTCATCGAGTTGCGGCTGACCGGCATAGGTCTCGACGCGCTTGTAAGCGGGTGTATCGGCGACCGTCACGCGATTGGTCAACATGTCCTCCGGCAGCGCGATGACGACGGGTCCCGGCCGGCCATTGGCGGGCGCGATGGAACGCCTGGCTGACGAGTTCCGGGATGCGAGCATCATCCTCGATCTCCACTACCCATTTTGCCATCTGGCCGAACATCCGGCGATAGTCGATCTCCCGAAAGGCCTCGCGCTCCGTCTGTTCACGCGCCACCTGGCTGATGAAGAGGAGCATCGGCGTTGAATCCTGGAAGGCGGTATGCACACCAACGGAAGCATTGGTGGCGCCGGGCCCACGGGTGACGAAGCAGATGCCTGGCTTGCCGGTGAGTTTGCCATAGGCTTCCGCCATATAGGCCGCCCCGCCCTCCTGCCGGCAAATGACGAACTCGATCGCACGCTCGGCATCGTGGAAGGCGTCAAGCGCCGCGAGGTAGCTCTCGCCGGGCACGCCGAAGACGCGTTCCACACCGTGGATCCGGAGGGCGTCGACAAGGATCAGGCCACCGCTTCGCTCCTGTAAGCCGTTTCCCATCGTCTCCGCCTTCCCTTTCTTGCTATCTAGATTCCTATGGGGTCGCGCCAGAAGACCAGGCGCGACCCGAACGCCATCAGGCGTAGATGTAACCACCCGAGACGATCACTTGTTCACCGGTCATGTATGTATTCTTCGGGCCCGCGACCATCACTACGAATTCTGCAATTTCTGCTGGTTCGGCAGCCCGGCCCAACGGATTGGCCGCGGCAAGCTCGCCGAGGAAGCCAAGAGATTTGGCTTTTTCGGTCGCCATGCCCGCCGGCGCGACGGAGTTGATCAGAATCTGATCCTTGGCGAACGCATGCGCAAAGGACCGGGTCAAGCTGACGACCGCGGCCTTGGTCGCGGCGTAGTGTGCGTTCTGCGGGTGCGCCTTGAAAGCGTCGACAGAGGTAATGTTGACGATGCGTCCGGAAACTTCGCCCTCGGCCTTGTGGCCCTGCATGTGCTTCACCGCCGCCACCATCATGTGATAGGTGCCCTTGATGTTGATAGCATTTTCAGCGTCCCACATATCGTCGGTGATTTCGAGCAGCGGTGCGCGCGGATAGATCGCTGCGCAATTGACGAGCGAGTGGATGCGCCCTGCGGCCTTGACCGCAGCGTCGAAGGAAGCGTGCGCGCCTTCTGCCCGTGCGATGTCGCCGACGACCGTGAAAATCTCGGTGCCTTTTCCGGCCAGCTCTGCCTTCGCTGCATCAAGACGCTCCTGATTGATGTCGATGATGACGATCTTCGACACGCCGTCACGGACCATGAGCTTTGCCGTTTCGAGGCCGAAGCCGCTCGCACCACCGACGACGACGATGTTCATACCCTGCATGATCTTTTCCTTCCAAGGTTCGCAGTTAACGAGAAAGTTTGGACATCTGGGCGCCGCCGACTACTTGGCCCGTCGGCATCACTTCCAGGCGGGTTACGTCGACGAAGTCCGTTAACTCCAGCGCCGTACGCAGCAGTCGCGCCATGTGTTCGGGCTGGATCGCCTCATAGTCGTCGTAGAGCTTCTTCTTTGCGCCCTCTTTGCCGAGCGCTGTCCGATAGAGGTTCGTCTCAACGCGGCCGGGAACAAGCTCCGTCACCCTGATCGGTAGACCGATCAGATCGCAGCGCAGTGCAGATGAAAACAGGCTGACGGCCGCCTTCGTCGCGCCGTAAACGGAAGAGTTGGGATGAAGGGGCAAGGCCGCCGCTTGAACCGGTGAAAAAGATATGGCCGCGGCGACGTTCGATCATCTGCTTCAGGACATGCCGCGTCAGCTTGAAGACCGACCGAATGTTGATGTCGATCATTGCGTCAATATCGTCTTCAGACAGGTCGACGAGGCTTGCCGAGGCGGTGAGTAATCCGGCGTTGTTCACCAGCACGTCGATCTTTTCCCCCGCGATTTTCCCATAGACTTCGGAAACGTCAGAGAGATCGCAGACGACGGGCACGATGCCCGCGGTCGAGTGAAGCTCGTCAAGCGCAGCACGGTCCCTGCCAAGAGCAAGGACCCTGAGCCCGGCCGAGGCAAGCTCAAGCGCGATTGCCTTCCCAATACCGCTCGAGGCCCCTGTGACAAGGGCAACTTCGTATCTGTTCATCGGATCCAATCCTCAGTCCTCGAGTGCTATTTGCTAAGCGACGCAACCAGCTTGGCGAGACGTTCACACGCGCTTTCGAGTTCCGCGTCCGAAGCGGCAATCGACAGGCGGATGAACGAAGGCGAGCCGAAGGCAGCACCCGGAACGCTGGACAGACCGAATTCATTGAGGAGATAGGCTGCGATAGCTGTATCATCAGCGAGAACGGTTCCGTCCGGGGTCTTGCGACCAATGAGATTGCCAACGCCGATGAAGGCGTAGAAGGCACCGTCCGGAGGGGTGAATTGGAGTTCGGGGATCTTCGCCAATCCTCTCGCCATCAATTCGGATCGGCGAGCAAACGTCTTGGCGCCCTCAGTCACAAAGGACTGGTCTCCGGTGAGCGCTGCCAGTGCGGGCAGCCTGTGCGACACTGCACACGGACGTGACGCTCTGCGACTGCATCTTGTTGAGGCTGGCGATGAGCGCCTTCGGCCCCGCAGCGTATCCAACGCGCCAACCGGTCATGGCGTAGGCCTTCGACACGCCGTTGACGATGAGGGTGCGATCGCGCAGCGACGGGCAGACCGTCCCGAAGGACACGAATGGCTGCGCGCCGAGCAGGATGTGTTCATAGATTTCGTCGGAGATGACCAGGACGCGCGGTTGGCCGGCAAGAACGCGCTCGAGGGACTTGTACTCGGCCTCGCTGTAGATCGCGCCCGTCGGATTGGACGGCGAGTTCAGCATGAGCCACCGCGTGCGCGGCGTGATGGCTTTTTCGAGAATGTCCGCGGTGATCTTGAAGCCGGTTTCCGGTCCGCAATCGACGTAGACTGGTGTGCCGCCGTGAAGAGAGACGATATCGCCATAGGAGACCCAGCATGGCGTTGGGATGATCACTTCGTCGCCGGCCTCAAGGGTGGCGAGGAAGGCGTCGAACAGAATCTGCTTGGCACCATTGCCGATCGTGATTTCGTCGAGCGTGAAGTCGAGACCGTTGTCGCGCTTGAACTTCTCGGCGATCGCCTTGCGCAGGGTCTCATTGCCAGCCGACGCGCCATAGCGGATGCCGCCGGCATGAACGGCGGCGCACGCTGCTTCGCCAACATGGGCGGGGGGTTCGAAGTCTGGCTCGCCGAGCGACAGGTCGACGATGTCGCGACCTTCGGACCGCAGTTTCTTTGCGGCCATGGCAATCGCCATGCTCGGGGATGCCTTGATGCTCGCGGCGCGATGATTTTCGTATGTCATGATGTTTCCCTCGATTGGCGTCATAGGAAAGCTTGGGGGAATGGGATGTCCGCTACATTCGCCCTGCGCGGTCGAAAAAGATGGCCGGCGCGTTGAAGGAGGCGCACCGGCCGAAACGGCCGTCAGGCCCTGGAAGCGATGTAATTGAATTCCACGTCCTGCTTCGCCAACTCGGGCGAGCGTTCGGAGGCTGGGCCGTAGCCGCCGCCACCGGGCAGCTCGAGGATCAACCTGCGACCAGCGGGAACATGCTGGCGTCCCTTCGCGGCGAGTACCGTACCGTCATCGAGTTTAACTGAGCCCGGGGCGCCGTCTTCGCCGCCCTCGCGGCCGCGTGGAGCATTCTTGACGCGGTCAAACATGGCGTTGAAGTAGATCTCGTGCCCCTGCGTCGGCGAGATTTCCACGACCTGGCCCAGACCGCCACGGTACTGACCCGCACCACCGGAACCGTCGCGCAGTTCCTTCCGCCAGAAGATGACCGGGCCGACATGTTCCGTTGCCTCGATCGACATCGACTGAACACCGCTCGGAAACGCCGTTGCACTCGAGCCGTCCAGTTCCGGACGTGCGCCCATGCCGCCGCTGTTGAACAGCAGTACCTCGGCACGCTGGCCGCCTCGGCCGGACCATTGTTGCCCTGGAGCGGGCGGGCGCTGATATGGAGGTTCCAGAGCGCGCCGGATCCTTCGGCAGGGACGCGGCCGGGCAGCATCTTATGGATGGCGCCAAGAACGGCGTCGGGCACGAGATGGCCAAGAACATGTCGAACGGAAACAGGGGCCGGGCGCTGAGCATTCAGGATGCAGTTCGTCGGCGCGGCAATCTTGAACTGTTTCAGCGACACATGGTTGTTGGGGATTTCCGGCGCCAGCGCGCACTTGATTGCGTAGGCATAGGCTGCGGAGTAGATCAACGGGCAGTTGATACCCTTGGGGCTCGGCGGTGAGGTGCCCTCGAAATCGGCAACGATTTGGTCCTTCGAAACGTCCAGGCGGACCGCGATGTCGATCGGTGCGTCGTAACCGTCGACGCGCATCGTGTTGGAGTACGAGCCAAATGGAAGTTCAGCCAAGCGCTCAATTGTCGCGTCGTAGCTGCGCTTGAAGATGAAGTCGGCGAGCCCCTCCAGATCCTCCATGCGGAACTCGTCCATCATGTCCATGAGCCGACGCTGGGGGCAAAATTTGCTGCACCATCCCCATCTGGACTGCGTCGTCCCAGGTGGCGGGTTTTCGCCGGACGGTACGCAATGGATCGCCTGCAAGCCTGGGTTTTTCCTGCCGGTCCGGGTGCTCTCACGCCTGTTCCGCCGCTTGTTCCTGCAGCATGTCGCGGAAAGCTCGAAGGTCGCAACGGCGACGGTCGAGCGGATGGCGAAGCTCTGGCAGGTTGAGGAGACCATCCGCAGCCAAAGCCCTGAGGCCCGTGTCGCGGTGCGTCAGCAAACCTCCGCGGCGCTCGTCACCGAGCTCTTCTGATTAGCATTGGTCGAGCATCCGGCCGGCAAAGCCGGAGTCGCGGCCTGGCCCGAGTTTGCTCGTCATCGGATCGACCTCCTTGCCTTGAAAATCTTTTCAATCGTCGTTGAGGCAAGGCCAAAGTTTTGCTTGCCACGACCTAAGAGCCTGACTCGAAAAGGTCTCAACAATATCCGTACCTTGCCAAGCGTCGTGTCAGGACCCGGATGTGGGCGATAGT
>MBFK01000088.1 GCA_001704765.1 Sinorhizobium shofinae
GTTGAGCTTGAACAACCCGACCCTACCGGAAAAACACTGATGGCCGCCTTCCTGCTACACCACTCCCTGGGACATGATCTGACGGTGGAAGCGCCGGAAGGCGTGAAAAGCGCGTCGAGCGTCATCCATTACGGTCTGGAGTATATGCGCGGTACAGCTACTCGGGTGAGGCCGTGGTTCTGGAGATGTATCCCAATCGCTATCTGCACGCCCGATCCCTTCAAGGTTTTCTTTCCGGGGGAAGCGCCTGTGGAGGTTGCGGGCCGGTTCAAAACGCTGCGTGAAGTGCGAACGGTGCGCGAAACATTTATCCCCTGCTGGTGACCTTTGGAAATATCGCCGTCCCGGCGAGCGTGTGGGAGGTCGACCCTACCAACCTTGCCGCAACCTTCGGCCCCGCGTCCAGGCTCAAATCCATCCGAACTCGAAGGTATCGACGGAATGGGGCGCCGCCCCTTTTATGAGCTCGGACGCTCGCCGGCGCTCCGCAGGGTGGGCCTCCTGATGACCGTGTGTGTTTATTTGTTGCCTGTGGCCAACCATTCGGCTACCTAGCCTTGCTTGCAATTTGCAGGACTCCTGCCGAAATTTCCAGCCGAGTGGGGCTTTAGATGGCTGATAACTATGAACTTGCGTCGAACGATGGCTCTGGTGGAGCGTTGGCCTTGGCGAGCCGTCCTGCCGTCTTCATGCGCCCAACATACACCGGCATTTCGGCTTGGCATGAACACGTACCTTTTGCGTTTTGGCTTGTCGATGCACATAGGCCAAAATGCATTGTCGAACTCGGAAGCCACTACGGAGTTTCCTATTTCGCTTTCTGTCAGGCAGTGCAGACTCTAGCAATCGATACGCGCTGTTATGCCGTGGACACCTGGAAGGGCGATGACCATGCGGGCTTCTATGACGAGGAAGTTTACAGAACTGTAAGTGTCCATAACAACGCGCATTATTCGGGTTTTTCGCGCCTTGTTCGAAGCACGTTCGATGCCGCTATGGGTCACTTTTCGGACGGCCAAATCGACATCCTGCACATTGACGGGCATCACACGTTCGAATCGGTACAGCATGATTTTGCGACATGGCTTCCGAAATTGTCAGACCGGGCCATTGTCATCCTGCACGACACCAACGTCCGCGAACGCGGCTTTGGCGTTTTCAAGCTGTTCGAGGAACTTAAAGCGAAGTACCCACATTTCGAGTTTTTACACGGACATGGCCTCGGTGTCGTTGGTGTGGGAGCCAATCAGGTTGACTCTGTAAAGGCCTTACTCTCCCTGCAGAACGACGAACGAGGCCGGCGCGATTTTATGGAGTTCTTCGCGCTTCTCGGCCGCGGCTGCGCTGACTCATTCCTAGCGTCAAAGCGCGAGAAGGAGTTGGTAGAGGCGCAGAAAAGTGAGGCAGACGCGCGCGCTGAGGCGGACTCGATCGCTAAAGACGTTAATAGTTTGCAAGCCGAGCTGAACCACACGAAGCAATCCCTTGAGGCTGAAAGCAGGCAGGCACAACTGCTCAATGAAGAAGTCTCGAAATTGCGAGGCGAACTTCACAAATCACTTGAGGCTGAAAGCAGGCAGGCACAATTGCTCAATGAAGAAGTCTCGAAATTGCGAGGCGAACTTCACAAATCACTTGAGGCTGAAAGCAGGCAGGCACAACTGCTCAATGAAGAAGTCTCGAAATTGCGAGGCGAACTTCAGGAATCGCGAAAAGCGCTTGAGGCAGAGAAGGAACGAGGTAGGCAAGATAAAGCGCAGTTGGAGAAGAACATCGCAATGCGCTTCGATGAGATCACCACTCTGACGCGCATGGTGAAGGAAGGCGAAAAGGTGGCGGAGCGAGCCGAGAAACTTCGCCATGCCGCCGCGCTAGAGATCGGTCGAATTACCAGTGCCCTGTTGGGCGAAAGCCGATTTCCTCTACCACGCAAATGGCGCGCCAAACAACAGTCGAGACGTATCCAGCGGCTCGGTCTTTTTGACGCCGGCTGGTATCTTCGTGAGAACAAGGACGTCGCTGAAGCAGGGGTCAATCCCGGGCGACATTATGTTGACTATGGAGCCAAGGAGGGGCGTGAGCCAAATTCGGCCCTTGCAGACGCGTTCTCAGGGACCCCTTCGGTAAAAAAAGCTGATGAGTAGGCATCGCGCCTGAGTTGGGACTAAAATGGCAAATTTCGATAAAGACGACATTTCGATCATTCGTTCATCCGAGTTGTTTGACGGGAAGTGGTATCTGGACAGCTATCCGGATGTTCGAGCGTTAGGAATGGATCCGGCTGAGCACTACATTTGGATTGGTGCCCGGCTAAATCGGAATCCCTCAGAAAAATTCGATGGCGCCGCTTACCTTCGTGAAAATGGGGACGTTGCAAAAGCTGGCCTAAACCCGTTGGTACATTACGCGCGATGGGGGAGGTCTGAAGGACGTCGCTTAAGTGATGTGCCGGCTCCTGTTTCAGAGAAATCTTGGAAGGTAGGAAAAAAGGCGGCGCTACGTGCCGCGCCGACTATTTTGTTGTGTGCACATGAAGTGCATCCATATCTTTTTGGAGGAGAGAGGAGTTTTTTGGATGTTCTAAATTGTCTTGCACAATTGCGGGTGAATATATATGTATCCGTTCCTAAAGACTCTAATGCAGATTATTTAGAGGCGCTGCTCGAGAATAGCTGCGGCGTATATTCTTTTGCATATCCGTTATGGCGCAAAAACGTCAAGGAGAGCGAAGCTATTATAGAGAGCTTTGCTGACATCATTAAGCGGCACCAGGTGGATGTCGTCTACGTTAACACTATCTTCGTTGTCGAGCCTCAGATCGCTTCGAAGAGGCTTGGGCGCTTCAGCGTTTGTCACGCGCGTGAGTTGATCGATCAAGACGATCATCTTAGAAATAGAATTGGCCTAAATGCCACCGAGATCGTTAGTGCTATATCACGGAGGTCTGATCTGGTTGTCGCCAATTCAAAGGCGACCCAGGCGCTGTTTTCCGGTGCGGTAAACGTAATCCACGCTCCGAATGTTGTGAGCCCGGCCGAGCTCGATATCCCTAACGATGTCGGTTCGACGCTTACTTTTGCGATCGTCAGCAGCAACACCCCCAAGAAAGGAATTGCCGATTTTCTTGAGGTCGCAAGGATATGTCGCCAAACGACGCCAAATGCCCGTTTCTTGGTGATTGGACCAACGAATGCATATACCGAAGAACTGGTTCAAAAGGGGCTCCCTGAAAATCTAAGCCTTGCCGGGTACGCGTCTTCGCCGCGCGCGGCTATGGAGCGCGCGAACGTTGTACTTTCGCTCTCGCATTTCGCAGAGTCTTTTGGTCGGACCGTCGCTGAAGCGCAAGCTGCGAGGCGCCCTGTCATCGCGTACGATTGGGGAGCGATTCCCGAGCTTATAGAGCAAGGGAGGACAGGTTTCCTCGCGCCGTACAGGGACGTTGATTCTGTCGCCAGTTACGTTGAAAAACTTTGCTCTGAGCCTAGCCTCATTAAAGAGATGGGCGAGGCCGGCCGTGCCAAGATGATTGGGGAATATGCGCCCGACGTCCTTCGAAAAGCACTACAGCGCGTATTTCGCCAGGCCCTTCAAAGTGACATCGGACTGAGGAGTGATGTTTCAAAAAAAAGGGTAACAGTGATTGTTCCGGTCTACAACGCTCCAGATTCCGTGAGGTGTTGCCTGGAATCGTTGCGGAAATGGACTGATGTAGCGGCGAACAGAATACTTATGATCAATGATGGGAGCACCCATCCAGATATTGGTCCCCTTCTACATGCATTCGAGCGGGACAATGAGGGCTTCTATTTAATTAACAATGAATCCAATCTCGGGTACACACGGACCATTAATAAAGCCATCCAATGGGCTGAAGAAGACGACGTCGTCTTGCTGAACAGCGATACGCTTGTGACACCGGAATGGCTCGAGGGGCTCCAAAGGTGTGCTCTCGAGCGATCGGATGTTGGCACCGTCACTGCCATGAGCGACAACGCGGGCGCATTTTCGTTCCCCATTAGCAATGAGTATAATCCGAAGCCTGATGGGGTGACCCACGAGCTCTGGGCGGCAACCCTCCTGAGAGCAACAGGTACTTGTCGACCGGTGGAAGTTCCGACCGGTAACGGCTTTTGTATATATATTAAACGAGAGCTAATAAAACGGATTGGACTCTTTGACGAGAAAGCATTTCCTCGCGGCTATGGGGAGGAGAACGATTTCTGCATGCGCGCGTTGGGCGCCGGCTGGGTCAATTTAATTAGTCCCTACTCCTTTGTCTTTCATGAGAGAACCAAGAGCTTCGGGAAGGAAAAAGAAGAGCTGGTTAAAAACGCAATGGAGATTATGGGACGGAAGCATCCGACATATGCAAAAAGGGTACGGGCAGCATTCTCCTCTTCTGAGATGCTTCACTTAAGGCAGGCATTTAAGGCGGTCTACGATTTCGACGCTAAGGTGAGCAACGTCCCAGTGAGTGTTGCCAACGACTCCACCGAGTTGCCTGAGCAAAGATTCGTGAGACTGAACGAAGCTTTGATCAATTGGCCAGAAGTGGAAAAAAGATGCGCGTCGCGGCAACACGACTTAGTGTCGATCGTGATATGTGTGTACAACAATGCCCACCTGACCGAAAAGTGCCTAATATCTATCTTTGGGCACACCCAGGAGACGAATTTCGAAGTCGTCGTTGTGGATAACGGCAGTGACATAGCAACGCTTGCAATGCTCGAACGCTGGGCCAAGGAGCAACCGAAAATTAAGCTGATCCGCAATTTTGAGAATCTTAATTTCTCCTTGGGAAACAACATCGGCTTTGCCGCATCTCAAGGTAGTCGCGTGGTATTTTTAAATAATGATACTGAGGTGACCTCTGGATGGCTGGAGGCCCTTCTCAATGGCCTAGACGTTGACGGCGTTAAGGCCGCTCAGCCAAAGCTCCTCTTTCCCGATGGTAGAGTTCAGTGCATAGGTGTGGTTTTCTCGGCCAAAAGTCCGCTCGGTTATCCGATCTATGCAGATGAGCCCAACAATGCGATCCACACAAAGAATAGTCGAAACTACCGCGCCATCACGGCGGCATGCCTGGCTATTCGAGCAATCGACTTTGCTAAAGTGAAAGGGTTTGACCCCCACTATATTAACGGGCAAGAGGATGTGGATCTTTGCCTTCGCTTGGGTGAGGGTAAAGCGGTATTCGCATGTGCAGCCGACTCAATCGTATACCATCACGAGGGGCGCACTCCCGGCAGGGGAAAACACATAAAACATAACCGCACCCTATTCGTCGAACGCTGGTCGAGCAAGTTCGAGGCTGATGACGTCGGTTATTATCGAAATGACAGTGTAACACCGAGTGAATACTCCATTGACGTTCCCGAATTCCTGGAGCAAGGGATAGCGTGCTGGAGACCGTCGACCTACGTGCAGTGAGAGCGGGCCGATGAGTCGCGAAACCTTGATCAAGAACAGTTCGGTAGACGCAGCGGCGACGATGAAGCGCCTTGGGATCAATCACAACCTCAAAGCAGACGACGTGAAGCGATTTTGGGGAACGATTGAAGCTCCGGTCAGGATTTCCGAAACCCGAATTTTCCATGACTTTTCTTTCGGGGCATTTAGCTACGTATCGGGCGGGTTCCTATATCACACTCACGTGGGGCGTTATTGCTCTCTTTCTAACGGGCTGCATATTGGTCAGGGTAATCATCCGGTCGATTGGTTGAGCACCCACCCGTTCCAATATCAAAACCTGAAATTTCATGTTGGCGATCAGTTCATCGATCGTGAACTATATGAAGAAGACGTTGAGGCAACTCGACCCGATTTGAGGGAGGGGGTGCCTAAGCCCAAATCAACACATATTGGAAATGATGTCTGGCTTGGGCACGGCGTCGTCGCGATGAATGATATAAGGATCGGCGATGGCTGCGTAATAGGGAGCTCCTCCGTAGTGACGAAGAATATGGAGCCCTACTCCATAGCAGTCGGTAATCCAGCCAGGGTAATTCGGAAGCGTTTCGACGATGCAGTCATCGAGCGTTTACTTGAACTTAAATGGTGGAACTTCGCGCCGTGGCAATTGCGACATATCGATTTTAATAAAATCGATACCGCAATATCACAGATTGAAGAGATGCGTGGTAATCGAGTGCCGGAATACCAGCCGCAAGTGGTCACGATAGCCAGATGAATTCTGTGATACCGCTTCGTCTTATAAGCTGGTTAACGAAAACGTCGTTTTTCTCGGAAACCATATTTTAAATAGTGTTTGCGCGGATTCATTCCGGCCGCTTTCACATCGGGATGAAGCGAAAGATATACTTCGTCGTTGAAATCGCGAGGAATCCGTTCTGGGGAGGCCATGACGGGCCAGTCGAAAATACTATTGCTGGTTAGTTCCTCATCGACGGAGGTGAAGAAGAAGCGCTTCATCCAAGCACAGAAATTCCATGATAGCTGATCGCGCTTGGAATACTGTAGCACTTGCGTGTGCCACTCAAATGTTGTCTCCCGCATTGCTTGGCTGGAATGAGTGCGTAGCAGGAACGTACCGGCATTTAGGCCGTTATTCGTGGGATACCCAGCGCGACGGTACACCTCCATTTGTCGATTTACAATCTCGGGCTCATCGTACCGGCGGCGTATAATTTCGGAAGCCTCGTCATAAAGGCAGCCCCTTTGAGGATGGCGCATCATCACCATCTCGTGATTTCCAAATCGTTGAAAGACCGCTGACGGCTCGACCTTCAACTTGACGGTGTTATCGATGTAGATGCTGCTCTCGTATTCTGGTAGGAAGAGGTGAGGCAAGTGCTTATAGCGCTTCGCAAACCGCGCCGGATCGAGCGACGGATTTTGTACACAGACGAACTGCCAATTCCGCGAAGTAAGCTCAGGATCATCTGTGAAGCAAACGTAGTCGACAGATTGATCACCGTAGTCGAAATCTGAAAAATATTCAGAGAAACCAAAGAGGCAGGTGTAAACAACGTGCCGGTTTAAGGAGGCGCGGAGATCGACTTTCTTTGACACAAGTGAATCTTTCCTTGGCGGCAGGAATTGTTGGCTCTGTGCGAAATGTCTGAGTCATTGATAATATTCAACAGGGCCGTCCCCCGATTCGACAGAGGCTAGAGACCTAATGTTCGGCATATCCAGAAACTTATAGGAATACAATGTCGATCTTTTACCCGCGCGACAAGCAATTGCGGGAGGCCGCAGCTAAGTAGTAAGCGCGAATTTCCCCGCACCTTCTGTGATGGTGTGAGCTTTGGCATGAGGTGTCCACCTAAAGGAGGTGGACACCAA
>MBFK01000077.1 GCA_001704765.1 Sinorhizobium shofinae
CTCCGCGAACCATCATTGTGAGGGACGACCACCGGCCCTTCAAACCCGGCGGTCCGGGTTCCGCCCGTTACACCATCTTTTAGCCTAGAACGTGAACATCCTCAGGAACGAGCCGTGCACAGTCTCGTGGACGAACGGCACTCTCCGACCCTAGAGCGACGTCCACCGTTAGGTCTGTGAACGGCAGCACTGCGCCCTCATAATGGTCATCGAGCACCCGTCGCTGTTGCTGCAAAGCGGACATGACGCAGTGACAACGCGGGTCGCAGTTGCGCCAAAAGCCGCCATTCCGCCCCATGCGGGTGATTAGATCACGAATTCCTCCTCGTACGTCTGTGGCTCGGGAACGACCGTAACCTCCACCGGAACGATCCAATTGGCCGCATAGCTCTCGCAGTCGGAACGCTGGAGGTCGGGCTGCACGCACCCCGCCCCATCGATCGCGCGACATCGCAATATATATCGCCCCACTTCTTCAGGGGTCCACATGTACTCCCACAAGCGCCACGCAAAGGGACGTTCTGTTTCGAGGAGCCTTCCCTCGCGCCAGCCCCTGCCATCTCCGGTGCAGACCTGCACCTGCCGAATAACAGCCTCTCCGCTCCAGGCGGCTCCGAAAATCCGGTACGGTTGGCCGGCGATGAGATGCGCCCCCTGTACGGGACGCGCGATCTGCGCTTTGACCTCCATCTCCGCAAGGGGGACCAGCCTGGGTTCCCCGAGGCTGCGCTCCCAACGGAAATAGTCGCGCGCCTGCCAGTAGCCAAGGAACGGTTGCTCCACAACCGTGATATGCGTGATCCATTTGACCCAAGCCATGCCGAACCAGCCACCCACGACCGCGCGTAGCGGGTAGCCGTGATCGCGCGTCAACGGCTCCTCGTTCATCGAATAGGCAAGGATCGTGCTGTCAGCGATGGCCTTCTCAAGCGGTAAACTGCGCGCAAAAGCGATGGGGCCGGGAGAAGCCGTTTTCTTGTTCGTGTCGACGACGCCGCTGTCGGCGCCTGCGAGCAGAACCTCACGTGCGGTTCGCTTAACGCCCGCCATTTGCAAAATCTCGCGCAGAAGAACACCTGTCCACGCGGCATTGCCGACGGCTCCGTTCTGCCACTGCAACCCCTCCTTCGGCGGCACATAGTAGACGCGCCCGTTCCCTGCACACTCGACGACGGCGGTGAAAGTCGTGCTCCGCATCGCCTTGATGCTGTCGAGGTCAAGTTCGATCGGCCGCTCCACCGCCCCGCCAACGCGCAATCTCCAGTCTCGCGCATCGAGATCCGGCGACGGGAAATGGTTTCGCACGAAGAACAGCTCGGTTGGGATCAGCCAATCGGAGAGCGACGCAAACGGAAACTCGATGTTCTGTGGGGATTTCTGTCGAACTATTAGACTGGGTTGCTGTGGTGTCGGCATCGTCCTCGTCTCCCCTTTCAAGAGCACAACGTCGGCTCTCGGTCGCGCGAATTCCGGTACGATCACACCGCCCCTCGCAGTGCGTCTGTCGCATTCCGCCTTCGGGCCGCATTCTAGCACATACCGCACGTTCCTCGGATCGACCTCGAACGGCAGCAAAGGGGCCGACGGCGGTCTTGACCGCTTTGCGCCCCCAAGTCGGACACTGAGCAGAGCACGGTGGTATCCCAGAAGCGGACATGATACATGCCGCCGAGCTGCAGGTTTGCACCACTTCCAGACCTTACCTCGGAAGCTGCGATCGACGCGTTTCGACCCAACGCTGCCATTCGCCGATAGCGCCCGCAATTTCCGGTGCTGACCCCGGAGCGGTCGCTAACTGACGATCGCGTGTCGACGAGACGAAGGTGGCCGCCGCAGAGGCCGCGGACGACCGAAGCCCGTCAAAGACACCCGCTGGTCTAGGAGTTCGCAGTTCTCCTTAGATGCTGTTGGAAGAACAACTTGAAATCCCGAAAACTGTCGAAGCCAAGGGCGGTAGCAAGGCGTGTGACCGAGGTGGGGGAGACGGAGCACACGGCAGCGATCGAACGAGCGCTGCCGAAGGCGATAATATCTGGCCTTGCAAGCGCCAGACGAGCGACCTGCTCGAGCTGTTTCGGAAGCGTAAGGGACCTGCAAGCGAACATGCCCTTGAGCTCCATGACGTCGGTCGGAGGTTTTGTCCCCTCGCTCGTCTTCATGACCGCCTCCATTCCTCGCCCTTTATTACAGCGCGATGGCTGCCTTCCGTGAGACAGACTCAATGCAGGCAAGCGCGATGCTCAGCGCATTGCGCGCATCGACACCGGTCGGTCCTTCGGTGATCTCGCGGCGACGAACGGCTGCTACGAAGGACGCGAGCTGCGCTGTGTAACCGTGGACGAAATGGTCGGTGTCGCGACGCCAGGTGTCGCTCGACACGCCGTTCTTATCGAACAGCGTCATGCTGGAACGACGGACGTCGCCCATGGTCACCATGCCGCCGGAGCCGAAGACCTCGCCGCGGATGTCGTAGCCGTACATCGCGCAGAAGTTCGCCTCCGCGACAGCGATCGAGCCATTGTCAAATCGGATCGTGACGACCGCCGTGTCGTGGAAGCCCTTGTCGGCGAAATCCGGACGAACCAGCGCGTCGGCAACGGCCGTAACCTCGACCGGCTTGGCATTCGGGTTCAGCCAAAGCAGCGTGTCGAAATCGTGGATCAGCGTTTCGTAGAAGATCGTCCACTGCGGAATACTGGCGGGGTCGGCACCGAACGGACCGGGGTCGCGGGTCAGCGATCGGAGCAACTGAGGGGTACCGATCTTTCCGCCATCGATCGCGGCACGCCCTTCCGCGAAGGCCTGATCCCAGCGGCGGTTGAAACCGACCTGGAGCGGAACGCCGGCTGAGCGTGCCGCCGCGATTGCCCGGTCGGCGTCCTCCAGCGTCAACGCCATCGGCTTCTCGCAAAAGATCGCCTTGCCGGCTTCGGCGGCCTGCACGAGGATGTTCGTATGAAACCGCGCCGGCGTGGCGATGATCACCGCATCGAGTGCCGGGTGGGCGAGGAGATCCGCGACGTCGGTGTAAGAGCTTTCAACGTTGAGCTTGCCGGCGAGACTGGCCGAAGCCCCTGGCGCGGGATCGGCGATGGCGACGAGCTCGGCGTCGACGAGGCGGCGTGCGACGGTCTCACCGTGGAAGGAACCGATGCGGCCGGCACCGATCAGACCGACATTGACGGGTTTGTTCTTGGGCATTGAATTGATCCTGTCAGGGTTGAAAAAGTCAGACGGTGAAGGCGGTGCGGAACGCTTCGAGCGCCGCTTCGGGGTCGCCTGCCGCCCAGGCTTCCATGCCGATCGGGCCGGAATAGCCCATGGCATTCAGCGCCTTGGCGATGCCGTTCCAGTTGACCTCGCCGGTTCCCGGTTCACAGCGGCCGGGTACGTCGGCCACCTGGATCTCGCCGATCCAAGGCAGGCACTTGCGGCAGAGTTCGATCAGGTTCCCCTCGCCAATCTGGGCATGGTAGAGATCGAGATTGAGGCGGAGCCGCGGATGATTGACGCTCGAGACAAGCGCCAGCGTGTCCTCGGCGCGGCCGAAGGGCACACCGGGGTGGTCGACCGGCAGGTTGAGGTTTTCGAGCGTGAAGGTGACGCCTTCGTCTTCGGCCATATCCACAACACGGCAGAGAGTGTCGCGCGCCTTCAGCCACATCGCGCCGGTGACGACTTCGATCGGCTGGACAGGCAGGCCTCTGTCTCCCAAGCCTGTGCCGTGCAGGTTGAGCCGCTCAACGCCGAGCCGTTTTCCAACCTGCGCGGTCTCGCGTGCGGTCCTCAGGAGTTCTGCTGCACCGTCGTCGTCCGTCAGCCGGCCGGTGAGATAGCCGTTCATGATGGTGAAGGTCGCGCCGGTCGCTTCCAGCTTTTTGAGATCGTGCTCCGGCCAGTTCCAGAGACCGACGCCGAAACCCATTTCCTTGAGGCGCGCAGCGCGCCACTCGATCGGCTTGTCGCGCCAGAGCATTTCCGCGCAGGCTGCGAGTGGGAAGGGAGCAGTCTTGGATACAGTCATGGCGATTTCCGTATTTGGATATGACGATGGGTGGAGCGGCGCAAAAACGCCGCACCGGCATGCATTGCGAACAGCATTTGATCAGATCGTTCCGCCGAGCTCTTCCGACAAAGACTGCAACTCCTTGCCGCCGGCCATCAGGTTCTGTAGTTCATCGATACCGATCTCGTTCTTGGCATAGGTTCCAAGTGTCTTGCCGCGGTTGAGCACGGTGAAGCGATTGCCAACGGCATAGGCGTGACGAACGTTGTGGGTGATGAAGATCACCCCGAGCCCCTTGGCTCGGACCTGGTTGATATATTTCAGCACCATCGACGTCTGGGCGACGCCGAGCGCCGACGTCGGTTCGTCGAGGATCAGCACCTTGGCGCCGAAATAAACCGCGCGGGCGATCGCCACACATTGCCGTTCACCGCCCGATAACGTGCCAACCGCCTGCTGCGGGTCGCGGACATCGATGCCGATCTTGTGCATCTCGTCACGCGTCACGTTGTCAGCCTCATCCATGTTCATGCGCTTGAAGGGGCCGAAGCCAGTCAACGGTTCCCGCCCCATGAAGAAATTGCGGGTGACCGACATCAGCGGGATCATCGCCAGGTCCTGATAGACCGTGGCAATGCCGGCATCGAGGGCGTCGCGCGGGCCGGAAAACACCCGGGGCTGGCCGTCGACCAGGAAATCACCCGAGGTCGGCTTGTGCACGCCGGCAAGCGTGTTGATTAGGGTCGATTTGCCCGCGCCATTGTCGCCAAGCAGGCA
The DNA here is from genome assembly GCA_001704765.1 of Sinorhizobium shofinae. GTDB lineage: Bacteria > Pseudomonadota > Alphaproteobacteria > Rhizobiales > Rhizobiaceae > Sinorhizobium > Sinorhizobium shofinae. Next base: position 4,784 of record MBFK01000077.1, read on the forward strand.
TAGAACCTCGTTGCGATTGACGCTCATGGACACGCCGTTGAGGGCGATGACCGAGCCGAAATGCTTGACGAGGTTCCTGACCTCGACGAGGGGCGTCTGAGATGTGCTCATCAGCGTTCTCCCGTGACGCGTTTGCGGATGACGTTGTTGAAGACGACGGCGGTCAGCAGCATGCCGCCGAGGAAAACGAGGTACCAATCCTGGTCGATCGAGGTGTAGGTCAGACCAATCAGCACCATGCCGAAGACGATCGATCCGAAGAACGCCCCGATGGCGGAGCCGTAGCCGCCGGTCAGCAGGCAGCCGCCGATGACCGCGGCGATGATTGCCTCGAACTCTTTTTGAAAGCCGCGACGGGCGTCCGTCGAGCCGGCGTCGAGCACGGTAAGGATGGCGACCAGCGTGGCGCAAAGAGCGGTGACGACGAAGAGCGTGGTCTTGACCCTCGCCACCGGCACGCCTGACTTCCGCGCTGCGCGCGGATCGCCACCGGATGCGAAGATCCAGTTGCCGAAGCGCGTCCTCAACAGGATCCAGGTGGCAAGGAGCGCGATGGCGATGAACCACAGGATCTCGACGGGGATGCCAGGCACCCTCGGCGAGCCGTTTGGAAAGGTGTCGATAATGCCCGCTTGCGCAAGCCAGGTGAACAGTCCGGGGAAGGCGTCTCCAGAGAACAGAGGGGCCAGCGGACTGCCGGCCACTGCTTCCTTCATGCCGCGAAGCTGGGTCGCGCCACCGCTTGCCGATTTCAGGCCGACCAGCGTCAGGCCGCGCAGAATGAACAGGAAGGCCAGCGTCACGATGAAGGACGGAAGGCCGGTGCGCATGGTGAGCTGCGCGTTGGTGACACCGATGAACACGGCAAACGCGAGCGCCACGAGAATGGCGACGCTGAGCGGCATCTGCCAGACGACGAGCGCCGTGCCGAAGACCAGCCCCGCAAAGGCGACCATGGAGCCGATCGAAAGGTCGAATTCGCCGCCGATCATCAAAAGGGCCGCGCCGATGGCGAGAATGCCAAGTTGGGCAGCCGGGGCCATAAAGTTCATCACACCCGCCAAAGTGAACATGGCGGGATTGGCGGTGAGGAGGAAGAAGATGGTCACGAGCACCAGACCTGCTACAGCGCCGAGTTCAGGACGCCGTAGAATTGCAGTCAATGTCGAAACCTTTTTCAGCCGCTCATCGGGTCCGATAGCAGACCCGTTCTGTTCATTGGCTAGCGTCATGGTTCGCTCCAATGAAAGAACACAAGGGGTAAAACACCTTCAACTGGCGGCTTTTCCTTGGGTTCGGTTGTGTTTGACCGGCGCTCT
>MBFK01000070.1 GCA_001704765.1 Sinorhizobium shofinae
GATAAAGCGGATCACGAGCAACTTCTGACATGGCCCATGTACGCACATCTTCCTCAGCCGTCGGTTAACTTTACGGTGCCGGCGATCGACCCAGCCCATGACATATCCCGCAAATCAATGAAGTGGCGGCCGCGTGCACCGCAGCATGAGGCGCATCGGTAGACAGGGACGGATAACAAATCGATAACGAGGGGCCGGCTTTTGAAAGATGTCACACAATATTCACGAACGGTAATTTGTACGACTTTTCAATAACCTCGCCGCACCGGAATTGTCGCCGCGGTTGGCAGCGGTCGCGGCGGCCGGCGGAAATGCCGGTGAGCCGGAGCGCAGACGAACCTGTTTTCGAGATCTGTCGCCGGGGCGATGCCGACGCATCTGTCAAGCGCGCCTCCTTGTGTTCGGTCGCTTGGGCCTGAGCCGCCGTCGGGCGGCAGCATTTTGCCGGAATGGCAGTCGGGTCGTCACGCCGTTGTTGTCTCAGCCCCTTAGTCTCTCGCCATGGTTGGAAAGGGGCGGACAATGGAAGTTTCGAAATTCGCTGACGCGCAACTCATCGATGAGATCGCCGCCGGCCGCGAGGCGGCGCCTGAGCTCGACCCGATGCGGCTGATCGAGCAGGTCGTCCACCGGGCAAGGGCCGGCGCGGGGTTGAACTTCGATGTCTTCGAATCCCTCATCGGCGAAAACGATCTCGTCGAAATCAACTATCTCGAACGCGGCCTGATGGCCGCCCGCACCGTCTGCAGGATCAATGTCGCCGCACCGGTCGGCGACGGCAGCGACTGGGGAACCGGGTTTTTGATCGGACCGCGGCTCCTGTTGACCAACAACCACGTCATCGGTTCGCCTGAGGATGCTCTCAAGGCCACGGTCGAGTTCGGCTACGAACTTGACGCCGAGGGCCGTCTGAAGCGCACGACCCGCTTCCGGCTTTCGCCGCTGGACGGTTTTGTGACAAGCCCGAGCGATGCGCTCGACTACACGATCGTTGCGATTGCCGAAATGAGCGAGGATGGCGCCACACCTATTTCGGACTTCGGGTTTCTGCGTCTCGATGCGCGCACCGGCAAGACCGAGGTCGGCCAGTACGCGACGATCATCCAGCACCCCGACGCCAGGACGAAGCGCATCTCGCTTCGGGAAAACAAGTTCGTCAAATACGGGGACGATGCGGATCCGGAGCGCGACAATTTCCTCTGGTACTCGTCCGATACCGCCAATGGCTCGTCCGGTGCGGCGGTGTTCACGGATGCCTGGCAGGTGGTGTGCCTGCATCACGCCGGCGTTCCGGATCGCCGGATGATCGGCGGCGAGGAACACTGGGTGCTGACCGACAAAACCACGGCGCCTGCCCGCGTCGCCTTCAACATGCCCGCCGAGAAGGTGCACTGGCTGGCGAATGAAGGCGTCCGCATCTCCAAGCTGATCGCTGACGTCCAACAGCAGGTCGCCGCGCCCGGCTTCGCGCGCTCAACGCTGGTCGACGACCTCATTGCCGATGCCACCGGGGCGAAACCCTTTGCCGGCACGACGCCGGCGGAGAGCATCATCGGTCCACCGCTCATCGCCGCGGCTCCGGCCTTGCGGCTCGTTGCCGAGGAAGCCAAACGCCAGCCGGCGCGGCATCGACATCCGGCCAATTATTTTGACGGGCGCGAAGGCTATCTGGAAAACTTCCTGCCCGTCGGTATTCCGCTTCCGACCCTTGGAGCGAATGCTCTGCGCCATGGTGCGCCCGCCAAGGTCACCGGTGCTGTCGACGACGTTCTGCGCTACCAGCATTTTTCTGTCGTTCTCAACGCCGACCCCAAACGCAAGATGGCGTTTTACACGGCTGTCAATATCGACGGTGCCCGCTGGACGAACCTGGAGCGGGGAAATGACAAATGGTTTTATGATCCGCGCGTGCCAGAGGAACTGCAAAACGGCGACGAACTCTACGGTAACGAGCCGGTGCCATCGAAGAACTATTTCGACCGCGGCCACCTCGTGCGCCGCCTCGATCCGGTTTGGGGCGAGATCCGCGTTGCCAAGCAGGCCAATGACGACACGTTCCAGTGGACCAATTGCTCGCCGCAATATTGGGGCTTCAATCAGGGCGCCGATCTCTGGCAGGGTCTCGAAAACTTCCTGCTCTACAACACCGACGAGGAGGATGTTCAGGCGNCCAGCGGGACTATGCGCTCGACATTCCGTTCGAACGCCTGCCCGTCGGTCCGAACAGCACCAGGCCCGGCCAGAATTTCCAGGTGCCGGTCGCCAAAATCGTCGAAGACACCGGCATTGTTTTTTCCGATGCCGTTCTCAGCGCCGACGTCTATTCCGGGCCGTCAGCTGGTCGGGCGCTGCGCACCGTCGCGGATGTTGAGCATCCCCGGCGCTGATCATGCGACATCGTGTGTCACCTCAGGCCGCTTCAAGGCGTCGCGGACGCATCGTCCCGTCAGGTGTCGCCGGTTGTGCGGCTGGCGGCTTGATCACGGGTGAGGATCTGGCGCCCTGGCCTCGGCGCGGCGCTTACAATAGTCGCACCTCGTCGGGCGGGACATTCGGCTTCTCGTCTGATCTTCTCTGTTCACGTTTATCCTTGCATGTCATAGAACGGTCATGAACCGCAGCAAGCCTGCGATACCCGGCACCATCGCGCATCAGGGGAGGGAAGGACATGCGTGACGACCGATCGTCGCAAAGCCCGCTTGTCCGTCCCTATGCCGCCGGTTCGCCGCGGACCTGCATCGCGCAGGCAGGGGCAATCTGCTATCGCACCGCTGCGGATGGAACGCTTGAGGTGCTGCTGGTCGCCAGCCGCCGCAACGGGCGCTGGGGGGTTCCCAAGGGGTGTATCGAAGCGGGAGAACGCTCAGGCGCCGCGGCGGCGCGCGAAGCTCTCGAGGAAGCGGGTGTGCGAGGCACAGTTTCGACTGCGGCGATTGGCGCATTCGTCTACAGCAAGGACGGCAGCGGTATCTCCTACCATCTCGCCATCCACCTGCTTGAAGTGACGGAAACATTGGCGGACTTCCCGGAAAAGAAGACCCGGCGATTGCGATGGGCCCCGTTTGAAACGGCGGTCAAGGACGTTTCGCATCCAAGGATCCGCGATCTCTTGCTCTCGTCGATTGGGTCCCCACGTGATCGCAGATCCTTAATGGACCCGCCTGATGTCCTCTTGGCGTAGGTGGCCGGGTCACGACCGGTCCACACGGTCGGCTTGTCGAAGCCATGCCTCGCGGTCGCATCACCTTGCCAAAGCGAGCCGCGGCCGGTCCTGAGGCAAATGGCTACGGCGCCACCGCCGACCTCATCAGCGGCCGCCCTCGCATCGGGTAGGCAGTTTATTTGGACTTTTGGACGACAGGCAAGCTGGCTATCGCAGGATCAAATCCCGCCATCGCAACCAACCTGCACCAGAAAACTTTTTTGTTTCAATCAGTTAAGGCTGTTGAATCTGGCGCAACATTCGACGGCTTAATAAAATCAATGACTTACAGACGTAGGTGCAAATCACAAGTGCTCATCCCGCAACCACTTGCGATGCGGGCATCGGCTTCCCATGCACATTCGGCTTCGAGACCTCTCTGCGGCTCCACCTCCGCCAGCCCTTGCACTACAAACGCCGTGAAGGCTGATGCCCGTGCTTCTCTCCGCACCCGCCATTCGTCCGACTGCTGGTCGCGGTCCAGGAGGTACCAACGCGGAGGATTACGGCAGGTCTGCAACGGCTCCGGTGGTCGCCGCTCAAATTGTGGATCTCGTACAAAGAGGGTGGAGCCGTTATCACGGGCTTCAACACCTAAACGACAGTCAATACAAGGAATTGGCTACGAATAAGCGGGCGCTAGCGAAGAACGACAATTGCGCGATGACAAGCATGGTCTTAGAACAGTCACACGCAAACGTGCAAAACTAACGGGGGCCCGGTGACCAACGCATCTGAACGACGACGCCTCATGGTCGAGCGCGCGCACAAGATGGGCTACGTTCCGTCGAAGGCGATTGAAGACGAATTCGGTGTCGACAGCTCGACAATCAGACGGGACCTTGCACGCCTCGAAGCCGATGGACTCGTCACGCGCACGCAGGGGGGATTCTTGCCGATCGAGGGCAAGGAGAGCTTTGACTATCCCTATGAGCCGAGACGGCATTTCCGATCATCGGTGAAAGGCCAACTCGGGGAATACGCAGCCAGCCTAGTCAATGATGGCCAGACCGTACTGGTCGATAGCGGCTCAACCACGTGGCATGTGGCCAACAGCCTGAAGTCCAAGCAGAACCTGACCGTCATCACTAACGATCTTCAGATCTCGCTACTGCTCTCCGAATGCAGCAACATCAACCTCCACGTGACAGGAGGCGTGCAGGTCGACACCGTGTATACGCTCGTCGGTCCTAACACCGTCGATTATATCAGCAAGATTCATGTCGACATCGCGTTTATCGGAGCGGAGGCCGTCGACGCGGAGCTTGGCGTGACCAACGTCAATGTGATCGAAGTTCCTGTAAAGCAGGCGATGGTCCGTGCAGCCGATTGCGCCGTCCTCGTCGCCGACAGTTCGAAATTCGGAAAAAGATCCTTTGCCAGGGTCTGTGGGATCGACGACCTTTCCGTGCTTGTCACTGACAGCCGCGTCGATCCGGAACAGCGCAAGGCATTCGGCAAAAAGCTCAGGATCGTCGACGTTTGACGCCATGCGCTGACCGGCAGTCGTTGCCGCTTTCTGTCGCTGATCAAATTGCGTAGGCGACCATCTCTACGAAGCGCTAACTGCGCCGTCCCGCGCCGCACCACCATCCCGATAACCTCCTTGCCCGCCCAAGTGCTGCAGGACCCGGTGTGCTCACTGCTGCCTACTTTCTGCCTCCGCTCGGTCGTGTCACGCGGCCTGATGATGCACGATTGCGTGCAATTAGTGCTTGACTGCACGATATCGTGCATGCTTCATAGTCTTATACGATTTCGATCAATCGTTTTGGAGAGGCGAAGTGACCAAAGACAAATTGAAACTCGGGGTAATCGGCTGCGGGCGCATCGCCCAGGCGGCGCATTTCCCCGCCGTTCAGAAAGCGAAGAACGTTGAGCTCGCTGCTGTTTTCGACCCAAGCGCACTGTTGGCGAGAGGCGCGGGTCTGCGATTGGATGTGCCGGCCTTTACCGAGCAGCAGGAATTTCTTACCGCTGACATCGACGCGGTGCTGATTGCCATTCCCGACCGGTTTCACGTCCCCGTCTCGATCGCAGCGCTTAACGCCGGCAAACATGTTCTCGTCGAAAAGCCGGTGGCTGTGACCGCGGCGGAAGCGGAGACGCTGATCGAAGTCCTCGACAGGACCGGCCTGCAGTTGCAGGTCGGGAGCATGAAGCGCTTTGACCCCGGCATCGCCCGGGCACAGCGCGTGATCGCCGAGGGCGGGATCGGCCGGATCCTCAGCGCGCGATGCTGGTATCGCGTCATGTCGGAACTCCGGCCGCCGGTCGAAGCGACGCTGTTTCCTGCCATGCTGGTCGATCAGGAAGTGCGCAACCGGGAGACGGCGCTGAAAGCCGCCAACCGGAAAACCCATCTTCTGGCAACGCATGGCATTCACACCTTCGATCTGATGCGCTTCCTGCTCGGTGACCTCACGGTCTCGGCTGCGACAATGGCCGTAGATGGGGTTGACCATTCGTGGCACGGCATCGCCACCACGGAAGAGGGGGCAGCGGCCTCCTTCGAAATTACCGCAAGTGTTCACGCCGAATGGACCGAAGGCTTCCAGATTTACGGCAGCAAGGGTCATGTCAGCGCAGAAATTCCCTTCCCGTTCTCCCGCGCGGCAAGCCGTGTGCGCATTTTCCGGGCCGACCAATCCAGTTACGAGGAGCCGATTTTCGGCGACACCGATGCCTACAAGCTTCAAACGGAAGCCTTTGCTGCCGCCATCCTTGGTGGCCGCCCGGTCGAGCCGAACGCGCGCGACGGCCTCAAGGCTCTCGAGATCGTCGAGACCGTCAATGCCCTCACCGCTCGCGACGAGCCCGATCAGCGCAAGACTGCGTGAACGACGATGGGCACCACGAAGGCTATCGCCGTCATCGGAAATGTTCAGGCCGACCTTGTGCTCCGGCCGGTGGCGGGCTTGCCTCCTCCGGGTGAAGAGCGGTTTGTCGATGACGTCAGCTTCCGCCCCGGCGGAAGCGGCGGTGTAACCGGCATGGTGCTTGCGGCAGCCGGGGCCCCCGTCCGGTTGTTCGGCACACTTGGCGGGGATCAGATCGGCTCGGTGATCCGCTCGATGTTGGCCGACATTGGTGTTCGGACGTCGGATATCCGCGTCATCGATTTGCCGACCAGCATCACCGTGGCGCTCGAAGCTCCGGAGCGCGAACGGTGCTTCCTCACGTCGCGCGGGCATATGGATGCCTTTTCGAAGAGCGATCTAGCGGATGAGGCGCTTGCCGCGCCTATCACGCTTTTAACGGGCTTTTTCACGACGCCTGCGCTTCAAGCCGACGTGGCTGCGCTGGGCGCCCGCGCGCGCGCCAATGGCAGCATCGTGCTTTTCGATCCTGGGTCCGACCAGTTCGGCTGGTCGGACGCAGTGCGCGACACCATCTTCTCGATCCTCAAAGAGTGCGACTGCTTCCTTCCGAACGAAGCGGAGCTTTTGGCTCTGACCGGCGCCGAAGACGTGGCCGACGCCCTGGCAAGACTGCGGGAGCGTTTTGAAGGTGTGCTAATCGTAAAGATGGGCGCTAAGGGGTGTCTTGTTTCGGAAAGCGCAGGCAGCCCACCTTTGGCAGTCGTGCCCGCTCCTGTCGAGGCGCCGGATACGACCGGCGCAGGTGACAGTTTCAACGCGGGTTTCGCCCTGGGACTGTCCCGCGGTCGCGATTGGGTAGGGTCGGCGCATCTTGCGAGCGCGCTTGCTTCACAGATCCTCAGACAGCCGGCCTGGCGCCGCTATCTCACGCCTCAGGATATCGAGAAACTTGACCTCTCACGGGATCAGGCTACCCGGGCCGCCAATGAATCAACAGGTGTGTCGTGCATGTGAAACGCGGACTGCTCCTGCGGTCCGCCCTCCCGGGGGGATGGCGCTGCAACTGTTGCGCCATCCCTTCGCAAGTACAGCGAACGTGAAACGCGAAAGGTGGACTGAACCTTGAATACCGCCTGGATACCACGCCAAGCATGGCTACTTGCCCTGCCGCTCATGGCCGTGATGGTGACTGTGATCGGTTACCCGCTGTTCGACACCATCAGGCTGTCGCTGACGGATGCGCGTTTGATCGGCAGCACCGGCAATTTCGTCGGGCTCAACAATTTTGCCAAGCTCGTATCGCGTCCTGATTTTCTCCAGGCACTCTCAACGACAGCGATCTTCACCGTGGTTTCGGTGAGCGCCGAGATCGTCTTAGGGGTCTTGACCGCGCTCCTGCTGCAGCAACGCTTTGTCGGCCGCACGCTGTTGCGGGCGCTGATGATCCTGCCCTGGGCGCTGCCGACAGTCGTCAACGCGATGTTGTGGCGGTTGATCTATAATCCCGAATACGGCGCGCTGAACGCGGCACTGACACAAATCGGCCTGCTGGAAGGCTACCAATCGTGGCTCGGTCAACCGCAGTCGGCAATCTGGGCAATCATCGTCGCCGACGTCTGGAAGAACTTCTCACTCGTCGCCTTGATCTCCCTTGCAGCACTTCAGGCCGTGCCGCGCGACGTGCAGGCGGCCGCGCTGATCGATGGAGCAGGCATTGTCCAGCGCTTCCGCTATGTTACGCTACCTTACCTGGCCGGACCATTGATGGTCGCTGTTGTGCTGCGCACGATCGAGGCGTTCAAGGTGTTCGACATCGTCTGGGTTCTGACCCGGGGCGGACCGGCCAACTCGACGCGGACGCTCTCGCTCCTCGTCTACCAGGAAGCATTCGCCTTCCAAAGGGCCGGATCGGGGGCGTCGCTTGCCCTTATCGTCACTCTGATAATCACCCTGCTCGCCGTGTTCTATGCCCGCCTGGTACGGCGCACCGAGGAGATGAAGTAATGGAGCGGCGTTCGACCACAGCAACCATCTTCACCTATGTCGCCGCGATCGCCGTGTTTCTGATCGTGCTGTTGCCATTCGTCTGGTTGGTTGTCATGAGTCTCTCGCCGGCCGAGGCCCTCACGCAAAAGCCGCTCCGGTGGTGGCCTTCTGAGATGGATTTTAGCAACTACCGGCAGCTGCTCGACTATACAGAGGGCAAGGGGCGCGACTTCCTGTCGGCGCTTTTCAACAGCCTGAGGGTCTCGGGCCTCGCGACCCTTCTGGCGCTTGTCATCGCCATTCCTGCCGCCTGGGTGGTATCGCGCGTCAAATCAATGGACTGGTCACTGAGTCTCGTGGTGCTGCTTTACATGCTGCCGCCGGTCGCCCTGGCCGTACCCCTCTACATGGTGCTTGCCCGCATCGGCATGCTCAACTCTGTCTATGGTCTTGCGGCAATTTACCTCGCCATCCTCGCCCCGTTCACGACGTGGCTGATCAAGTCTGGCTTCGATGCTCTTCCCGGAGAAATCGAGAGCGCCGCTTCCATGGATGGCGCCCGGCTCGACCAGATGCTGCGACTGATCAGCATTCCGCTGATTGCGCCGATTGTCGCGACAGCTGCGATATTCGCACTGCTCCTGGCATGGGACGAATTCTTCTACGCCCTGCTGTTCACCTCCGGGGTCCAGGCAAAGACGGTCACGGTTGCGATCGCAGAAATTTCCGGCGGGAGAGAGACAAATTATGGGGCAATCGCCGCAGCTGGCGTCATCGCTGCCCTCCCGCCGGTCTTCATCGGCCTCATCCTGCAAAAGGCACTGATCTCCGGGCTCACTCACGGCGGGGTCAAGGGATGAGCCATTCAAAAACAGTTTCAATCGTTTTCGGGAGGATCGATGGGCGCGCTAGAGATTAGCCAGATCAGGAAGGAATATGGAATTCTCCAGGTTCTCAAGGGCGTCGACATCGCCCTCGATGACGGGGGCTTCCTGGTCCTCCTTGGATCGTCGGGATGCGGGAAGTCAACGCTGCTGAGTATCATTGCCGGACTTGCCGAGCCGACATCCGGCGACGTGCTTCTGGATGGAAAATCGATTGTCGGCGTTCATCCCAAAGACCGGGACATCGCAATGGTGTTTCAGTCCTATGCCCTTTACCCGAACCTGTCCGTCGCTCGGAACATCGCTTTTCCTCTGGAGATGCGCAAGGTTCCAAGGGCAGATCAGGAAAGGGCGGTGGCTGAGGTGGCAAAGCTTCTTCGGATCGAGAGTCTTCTCGATCGCAAGCCCGCTCAGCTGTCGGGCGGGCAGCGCCAACGCGTTGCAATTGGTCGCGCACTGGTCAGAAAGCCGAAGCTCTTTCTGTTCGACGAGCCACTGTCAAACCTCGACGCGCGCCTCAGGTCTGAGATGCGCCATGAGATCAAGCGGCTACACGGCATTCTTGGAACGACGATCGTCTATGTGACGCACGACCAAGTCGAGGCCATGACGCTGGCGACACAACTGGTCCTGATGCACAATGGCCAGGTTGAACAACAGGGATCTCCCTCGCAGATTTACGATCGACCGCGCACGATGCGGGTTGCCGACTTTGTCGGGTCGCCGCCGATGAATTTCATTTCCGGAAAGGTGTCGAACGGCCGCTTCCGTGGTGAGACATGTCCGATCGAGTTCGACTACAAGGGTCCCGACGGCGCCTGCGAGATTGTGATGGGCATCCGCCCTGAGGCGATCGGGGTAGCCATCAGCGGCCAAGCGTCTGCAATCGAGATTGCCGCCGATGTCAACCTGGTCGAACTGACCGGTCCGGAACAGCTCATCTCAACACGAGTCGGAGGTCAGGAATTGGTCCTCACGGCACCCTCGGGCGTTGACGTAAGTCCGGGGCAAAGCATCCGGCTCAGCATTGCTCCAGAGAGCCTGCACTTTTTTGAGGCGTCGCAGGGAATGCGACTGTAGCTCCTGAATCGAGCCTGAAATCAAAGGGATCATCGCCAAGCTTGGCAGAAGACGGAACGCATCCATGCTGAAAACAATATCCGTGATCGGCAATGTCGCCGCCGACATTGTCTCGAGAGCCGTCGATGCGTGGCCCGAGCCCGGCACGGAGATGCTGGTCGACACGGTCTGCTTTCGCACTGGCGGAGCCGCCGGAACAACAGCAGCAGTCCTGGCCTCGATGGGCGCGCCCGTGCAACTCCACGCGACGATCGGAGATGACGTCGTCGGCCGTGCGGTGGAAACCGGCCTTGCAGAGGCTGGCGTCGATCTCTCGTACCTGAAAATCGTGTCAAAACTCCCGACGACGATCTCGCTTGCATTCGAGTCCGATGCCAAGGACCGAAGCTTCATATCGGCGCGCGGCCACCTGGAGCATTTTTCGTTTGACGATATTGACCCCGCAGCCTACGGGGCCGACCTTGTGCTCCTCACCGGCTACTTCACCATGCCTGCGCTTCAGGCAAGCACGCTGCGGCAACTCGATCGGATCAAATCTCGCGGCTCGCTCAGCTTCTTTGATCCGGGATCCGATCCATTCGGATGGTCCCCGGCCGTCGTGGCGGATTTGAAATCCTATCTCCCGGTCGTCGACTGCTTCGTTCCCAATGCCCAGGAACTGCTGGCAATCGCCGACCTGAGCAATATCGACGACGCATTGGAGCATGTCAGCAAGCTGTGTGGCGGCTGGCTTATTGCCAAGCTCGGCAAGGACGGATGTGCGGGCGTGGGACCAAACGGAGAATTCTTCCGTCATGCCATTGAGCCGGTTCCGTCCGCGGACACGACGGGCGCCGGCGACAGTTTCAATGCCGGGCTGCTGTTTGGACTGGCAAGCGGCATGGATTGGTCGGAAGCAGCGCGACTGGGGAGCCGGGTCGCCACCGCGGTCCTCAGAAAGCCGAAAGAGTCACGAATCCTGTCACCGCAGGAGGCGCTGGCGTTGGTCTGAAGGTAGCCTGCCTCCGTATGTCAACTCGCCGCGTCCGGGCCACAGGGAAGGCGCGACCGGAAGCTAAAACACCCATTGACGGCGGTGCCCGTGAAACTGGCCACACCATAAATCCGGTGTGGAAGGCCAGCAGCAAACCTGTCGCTCCAAAAATCGGTGCGATCGAAGGGTGCTTAATGCGACAGGAGAGCATCTGAGCCCGGCACGCTCCTGAAAGGGGGTTAGCCGAGGCGGGCCCGATCAATCGCGGCACCGATGTGAACCAGCCGATATTTCATGACCGGTTGACGATCAGCTGAGGACCCGAATTACCAACGACGACCCGCTTCAACATTCCCTTTTGCACAATGTCGGCATAGTCGTTGCCGGCTTCGACGTTGCAGATCCAGAAGAAGACGAGCGGTTCATCACCGACATTGATCGAGCGGTGTGCCCAATCAGGAGGGATAGACGAGCAAACGCCGGGCCTCATCTCCAGCGTCTCGATTTGTCCGTCGCGCGACTGCAAGAGAAGCAAGCCGTTGCCAGCTTGCGTATAATAGACCTCCCCCATATCACGCCTCTTATGAAAATGTCCGCGCGTCATGAAGTATTCGCTCCCAACCCGACCCGGCTCGATCGTCGTCGTGCCGAACCAGAGATCGCATCCCTCTTTCCTGTAGGCTCGCACCTGGTAGACGAGGGGATTTCCTTTTTCGGCAACCATTCGCTCCACAGCTTCTCTGTCGGCAAAGACCTGCCTGAGATCGGAGACCCGCTTCACGTAACGTTCGGTTTTCGGTGCGACGGAGCCCGTCACGGCGTCGATCAAGACATTCTCCGGGATGATCATCTGAAGTCCTTGCGGCGCTCATAATCTCTTGCCGGCATAGCCGAAAGCTGCCAGCGGCGGCGGCGGTTGCGGCAATTGCACTCTCCTGGCCGCGGGAGCTGATCGTGAACCTGGCCGCGACTTCGCCGAAGGCGTTTCGCGACGATGAGTTCCCTATTCGACGCGTGTGACCTTGGCGATGTGCATGGGGGTGCCAACATTCGGCACATGCTTGCTACCGAACTCCAGCATGAAGCGCTGAAGAACCGGCAAAAGGGTGAAGACCGCCGCCATGTCGGAACTCCTGGGCAGCCGGACGGTGACGGCATCTGGTATGGGATCAGCCCCAGAACTATCGAACACCACGACAGGGGAACTGCCTTTGCGAATGGCCGACACCAGTCCTTCAAAACGTTCCCCGCCAAGTTCAGAGGATCGAAGAAGCACGACCCCGCGATCGGCTCCCAGCATTTCCAGCGGACCGTGGCGCATCTGACCGCCTTCGACCGAAAAGGACGGCAGTCTCGCGAGTTCGGCAATTCCGAGCGCTAATCCTTCTGCGAGACCGCGCAATCTGCGTCCGCAAGTGATCACCGCGGACACATTGCCAAGGTGCTCGAGCGCATCGTCAAGAGACACCGAGTGTGTTCTGGCCAGCGCCGCAAGCGCCTGTGTGGGATCAACCCCGAGTTCCGCCAGAACAGCCAGGTGCTGGGCGAAGGCGATCGTGAAACTACGCGTCGCCGCAACCGCGATCTCGGAACCGCCGCAGCCAATCAGAGAGGGAACCCCTCTGGCGAGGGTGGAGTTCCCCTCCATTGTCATGCCGAAGCAGTGCTCTCGTTCGACTGCCTCATTCAGCCACCTGACGGCTTCGGCACTTTCGCCCGATTGGGAGGTCGCGATGACGGTCTTGCCCTTCAGCGGCCGCCCAGAGTCCAGTTGCTCTGAGAAAGTCTGAGCCACCGCGTCGATCCCCAATGTTCGGTAGATTGGCTCGACGGTTCGGCCGACACAGTGGGAGCCACCCATTCCAAGCAGCGCCAACTGACCTGTGACCTGGATTGAAGATGCAATGTCCGCTGCCGCCGCTTTTGCGGCCTCGAAGGAGGCGAGGGCGTCGCTTTTTTGGCGCGCCATTTCGGATTCGATTGCCTGACGCCCGGTCAATTCATTCATGATTGTATCCTTGGTGGAGAATGCGGGGGCCTGCCGTGCGATGGAGCGGCCGATTTTTTGAAGAGTTCTGCCCTATGGTCGCTCGGCGGGGACGAGAAACGAAGCTGATTGCGAAGCAGGGCCGGGACTTGCAGCGGGGCGGGCTCTGCCGCCCCGCCAAGTTTTCAGGGTTGATATGAACTTGCCGCCTCAATCAGCGCCTCGTCCGGAGAGGCTTGATCGAAGAGCGCTCTCTGTATCGCCACCTGTAGAAGCAGCGAAAGTTCCTGATATTTGACAGCCGCCGGTCGCGGATACATCAAGGGCAGGCCGATCTTTGCTGCCGCCACCATCTCCTGCTGACCCTCAACAACGGCGGGGTCGTCGTACGAACTCGCCCAGATCGGAAGGCTGAGCTTGGCGAATTTGTTCTGGATCGGTTGCGAGGTGAGGAAGGTGATGTATTTCCAGGTCTCTTCCGGGTGCTGGCTCGACTTGGTGATGCCGAGACCCATCGAACCGTTAACCGCCGATGCTGTGCTAATTCCCTCAACGCCTGGGGCGGCAACAACGCCGACCTTGCCGGCAACCTTGCTCTGCTTCGGGTCGTTCGCGAGGTTGAACATGTAGGTCCAATTCAGCGCGAAAGCGGCCTCACCGTCCTGGAAGACGCGGCGTACGTCTTCTTCCAGATATTCGCGGGAGTTCGGGTTGGTCGCGCCGTCCTTGATCGAGGCGGCCATGTAGTCCAGTGCCTTGAGGCCACCGTCACTCTGAAACGCAGGTGCACCCTTTTCATCGAGGAATTTGCCACCAAAGGCAGAAAGCAGAGTGCCATAATCGCAGATGACCGCTTCCGCCTGCGCCCAGCTCCACACGATTGGATGCTGGACAATCCCCTTCTCCTTGATGGCCTTTGCCTGGTTCATGAGCTCTGCCCAGGTTTTTGGAGGCGTGTCGAACCCCGCCTTGGCCAACATCTCCTTGTTGTAAAAAAGATACTTGGTGTCGAGAACCCACGGCATGCCGTAGCGCTGCCCCTTGTACTCGACAGTGGTCCAGGCTCCGGGGAGCACGCCTGCATTCATCTCGGGCGTAATTCGATCGGTGACATCGACGAGAATATCGTTGACGGCAAATTCCGCAGGCCAGATCACGTCGAACAGCACCGCATCGTAGCCGTCGCCCGACCCCTGGGCGAGAACAATCTTGTCGTGAAGTCCCTCATAGGGAACGAATTCCAAGTCGACCGAGATGCTCGGATTCTGCTTCTGGAATTCGTCGGTCATCTCCCGAACGGATTGCTCGTTGTAAGCGGCCTGCGCGATGAAGAGTGCTTTCAGCTTCACATCGGCCGCCGACACTTGAGTGGCCATGACGCCAGTCAGCATCATGGCCCAGGCGAGTAGTCGTTTCATTGGATTGCTCCCCGGTTATTCAGCCGTGAACACGGGTGACCGGTCCACCGCCGAGCGTTTTCAACCGTTCCATCAAATATGCACATAGACGTGCAGTCAAGTCACATAATGCGCGATATCGCGCATTATGTGAGGCCGGAAAAGGTGTGAAATGGCCATGAATCGATTGCGAAGCGCCTGCACGACCCCGCATCGGTTGTAGGTGGTCGCGCGCCTGCACGGGGAAGCGCACGAATTCGTGCAATAACTTTTCCGAGGGGCCCGGAAGAATGTGGTCTCTAATTGATCCGCCGCGCCTGTTCGTCGAAGTAATGGACCAGGTCCGGCCGCATGTCGAACCGGATTGTCTCACCCGGTCTTGCCTCGACATCGCCCGCGACCCGCGCAACGATCAGACCTATATCGGCGACATCGACGTAGACGTTGGCGTCCGCGCCGAGATGTTCGACATGGCTGACGGCTCCCTGGATAGGGCCATCATCTGCGCTGATTGTCAGATGTTCCGGTCTGATTCCGACGAGGCTCACGTCCTTCAATCCGATCTTCGATCCGGGAACGAGGTTCATTTGCGGAGAGCCGATGAAGCTGGCAACGAACGTATTCAGGGGGCGCCGGTAAAGTTCCATGGGCGATCCGATCTGCTCTATTCTGCCCTTGTTCATCACCACGATCTTGTCGGCCAGTGTCATGGCCTCGATCTGGTCATGCGTCACATAGATCATCGTCTTGCCCGTCTGCCGGTGCAGCCGGGCGATCTCCAGCCTTGTGTTGGCCCGCAACGCCGCATCGAGATTGGACAGAGGTTCATCGAGCAGGAACAGCTGTGGTTCCCGCACGAGCGCCCGGCCGATCGCGACGCGCTGACGCTGGCCGCCTGAGAGTTCCGACGGGCGCCGATGCAGGAGCTCCTCGAGCGCCAGCATCTTTGCAGCCTTGAGCACCTGCGCCTCAATGAACGGGCGGGGCTTCTTTGCCTGCTTCAGTCCCAGCGACAGGTTTCCCCTTACATCGAGATGCGGGTAGAGCGCATAGGATTGGAACACCATTGCTATGTCACGCTTCGACGGTTCGACGTCGTTGGCCCGCCGGCCGGCGATGGTGATGTCGCCATTGGAAGCATGTTCGAGTCCGGCGATGATGCGCAGCAGCGTCGACTTGCCACAGCCCGACGGCCCGACAAAGACGACGAATTCGCCCGGTTTGATCTCCAGGTTGATGTTATCGAGCGCGTGGAAATCGCCGAAAGTCTTGTTCAGGCCCTCAATCTTGAGGGCAAACTCTGGTGCGGTCATGACAGTACCTTTCGAGCGCTACTTGACGGCGCCGGCGGTCAGACCGCGCACAAGTTGGCGAGAGAAGAGAAGATAGAGGATGAGGACCGGAACGATCGCGAGCGTCAAAGCGGCCAGGACGGCATTCCAGTCCGTCACGAACTGGCCGATAAACACCTGAGCGCCAAGGGTGATCGTCTTGGTCTGCTCGGCTGGAGCGAGGATCAGCGGAAACCAGAGATCATTCCAGATCGGTATCATCGTGAACACCGCGACCGTCGCGATCGCTGGCCGCACCAGGGGCAGGACGAGCGTGAAGAAGATCTTGTACTCCGACAGGCCGTCGATCCGCCCGGCGTCCTTCAGATCCGCAGAGATCTGTCGCATGAACTCGGTGAGGATAAAGACCGACAGCGGCAATCCCTGTGCCGTGTACACGAGGATCAGCGCGAGGAGATTGTTGACGAGCCCCCCATTCACCATCATCTGCAGAATAGCCACGGTTCCGAGTCGGATCGGAATCATGATCCCGAGCGCGACGTAAAGAGCGATAAGCGCATTGCCGCGGAACCGGTATTCGGAAAGAGCGAAAGCCGCCATCGCGCCGAACAACAGGATCAATGCGAGCGAAACCCCGGTGACAGTTGCCGAATTGACGAAGTAGGAAAGAAAATCTCCACGCGATGAGATCGTCTCGAAGCCAATCAGAGAAAAACTCTTTGCCGTCGGCGGCATGAGCGGCTCACTGAAAATCGCAGCCCGGCTCTTGAAAGCGTTGATGACGATGACCGCCACCGGAAAGAGCGCAATGGCGGTATAGCCGGCGAGCGCGATATGAGCGCCGATCCCACGGATGAGGCTTGATGGGGGTCGCGACATCAGAACTGGTACCTTTGCAGACGGCGCTGCACGAAGAAGAGATAGGTGCAGACACCGAACAGGATGAGCAGGAACATCATCGATGCGATCGTCGCCCCCATGTAGGTGTCTCCGAGTTGGAGCTGGAAACCGAAGAAGGTGCGATAGAGGAACGTTCCGAGAAGATCGGTGGAATAGTTCGGGCCCGCCTGCGCGCCCTGGCTTACATAGACCAGGTCGAATGCGTTGAAGTTGCCGACGAAGGTCAGGATGGAGGCGATACCGATGGTTGGCAGGATCAAGGGCAGCTTGATCTTGAAGAACTGGCTCCACCCAACAATGCCGTCGCACTCCGCGGCCTCCAGCACCTCGTCGGGGATCGACAGCAGAGCGGCATAGATGAGAATCATCGGCATGCCCACGAACTGCCAAACCGAGATGAGCGACAATGCGATAAGCGCGCTGTCTTCCCGTCCAAGCCACGGGGCAAAGAGCCAGCCAAGGCCGATGGCCTTCAACATCGAGGGCGCGACGCCCCACAGGGGAGATAGAATAAGCTTCCAGACAAAACCGACGATGACAAAGGACAGAATAGTCGGCACGAAGATTGCGGTGCGATAGAAGCGGGCCAGCCTGAGCTTCGGATTGGCCAGCAACGCCGCCAAGGCGATGCCGATCGGGTTCTGCAGCGCCATGTGGATGACGAAGAATACGAGATTGTTCGACAGTGCATTCCAGAAACCGGTGGCCCAGATCGGGTCAAACAGAAGCTTGCTGAAATTGCTGAACCCGACAAAGGTGAGCGTGTCGTCCACCCGGTTGTAGAGGGACTGCTTGAGCGTCGACGCCAATGGGATAACCATCAGGGCTGTGTAGATTAATAGCGTTGGCGTGAGAAATACCAGGATGTGCCATCTGGTCGATGGCGGACGATTAAACTTCGCAGAGGACATTGTGCGCACAAGCTCCGTCTTGGTGAGCATCACACGGATGGGCCGAGGCGCCGCGCGTCTTCATGCGCAGCGCCCAGTCTCTTCTTTTGCGGTGCAGCTTACTTGGCGGGCTTGTACCAGCTGTCGAGACCATCCTGTAGGCGCTTGGCTGCCGCTTCCGGGGTCTCCACGCCATTTATGACGTTGGCGGACGCGTTCCAGGTTTCATTTTCGAGGTTCGGCGTGCCGCGCGAGAGGATCGCGTAGGTCGAGCGGATAGTCGACTGGCAGTCAGCCCGCCATGAGAGGAACGTCTTGGCAAGCGCGTTATCGAGTTTGACCGGGTGCTTGGAAAGCGCGAAGAAGCCTGGCAGCGCGTTGGAATAGAGAGTCGCGAACTCCTCTGTCGCTACCCAACTCAGGAAAGTGCGCGCAGCGTCGGCGTTCTTCGAGGCGGCATTCAGGCCAAGACCAATGTCTGGATGATCGGAAATGTAGCAGGTGTCGCCGGCGGAGGCGACAGGCGGCGGGAAGGCGCCGAGCTTGAACTGCGCCTGTTGCGAGAACAGGCCGATTTCCCAGGACCCAGCCGGAAAGATCGCCGCACGACCAAGTGTGAACAGGTTCTGGCTGTCCGGGTAAGTCTGCGCCTTGTAGCCATCACCGAGAAAGTCGCTCCAGCGCTTCAGCACACGATACGGCTCAGCCCAACCCTCGTCGGTCAGTTTCTCCTTGCCGCCGACAAGCGCGAGCCGGCCCTCTTCGCCCTTCCAGTATGTCGGGCCGATGTTCTGGTAGCCCATTGTCGCGGCCTCCCATTGATCGACGGTGCCCAGCGCCATCGGCACAAATCGGCCATCAGCCTTGATGGCCTCGAGCAGCTTGAAGAACTCATCGTTCGTCTTGGGCGCGCTCAGGCCGAGCTCGGAGAAGATGTCCACGTTGTAGATGAAACCGTGAATGACGGACGCCATTGGAACGCAGAATGTGGTTTTGGCGTCGTCGGTGGTCCAGGCGGCCTTCGCGACAGGCGAAAAGTCGTCAATTCCGGGAAGATCGTTTAGGGACACAAGCCGTTGCTTGTCGTAGAGCGCAAGTGATGCATCGAACGGACGGCAGGTTATGAGGTCGCCTGCCGAGCCCGCATCCAGCTTCGCATTGAGGGCCGCATTGTATTCCGTCGGTGCGGTCGGCGAGAAGCGGACCGTGATCCCGGGATGCGCCTTCTCGAAGGCCGGAATGATTTTGTCCTGCCAGATCGCAATATCATCCGTGCGCCAGCTTTCGATGGTCAGCGTGGTGTTTTCCGCGCGCGCCATGTTGGAGCAAAAGGCAGTTGCAGCAAGGCATGCCAAGAACAGTTTTCTCATTGTCGTTCCCTCTTTTGTGATTGCTTTTCGAAAGTTTTCGCGTTCCGGAGCTGCCGATCCTCGTGCCCGTCCGCGCTATGCGCCTGTCAGCGCCGTTCAGTCCCCCGCAATGACCAGTTCGACCTGTGCGTCCTTCAGGGCGCGAGCGAGAGCCGGCGGCGGAGCTGCATCGGTGACCAGGACGTCAAGCATATCGAGGCCGCCGAGGCGTACCGTCGACGTCTTGGCGAACTTGCTGCTGTCGATAAGCGCGATCACCTGGTTGGATTGGACGACAAAGGCCTGCTTGACTTCGGTATCCTCGATCGAAAAGTCATAGAGGCCTGTCTCATCGATCGCCGACAAGCCCAGAAACGTTTTGTCGAAGCGGTAATTGGCAAGCTCCCGGACCGCTCGCACCCCCGTGATCGACATCTCGAGCGGGCGGACCTGGCCGGTCGGCACAAACACTGGGACAAGGCTGTCGGCGAGTGTCATGGCGACACGCAGGCTGTTGGTCGCCGCACGAAGGTTCGGGAAGCCGATAATTTCCCTTGCCAGCATCAGCGTGGTGGTGCCGACATCCAGTCCGATCGTCTCATGCTGGCGGATCAGGCGAGCCGCGGCCGAGACGATTT
Organism: Sinorhizobium shofinae; assembly: GCA_001704765.1. Taxonomy (GTDB): domain Bacteria; phylum Pseudomonadota; class Alphaproteobacteria; order Rhizobiales; family Rhizobiaceae; genus Sinorhizobium; species Sinorhizobium shofinae. Next base: position 19,401 of record MBFK01000070.1, read on the forward strand.
TTCGCTTTTCGTCGAGGTTTCTGATCTGGCGATCCCGAAACGGCTGCTCGGCGCCAAGCGGTGCGGCCTCCGGAAGAACCGCCCCGCCGTGGGCGCGCTCAAGGCTGCCATCCTTTTCAAGCGCCTTGAGGTCGCGCCGGATCGTCATCTCGGAGACGCCGAAGTGCGCCGCCATCTCGGCAACGGTGATGAACTCGCGCGACTTCACCATTGCAAGCAAAGCCCTCTGGCGCGCCGTCTGAAGGTGCCGGCCGGAGGAGGTCTGAGATGTACCCTGGTCCTGCTCTTCGGTCTCAGCCATGTTTTCACCGTGTTCGTTCATGTTCGCTATTGTCATAATATGTTCGACTGTGTTAGTCGTTGTCAAGTGGTCATTCGGCCACACATCACAAGCCGCTGAGCCTCTTAGAGCCTGACAAGCCCTCAGGCGAGGCTCGCCACACGAAACATCGGAAACTGTCGCCCCTCGAACCTCGGGCGGGTTTCCCGAAATCGGACCTGAAAATTGTTAGAGCTGGGAATCTTCGCCAAGACATTCGATCGCAAGACAAGCGCCAAGCTCGCCGATGCCATTGCGCTGGCCGGCTATGATTGCACGCAGTTCAATATGGCGAGCATCGGGCTCGAGACTCTGCCCGAAGAGCTGGACCACGCGCGTCTGGACGCCGTTAAGCGCGACTTCGAGGCAAGTCGCGTGGGGGTTCCGGTGGTTTCCGGCACCTACAACATGATTGCCCCCGACCCTGATGTCGTCGAGCAGGGCCGGCGCGGCTTTCGCGTGCTCGCCGAAGCCAGCAAGGCGCTTGGCTATTCAACCATCACGCTGTGTACCGGCACCCGGCATGCTGCCGACAAGTGGAAATCCCATCCCGACAACGCCGGCAAGGGCGCCTGGCGCGACTTCCGCGCCGAGCTCGACCGGTTGCTCGAAATTGCCGAAGCTCACGATGTCACACTTGGCGTTGAACCGGAGCCGTCGAATGTCATTTCATCAGCACAGGCCGCACGAAGATTGCTGGACGAAGTCCGCAGCGATCGGGTGAAAATCGTCTTCGATCCCTTCAATCTGGTCGACTGGAGCACACGGGATCATGCCTCGGACACCCTGCTGCGAGCATACGATCTTCTGGCGGACTCAACGTCGATCATCCATGCGCAGGACATGCGCAATGACGGCAAACCCTGTGCCCCGGGCACCGGCTTTATCAATTTCGAGCGGCTGCTCAATCTCTTCCTTCGCGGAGGTTTCTCGGGCCCGATCATCGCGCACGGGTTCGAGGAGAGCGAGGCGGCCTCGACCGCCAAGTTCCTTCGTGATCTCCTTCCGTCCAAAGGATCGGTCCGCTGATGGCAAGCGCAGGCCCACGTCACCTGTTCCTTTCCCCCCATCTCGACGATGTGCCGTTCAGCTGCGCAGGGCTCATCAAGAAACTGACGAGTGCTGGTGATGATGTCGTCATTTCAACCTTCATCACCGGCGATGCGGCCGGAGCCCTCACGCCGCTCGGCCGGCGGTTTCACGGCGTTTGGAACCGCGGCGATCGACCCTACGCGATCCGGCGCGAGGAGGATCAGCGCGTCGCGGCATTCCTCGGGGCGCGTTGCCGGCACGAAGGATTCCTCGACGCCATCTACCGTAAGAATGAGGACGGAGAGCCCATCTACGGGGACATTCCGGAATTGTTCGCGGGATTGAAACTTGAGGATAAACCCAATGTCGATGCGATCGCCCGCAAGCTCGACGAGATTATCGGCGAGGAGCGGCCTGACATCGTGTATGCCCCGATCGGCATCGGCCGGCATGCCGACCATCTCAGTCTGGTAACGGCCGCCCAGCAGGTCTGCCTCGGCAAAACGGCGCTGCGTCTCTACGAGGAATTTCCCTATCTCCTGGGAGAATTCCCGGCCGAGCACCCGATAACGGTCGAACGCGGTCTGGAGCTTTCAGGCTGGCAAGAGCCAACACCAGAATTCGTCGATGTCGATTTGACGGCGCGTATCGACGCAGCCCGCCTTTATCCGAGCCAGGTCCCGGAGATCTTTGGCGGTGACCCCGCACTGGTCGAGGTGATGCGGCGGCATGCCAAACGATACGAAGCCTGTTCCGGGAGGGAGAGAATATGGACACCAACGACGCCGGCCACACACTGAAAAACGCCCCGATGAAGCACGACCGCAGCAAGCGGTCGGCTTCGCTGCGAGTGCTGGCGGTCGGGATGGGGCATATGGGAATATCGCATGCCCAGGCCATTACCCGCATCGACGGTTTCGAGCTCGTGGGGATCTGCAGCCGCTCCGTGCTCACCACGGACCTGCCCTCCGAGTTGGCTTCCGCAGCCCGCTTCAACGACTTCGATGAAGCTCTGACCGCGCTCAAGCCAGAGGCTGTAATCATCAGCACCTATCCCGACACCCATGCCGAATTCGCGATCAAGGCGATGCGAGCCGGCGCCCATGTCTTCGTCGAAAAGCCGATGGCCCGGAGTGTCGAAGAAGCGCAGCACATGGTTCAGGTCGCGAGAGAGACGCAGCGCACCCTCTACATCGGCTATATTCTCAGGGTACACCCGTCCTGGCGCGAACTCATCCGCCGCGGGAAAGAACTCGGCAAGCCGCTCGTCATGCGGATGAACATCAATCAGCAGTCGATCGGCGATTCCTGGACCTGGCACAAGAACCTGATGAAGTCCCTGCCTCCAGTCGTCGATTGCGGGGTCCATTATATCGACGTGATGTGCGAGCTCACGGGAGCAAAGCCGGTCCGTGTCCATGGCATCGGAGCGCGGCTCTCGGATGAGATCGCCGAGGACCAGTACAATTATGGCCAGCTTCAGGTGACCTTCGATGACGGTTCAATCGGATGGTATGAGGTCGGCTGGGGTCCGATGATGAGCGAGGTTGCCTACTTCGTCAAAGACGTCGTCGGCCCCAAGGGCGCGGTCAGCATTACGATGAGTGAACAGGGTGACGCCGCCGGGGAAGGCGCATGGACGACTGCATCCTCGGACATTCTCAACCACGTCAAGACCAGTGCGCTGCGGGTCCATCATTCCGAACTCAACCCGGACAACTCGCTGAAGCACGCCGATGAGATCATCAGGATGGCTAATGAGCCTGACCACGATGCACTCTGTGAACTGGAGCAGCGAGCTTTCCTCGACGCTATCCGCTCCGGCGCCGTCGATAGGCCCGATCTTGACGCGGCCGTGGACAGTCTTCGCGTTGTGCTCGCCGCGGATCAGAGCATCCGCACGCGGCGCCACATCGATCTCTAGGTGGCTGAAAGGTGCCAAAGTTGAAAAGCAGCAGTCTTATCCAATCTGCGAGCGGCACGCGCCTCAATGTCATCGGGCGCGGCAATGGTGGCCTGCCCGTGCTGTTCCAGCACGGGCTCGGGGGAGATGCCTCACAGGTGGCCCGCATCTTTCCGCAGGACGAAAGGTTTGATCTCACGACGATCGAGTGCGCCGAGCATGGCGCGTCAAGCTGCCCGGAGCCAGCGGCGTTTTCGCTCGAGACGTTCTACAAGGACATCGACGCATATTCGGTCGAACGATTTCCTCACGGTTTCGTGGCCGGCGGCATCTCGATGGGGGCGGCCTTGGCGCTCGCGCTGGCCATCCGGAACCCGTTGCGTGTCCGCGGCCTCATCCTGGTTCGACCGGCATGGTTTCTGAGCAAGTCTCCTGCCAATCTTGAGTCGATACGCTTCGTCGGTGACCTTCTGCAGCGGTACCCCCCAAGGCAAGCAATCGAGGCCTTTCTGGCAAGTGATCTCGCCACTGAGATCAGGCAATCGAGCCCCGACAACTACGACACCCTGATCGACTATCTTGGAGGTCACCAGCCGCGATGGCTCGGCAAAATGCTGACGGATATCGCCAGCGACGGGTTTGAGTTTTCGCCCGCGCAACTGGCGAGCATCAAGGTCCCGACGCTCGTCGTCGGCGTGGAAGCCGATGATATCCACCCTGTCGCACTCGCCGAACGGTTTCATCGCGCGATCCCTGGTTCGCGGTTCGAGAAGGCGCCCCGCAAGGACGACACGCTCGCCATTCCCAACTACTACGACCGGACGGCTGAGCTCATTGCAGGTTTTCTTTCCGGGATGGACAGCAAGGCGGCAAGCGGCCCTCAAGACATGGCACCGACCGGTGGTTGACCGCGGCGCTTGCACGCGGCGAACGGTCCGGTCGTTCACGACCCAGCCTCGCCCGGGCGAATACGGTGGCTTGCGATCAAACAAGTCGTGCCACGTCGGATGGCACCGTCACGCCAAAGATCAATCATCAGCCTGACAGCACGAAAGGGATAGACCGATGCAATGGCTCAAAGAAACCTTCAACGTTGACAAACCCATCATTGCGATGTGCCACTTCCAGGCGCTCCCTGGCGACCCGGCCTTTGACACAGCCGGCGGCATGAAGAAGGTCATCGACAAGGCATTCGCCGATCTAACGCACCTGCAGGACGGCGGTGTCGATGCCGTCATGTTCTCCAATGAGTTCAGCCTTCCGTACCTGACGAAGGTGCGTCCGGAGACGACGGCCGCCATGGCCCGGGTGATTGGCGAACTGATGCCATCGGTCAAGGTGCCGTTCGGGGTGAACGTGCTCTGGGATCCGATCGCCTCCATCGATCTCGCGGCCGCGACGGGCGCCGTGTTCATTCGCGAAATCATCAGCGGCGTCTATGCGAGCGACTTCGGCTTGTGGAACACAAATGTCGGTGAGACAGTCCGCCACAAGATGCGCCTCGCTCCCAATTTGAGACTCCTCTACAACATCGTTCCCGAAGCCGCCTCATATCTCGGCGATCGCAATATCGTCGATATCGCCCGCTCCACCGTCTTCAATAATCGTCCTGACGCACTTTGCGTTTCCGGTCTCACCGCCGGCGCCGAGACCGACACGCAGATCCTGTCCAGCGTGAAAAGCGCAGTTCCAAACACCGTGGTATTCTGCAACACGGGTTGCCGCCTCGAGAACGTCGAGCGGCAGCTTTCCGTGTCGGATGGCGCGGTAGTGGGCTCCACCTTCAAAGTCGACGGCGAGTTCGAAAACGCGGTCGATCCTGCGCGGGTGAAGGCGTTCATGGATAAGGTAAAGTCGATCCGACATGGGGTCACCGAGGCCGCATAGCCTTATCCTGCCGTTTAGCCCGATCATGTTGCGGCTCTTGCCAAGGCATGATCGGCGCTGCGCCGATCCGCCTCACCGCCATCGCCTACAACATGAAGCGAAGTTTGAAGATCGTTGCCGCCGCCGGATAGACGACGAAACAACATGCCATCCCATCGGCCGCCGTCTCAAGGCGGACGTCCCGCAACCGCATATTTTCCTCAATCCGGAGAAAAATACAGCAAATTGAGTTAGAAGACCTACCCGCGCACAGGTCTCATTAGTGGCAAATGGCGCGGGAGGGTGGTGAGTTCGGTCCAAGTCGAAGAGTCACCGGCAGTTGACCTCAACGATCTTCAGCTTCTGACCGAATGCCTTCCGCTGTTCAGGCGCCACGCGCCCGTCGGTCACAATTGCCGTGAATTCATCGATCCCGCAGACTCTGGCGAACGACCTCTTCCCCAATTTCGAACTGTCGGCAACGAGAACGGCACAGTCGGCCGCCCTTATCATTGCCTGCTTGACGGGAACCTCAATAACATTGACGTTGCTAACACCGAGCTCCGCATCCACTGCTTCGGCTCCTATGAACGCGATGTCGACATGAATTCTGTTGATGTAGTCGACAGTGTTTGGAGCAACGAGCGTGAATACGCTGTCGACCTGGACGCCGCCTGTTACGTGCAGATTGATGTTACTGGACTCCGAGAGAAGCAGGGCGATTTGCAGATCATTGGTGATAACAGTTAGGTTCCGTTTGGATTTGAGGCTGTTTGCCACATGCCATGTCGTTGAGCCGCTGTCGATTAGAACAGTCTGCCCATCCTTTACCAAGCCAGCGGCGTATTCGCCAAGATGACTCTTAGTTGTTGATCGAAATTGTCGTCTGGGCTCATAAGGGTAGTCGAAGCTTTCCTTGCTCTCCGCCGGGAGAAAACCTCCTTGCGTGCGAATAACAAGCCCGTCAGCTTCCAGGCGAGCGAGGTCACGTCGTACGGTCGAGCTATCAACACCGAACTCATCCTCAATCATTTTTGAGGGAACGTAGCCGGTCTTGTGCGCGCGTTCGACCATCAAGCGCCGCCTCTCGGATGCGTTAGTCATCTGCCTTCTTAAATCCTAAGTTGCACGATTACGTGTAATGAGAACAGCTTTTGTTGGCAAGGGATTGCCCTGACAACTGCTGCTCTTCCCCGCAACTTGCGCGGGGGGTTAGACCCTAGAGCGTGAAAAGTCGATTTCGTGCCCTCCGACCGCGCCAATCCCTGTGATCCGCGCACGCTCAAATCTCTAGCGGAAATGCCGCCCCGATCACGGAGTTTGGCTTGGTGTGAGAAAAGCATGGCGATTGAAGGCCGGGAGTTATTAATTTGGAGCCCGTTGCCAGTGGCCCGGCAACCGTAACTGTAGTTCTATTGCGGACTCTGTGTTGACAGCCGTGACCTTATCAAGGCCCAATACCGAATGATCGCAATCCAGGGATTCATTGGCTACTGTTCCCGCCACACCAACAACTTGCATTCCGGCATCTCGCGCCGCTTGAACTCCCGCAGGCGCGTCTTCAAACACAATGCAGTTGGCAGGGCTTACTCCGATTTGGCGCGCGGCGGAAAGATACCCTTCAGGATGCGGTTTGCCGACAGTAATATCATCTGCCGAAACTAATACCAGAGGTGTGGTGATGCCTGCTGCCCTCAGACGCGCTTCGGCGACAGCGCGGCACCCGGATGTAACGACCGCCCACGTACTCGGTCGCAACGAATTGACGAGTTCTACAGCTCCACTCTTTGCGCAGATTTTATAGGCTTCAGAGATTTCATGTTCTTGAATAAGGCGTACTTCCCTTTCTACATCAAGAAAAGGCGCTGCAAGCTGCACAACGTCCTGATCGCAACGGCCGTGTGCGAGCTCTACTACGTGATCAGCGTCCAAGTTGTGTTTTGACGCCCAGCGGCGTAACGACCGCTCAATGTGCGCGATGGAATCCACGAGAACCCCGTCCATGTCGAACAGAACTGCTTCGCAGTTCAGCAGTATACATTTGTTTCCCATTGAAGCTTCCTCAATATTCAGATTTGTTAAGCCAGGGAAGGAGAGCGGTCGGCAGGGCGGTTGTGCCAGTAGCCTCGTCAAACTTGAAGAAATACCTGCGCGCAATTTAGCCAGAAAAGAATGAATGCATACTGTCGCAAACGAGGTCTATCTGAGTTGGTGTCATCGCCGGGTGGAGTGGCAGGCAAAGCATTTGTTTTGCCAAGCCCTCAGCAATCGGTAGATCGCCAGATCGATACCCGAGATCAACAAAAGCCGGTTGCAGGTGGATTGGAGTCGGGTACCGAACAACAGCATCGACACCACACTTGCGCAAATGCGAGAGCAGATCGTCGCGAAAGTCGGTCTTGACCTGGAATAAATGGTAGACGTGCTCTCCAGGTTCTGCGCCGCTTTGAAATGCGAGCGGCAAATCGGCCAGCCGTTCCTTGTATATCGATGCGATTCTCGCGCGCTCCGCGCCCCACATATCTACACGCGCAAGCTTGTTTCTAAGAACTACGGCTTGGATCGAATCCAATCGGGAATTGTAGCCGGCAAAAAGATGTTCATTTTGTGCAGCTTGACCAAAATGTCGCATTTGTCGTAGTCGATCTGCGACTTCCGGATTGTTCAAAGTGATCGCACCGGCGTCACCGGCCGCTGATAGGTTCTTCGATGGTGCGAAGCTCCAGCAACCCGCGTCGCTGGTTGACCCAACTTTCTTTCCTCCTGACAGTGCACCCACGGCCTGCGCACAGTCCTCAACAACCAGCAATCCGCAGTCCCTAGCAAGCTCATGGACGGTGGACATGCCTACGGATTGGCCGAACAGATGCACAACAATAACGGCCTTTGTCCGCGTGGAAATTTTCCTTTCAACCTGTTCCAAATCGATCAAGAACGTATCTGGATCACAGTCAACCAGAACCGGGATGGCGCCCACTCTAACAATAGCCAGCGCTGTGGCATGAAAAGAATTAGTAACCGTAATTACCTCGTCGCCTGGGCCCACTCCCAACGCATGCAATGCAAGAATCAACGCGTCAGTGCCAGAATTAACTCCAATCGAATGTGTTGTCCCGATGTATGCCGCAAAGTCTCTTTCGTATTCGCAAACTGCGTTTCCAAGGATATACGCACCGCTATTTAGGACGTCCCTAATCTCGTGTAAAACTTTCGCCTCAATGCCAGCGAATTGCGATGGATAGTCGTAGCGCTTTACAGTAAAGTGCATTTTATCAACCTTGGTTCGAGTGTTCGGATTCGATACGCCCGCTGCCGCGGTGCCAATCATCCTCAAGGCGAATTACATCATCCAATTCCGGAGTTGAGACCTCTACAAGTGTGATGTCATCTGTGGCCTGAATACGATGTATCATACCTGGCAAGATGTGGACGATGTCGCCGGCGTCAATATCGATCTTTTGCAACGATTCATTCGGTTGTTTATTGGCATAGAAAAGTACACCACTCCCACTAAGAACGAGGTTCGCTTCTTCCTTTCGTTCATGGTATTGGAGGCTGGTTTTCTGACCGGCCTGAATATGAATGATTTTGAAACCGAAAGGAGCGCCTTCAGCTACGAGCCAGCGCTCCTCACCCCATCCCTTGGTGACCTTCTTGGCGGTCGTCACATGCCCAATTCTGAGGTCACTTGAATTGTCGCTGGCCGACCTATTCACCGCTGAGAAAATGCCGTGCAAGTAGTCTTGTCTCACGTTCGACTCCGTTACAACTTCATGCGGAAAAGGCTTCCACATATCGCTCGATTGATCGTTCAACCGCAGCCTGCAAAATTTTATCTAGGTTCTTTCCATTTTTGGAGCATGCGGATTCTGCGACGCTTTTAATGGCTCGATACCTCTCAGTTCCGAACACATAGTGACCTGCAATAATCGCGCGATCTGTGTCGGATGCTTGGGAGTTCGGTTTCATCCACTTCTTCCACGCAAATGACTCGAAGGCCAGCTCCAGGAATCTTTCCAGTTGAACACTCAAGTTCAGTTCTTTGAGAACAAATATAAGTGCTCGCGTTTCGGCGACGCCAAACTCCGGCGCGATGTTAATTGCTGATATGCCGGAGCGTTTTAGTATGGAAATTTCCTCTGCCGGCAGGTAGTCGGCGTTATGAGCCTTTAATGCGACACCCGTTTCGCGACAGATGCTTGCAAGCTGTTCGATCGAGTGCCGTACCGCAAGGGGAGCCGACATGATCGCTCCGACATTTTGAGTTTCAAGGACCTTTGTACCCGTTTGAGCCACTACAAAAGTCGGCAAGGGAAGCTTGAGGTCAATTAGTCTCGCAAGAACACTATGGAGCTTGTCCTTGAAGTCAGAAGGGTAGTCAGTATCGACACTCTGATCCTCGAAACCGATCTCAAACCGTATGGATCTACCAATGTCTTTCGCAAAATTATGGCACTCCGCGTACAGCTTCACTAACCTCGTTATCGCGCTGTCCATCGGGGCGATACCGGCTCGCTCCGAGCTGGTGTCAATGTGGAGTAGATTGAATCCTGCCCGAATGTCCTCTTTGAACGATTCGAGGCTAGAGTTCATTGCTCTCTCCTCGCTGTATTCACGTTCACTGGGGTGCTGCCACGGCCCCCCATGATCACGACAAATTGGCAGAGAATTCGGCGGGAACTTTCTTCGTACATATTCGGACAACTCTCGAGTAGTCCAATTCTCCACGTAACCGCCGCCTAAGTCGTCCTTGTCGATTTGGCGCCTGCTAGCGATCAGCATCAAAGGAATTCCATGACGTCTCGCAACATTACCGCAAGCTTCCACGGTGTTCTTTGACATCGGTCCAATTCCGAAGGAAGCGTTACCCAGCGATTCCAATGAATGTATATACGAACTACTCATCGTCGTTTCGGCCCTGCATGTGCGTGGTCGCGATATCGGCACAAAGAACTCCGTTCCCGACACCGCTACAGGTCACTTAGCAAGAGCCGTGCCGACCAAAAAACCTTGGAAATCCCGCACGTGGTCGCAATGCGGCTTGTTCTATTTGTTTGCAACGATACAGGTGTGTCGGAATTGTGAGAATGGACAAGCGGTAGGCGGTGCTGCGTCGCAGCAAGGCATTAGCAGGTTGTTGAAAAAGAAGCTGGCCTGGAGGCTTTAGCCGTGATTCACTCGCTTCGTCGAGTCTTGGAGTGATGGATGCGCGGCGGCGATGTGAGGACGGGTGAACTCTTCAGCTATGTCGATCTGGAGGATCGGGTTCGTCGTGATCATCCGCTGCGGGCAATCCGGCAGATCGTGAACGACGCGCTGGTTTTGCTGGAACGGGAGTTTGCCGCGCTCTATTCGCCGATCGGGCGGCCGTCGATCGCGCCTGAGAAGCTTCTGCGCGCCATGCTTTTGCAAGCCTTCTATTCGTTCGCTCTGAGCGGCTTTTGATGGAGCGGCTCGAATACGACCTGCTGTTCCGCTGGTTCGTTGGCATTGGTATTGACGATCCAGCTTGGGACCATTCGGTGTTTTCGAAGAACCGCGATCGGTTGCTGGAGGGCGACATCGCCGCGAAGTTCCTCGGTGCAATCCTGGCGCAGCCCAAGGTAAAGCGGCTGCTGTCAACGGACCACTTCTCTGTCGATGGTACGCTGATCGAAGCCTGGGCGTCGATCAAGAGCTTCAAGCCGAAGGACGGTTCGGGCGAACCACCGTCGGATGCCGGCGGTCGGAATGTGGAAGCAGACTTTCATGGCGAAAGGCGTTCCAACGAGACGCATGCTTCAACGACCGACCCAGACGCAAGACTTTACAAAAGGGGCAAAGGCAAGGAGGCCAAGCTGTGCTTCATGGGGCATGGGCTGATGGAAAACCGCCATGGCCTGCTGGTCGATGCCTATCTGACAGAGGCCAGCGGATATGCCGAACGGGTCGCGGCGCTGCACATGATCGAACCCTTCGCCGACCGGCCCCGAGCGATCACGCTGGGTGCCGACAAGGCCTACGACACAAAAGACTTCATCCAAGATTTGCGGTCGATGAAGGTGACGCCCCATGTCGCGCAGAACATCAATGGTCGGCGCTCGGCCATCGACGGGCGCACGACGCGCCATTCCGGCTATGGGGTCAGCTTGCGCATCCGCAAGCGCATCGAGGAGGCGTTCGGCTGGATCAAGACCGTCGCGGGGCAGGACAAGACGAAGTTCCGTGGCCGCGACCGCGTCGGATGGGCCTTCACCTTCGCTGCCGCCGCCTATGATCTGGTGCGGTTACCGAAACTGATAGCGGTGCTGTCATGAGTGCGGCGTTGAATTGCCGCCTGATTGGCCGCTGGCGGATCGTCGAGGCCGACCTGTGGAATCGGGATTATCTCGACCTGGTCGAGCCCGCCACAATCACCATCGGGGCCAACGGTCATGGCGAGATCGCCTTCGGTGCGATGCAAGCGGGCCTCGATCTCGGCTACAGCACGTCCATGGTCTCCTTCACATGGGAAGGATGCGACGAAATGGACGAAGTCTCGGGTGACGGACATGCCGAATTGCTCGACGATGGCACGATCGAGATCACGTTCGCATACCACAACGGCGACGAGGCCATACTCAAGGCCAAACCGGAGACTTCTTCAACAGCCTGTTAGTACTACTGTGTCACAAACTTTGTTAATGATTGATTGCGAGAATGGCGATTCAAGCTTCAGATGGAGGGAGCGATGGATCTCCAGGACGGAATCGAAACGAGTGAATCGCGTTTTGCGGCCTATGTCGAGGCGCTCGCATCGGCACTGGGTCATGCTGACCGGGTGGCGCCGCTGAAGGCGTATTGCACCGGGCTGCTTTTGCCAGGCGATCGCAAGAGCGTCGAGCCGATGGCGGCACGGGTGGAGCCTGGTCGTGTCCAGGCGGCGCACCAGTCTCTGCATCACTTCGTGGCGAAAGCGGACTGGTCGGACGATGCCGTGCTTGACGCCGTGCGGGCGCAGGTTCTGCCGGCCCTTGAGCGTCAGGCGCCGATCCGCGCCTGGATCGTCGCCGACACCGGCTTTCCCAAGAAAGGGAAGCATTCGGTCGGTGTGGCGCGGCAGTATTGCGGCCAACTCGGCAAGCAGGACAATTGCCAAGTCGCGGTCAGTCTGTCAGTTGCCACCGAACAGGCGAGCCTGCCGGTCGCCTATCAGCTCTATCTGCCGGAAAGCTGGGCGAACGACCGCGGCCGGCGGGAAAAGGCGGGCGTGCCGGAAGACGTTATCTTCCAGACCAAGCCCGCAATCGCGCTCACTCAGATCCGGGCGGCGCTGGATTCCGGCGTCTCGCCGGGCGTTGTGCTGGCCGATGCCGGTTACGGCAACGACACCGCCATCCGCACCGAGCTGACAGAGATGGGCATGACCTATGTCGTCGGTGTCCAGGCCTCGATCGGCCTGTGGCCGCCGGGCACGCAGCCGCTTCCGCCCAAGCCGTGGAGCGGACGCGGTCGCCCGCCCTCGCTGGCCCGGCGCCAGCCCGGGCACGCGCCCGTTTCCGCCAAGGAACTGGCGCAAGTCCTGCCCGAGGACGCCTGGCACCGCATCACCTGGCGCGAGGGCACCAAGGCGCCGCTCGCCTCGCGCTTTGCCGCCGTCCGCGTCCGGCCGGCCCATCGCGATTACTGGCGCTCCACACCACGAGCCGAGGAATGGTTCCTGATCGAGTGGCCGGACGGTGAGGTCGAGCCGACCAAGTACTGGCTCTCGACCTTGCCGGAAGATACCGAGCTCACCGACCTCGTCGACCAGGCCAAGCTGAGATGGCGGATCGAACGGGATTATCAGGAACTTAAGCAGGAGATCGGGAGCATGAGGGTTTGTGGGGCGGGCCGGAACGGAGTATGTCGTCGCCATTGAAATCTCGACGGAACTGGCGAGCGTGAAGAGGGCAAGACGGACAACAAGAACTGATGGGGAGACGGCGACCTCCGAGGACGAGGTTTTTGTCCTGCAATTCCGTATTTGGCTGAAGGACGTAAGCCCGATGGTGTGGCGCCGGGTTCAGGTTCCCTCGACGACGACGCTGCACGAGTTTCATGGCGTCCTTCAGGTTGCCATGGGGTGGGAGGGAATCCACCTTTATCAATTCATCATTCACACGGTGCGGTACGGTTCATGGGAGACGGGTGCCCGCTCCCCGGCTGTGACGCTTGGCGACCTGAAGCTGCGCAAGGGCAGCCGGTTCCTGTACGAGTACGATCTGAACGTTCCGTGGGAGCACGAGATCCGGCTTGAGGAACGGCGGCCTGTCAAACCGGGCACTTGCTATCCGGCCTGCACGGGAGGAGACGGCAACGGCACCGTAAAGTTAACCGACGGCTGAGGAAGATGTGCGTACATGGGCCATGTCAGAAGTTGCTCGTGATCCGCTTTATC
>MBFK01000036.1 GCA_001704765.1 Sinorhizobium shofinae
GTGCGCATGCGCCACACTCGCATACGCACTCGCCAAAGGGAATCCCATACGGACTCTTATGTTAGGCGGATACCACTAGCGCCACCAAGATGCAAATCGCTCCGATGGATTGCGGGCGACTATGCCCCGCACGATACCCGCCTGTCCGGCTGGTTGCATGCCGATGGCAAAGCGCTCGGCCATGACGCCTTCCGCGAAGGAGGCGTTGGCGGGGGCGATAGGTGAGGGCGGCCGGATGTACTGCATAGTAGGCGAGTATGCCGTGCACCGAAGGCCTCGCCCAGAAGCGCACGGCAGCCGAGCTTGTAAATGCCGAGCTTGTGGGTCTGGCAGGCTGCCACGGACACGGTCACCGACATGAGCGATTTGTGGAAGGTGGAGGATGGCCGCACTCCTGTAATAGCCTCTGTCTTAGAGCCATCCGGAGGCGACAAGCGTGTCGCAGTTGCGACATTTCAGTGCCCGCCGCGCCTCGTCGGGAAAGATTTTAGAATAGGCCAGGCGAGAGTGGTGGTTGATTGGCCGTTACACGTATTTCCAACTGATGGCCCGGCCACTGCCTTGCAAAGTGCGTGACGGCGCGACTCCTTGAACGGGCGGCGGCATCAGGCGTCGGGCGTTGAAGGCGGCCGGGAAGCGCGGTCATTGAGGCCAGCTTCCTCCAGCCTGTCTGTACTTCCACGTGAGCCAAATCTCAGCTTCCAGCCGAAAGCCTCCGTGCGACACATTGCCCTCTCCGCGCGATAAAGCGTTTCTTTCTGACTACGGTTGATCTCGATCAATATGCCGCCGCTGCGCACAGTCTACCGTTCGCCTTGCAACGATTGGTTCCGATCCAACTTGTGCTGGTTCAAGGAGAGGTCAGATGAGCAGGAATGATGCACGGTATCTGAGATGTACCGCGGCACTGGGTGCGGCTTTCTTCGCATGCGGGGCAGCCGCGGCGGAGCTGACATCACCGCCTGTTGCCCCGGCGACAGAGGGTGTAGCGGCCGGGCTAAGTCCCTGGCAGATCCGCGTGCGCGGTCTGGGCGTCATCACTGAGGACAGTGGCTCAATCAACGGCGTGCCTAGCTCGGACCTTTCCTATTCGGACTCGTTGATCCCCGAACTCGACATCAGCTACTTCTTCACCGACAACATCGCCGCTGAACTTATCCTTGGCACGACCTATGCCAACATCAAGGAAGTTGGCGCGGTTGGGGTTCCGGTCGGGAAGGCCTGGCTGCTGCCACCGACGATTACGCTGCAGTACCATTTCACCGACTTCGGCGCCTTCAAGCCCTATCTCGGCGCGGGGATCAACTACTCGCTGTTCTACAACCAGAGCGAAAAGGCGGGGTTCCATAACCTCGACGTCGACAATCATGTGGGCGCTGCGTTGCAGGTCGGTTTCGACTACATGGTCGACGAGCATTGGGGCGTGAACTTCGATGTGAAGAAAATCTTCCTCGAAACCGAATGGAAGGCTGATCATGACGTTCTCGGCCCCCTGAGCGGCAAGGCAAAAATCGATCCGTGGTTGATCGGCGCAGGCGTGACCTACCGTTTCTAATAGACCATTACTGCCGGAGAGGGAGACGCAGGCACCTCCCGTCGGGCGCGTCCCCAATTGTAAACGGTCTCTATGCAGACCCTGAAGGCGGGTCACGTCGCCCTCTGTTCCCTGGAAAATCCAGAGTGACAGGTGCAAAAGATCGCCGACTCCGTGCAATGTCCGCGGCGCTTCCGTCGCCTCCGGATGTACTCTCGATAACCGCCGGACTTTCGTCCCGCTGATGATCCGTTAAAAGACACCGTTTCGCCGGAACCGGACGTCAGTCAACGATACCCGACTTTGAAACGCATTCATCTACGCAGTGGATCTTTGCTATCCACACAACCGTTTTGGCAATCTTCCGAACGCCGGTATAGAGAGTTGACTTCAACTGGAGGCAAGGGCGAATGTCTATTGAGAGCCGCTGTTAGAGGTGGTCTGATTGTCGAACTCACTTTCAGTCCATCGGTCTATGACGATCCGCCGAACCACCGCGAATTTGCCCTTTTGTCGGCCAAGGATGTGATGCGCGGGAATTCCAATCATCGAGATCGACCCGAAGCGCGCGGCCGCAGGCGGCGCAATCGCGCATGTCGCTGCTTTGCGCGACGAACGGCTGGCTTGCCTGCAAAAGCTCAGAAAAAAACGCCACGAAGTTCGTAAGTCTGCAGTAAAGGAGTTGCATATCCATGGTTTTTTCATTTTCCACGTTCAATCGGCTCGTCACCTTCACCGTCATGGCCGCCATCGTCAGCGTGCGGCCTTTGACGGCGGATGACCTGTCCTCCCAGCAGCAGTGGCCGGGAACCCCCTTGTCACGAATGGAAGCCCTTGCGGTTCTTCAGACTCTAAACGCGAATCTCCTCAGCAATGCCAGTGCCACGCTCACGCTCGATCGCTGGTGTGAAGCGCATAGACTTGCACCACCCGGTTCGAAGATCGTAGCAAAACATGTACAGGGACACGACAAGCCAGCTAACGTTCATATTCGTAAATTGCTGCACGTCGGGCCTAACGAGCCGATCGTCTATCGCCATGTCCGCCTAGCATGCGGTGATCGCATCCTTTCGGAAGCAGACAACTGGTATGTACCCGCAAGATTGACAGCCGAGATGAACGAGGTGCTGAATACGACTGATATCTCGTTCGGTCGAGCCGTTCGATCCTTGAACTTCACGCGAACCAACCTAACGGCCAGACTGCTTTGGTCCCCTCTTCCGGAAGGCTGGGACATGTCAGCCGAATTACCAGTGTCGAGCTCAGGGCCCTTGATTCCACCGCCATTCCTTCTCGAACATCATGCGGTGCTAAAGTTGCAAGATGGCACGCCTTTTAGTGCCGTGGTCGAAAGCTATACGAACAATGTGCTCGATTTTCCGGCTCCGCTGCTATATCCGCAATAAAGCCTAGACTAAATGTTCGCCTGGGGCTGGGTGACCCGTCTCACAGTATGCAGGTATCGAGGGTTGCGAGAGCGATCCTCTCGTAGAGCCTCATGCATAGGAGACGGGCCATGGACGAGACTATCACATACGTCGGATTGGATGTTCACAAAGAAACGATTGCGGTGGCGCTTGCCGATGGCGGTAAGCGCGGTGACGTGCGCGCGTTTGGCCAGATCGTAAACACACCAACGGCCTTGGTCCGCATGCTGGCGAAGCTTTCGCAGTCGGGCCGGACCCTGAAGTTTTGCTACGAAGCAGGGCCTTGCGGCTACGGCATTCACCGGCAGCTGTCTGCCGCTGGCCATGACTGCGTGGTCGTGGCCCCGTCTTTGATCCCGCGAAAGCCAGGCGATCGCATCAAGACGGACCGCCGGGATGCCAACAATCTGGCAAGGCTTCATCGCGCCGGGGAATTGAGTGCCGTCTGGATCCCCGATCTGCTCACGAGGCGATGCGGGATCTGGTTCGGGCGCGTCTTGCCGCTGTGCGCAGTCTGCGGCAGGCTGCGACAGCAGCTCAGCGGATTTCTACTCCGACATGGCTTTCATTATAACCGTCCAGCCTGGACGCAAATGCACCGCCGTTGGTTGGCCGGTCTTTGCTTTGAGCAGCCAATCCACCATATCGTTCTCCAGGATCACATCGCCACGATCGAAGCAGCAACCGAGCGGCGTGATCGACTGACGAAGCAAATCGAGATCATGTTGAGCGACTGGTCGTTGGCGCCTGTCGTGAACGCTCTGCAGTCATTACGCGGCATGGCTCTGGTGACGGCCGCCACGATGATTGCCGAATTGGGCGATCTCAGCCGCTTCACAAACCCACGCCAATTGATGGCGTATCTTGGACTGGTGCCATCGGAGCATTCGAGCGGCGGAACTCGACGACAGGGCGGAATCACGAAAGCAGGCAATACGACCGCCCGTAGGATGCTGATTGAAGCGTGAGCGTCACGAACGCCCCACCTTTTATCGGCGTGATTTAGGCCTGAGATTCGGCTCTTTGATTGGAAGGGCTGTTTTGAATGGACGAGCGGAACGATAGTGCCAGGTCTGAAGCCATGTTTGAAGCCAGGCACGAAGGGCGGTATCGCCGTGTTGAGGTGATCACGGGGCCAGTCCGCCGACGGAACTGGACGGACGAGGAGAAGGCTCTGATGCTCGCGGAAAGCGCTGAGCCGGATGCGAACATCTCTGCCATTGCCCGGCGCTTTGGCGTCAATCGCGGCCTTTTGAACACGTGGCGGCGGGCGGCAGGCCAGATTGGCCCGGTTTTGGGAGAGCCCGCGCTGGAGCAACCCGCTTTCGTTCCGATCAGGATCGCTGACGATCAGAATGAGCATCAAGCTGATGAAGCAGGTATCGCCGAAGGCGCCGCCGGTCGGATCGAGATCGAGCTTGGCGGTGGGCGGATGATCGTGACAGGCAATGTCTCTCCCGACTTGGCGCATGCTGTGGTGATGGCGCTGCGGGGTAGACGGTGATCGGGCCATCGAGGGGGCTGAGGATCATGGTGGCGACCCAGCCGGTCGATTTCCGGCGTGGCATGAACGGGCTCGTCGCACTGGTGGGGTCGGCCCTTTTGGCCGACCCCTATTGCGGCGATATTTTCGTCTTCCGGGCCAAGCGTTGCGACCGGCTGCGCTGCATTTATTGGGACGGGTCAGGCATGATCCTTTCGACGGAGTGGCTGGAAAGCGGGAAGTTCATCTTCCCGCCGGTCAAGGATGGCGCTCTTCACATGTCACCCGAAGAGTTCAGTCTGCTTGTTGCGGGCCTGGACTGGACACGCGTCAAGCGCAAGCCCGTGAAGCGACCAACGAAAGTGTCTTGATCTCATTGTATTTCCTTGCAGATTCACGCCCGAGTGGTAGCTTTCGGCATGTCTCTTCGCCACGAACAGCTCCCGCAAGATGTCGAGCAACTGAGCAGGATGGTCCTCGATCTGAGGGCGGAGGTCGCCTACCTGAAGCGGCTGATCCACGGCGCAAGATCAGAGGTGCTTTCGACGATCGATCCGACGCAGACCAGTCTTGATCTCGGCGATCTTTCGACTGTTCCGGTCGCCGCCAACGACGACCAGCCTGACGGTTCCCGGCAGAGTGTGCGTGGCCGGCAATCCGCAGCCCGCAATATCGGCTTTCTTCCGAAGCACCTGCCGCGCTACGGCGTGATTATCGAGCCGGAAAGCCGCGCGTGCGCCTGTTGCTCCGGTGCGCTTCACCGCATTGGAGAGACGACAAGCGAAGCGCTCGATATCGTTCCGGCCATCTTGCGCGTCAAACGAACCATTCGCCCTCGCTATGCCTGCCGGGCATGTGAGAATGGTGTCATGCAGGCGCCCGCACCGGCGCGCTTCATGGATGGCGGCATGGCGACGACGGCATTGGCCGCCCATATCGTCGTCTCCAAGTTCGCATGGCACTTGCCACTCTACCGGCAAGCCCAGATCTTCGCAGGCTATGGAATAACCCTCGATCGCGGAACGCTCGGCATCTGGGTCACGCGTGTTGCCTGGTGGCTGAAGCCCCTCTACGACAGGCTGCTGGCCTTCATTCGCTCGCAGCCAAGGGTCTTTTCCGATGAGACCCGATTACCGCGGCTTGACCCGGGGCGAAAGAGAACGAAAGTCTGCCAGCTGTGGGCGCAGGCGGTGGACGACCGCCCCTGGAAAGGACCGGCCCCGCCGGCGGTCGGTTACATCTTCTCCGAGAGCCGCAGCGCCCGTGAGGCGGAACGCCAACTGGCGTCCTTCAACGGCGTTCTTCAGGTGGATGGGTATACCGCCTACAAGACGCTTGCCAGACATCGCGGCAAGAGCAATTCCAGTCCCTTGAGGCTGGCGTTCTGCCTGGCCCACGCCCGGCGTAAATTCGTCGATGTGGCCAAGTTGACCGGATCGCCGGAGGCACTGGAGATCGTATCGATCCTCGCCGAGGTCTACCAGATCGAACGGGAGATCAGGGGGCAAAGCGCCGAGGATCGTCAGAATGCCCGCCAGCTCCGCTCCGCTCCCGTCATGCGCCAGTTGAAGGCGCGCCTGCTCGACCTGAAGAACGACATCTCAACGCAGTCCGCCCTCGCCAAAGCCATCAAATACACGCTCGCGCATTGGACGGGCCTGAACGCTTTCCTGGACGATGGAACGATAGAGGTTGACTCCAACATCGTTGAGCGTTCGATGAAGTCCGTTGCCGGACCTGAATCATTGTGCACTCCCTCTTTAAGTATCTGTAAACATTGGAAGCGTTTCTCTGTGTCGGCGATGCGACACGGGCGACCCTTTCGGGTTATCGCGGCTTGGACCGTCGCAGAAGTCAGGTCGCTGGCCCGGATTTGATACGGCGCGCCGGGAACCACCTGTTCGGCAGACAACACGTTTGTCTTGATCAGGTGGCGTATCCGATGGTTAGTCACGCCCAAGGCCGCCGCAGCCTCTGTCATGGTCAGCCAGTCGCCGTCCTTGTCTGCTGATTTGTACGCGTGGATTGCGCGTACGCGCCTTACAGAAGCGACGCGGTGTGCGGTCCAGGTTTTTCCTTGCCCGTGGGCATGCCGATTCGATTGAGCGACGCGGCGATATGTTCATCGGACCAGCGCCCAGCCATGCTGCGCATCACCGCCAGGGCATCCTCCGTAGTGGCGCAACCGTGCTCGCCACTCTGAGGTTTGCGCACTCTCAGCTCCGAATGCCGACCGCCCTTCCAATGGATCGTCAGGACCACATCACGCACCGCATCGTCGACATCAACGACAATGTCGGCAATCAAAGTACGGAGCAATTGTTGGCGCACGCGCATGGTCACATCGGGCGAATCCCAGGCCGCCTGTAGATTATCGGCGAGGTTCGCGAAGGTGCCTGGGTCGACCTCGATGGTCGAAGGACTGTCGGCAGGCTTGCGCACTTCCAGATCACGGACGCGGCGTAACGCCGTTTCCCAATTCTTCTCAAGCTGCGCAGCAATCAGACGGTTGTCGGGATCACATGCCGCATAGCGGCGCTCGGCAAGGCTGGCCTCGTAGCGGGCCTGCCGCAGTTCCAGATCGTCGTGAATGTGGCGCTGTTCTTCCTGTCGCTCCCGGTGCATCCGCTCTGCTTCAAAAGTCGCCTCGATCGCTAGTGGTTCTACCGCGCGGAGCAACTCGCGCGCAACCGCCGCATCGACCTTCGAGCCGCCGAACGTCATGCAACGGGGCAAGCCCATCATCAGGTTTTGTTTATAGCAGCGATAGACAGGATTTTGTGGATTTCCCGTATAGGCAACACTCAGTCGCCGTCCACACTGCCCGCAGGTCAGGAGACCCGATAACAGCGCTTTGCCGCCGCGGCCCGATTTGGTCCCGCCCGAGCGGCCATAATTGTTGAGCGCTAGTTGCTGTTGGTTGCGCTCGTACTCGTCCCAGCTGATGTAACCTTCGTGATGGTCCCTGATCATTACCTCCCAGGTGCCAGCCGGCTTGCCATGCCCGTAACTCCGCCGTGCCCGTCCATCGACGATGGCAGTCCGCTTCTCGCTCTTTCCATAGACGTAGACGCCGGCATAGAAGGGCGTTTTTGAGGATGCCGATCACATTGCGGTAACGGACTGGCGTCCAGACGAAGCTGGTCATGCGACCTTCATCCGACGGCCGTGGGAAGTGGATCTTGTCCCGTGTCATCGAAAGCAGCACCTGACGTCCGCTTCCGAGCTCATGGAAGCGAGCGAATATGGACCGGATCACGTCCTGCAGCCGCAGATCCGGATCAAGCCCGAGCCCCGCCTCTCGATGCCAAATGTAGCCGAACGGCACAGACAGGCGCAATTCGCCGCGCCGCGCCTTTGATCTGGCGGCATCTAGCATTCGAGCTCTGAGAACGCCCAATTCGAATTCGCTGATGCTGCCCTTCATGCCCAGCAGCAGGCGATCATTGGGCCGACATGGATTGTAGACACCGTCATGGTCTATGACGCGGGCTTCGACGAGGCCGCATAGTTCGAGCAGATGATGCCAGTCGCGGCCATTGCGTGCGAGCCGTGAGGCATCGAAGCACAAAACGGCGCCAACTTTGCCAGCGCACAACAAGGCGACCAAGCGATCAAAGCCGGGGCGTGCCACCGTTCCGCTGGCAGAGCGCCCGAGGTCGTCATCGATGACCTCAACGTCGATGAAGCCGCGTTGTCGCGCGACATCAACAAGATCATACTGCCGTCGCTGGCTTTCCAGATTGGTCATAACCTGTGACTGAGTCGATTGCCGGACATAAACGACGGCCTTGCGCTCGAGTAGCGTGGTCGGAATCAAGTCAGTGCTGGTCATCATTGAGCTCCTCGACGACCAGACCGGCAGCCTGCATCAGCAGACACGCCAGCGTTGATATCGTCTTCTTGCGCTCTTTGTCGCTCAGCCCGTCGAGCGTACTCGCTTTGAATATCAGGTCGAGCTGCCGGCCCTACGCCGGCACCAGCGTATTGCGGGATCTCATCATCTTCCTCCTGAGTGATTCTACGTCCACCCTGGAAGAGTGCAGCCTTGTCACCGCCTGAGACCAGCTCGTTCAGTTGAATCAGCGCCGCAAGATCAACGCGTGCCGGGCCCATTGCCATGCTGGCACACACCGCAGGATCAATCATCCATCCGGCAATCGAAACAACGACACCTGTCGGCCCTAAAACCTGCAGAAACTGACCTGTCGCTCACTGGTCGACGCGGCGAACACAAACCCTTTCGCCGAAATAGGGATGCCAGCGATAATGGACCTCGACTTCATCGCCGACATGGGCAGAATGAACGGGGGATGGCCCTGACGAGGAAGAATTCGATGTTCGTAGGCAATGTCCAGGGCGGTGAGACCTTCGCGGTTCTGGCCTCGTTGATCAACTCGGCCAAATTGAGCGGGCTGGATCCGTACGCCTGGCTTGCCGATGTTCTCGAACGGATCGTATCGGGCAGCACGACGATCAACCAGCTCGAGACGCTGCTGCCTTGGAATTGGAAAGCCGATCAGGTCGGTCAAGCCGCATGACCCGGCCAGCCGTTTCCTATGACGAACTCGATGAGTACCTTCGTGGCGATGGACACAACGACTATGTCGGAGTGAGCGCCATCGATGGGCTGATCGCGGCCGTCGTGGCCGGCCCGGTGACGATCCTTCCGGATATCTGGTTGCCGCACGTATTCGGGGGATCAATGCCGCAAGCCAGGCCGGCCTCGATCGAGGAGCGGCTCGTCAATACGGTGCTCAACCGTCACGATGAAGTGGAAAGCCTGCTGCGCGACGCCCCCGGGCACTACTATCCAATCTTCATGAACCACAAAGGCAAGACCATCGTCGGTCCTTGGGCGATCGGGTTCTCCCTTGGACTCAGTCTGGGCGGCGAGGCTTGGGCGCCGATCCTGCTGGCAATGCCAAAGCCAGTGATCTCCCCCATCATGGCCGTCAATCCGCAGCTGGCCAAACTGCTCATCCGGCTTTCTCCTCAGGAGCGGCGGAAATTGAGAGCAACCGCTCATCATCATATCTCATCCGCAGTCCTGCAGTTGCACGCCATCACAAGACAGGCCCGATAACAACGCAGCCACTGGCACAAACGCAACCTTACCGCAAGATGGCGTGTTCGTTGCGCTTACATTGAAGCGGCTTGGAGCTATCGATTTCCGGCAAAAATCAGCCGCGAACAGTTGATCCGCCAAGAGCAGCTTTCAAAACCAATCTGCGACACGGCATGGAAGGCGCAAGTGCGACTGTGTCACGCCTGTAGGAACTCCCATGTCGTCGAAAGATGTCGGCGACTTCGAAGGTGGGGCGCAACCGATTACGATTCCGGCGGCGTCACCTCCAGTCGTAATCGATCGAGCGGACTGGCCGTCGACCGGATCGTGTCGGTGGAGACCTGCGTATAGCGCGCTGTCGTCGAGAGGTGGGCGTGGCCGAGCAGGACCTGGATGATGCGGATATCGGTCCCGTTCTCGAGCAGGTGAGTGGCAAAGGAATGCCGCAGCGTATGGACGGTGACGTGCTTGGAAAGACCCGCCGCCGCAACCGCCGAACGGCAGGCGGAATGCAGCACCCACGGCTCGATCTGCTTGTCAGGATCGCGCCCAGGAAACAGAATTTCCTTGGGTCGTGCCAAGCGCCAATAGCTGCGCAGGATCCCGAGCAGTTCCGGCGACAGCATGACGTAGCGGGCTTTGCCGCCTTTGCCACGCGTGATGTGGATCACCATCCTTGAGCTGTCGATATCGTTGACGCGAAGACCACAGACCTCCGAGACTCTGAGACCGGCGGCATAAGCCGTTGTCAGAGCCACCCGCGCCTTCAAGCTGGAGACGGCTTGCAGAAATCCGACCACCTCGTCGCTCGAAAGAACAACCGGCAACTGGCGAGGCTCGCGCGCATACGGAATATGCTCCGGGATCGTATTCTGGCCGAGCGTTACGCCATAGAGGAACCGGAGTGCGCAGACGATCTGGTTCAATCCGGAAGGAGAACCCTCGCTACCACTATCAGCCGGTCACATTCCGACGCTGCAAGCTAGACAGAGGAAGCTCCGCGACGCATCAGGTCCGGCGGTAACCAACCCGCGTATCAGAGCATGATCAACCGTCGTTCATTGACCGTGCCTCCTGCTTTCTCCAGGATGCATTCACACGAAACGCGACGCCCAATGATCGGGCGAAGGATTTTCTATTCCTGCGACTTGAAAAGGCGAACATGAGAGTGGATTGGCTGGCGACTCGGCGTTAGCACAGATTGAACTAAGCCGCTAGTCGCGGCAATGGGTGCCCGCTTTGAGAGATGCCTCCTGTCTGAGAGGATTTGGGTGTTGCAAACCCACCCTTCAGACAGGAGATCCAGATGGCCGAGATGAGCCCTCTGCATCGAGGACATGACGGTCCGCAATCTTTCTCCGGCCACGCAGCAATCCTATCTTTATGCAGTCGTAAAGTTTAGCCGCCTTTTCGGCCGATCACCGGATCGGCTCGGCCTGGAGGAGGTCCACGCCTTCCAGGTCCACCTTGTGTCTACGGGCATATCCGGTTCCCGTACTTTCATGTGGTCTTCACGCTGCCAACTGGCATCGCCGAGATCGCCTTTCACAACAAGGCGGTCGTCTATGCATTGCTGATGCGGATCGCAGCCCAGACGCTGCAGACCGTTGCCGCCGATCCCAAGCGGCTTGGCGCCGAGATCGGCATCGTCGCCGTGCTTCACACCTGGGGCCAGGCCATGACCCATCATCCCCATGTCCATTGCGTCGTGCCCGGCGGCGGTCTCTCGCCCGACAGGTCAAGGTGGGTCGCATGCCGGCCGGGCTTCTTTCTGCCCGTGCGCGTGCTGTCGCGCCTGTTTCGGCGGCTCTTTCTGACGGCGCTTGCCGACGCCTTCGCTCACGGTGAACTCCGCTTCTCCAACGAACTCAGCCATCTCAACGACGACGAGACGTTCACCCGCCATCTCGCGCGTGCTCGCCGCGTCGAATGGGTCGTTTATTCGAAGCCACCGTTCGGCGGCCCCGACCAGGTGCTCGCCTATCTCGGCCGTTACACCCATCGTGTTGCCATCGCCAACAGCCGCATCGTCGAGGTCGATGACGGCCATGTTGCCTTCCGGTGGAAGGATTACCGTGGCAATGCTCGCGACCGCGAGAAGATTATGCGCCTTGACCCGCACGAGTTCATCCGGCGTTTTCTTCTACACGTGCTCCCTGACGGCTTCCACCGCATGCGCCACTTCGGCTTTCTCGCCAATAGCCACCGACGGGATCGGATCGGTCTCTGCAGGCGGATCCTCGACCAGCCATCATCAGCAGGCGGGCAACCCCAGCCCGGCAAATCACAGCGCGGGCAATCCCACGAATGCCCTGACTGCCGGCGTCCCATGCACAGGACAGGGATCACTGTTGCGCCTGTTTCGCCGCCCCGGCCATCATCTTTCTGGTGCGATACATCATGAACTCCGACAATCCGCACCCCCTCCGATATGCCCGCAAAACCAAGCGCCGCGCCGACGCGCGACACCGCTTGGCCCTGGCCACACCGAAAGACCGACAGTGTGCATTGAGAGCGAAAAAATCGCCGCCGATCGTCCGGCAAGCTGCTCGCGAAAGTCGCCAGATCAAGACAAAATTCGGTAATGCGACCGCCGCACGCGACGAATTCGCTATCGTCGTCAAACAGCGTGCTGCGCCAAACAACCCGCGCCTTACTTCAATCCGGCTTATGTGAGGTCGCCGCGAATGCGTGGAACCGTCAGAGGCGACCTCACATAACCCTCCAGATTCCGATTGAAGCCGGACGCCATTCGGATCGGACACCGGACAGGATTCGGATTGTGCCGAGCAGTTTGGAGTGATGAAGCCTCCGCCACCGGCGTTTTAATCGTTGAGCCGATCGGAAGGTGCGCGAATCAGCGCTCGCTTGCAAGTTTCCCACGCCTGCTCAGCGAATAGTCAAGCGTGTCCACGCTGCGCTCCTGCCCAGTCCTGACATTTCGATCTCTGCCTACTGAACATCAATGAAACCACCTTTGCCCCCGCTATCGACTTCGCGACCGAACGCTGGAGCGCCGACGGGGTCTTTGAGGCAAGCGGCAGCGCGAATGGCTTCGAGGGGCTCCTCGATCTGGTGCGGCCGGGCGCGTGCCGTGGTCCTGGGTGGGCCTGCCGGTCGATGTGGTGCGTTTCGAATTGCCGGGCGTGATCACCAGGAAGGTACGCATCGAGACCGTATTCCGTTAAGCCAAATCTTCGACGCCGTGGATCGCCGCTGGCAAGATTGACCTCAACCGCTGATTACCGGCACCACGCCTTCGGTGACAACGTTGACGCTTCGAACGGCCGGGCCCGGCCAGCCGACAAGAAACTGCAGATCCGTGTGCAGAACGAGATAGAACTATGTCGAATATGGTCCACGCTACTTGCCACACGACCTTACCGGGCTAGGCACTTAGAGTCGGACTCGAAAGGTCTCAACGATATCCATATCTTGCGAGGCGCCTGGTGAGCATGCGGATGTGAGCGATGGTGATCCAGGCTTCTGCTGAAGCGACGGATTTTTCGAAGTCCCTGGCCAGCCTGCGGCATCGGCCAAGCCAGGCGAAGGTCCGCTCGACGACCCAGCGGCGCGGCAGGATTTCAAAGCCCTTGGCCGTGTCGGAACGCTTGATGATTTCGAGTGTCCATTTCCCGATTTTCTGCAGCCGCTTTTTCAGCTTATCGCCCGCATAGCCGCCATCGGCGAAGACATGAAGCAGCCATGGCCATCGGTTGCGGATGGATTTCAGGAGAGCAGGAGCGCCGTCGCGATCCTGGATATCAGCGCTGTGCACCATGAGGCCGACCATCAGCCCGAGCGTGTCTACAATTATGTGGCGCTTGCGGCCCTTGATCTTCTTGCCTGCATCAAAGCCATCGATACCACCGCTTTCAGTCGTTTTGACGCTCTGGCTGTCGATGACGCCTGCCGTCGGAGAGGCTTCCTTACCCTCCAGTTCCCGCGCCTCCATGACGAGATGATGATTGATCCGGGGCCAAAGACCCGTGGCCCGCCACTCATAGAAATACCGCTGGACCGTTGAGCAGGGCGGAAAGTCCTTTGGCAACATCCGCCATTGGCAGCCCGTTGAGGCGATACAAAGCCGCGCGTTCACAACCTCGCGCAAATCGGTATTGCGCGGCAGGCACGAACGGTGCAATAAATTCCCATTCGCGATCCGTGACATCGCTTGCATCGGCTCGTCCGACGGACATAATTCCGCCGGGTGGTTTCAGCCAGGCCATCGTAGGCTCCATCGAATCTTCGCAAATCCGACGGAATCACAACTGACTGAAATCACTCAATTCTTTTTGGGGCAGCCTCTTAGGAAAGCAAAGAGGAGGAACGAACCCATCAGAAGCCATGTGCACCTGGGCAAGGCTGGGGGCACGGTCACGGCAGG
>MBFK01000012.1 GCA_001704765.1 Sinorhizobium shofinae
GCTTCAAAGGCGCTGTCCCTTGCGCCGAAAGTCGCTGTAACATCAGAAAAACAGCGGTTTATGGACGGGCACTAGTCTAGGACGAGAGAGCAGATAGAACG
The DNA here is from genome assembly GCA_001704765.1 of Sinorhizobium shofinae. GTDB lineage: Bacteria > Pseudomonadota > Alphaproteobacteria > Rhizobiales > Rhizobiaceae > Sinorhizobium > Sinorhizobium shofinae. Next base: position 102 of record MBFK01000012.1, read on the forward strand.
CGAGGGGACGCCGGTGCTGACCACCGGCCAGATCCGGACCATTTCCGCCAAACGCGACCGCCCCAAAGAACAGTGTGACTTCGCTCGCAGTCCTCTGGGCAAAGGAGCGAAAACCCACAGTATTTTATTGGCGGATTCTAACGATAGCGGCCGATAAACGACTCAGCTATATTAACACCATGAAACGAGTGGCGGAGCTGAAGTTCAACCGCTCGGCGGTGTGACTATTTATTTGCGGATCGACAGTAAAGAAGTCGCAGTTGGATCGTCGACTTTGTACTTAATAGGGTTCGCTTCATTGCTTGCGGGAGCTCGAGACAGACCCGCGCGATGAGGCCAAACAGGTTCTCCTGGCGTGTCTTGGTGCAGCAGGTGCTCCCTCCCTCATCTGTATGCGATACGCCCCCCTTGCCTCGCTCGTCGACACGACCAGCGAGGCATTTTTTGCGCAGGATCTTCAATAGCGTGGAGATCAAGGAACGGGGTGTGCTCCAAAGAGACCTGTCTAGGCTTGGCGCTCGGGCACATGCACGACCAGGCCATCAAGGGCCTCGCTCATCTTGATCTGACAGGAGAGCCGCGAGGTCGGCCGTACGTCATAGGCAAAGTCCAGCATGTCTTCTTCCATCGCTTCCGGAGCACCGACGGCCGCCGCCCAGACGTCGTCGACATAGACGTGACAGGTTGCGCAGGCGCACGCACCGCCGCATTCGGCCTCGATGCCCGGCACGGAATTGCGGACCGCGTTCTCCATGACCGTGGAGCCGTTCGCAACGTCGAGGTCGTGGCGCGTGCCGTCAAAGGCTACGATCGTAAGTTTTGTCATTTCTCTTTCCGGAATGAATGGATGGGATCCGCCCGCGCGCGCCGACCGCGCGCGGCAGGCACCGCAGGCCTGAATTCAGGGCAGTTTCTTCCAACAAATCGGCTGGCCAGTCAACACGAGCCGGTGCCGGGGTGGCGGGACGTCCCCGCAAAACGGCCACTGCCGGCCATTCTACGACGAGATCGTTCAGTTGGTCCCGGGATCAGCGGCACAGCTTGAGGATGAAAAGCTCGGCTTCGAGAACGGCTGCGCCGAGTGCTGCGCGCAGGTTCCAGTCGGTCGGCCGCTGCTCTATGGCGGCGGCGGCCTCAGCAACACGATTGGCTCCAACCGCGAGAGCCGCCCCCTTCAACCGATGGGCCGACTGACCGCACCCGGCTGCATCGGCGTCGTTGATCTCGACCATTGTTTGACGTGCCTGGCGCGCAAAGAGCTGAAGCACCTCGATTTCGAGACCCTTATCCCCCATCGTTTGCTTGCCGAGTTGGACAAAATCGATGGGCTGTCTCCCGGCCGGAGATGAATTTGCCGGATTGCCCGGTGTTTCGAAGGCTATTTTGAGCGCCGTCATGAGCCCATTTCCTTAATTGACGATACATCAAGTCCTAATCGACAATGCGTCGGGCAACACCGTTTTCAGGCATGCATCCTCCGGGGGCCGCGCTGCTATCGGCTTAAAGGGCATCGCGATGAAGCGGGAAATCTCATGACATGGTTAACGGTTGCTAAACAGGCTGATTTCCTTGGTTTTTCGGAGCTTGGCACCGTCGTCCCATTAAGAATTCATTAGGATTTTAACGAATGCGGATTGCACTTAATTGTAAGAACCGGGCTAATGTGTCACTACGATACGATTAGGAACAGATCTGCATATGAAAATGGCAACTGTTCTGGTGGATAAGCTCGCGCCCGGTGTCCTGAGACGAGAGCGGCGGCTATTCCATCGAGGTGATGCAGTGGTGATCAGTGGGAGTATCGCGCAGATGTCTTGCGCGTAGCTTGCGGGTCACCGCCCTGGTTGAGGGAGTCTTATGGCCCGGTATCGGCGCCAATGAGACGGCCATGAGCGGGCAATAGTAGTGAGGCGTATCCCTATGGCGACGAAGAAGAGCAACGAATCGATCGACGAAAAGGCATTCCAGGCTCTGGAAGCTGCCCTGAAGATCGACTTTGACGACCTGAAGTCGGCCTTGAACGACAAGAGTTCCTTGGATGATCCGGAGGAAAAGGTGTCCGAGCCCAGCAAGAAGGCGGCCACATCCGAGCACATGCGCACTGTGAAAGAACAGCAGGAAGCGCAGAAGGCACGGACGAGTGAGACGCCGCGCAACCTTGCTCCGGAGCCCGCCCCGAAGCAGCCAGCGCTTTCGCCGGCCAATGACGATACGCGCAGATCGCCTGCGGCAATGCTCCGCTCCCTCGAAGTCCGATCCAGCCGGGCGGCGATCCGCGTAGCGGCGTTAATATCGATGGTGTGGGCGCTTGCCGGAGTAGCGATCGGCCACCTCCTCTATGCGCCGCAGATCTGGCAGATACGCTCTCTCGGCGATCTGGGGGCGACGCCTGGTGCGATCGGCATCCTAATCGGCATCGCGTTGCCGATCATGCTCTTCTTCTCCTTCGCGATTATGATTGCGCGCGCTCAGGAACTGCGCAATGCGGCCCGCTCGATGGCCGAGGTCGCCCTGCGGCTGGCCGAACCGGAAACCGCGGCAGCAGACCGTGTCATGACCGTCGGCCAGGCGGTTCGGCGCGAAGTGTCGGCCATGAACGAGGGCATCGAGCGCACTATCGCACGGGCGACAGAGCTTGAAGCCCTTGTCCACTCCGAAGTCAGTGCACTTGAACGCAGCTACAGCGAAAACGAATTGCGCGTTCGCACCCTGGTTCAGGAACTGGGGCTGGAGCGCGAAGCCATCATCGGACATTCCGAGCGGATCCGCTCGGCGATTGCCGGCGCCCACGGCAAGCTGAAGGATGACCTGGAGCTCGCAAGCGAAGATATCGCCTCGCGCATCGCGGTCTCGGGCGAGGCCTTCGCATCGCTGATCGACACGCGTGCCGCGGCCCTCAGCGAGAAATCGGACCATGCTCTGCAGACCCTTGGCACCATGCTGGACACCCGCACCGATGCGCTGCTTTCCGGCCTGACGAACGCCGGCGTGACGCTCAGCAGTGAGTTCGATGTGCGGCTCGATGCCCTCAGCGAGACTCTGACGAAGCGCGGCGAACAATTGCTCAGCCAGTTTGAAACCCGTGCCTCGACGCTTGACGCAAACACCGAGAAGTTGAACACCGCCCTTAACGAGCGCGCCCGCCAGCTGAATGAAACCTTGATCGCGCGCACCCGCGACCTCAACGAAAGCCTCAGTGTCGGCCAACAGGCGATCACCGGCGGCCTCGAAGACATGCTTTCGTCGCTCAATGTGGCGCTGGACGAAAAGGGCGCGAGCTTCCGCCAGAGCCTCAAATCGAGCGCCGACGACGCGATCATGGACCTGGATCTCCGCGGCGGCTTCTTCGAGGAGAAGCTGCAGACGACCGTCGGACACCTGGCGACCGCCTTCGACGAGCGCTTCCACGAATTCGCAAGCGCCTTCGACAAGAGGGCGAGCCTGCTCGACACCAAGTTGATGGAGAGCCTGCACAGAATCAATGAAACCGTGTCCGGCGGCTCGGATGCAATCGGCACTGCCTTGGACAGCAGCGTCGACAAAATCAGTTCGGCGCTCTCCGATCAGTCTCTGACGCTCACGACGGCGCTTGGAGCGACACAGGATTTCATCGAGGAAACGATCGGCAATCGCACCTCGGAACTCAGCAACCTCATCGGCAATGCTCACAGCCGCATCGAGGGCGTGCTTTCCGACAAGACCAGTTCGCTGATGGGCGCTCTGACGGAAGCACAGGAACGGATCGAAGGCGGCTTCGGCCAGCGCGCCGATGCGCTCGCCAATGCGCTGACGACGAGCGAGCAGCGCCTGACGGAAGGTCTAGATTCCCGGACATCCGCCTTCATCGACGGCTTGCAATCTGCCCATGCCCGCATTGAGCAGACGCTCATGGGCTCTACCGACGAGATCACGAGCGCCATCGCCGCCAGCCAGCATCGGCTGGACAACACGCTTTCGGAGCGCACCGCCGCGCTGTCGGCCGCCCTCACCTCCGGCGCGAGCGCGCTCGAAGACGCGGTCGGCGGCACTGCCGATCGGCTGGAGCGTGTCCTCTCCGAACGGGGCCAGACGATCTCCACTGCCCTCACCAGTCAGACGACGACCCTCGAAGGGGTCCTGTCGGAGCGCAGCCAGGCGATCACCGACACGCTCGCCAACCAGACGGCCGCCCTCGACGGCGTGCTCTCCGAGCGTTCCGCGCAAATCAATACGACCATGTCGGCACGCGCCAGTGAGATGGCGGACTCGCTCAGCCGTCATGCCGAAGACGTCGCCGACAGCCTGACCTTCCGCGCGATGGCCGTGGCCGAAACGATGACCGACCGCGTCGGCGAGATCGAGAACAAGCTTTCGCAGAGTGTCTCCGAGGTCGCCGAGAATCTTGGCGGTCGCGTCAGCCAGATCGCCGACACCCTCACCGATACCAGTGCACGCATCGCCGAGGATCTCAGCAGCCGCGTCGGTAAGATTTCCGACTCGCTGGCAGGAACCAGCGCGCAGATCGCCGAAGCGCTGACAGCCCGCACGTCGGAAGCAACGGCGTCGCTCGCCGGCAAGGCGGCCGAGATCGAGCAGACGCTCTCCGGCAAGGCCGACCACCTGCGGGACACGCTGACGACGACGCATGACCAGATCCGCACGACGCTCGACGATCGCATAAAAGCGATCGATCTCGCCGTCGGCCAGGGCCGCGATCAATTGGAAGAGCTGCTATCCGACCAGTCGATGGCGATGGCGACGACGCTTGCGACCAGCGCCAGCATGCTCGAAATGTCGCTCGAAGAGCGGCAGGCTTCGATCACCGGCGCATTCGAGCGCGGCACCGAAGCGCTCACCGCACAGACCTCGGAAGCGGCCGCGTCGCTTGCCAGCAAGGCGGCCGAGATCGACCAGACGCTCTCCGGCAAGACCGCACAGTTGCGCACGACGCTCGACGATCGCATAAAAGCGATCGATCTCGCCGTCGGCCAGGGCCGCGCTCAATTGGAAGAGCTGCTATCCGACCAGTCGATGGCGATGGCGACGACGCTTGCGACCAGCGCCAGCATGCTCGAAATGTCGCTGGAGGAGCGGCAGGCCTCGATCGCCGGCGCGATTGACCGTGGCACCGAGGCGCTCGATGCGCGCATGCGCTCGACGACCGGCAACATCGCCGAGCGCCTCGCCGAGACGGCCGACCAGATCAGTCTCGCAGCGGACACTCTGACCAATCGCGTCGATATCTCGTTCAACGGCATCAACAGCCGTCTCGACGAAACTGGCGCAAGGATCGAATCGAGCTTCGCTTCGCTCGAAGACCGCGTTCGCGGGGGCGTCAGCGACCTCAGCGCCATTGTCGACGATACTGGCGGCCGCATTGAAACGACACTCGGCTCTCTCGAAGATCGCATCCGCGACAGCGTCGGCAGCGTAAGCGCCATCGCCGACAATGCCGGACAGCGGATCACCGAAAGCCTCGGGGAACGCGCCGGCGAAATCGACCGGATCAGCGAGACCGCGGCAGCCCGCATCACCTCCGCCATGGACGCCGGTGCAGGCCGCATCACCTCCGCGATGGACGCCGGTGCAGGCCGCATCGAAGAGCGACTCGGCACGATGGACCGCGCCCTCAACATCGGCCTCGAAAACGTCAACCGGACGATCGAAGGCAAGGCAGCGGCGCTCGTCACCAGCCTGCGAGGAGCCGTCAGCGATGCCGCTCAGGAGATCGACGCGGAAGCCGCACGTTCGGCCGAGCTGCTCTCCAGGGCCGGTGCTGATTTCGCCAGTGCCTTGGCCGCCCGCAATGCCGAGTTCGCAAATTCGATCGAAGAGACCGCCTCGGCGACAGCGGCACGCCATGCCGAACTTGCCCGAACGGTCACGAACGCTGCCGATTCCGCCACGACCCGCCTCGCTTCGACCCAGGATCAGATCGCAAGCCACACCCAGAGCATCCGGCAGAGCCTGACGGACGCGGAAAAGGCGCTCGATGCGCGTGGCCAGTCGATCCGCAGCGCGCTCGACGAAAGCACCCGCGAGCTGAATTCGATGCTTGCCGGCCGCTCGCTTGAACTCACCCGTCTTCTCGACGAGCAGGCGCGTCCGGTCATCGAGCAATATGCGGCAACGGGCAAGGAAGCCGCCGCACGTATCGCCGCCCTGACCCAGGAAAGCGCAGACCGGCTGCGTGCCGAAAACGCAGCACTCGTCAACGCCATCACCGAGCGGACCAGCGAAACGCTCGATGCGATCTCGCTGCGGGCCGAAGAGACCGCCAAGGCGATGAAAATGGTCGAGAACCGGCTGCAGTCGACGGCTATGGGGCTGATCGACCAGCTCGCGACCAACAATTCCGCCATCGCATCGGTCATCGAACAGGCGACCGGCAGTCTCGGGGATATGGACCAGCGTCTGGAGGCAACCGCAGCGAAGGTTTCCGAATCGACGCGGCATGCATCCGACATGCTGTCCAGCTCCACCCGCCTCATTGAAGGTCGTGTCGACAAACTCTCCGACATCGCCGCATCGACGCTCTCGCAGATCGGCGGCATCGTCGGCCGCTTCGAGGATCACTCTAAGGTCCTTGGCCAGGCCTCCAACCTGCTGGCAGCGGCCCAGTCGAACCTCGTCAGCACGCTGGAGGAGCGGCAGGACGCCCTGCGGACCCTTTCCGTGGGTCTTGTTCAGCGTTCGGAGGAGATCGAGCGCACGATGCGCGCGCTCGAGGGCTTCGTAGACGGCGCCTTCCAGCGCGCCGAGGAGCGCTCCGGTCAGGTCGCTGGCAACCTTCGCAACGGCATCCAGTCATCCTTCGCCGACGTCGGCCGGCTTCTGTCGAGCACCGAGCAACGTGCCGCGGAAGCTGCAGAAGCCATGCGCACCACCCTCTCCGAGGCCGGCGGCGAAGCTGCCGCCTCGGTGGAGGGCGTGTTCTCCCACGCCGAAGAGCGGTCGCGCCAGATCGCCGAGGCGCTGCGCTCCGGCGTCGAAAGCTCGATCGCCGACGCAAACAACACGCTGTCGCAGATCGAGGGCCGCGCGCTCAGCGCCTCCGAGGCCCTGCGCCAGGCAGTCGCCAAGGCTGGCGACGAAGCAGGCCAGGCACTTGAAGGCGCCTTCGGCAAGGCAGAGGAACGCGCCAAGGATGCGGCGTCCCGCCTGCGTGGCAGCATCGGCGCTTCCGTTTCCGATGTCGAACGGATGCTGGCGGAAAGCGGCAAGAAGTCGGATGGGGTTGCAACGCAATTGCGCGAGGCTGTACGCCAGGCGATCGACGAAGCAATCAACCGCTTCAGCGGCGCGACCGACGACATTCGTCGCTCCGCCGGCGAGATCCGCAAGGAACTCGACATGACCCGCGAGGAGCTAAAGCGCGGCGCCTTCGACCTGCCGGAAGAAGCCAAGGAGAATGCCGCGGTGATGCGGCGTGCCGTTGCCGAACAGATCAAGGCGCTGCAGGAGCTCTCCGAAATTATCGGCAAGTCGTCGACGCAGCTCGAGGTCGCCCAGCCGGTTCGCCAGCAGGCGGCGTTGGCCGCGCCCGCCCCCGTCGCTCAAGCGCCCGTCGCGCCGCAACAGCCCGCGGTCCAGCAACAGCCAGCGGTCCAGCAGCAGCCCGCCGTCCAGCAACAGCCTGCTGCCACGAGCCCGGCGCTGCGTGGCAGCCTCGGCCCCGAGCAGGCGACGCGTCCGTTGCAGCCCGCCCGTCCGTCGGCCACCGAAGAGCGCGTCGAGGAAGGTGGCGGCTGGATGCGTGACCTGCTTCGCGCCGCCTCCCGCGAGGAAGAGCCGTCTGCCGCCCGCCCGCGTCCGGCCGAGGCCCAGCCCGTGGCGCGCGCCGGGGACAGCCGCAATCCGCGTCATGTGGTCGAGTCCTTGAACTCGCTCTCGGTGGATATCGCCCGGGCGATCGATCACGACGCGTCGGTCGAATTGTGGCGCCGCTACCAGCGCGGCGAGCGAGACGTCTTCACCCGCCGGCTCTATACGCTCAAGGGGCAGCAGACATTCGACGAGATCAAGCGGAAGTATGATCGCGAGCCCGAGTTCCGCACCGCGGTCGATCGCTACATTGCCGATTTCGAGAAGCTGCTGGCGGACGTCGCCCGCAACGATCCGGACAAGCGCATCACCCAGACCTACCTGACGTCGGATACCGGCAAGGTATACACCATGCTCGCCCATGCGGCCGGACGCTTCAGCTGAAGCCCTGTCGTACTTCTGAAGCCGAAAAAATGATCACGGCCCCGTCGCAAGGCGGGGCCGTTGCTTTTTGCGCAACCATATTCTGATCCAGGACGTCGGCGGCATGCCCGGGATCTTCAACGCTGGCTGCCGCAAACGTGAAAAGAAGGTCCATTCGCTGTAATCTGTCAGCATGGCATCCTGGCGCCAGCTACCTCGGATCGTCTCTCTCGTCTGAAGACACATCCGGAATTTTGTGGACGCCTGCATACAGGAGGCGGATATGAAACCGCGAATAAAAGTCCTTACACTTGCCGTGAACGATCTGGAAAGGTCCCTCGCCTTTTATCGTGACGGCCTGGGCCTGCCGACCAAAGGGATCATCGGTGAGGAGTTTGAAGACGGAGCCGTCGTCTTCTTCCATATGGGTGATGACCTCATCCTGGCACTTTATCCGGCGCCCTCGCTTTCAAAGGATGCGAAGATCAGCGTGACACAGGCGCGTCTCGGCGCCGTATCGATCGGCCATATCGTCAAATCCAAAGAGGATGTCGACGCCATCATGAAGCAGGCTGTGGACGCAGGCGCCGTCGTCACCGACCCTGCGTCGGATCGTTTCTGGGGCGGCTACTCGGGTTACTTCCATGATCCGGACGGACACTTGTGGGAGATCGCCTGGAACCCGCAATGGACCGTCGAGGACTGAAGCGGTCCGAAGCTCAATTCGCGGGGCGCGGCGAGAAAAGGCTCCATGCAAAAAGGTCCCGGTTTCTGCCGGGACCTTTGTCAATAACGCATTCCGGTAATACCAGCTTCCCGATCAATGTTCCTTGTTGGCGTAGACCGACTTTTTCGTCAGATAGACCAGGCCAGTCAAGATCAGCAGGAACACAATGACCATGAAACCGGTGCGCTTGCGGTCTTCGAGATGCGGCTCTGCGGCCCACATCAGGAATGCCGAGACGTCCCTGGCATACTGGTCCACTGTCTGAGGCGCTCCGTCGTCATAGGTGACCTGGTCGTCGGAGAGCGGCTTCGCCATCGCCAGGGCCGAAGCGCTCACGAAGTACGGATTGTAGTGCGTCCCTTCGGCGACCTGAACGCCCTCCGGCGGATCCTGGTAGCCAGTCAGGAGTGCGTGGATATAGTCCGGACCGCCTTCCTGATAGGGCCAGAAGATGTCGAAGACGAATTGCGGGAAGCCGCGCTCGATGCCGCGCGCCTTCGCGATCAGCGAGAAGTCCGGCGGTGCGGCGCCGTTGTTGGCGGCCGCCGCGGCTTCCTTGTTCGGGAAGGGTGACGGGAAGTGGTCGGATGGAATCGCCTTGCGCGAGAACATCTCGCCATCGCCGTTCGGCCCGTCCTGCACCTCGTAGTTGGCCGCAAAGGCCTTCACCTGTGCATCGGAATAGCCGAGATCCTCAAGCGTCCGGAACGCAACGAGGTTCATCGAATGGCAGGCAGAACAGACTTCGGTATAGACCTTGAGGCCGCGCTGCAGCTGACCCTTGTCGTAGTGGCCGAAGAGGCCGGCAAAGGTCCAGTCCTGCTGCTCCGGCTTGTGGATCGGATAGTGGGGCGTGCCGCTGACGGCATGTTCCTCTCCGCCCGCCGCTTCCTCCGCGACTGCCGCTCCCAGACCGAGACCGGCGACGACAGCGAGTGACAGAATGCCTGTAACAAGCTTTTTCATTGTTGTGAGTTCCTTATCAATCGCTGTTCCGGTCAGGCGTGCGCGGTCTTCGGCTGCGCCTTGGCATTCTGCTTCTCCAGCACCGCCTCGGTGATGGAGTTCGGAATGCGCTTCGGCGTCTCGATCAGGCCGAGAACCGGCATCACGACGAGGAAGAAGGCGAAGTAGTACAGCGTGCCGAGCTGCGACATCACGACGTAGAGGCCTTCTGCCGGGCGGGAACCGAGCCAGCCGAGCATCAGGGCGTTCGCGACGAAGATCCAGAAGAACAGCTTGTACCACGGACGGTAGACGGCCGAGCGGACCTTGGAGGTGTCGAGCCAGGGCAGGAAGAACAGGATGAGGATCGAGCCGAACATCACCAGGACGCCGCCGAGCTTGGAGTCGATCGGACCGATATTGAAGGTGATGGCGCGCAGCATCGCGTAGAACGGCAGATAGTACCATTCCGGAACGATGTGGGCCGGGGTCTTCAGCGCGTCAGCCGGGATGTAGTTGTCGGGATGGCCGAGATAGTTCGGCATGTAGAAGACGAACCACGCATAGACGATCAGGAAGATGGAAACGCCGAGCGCATCCTTCAGCGTCGCGTACGGCGTGAAGGCCACAGTATCGGTCTTCGACTTCACTTCGACGCCGGTCGGGTTGGTCTGGCCGGTGACGTGCAGCGCCCAGATATGCAGGACGACGACGCCGGCGATCATGAAGGGCAACAGGTAGTGCAATGAGAAGAAGCGGTTCAGCGTCGGTTGATCGACGGCAAAACCACCGAGCAGGAACTGCTGAATCGACTCGCCCACTACCGGGAAAGCCGAGAAGAAGCCGGTGATAACGGTCGCGCCCCAGAAGGACATCTGCCCCCAGGGCAGTACGTAGCCCATGAAGCCGGTTGCCATCATCAGGAGATAGATGACGACGCCAAGGATCCAGAGGATTTCGCGCGGCGCCTTGTAGGAGCCGTAATAGAGGCCACGGGCAATATGGAGATAGACCGCGATGAAGAAGAAGGACGCGCCGTTGGCGTGCAGGTAGCGCAGCAGCCAACCTTGGTTGACATCGCGCATGATCTTCTCGACTGAGTTGAACGCAATGGTCGCTTCAGAGGCGTAATGCATGGCCAGCACGATGCCGGTCAGGATCTGGACGATCAGCATCACCGACAGCATAGCGCCGAAGGTGTAGGCGTAGTTCAGGTTGCGCGGCACCGGATAGGAGACGAACGAGTCGTGGATCAGGCGCGGCAGCGGGAGTCGGGAATCAACCCACTTCTCGATGCCTGTCGTTGGCGTGTAGGTTGAATGATCAGCACTCATTATCAGTAGTCCCCTCAACCGATCTTGATAACTGTGTCGGAAACGAACGAGAAGGTCGGCACTGGAAGGTTTTCCGGCGCCGGGCCTTTGCGGATGCGACCGGCAGTATCGTAGTGAGAACCATGGCAGGGACAGAACCAGCCGCCGAAGTCGCCAGCCTGGCCGAGCGGCACACAACCAAGATGGGTGCAGGAGCCGATCATCACGATCCAGTTTTCCTTGCCCTCGCCGGCGGAGCGGTCGAGGTCCGTCGCCTCGGCCTCGGGCGCGAGATTGGCATTGCGCGCGACCGGGTCCTTGAGCTCCTCAAGCGCCACGGCCTTGGCGTCCTCGACTTCCTTGTCGGTGCGGTTGCGGATGAAGACCGGCTTGCCGCGCCACTTCGCCGTCAGCGACATCCCCGGCTGCAGGCTCGAAACGTCGACCTCGATCGAAGCGAGCGCAAGCGTCGATGCGTCCGGACGCATCTGGTCGATGAACGGCCAAGCCGCCGCGCCGGCGCCGACAACGCCGGCCATGCCGGTGGCCAGATACAGGAAATCGCGGCGAGTCGGCTCGCCCAAGGTCTCGCTTGAAGTCTCGTGTTCGCTCACGGCTAAACCATCCTCTCACGCAATGTGCGGAAACCGCATCCGCCCCCGGCGCGTTTCCTGTCCCTTCCTGGTCACGGAACGCGCCCTATCCTCATGCTGGCACCCTGCCCGACTTGCCGCAGCAAGCTTTGGCGGGTGTCCGAATCCGGAGAATCCTGCAGGCAGAATCCCCATCAATCCGGCGCGTTCTATGCTTGATCGCCGATTATGTCCAGCCTTCACAGGAGGAGGTGGGCAGATTGTCGCGGGGGAAAGAGGCAGCCAATGAGCACAAGGGCTTGGCATGATCGAGGAGCGCGTTGGGGCCCCCTATTCCGCCGCCTCTTCCTGCGCGATGAAACCGCCGGATTGGCGCGCCCAAAGTTCCGCATAGAGGCCGCCGCGGGCTATCAGCTCCGCATGAGTGCCATCCTCGACAGTGCGGCCGCGGTCCATCACCACCAGACGGTCAAGCGCGGCGATGGTCGACAACCTATGGGCGATCGCCAGCACTGTCTTGCCCTGCATGAGCCTCTCCAGGTTCGATTGGATCGCGGCCTCCACTTCGGAGTCGAGCGCCGAGGTCGCTTCGTCGAGAACGAGGATCGGCGCGTCCTTGAGCATCACGCGGGCGATCGCGATCCTCTGCCGCTGGCCGCCGGAGAGCTTGACGCCCCGTTCGCCGACATGCGCATCGAAGTCTCTGCGGCCACGCTGGTCCTGCAGGGTAACGATGAAGTCGTAGGCTTCCGCCTTGCGCGCCGCTTCGATCAGCTGTTCGTCCGTCGCACCGGGCCGACCGAAGAGAATATTGTCGCGGATCGACCGATGCAGAAGCGACGTGTCCTGGCTGACCATGCCGATCTGAGCACGGAGCGATTCCTGACGAACATCGGCGATATCCTGCCCGTCGATCAGGATGCGGCCTCCCTCAAGGTCGTAGAAGCGCAGCAGCAGATTGACGAGCGTCGACTTGCCGGCGCCCGAACGGCCGACGATGCCGACCTTTTCGCCGGGTCGGATGGTCAGGGAAAAATCATCGATGACGCCGCCACCCTTGCCGTAGTGAAACGCCACCTGGTCGAAACGGATTTCCGGCCGGTTGACCGTCAGATCGGGTGCGCCGGGCCGATCGACAAGGCCGATCGACTGCGATACGAGCTCGGCCGAATTCTGGATCGTGCCGATATTGCGCATGATGGCGTTGAATTGCGACATCATCCGCCCGAGCAGCATGTTGAGGCGCAGCACCAGTGCCAGCGTGAAGGCGACCGCGCCCGAACTGACGCTCCCTGCAAGCCAGAGGTCAACCGAGTAGACGGCGATCGCTGCGATCATCAGCCCCGAAAGCAGCGCCTGGGAGGCCCGCACGCCCGTCAAAAGCCGGGTAAATGGGATGACCGCGCCCTGGAAACGGTCAAAGCCCGCGCGGATGTAGCGATCGTTCTCCTCATCGCTGCCGAACAGCTTGAGCGTCTGGATATTCGAATAGGCATCGACCATGCGGCCATTCAGCATCGACGCCATCTCGGCGGTATCCCGGGCGTGCTTGCGGACACGCGGAACGAAATAGCGCGCAAGTGAAAGGAAGACCACGATCCAGAAGGCCACCATCGCCGCCAGCCGCCAGTCGAGCTGGGCTATCAGCGCCATGGTCGACGCCGTATAGATGACGATGAACCAGATGACCTGCAGCAAGGATACGATCAGGTCGCTCGTCGCTTGCGCGCCTGACCAGACCTTGGTGACGATGCGGCCGGAAAAGTCGTTCTGAAAGAAGGTGAGCGATTGCCGGGCCACATGGACGTAGGATTGCCAGCGCACCAGGTTGAGGAAGCCGGTGATGATCGCCTGCTCCTCGACCAGCGCCGCGAGTGCCACAGCCAGGAAGCGGAACAGCAGCACCGTCAGCAGCATGAAAGCCAGTTCCGGACCGTTGGAGGAGATCAGCCCGCTCCAGCCGTCCTCCGGCCGGACAGCATCGAGCACGTCGACAAGCCGGCCGACGAAATAAAACAGCCCCGCTTCGAGCATCGCGACCAGCCCGCCGAGCGCCGCCATGGCGAGGAATGGACCCTTCGCCTGGCTTGCATAGAACCAGGCAAAGCCCCAGAGCGACTTTGGCGGCTGCAACCGATCGCGCGGCGCGAAGGGGTTGATCCAATTCTCGAAGATGGTGACGATAGCGCGCAGCATTGTTCCGATAATAGGGGGCTGAGACCGGACGGCAATCGGTTTCCGCCTGCAGGCCGATTACAAATGCGTAAGCTTTTGCCTTGAAGCGGGAGGCGGCGGACTACTCCGCCGCCTCTTCTTTTTCGACGTCGTCGGCGATGAAGCCGCCCGACTGGCGCGACCAGAGATCGGCGTAAAGCCCACCCTTGGCAACGAGTTCGGCATGCGAACCAGTCTCGACGATCCGCCCGGCCTCGAGAACGACCAGGCGATCCATTTCGGTCAGCGTCGACAGGCGGTGAGCGATGGCGATCACCGTCTTGCCGGCCATCAGGGCGAAGAGATTCTCCTGGATAGCCGCCTCAACCTCGGAATCGAGTGCCGAGGTTGCCTCGTCGAGAATGAGGATCGGCGCGTCCTTGAGGAAGACACGGGCGATCGCAATCCTCTGCCGCTGGCCACCGGAGAGCTTCACCCCGCGTTCGCCCACCTGAGCGTCGAGCCCTTGCCTGCCCAGGTTGTCCTCAAGCGTCTGGATGAACTCCCAGGCATTCGCCTTCTTGGCGGCTGCGAGGACCTGCGCGTCGGTGGCCTCCGGATGCCCATAGGCGATGTTGTCGCGAATGGAGCGATGCAGGAGCGACGTATCCTGCGTGACGACGCCGATCTGCGAGCGCAGGCTGTCCTGGGTTACAGTCGAGATATTCTTGCCGTCGATCCGGATCACGCCCTCCTCGAGGTCGTAGAACCGCAGGAGCAGGTTCATCAGCGTCGTCTTGCCGGCACCCGAGCGGCCGACGAGGCCGATCTTCTCGCCGGGGCGGATGTCGAGCGACAGCCGATCTATGACGCCTTTTGCCTTGCCGTAGTGGAAGCGGATGTCCTCGAAGCGGATCGTCCCCTTCTCGGCCTTCAGCGCCACTGCATTCGGCTGATCGACGATGTCATGCGCCTTCGTCATCATCCCCATGCCGTCATAAACGGTGCCGATATTCTCGAACAGCGCCGAGACTTCCCACATGATCCACTGCGACATGCCGTTGATGCGCATGGCGAGACCGATCGCAACGGCGATCGCGCCGACCGAGATCGAGCTGGTGAGCCATAGATAGATCCCGAGCGCACCGATAGCGAAGAGCGCCACGCAGTTGTTCGTGTAGACGCATATGTGGAACAGCGTGACCTTGCGCATCTGCCGGTAGACGGTATCGAGAAACTCTTCCATGCCGGCGCGCGCATAGGTCTCCTCCCGCCCGGCATGCGAGAAGAGCTTCACCGTGCTGATATTGGTGTAGCTGTCAACGATACGTCCCGTCATCATCGAACGGGCATCCGCCTGCTCCTTGGAAATCTTCTGCAGGCGCGGCACGAAGGTGCTTACGATCACGACATAGATGACCAACCAGATCGCAAGCGGCGTGACCAGGCGCCAGTCGGCAGCCGCCACGACAACAAGCATCGTTGTGAAATAGCTCACCACATAGACGAAGACGTCGAGGATCTTCATCACCGTTTCGCGAACGGCAAGCGACGTCTGCATCACCTTCGTGGCCACCCGTCCGGCGAACTCGTTGGCGAAGAAGGTCATGCTCTGCCTGAGCAGATACCGGTGCATCTGCCAGCGGGCGATCATCGGATAGTTGCCGAGCAGCACCTGATGCATGATGAATGAATCGAGCGCCACAAGGGCCGGCAAGCCGATGAGGATCAAGGCTCCCATCCAGGCAAGCCGGCCCCCCTCGGTGGCGAGGAAGGTTTCACGCTTGGCGTTGGACAGCCAATCGACGACGTTGCCGAGGAATTGGAACAGCGCCACCTCGCCGATCGCGATCAGCATCGTGCAGACCGCCATGATGAGGAGCCACGGCGCCGCGGGCCTCGTATAGTGCCAGCAGAACGCAAAGAGCCCTTTCGGTGGAAGCGTGGGTTCTTCCAGCGGGTAGGGATTGAGGCGGGATTCAAACCAGCCGAACATTAACTAGCTCCTTCAGATATTTTGAAGGAAGGCGGGTCACCCCGCATTCTTTATCTTTGAAGAATTCGAAACCGGAGGGCACGCCCCAAGTCGCGCTGCCACCTCCGGAAAACCGGAGCACGCGTCATTCGATCTACAGAAGGAAAGGCCGCGGAACCGGTCAGGCCTGGAAAGGCCAGGCTACTCGTGGGAGGCGTGTCAACATCAAAACAGTCATGCATGCCTCCGTCGGTTCGCGTTAAAGAGGACAGAGCTTTACCTCCATTCCGGCGAATGCGCCAGATTGTCGCAGCCATTTTCTTGCCTATTTTTTCACCGGCGTCCGGCCTGTTGCCAATACGGCACAGATTAGCAAAGGGAAATTCAGCAGTTCTGCACGCGATCCCCTTCGCCCGGTCTGCCAGTAGATCGCAAGACAGTTTGATGCCATACGGGCTCGCGCATTTTCGCGTCTCACCATCTTGCGTCTTCGGTACAAGCTCATGAACGAACTCCGCATCGCCCTCTACCAGCCGGACATTCCGGGCAATACCGGAACAATCCTTCGTCTCGCGGCCTGTCTCGGACTTGCTGTCGACATCATCGAGCCGGCGGGCTTCGATATTTCCGACCGCAACCTCAAGCGCGCCGGCATGGATTACATCGCAGCCGTCACGCTTACCCGCCATGTCAACTGGGAGCGCTTCGAGACATGGCGGGCGAAAACCGGCCGACGGCTGGTGCTCGCTTCCACCAAGGCCGCCGAGCCCTATACGCGGTTCGACTTTCGGGCCGACGACATTCTTCTCTTCGGCCGGGAAAGCGCCGGCGTGCCGGATCTTGTCCATGACCGTGCCGACGCACGCATCCTCATTCCGATGGCGCCGGGCCAACGTTCGCTCAACATCGCCATGGCGACCGCCATGATCGTCGGCGAGGCGATGCGGCAGACCGAGGTGTTCTGAGGCAACGAGGCGCATCATGCCGTGTCCTCTCTCGGTTGCTCTCGCGCCGCGACCAGGCTTCGGCTCCAGTAGCAAGCGACTTCGATCGCCACGAGAAGCGCACCCGCGCCGGAGTCAGCGCGCTGACGCACAGTAGTCTCGTACGAAGACGCCGCGCTCGTCATGCGGCGATCTCGTTGTAGGGGGTGGTCTTGCGGGCATATTTCAGCGTGCGCGCCCACCAGGTGAGCCGGTCCATCATCAGGAACAGCGGCGCGCGCAGTTCTTCGGGCTTGTAGAGATTCCCGGCCGCGTCGAATTTCGACCACGCCTTCGGAAGCGCCACGCCGTCTCTGAGCGTCACCGCATGCAGCTCTCCGAAAACCTGGCGCAATTGCTCTACGGCGCGGATACCGCCAGAGGCGCCACCATAGGAGACGAAGGCCACCGGTTTGGCGTGCCAGGGCTCATAGACCGCGTCGATCATTTCCTTCAGCGCCGCGGGATAGCCGTGATTGTATTCCGGCGTGATGACGATGAAAGCGTCCGCCTCGGCGACCTTTCGTTCCATCCACTCGGCCGGATCGGCCGATTTCTCGCCGCGAGAGCTTCTCAACCGCAACGGGTCGATGATCGTCAGGCTGAAGATGTCGGATGTCGAAAGCTCGCGGATAAGCCAGCTGGCGACGGTATCGCAGAAACGGCCCTGCCGCGCGCTGCCGTAGATCAAGGCGAGGGTCATCTTCTCTGTCATGCGGGATCAGCTCCTAGTTGTCGGTTACCGGGAGCTCATGCTATAGAACCTCAACTATAGTTGAGGTCAACAGCACCCATGAAAAAAGACAGTGGCAGCGATTTCAAGCGCGAATTGACGGTCGGCGAGGTCGCCGAACGCAGCGGCATCGCCGTCTCGACGCTTCATTTCTACGAGACAAAGGGGCTGATCCGCAGCAACCGCAGCCGTGGCAACCAGCGGCGTTATCCGCGCGCGGTACTGAGACGCGTCGCTGTCATCAAGGTCGCCCAGCGCACCGGGATCCCGCTTGCGGAAATTCAATCTGCCCTCTCGGTACTCCCCGACGATCGGCCGCTGACCGTAGAGGACTGGGGCCGGCTGTCGAAGACCTGGCGGCAGCAACTCGACGGTCGCATCGCCAAGTTGACTTCGCTGCGCGATCAGCTGACCGGCTGCATCGGCTGCGGCTGCCTTTCGATGCGCGACTGCCCATTGCGCAATCCCTATGACGTTCTTGGGTCCGCAGGTACTGGGCCGCGTCTGATGGATCCTTCCGGCAGCGTGGATGACGCGGAAAACGCGCCCGGAGCCTGAGCGGTAGCCGGCCTCATCCGGTTGAGCAGGATCATGCTCGTCAATGTGCCCACGGAGCAGAACAGCGCAATCGAAAGCGCCCAGCCATTCCCTGCTGTGCTGAGGACGAACGAGAAGAATGGGGGTGCGGCGGCGAAGGCGAGGTTGAGCGGTAGTCCGAGGCGCGCCATGACCAACGCATATTGTGCCGGCGAGAAGAACACGAGCGGCATCGTCGCCCGGCTGACCGACATGGCGCCGCTCGCAAGGCCGTAGAGCACTAGGAAAAGGACGATCGACCACTCGGTGCCCCCGCCGAGGATCAGGGTGAGCAATGCCAGGGGCATGACCGCCGCCGCAACGAAACCGGTCGTCAGCCCATCCCAACGGTTCCCGCCGAGGAAGTCGAAAAGCCGCGCCGAGAGCTGGATGAAACCGATCGCAGATCCAAAGCTGACCGCGAGATAGTCCGGCACGGCATAGCTGCGGAAAAGGTCGATGACGACGAGCTGGAAGCCCCAGGTGACGAAACCGTTCAGCGCAACTGCTGCAACGATCAGCGCAACAAGCCACCAATAGTGAGGGGCGTCCGGCCGCTCCAGCTTCCAGTCCGCAGCGGCGCGAGGCACCCGGTCGGCCCGTTCGTTTCGCGGAAGACCGAAGAAATGCAGTGGTGCAATGACGAGCAACATCACCGCACCATAGACCCCGAGCGTGCCACGCCAGCCGAGCGCTGCCTCGACGAACACAGTGACGGGCCAGGAAGCACTTGGCGCCAGCGCCATGGCGAGCATCTGCGCTCCGATCGCGCGGCGCGCGCCCTCGCCGGCAATCTCGGTCAGATAGACATGGGCAGAGGTCGTCAGCGTTGCAGCACCAGCGACACCAAGAACAGACCAGGCGACGAAGTAAGTCAACGGTCCATGCGCGCTCGCAAGCAGCCACAAGCCGGGAGCGGCAAGCGCCGAACCGAACGCGAGCACCAGCCGCGCGCCGAGGCGCGCATAAAGCCGTCCAAGCGGCGGCGAGCACAGCGCCATAGCCACCAGCATCACGGTCGGACCGATATAGATCATCGATGGCTCGAGGCCGAGATCGCCAGCCATTCCCGCCGCCGCGACCGATACGAACATGAACATCGCGCCCCAGGCGGCGATTTGCGTGACGGACAGGACGATTACCGAACGGAAGAGGGCATGAGGTGGAGGCCGGTGAAGATGCACGCAGGAAGGGTGCCAAGAACTATGGTAGCAACTGTTTAGCGTGCCCCCGGAGCTTTGGCGAGATGAATTGAGCGGAGACTTTTGTCTCACGCACCGCTGGCACGGGCGGTCTTCGCTCTGGGGCCGGAATGCAGTCGTTCAGTCAGCGCTCGGCAGGCGCCGCATCGTGAACTCGATCTCGTCGCCCTCGAGTTGGCGCCAGCTCTCGACTTCGGTCCAGTAGGCGGCCTTGGGCCAAGTCTCGAACCATTCGCGCGCCTTGGCGCGGGCGGCACTGCGTTCGAGGCGGAAGGTCTCGCGCACGAACAGGCTGTCGCTTCGCGCGGGGCGTTCCCGGCGGTGCCGGGCGATCTGGCGCCGCAAGCCATCGAGCGGCGGTCCTGGGGGTATCTTCGCCATGGCTGTACCTCTGATCATAAAGATAGGATGGGCACCGCTCCTTGGCCAGTCCATCGTCTCCAGCGCTTGCCAGCCATCGCTATGACCAAAAATCGCCCGGGGCCTGCCATTGCGGTAGACTGTCACGGAGACAGAGCTGCCGTTGCCATTCAGCCAAAAATATGGACTGTGGCGGCGCGACAGAATCAGCGGTTTCCTCTGCGGAATGCCGCAAATTGGAACCTGAATTCCCATGGAAAGACCGCAATTGCCGCAGGAGCTGCCTGCAGACATCGAAGACAAGAAGGTCGAGGCGAAGGCTTGGTTCGAGAGCCTGCGCGACTCGATCTGTGCGGCATTCGAGACAATCGAGGACGATTTGACGGGGCCATTGTCGGATCGTCCGCCGGGCCGTTTCGTCGGCAAGGATTGGCTACGCGAGGAAGGCGCCGGCGGCGGCGGGCGCATGTCGATGATGGAGGGCCGCGTCTTCGAAAAGGTCGGCGTCCATACATCGACTGTTTTCGGCGAGTTTTCCCCCGAGTTCCGCAACCAGATCCCCGGCGCAAGCGAAGACCCGCGGTTCTGGGCTTCCGGCATTTCGCTGATCGCCCATCCGGTCAATCCCAATGTGCCCACCGTGCACATGAATACGCGCATGGTCGTGACCACGAGCAACTGGTTCGGCGGCGGCGCGGACCTCACGCCCGTTCTCGACCGCCGGCGCGTCTTGACCGACCCGGACACCCATGTCTTCCACCGCGCGATGGAGATCACCTGCAAGCGGCATCCGGTTGCCGACCATGCGAAGTTCAAGCAATGGTGCGACGAGTATTTCTTTCTCAAGCACAGGAACGAGCCGCGCGGCACGGGCGGCATCTTCTACGATTGGCTGCACTCGCCCGAGGAAATGGGCGGCTGGCAGGCCGATTTCGCCTTCACCCGCGACGTCGGCAAGGCATTCGCCATCGTCTATCCGAAAATCGTCAGGGCAAATTTCAACACGCCATGGACGGAGGCTGACCGCGACGAACAGCTCGTGCGTCGCGGCCGCTATGTGGAATTCAACCTCCTCTACGACCGCGGCACCATCTTCGGCCTCAAGACCGGCGGGAACGTCGAGTCGATCCTCTCGTCTCTGCCCCCGGTGGTGCGCTGGCCCTGATTGCGTCTACGGCTCAACGAATACGCGAACAAATCCCAGCTTGCGACGTTTTTTCCAGAACGAGGGAGTGATCGCCGCATGATATTCAAGAAACGCACATTCTTCGGCAAGGAGCCCGAGAGAGAAACCCCGGACCATCCAGCGGAATTGGAGCGTCGGGTTGCACATTGGCTCGCTGTTGCGCCGGGGCTCGACGCGGCTGACGTCACGGTGACCTGCACCGGTAATACGGTTTTTCTCGGCGGCACGGTTGCCACAGAGGACGAAATCCTCCGAGCCGAGGAAGCGGCAAGCCGCGTCGAAGGCGTCGGCGAGATCATCAACCGAATCGAACTCGCCAAAGCCGGCACGGGATGAGCCGGAGCGGCTGAGGTCGGCTAAATCGACCGGAGCGTCCAGCTGACGATATCCGCCGCCACTTGAGCGAAGGCGGCGTCGAGCGCGGCGACAAAGGCCGGATTGCCCGCGCCGTGGACCGGCGCAACGGCACGGAATGCCTGTTGCCTGCGGACGGTACCGTTGCGGTCATCCAATATCTTGGCAAAAATTTCGACGACCGCCGTGTCCGGGCCATCGGTGGATATCTCGAAGGCACGGAGTTCCGTGATCACCTGATAATCTATGGCAAGTCCCTGGCCAGGCTTGCCGACGCCGCGAACCTTGCCCGTGTTGTCGAAAGTTTGAACAAGCCTGTCCTGCACCAGGCGCGGCAGGCTGTCACCCCATTGGGCTTTCGCAAGATATTGGAGTTCCGATTTCGACAGGCGAACGACGATCTGGTCGCTGCCGAGCGTCTTCAGGGCCGTCGGCTCCGGCACCAGTATCTGGCGGTTCGTTGCTGCCGGACGCTCGACGACGGGCGTCGATGCCAGGCTGAATGTATCGTTGATCGCCTGACGCGTACCGCAGCCCGCCAGCATCGTCGCCAATGAAAGAACTACGGCAAGCCGGGCCGCCCCCGCTCCACGCCACGCTACAAGACCCGGAAAACCCATACGCCAAATATCCCCAAACAACGCGGCGCCGTCCGGCTCCCCGCCCCCACGCAACCGACCCGCGACCGATGATCAGCGAATCACCGTCGCGTGCGGCCATCATATTGCTTAACCGTCTCGCCGCCGAATAGCAGGCGCTGTGGATTTCTATCGAAATTGGAAATCGTGCTCTGCAGGCTCTGCACCGTTCGCCGCGTTTCGGTGACGAGCGTCTCCACGTCCCTCAAGCCGGAATTGGAGAAACGCTTCAGGTTGTCGGAAATGGGGCCGATCTGAGCGTTGAGATTGTCGGCCATCCGGCGGAACGATTCGAGCGTCGAACGGGCCTCGGCCGAAAGCGACGGCGCATTCGCGTCGCCAAGGAAGCCGTCGATCTTCACCAAAATGCTGTCCACGCGGTTCGATGCCGCATTCAGCTTGTTCGACATCTCGGTGAAATCGGTGATCGTCTGGTCTATATCCTCCTGGCGGGCAGATATCTTTTCGGCAAAATCGGAGACCTGGGCGGCGACCTTGCGTGCATCGGCGCTCGCCGCGGAGATGTCGTTGACGACTAGTTCGACCTTCTGCGTGTCGACGGAGGCCACCAGCGTATCGACACGCTTCAATGTCTGCTGCGCGTTCTTGCCGAACTGGTCATAGGTATCGACGGTGCGCCTGAATCCGGCGATTGCCTCCGAGACCCCGCCGGAGGCCGCCTTGAGATCGCTGCTCACCTGCTCGGCGTTGCTTACGATCGTGTCGATCTTCTTCGGATCAACCGACTTGATCAGCCGATCGGCGCTCGCGAGCGTGTCATCGAGCTTTTTCGACGCGGCACTGACGGATCCCGACAGCTGCTCGACGCTCTTCAGAAACTGATCGATCGCGTCGGAATTGTCCGCAAGCGCCTTGGAGAAACGCTGGGCATTGCCGATCGTCGCGCTCAACGGCCCGCGAACTTCGGTGACGAACCCCTGTATGTCGCCGATGGCGCTGTTCGCCCGATCAAGGATCTGGTCGGCGGTCGCAAGCAGGCTCGTGACGCTCGACTGGTCGGCAAGGATACGCGCCTGCGTCCCCTTTTCGAGTGCGGTCTTGAGGATGTTCTCGTCGCCCTTGCGCCCGCCGCTGAGCTCGATATAGGCTGCGCCCGTCAAACCCTGAATTTCCAGCGTCGCCTTTGTCGACGTCAGCACCGGCGCGTCGGCCGACACCTCGGTAATGGCAATCGAGTAGCGCGGATCATTGGCGTCGATCGCCAGGTTGCGGACGGTGCCGACATTGATGCCGTTGAACCGCACCGGTGAGCCGACCGACAGGCCGTTGGCAGAGCCCGGAATATTGACGACGAGTTCGACCATCTCGCCGCTTCGGCCGTACTGAGCCATCCAGTAGACGAAACCGAAGGCAGCGGCGATCACGAATACGGTGAAAAAGCCGACAATGGCATAGTTCGCTTTAGTTTCCATCGGCTCCGACTACCTCTGCGGCCTGGCCGCCATTTCATTCCTGTTTCGACACAGCTCGCGTCGCCTATTTTATCACCTTCGCCAGATCAGTCGTGCTCCCGCACGATCGCCCTTGCCCGTTTCCCGCGGAAATAGGATTTCACCCACGGTTCATCGCAGGCGAGCATCTCCTCGATGGTGCCTTCGACCACGACGCGCTTTCCGCCGAGGACCGCGATCCGGTCACAGACCGAGAACAGGCTGTCGAGATCGTGAGTCACCATATACACCGTCAATCCAAGCGTGTCCCGCAGCTTGGCGATCAACTCGTCGAACTCCGCCGCGCCGATCGGATCGAGGCCCGACGTCGGCTCGTCCAGGAAAACGAGATCCGGATCGAGCGCAAGCGCGCGCGCGAGTGCGGCGCGCTTGATCATACCGCCGGAAAGCTCCGAAGGATATTTTTCCGCCGCTTCCGGCGCCAAGCCCACCAGTTCGATCTTGAGACGCGCCAGCTCATCCATCAGGTCCTGCGGCAGATCCAGATATTCGCGCATCGGCACCTGGATATTCTCTCGCACGGTAAGCGCGGAAAAGAGCGCGCCATGCTGGAAAAGAACACCAAGACGCATGTCCAAGGCGATGCGCTCCTCATCGCTCAGCTTGTCGTATTCCGCGCCGAGGATCTCAATCGTGCCGGAGCGCTTCGGCAGCAATCGCAATACGGTGCGCATCAACACCGACTTGCCGGTGCCGGAAGCTCCGACAAATCCGAGGATCTCGCCGCGCAGCACGTCGAGATTGAGCTTGTCGAGGACGATATTGTCGCCGAAGCCAACCGTCAGGTCGCGAACGGAAAGGACGGTCTCGCGTCTCGCCGCCTGTTCCGGTTGTTTCTCCATGACCGCCTGAACCATTTTTCCGCCCACCTCAGAAATCGATCGCCGCGTAGAACATCGCGAACAATCCGTCGATAAGGATGACGACGAAGATCGATTTGACGACCGACGATGTCACGCGCCGTCCGAGCGATTCCGCGCTGCCGCCGACCTTCAGCCCCTCGACCGCGGCAACGACCCCAATGATGAGCGCCATGAAAGGCGCCTTGATCATGCCGGCCGCCACCGAGGAGAAATCGACAGCCTCCTGCAGTCGGGCGAGGAACGTCGGTATCGTGATGCCCGAATAGGTCCAGGCAACGAGCGCCGCCCCGGCGAGTGCGGCGAAGTTCGCGATGATGGTCAGCAGCGGCAGCGCGATCGTCAGTGCCACAAGGCGCGGAAAGACGAGCACACCAACCGGGCTCAGCCCCATGACCTTGAGCGCGTCGACTTCTTCACGCATCTTCATCGAGCCGATCTCGGCCGTGATCGCACTGCCCGAGCGACCGGCAATCATGATTGCCGTCAAGAGTACGCCGATTTCGCGCAGTTGCAGAATGCCGACCAGATCGACGACGAAGATTTCCGCCCCGAAGGATCGTAGCTGAAATGCCCCCTGCTGCGCGATGATGGCGCCGATCAGGAATGACATCAGAGTGATGATGGGCGTCGCCATCACGCCCATGCGGTCGATCTGGTGGACGATCGCGGCGGGCGATACGCCGGCGTGACGCCCGAACTTCATTTGTGCCCCGCGGACGGCAGAGCCGAGGATATACATTGCGGCAACCGTGTCGGTCCAAATCGACACCGTCACTTCACCGATCGGCGCAAACAGCCGCTGGAAAAGCGGGTCCTTTCGCTTCGAACGTTCGGGCTGCCGCAATTCTCCGGGCAGTGCGCGCAACAGTTCAACATAACGCTCACCACCGTCGCTAAAGCGAATCTCACCCCCGGCCTCGCTGCCGATCCCGTTCATGAAGCGCCGGATGATCCAGGCGCCGGCCGTATCCATCGCCGTGACCCCGGAGAAGTCGAATTCGTTCCGGCCGCTGGCCGGCTTTCCGAGCCGCTTCAACTTGTCGGCCATTGCTTCCGCCGTCTGATGCCGCCAGTCGCCGCGGAACACGTAGCGTCGGCCGGTCCCCCCGTCGGCCTTGGAGAGGACGACATCGGCAGCGTTCTGGGATGGCGCGCGCGTCACTTGATCTTGGTCTTTCGATTGCTATTCGATAATCTCTTAAACCAGATTCGATCTCAGGACAAAATCACCTAGAAATTCAAAGTCGTACAGCACGCTTTGTGCGACCCAAAAGACACAGCGCGCCGCCTGACCGGCAGAGCGCGCCCCAGGCACGGAGAGGGCGGCAGGCCCGCCGCGACCCGTCGGAGAACACCAATGCCGATCTCGCTTGCAGCCGCCGTCGAACTCTTCCCGATCGCCGGCACCTTCACGATCTCCCGCGGCTCGAAGACGACGGCAAGCGTCGTCACCTGCCGCATCAGCGACGGCACTGTGTCCGGCTGGGGCGAATGCGTGCCCTATGGCCGCTACGGCGAATCCATCGAATCGGTCCTGAGCGAGATCGAAGCCGTTCGACCGCTGATCGAAGCCGGCATGACGCGGCTGGAACTGCAGCAGACGATGAAACCGGGAGCGGCCCGCAATGCGGTCGATTGCGCGCTCTGGGATCTCGAGGCGAAGCAAAGAGATAAATCGGCGGCCGCAGTTGCGGGGGTAGCCGATCCAGTCGCCCTGACGACAGCCTATACTATCTCGCTCTCCGAACCCGAAGAGATGATGGCGCAGGCCGCAAAATACGCCCATCGCGCACTTTTGAAGGTCAAGATTGGGACCGCTGACGACACTTCCCGGATCCGCGCCGTGCGGAAAGGCGCACCGGACAGCCGGATCATCCTTGATGCCAACGAAGGCTGGACGCCGGAGAACCTCGCATTCCATTTTGCTGCCTGCGCGGAAGCCGGCATCGCCGTCATCGAGCAGCCTCTGCCGGCAGGTCGTGACGAGGTGCTGGCGCATGTGGCCCGCTCCGTTGCCGTCTGTGCGGATGAAAGCGTGCACGCGACCGCAGACCTCAAGGGGCTCGTCGGGCGGTACGATGCGGTGAACATCAAGCTCGACAAGACCGGCGGCCTCACGGAGGCGCTCCGTATGCGCGAAGAGGCCAAGGCGCTCGGCCTGAAGATCATGGTCGGCTGCATGGTCGGCAGTTCGCTCGCCATGGCCCCGGCGATCCTCGTTGCGCAGGGAGCCGATTTTGTCGATCTCGACGGCGCACTGCTGCTTGCGGAAGACCGGAGCCCGGGCCTCCGCTACGAGGCCTCCCTAGTCTTCCCGCCTGATCCGAGCCTGTGGGGCTGAAGATACCAGCCGGCGAAGGCGAAGCAGCACCCGAACAGCGCCACGATCGACATCGAATAGAAACCGGCCACGCCGAACCAAGCGTAGAAATAGCCGGACAGTAACGTGAAGATCGCCGTGAAGATGCCCGTGTAGAAGAAGTAGAGGCCCTGGGCAGACGCCTCCTGTTCCTCGGCGACGCGCTCGACCAGCTTGTGCTGCATGCCGGTGTGCATGATCGCATAGGTAAAGGCATGGAAGCACTGGAGGACGAAATAGCCCGAAAAGCCCAGGTCCATCGGGAAGATCAGCCAGCGCACCACGCCCAGCAGACAGCCGGAGAAAATCATAATCCAGACGCTGAAGCGCTTGATGATTGCCTTGGCGAAGAAGAACATCAGCACTTCCGCCGCCACGCCGGCACTCCACAGGGCCCCGATCTGCGTGCCGCTATAGCCGATCTGCTGCCAATAGATGGCCGAGAACGCAAACAGCATCGCATGGCTGCTGTTGACCAGCGTGACGCCGATCAGGAGCAGCTGCAGATCGGGCTGTCGCAGCGATTGCGGCGGCGCTTCGGTGATCGCCGTGATCGGCGAAGGCCGACGTGGACGGCCGATGCGCGGGGCTACGCGTGCCATCAATACGGTGAGGCCGAAACCGGCCGCCATCGCCGGCAAGACCATTGCGCCGCCGATGAGGCCGATCATCCAACCGCCGAGCATCGTGGCGCCGATAAAGGCGATCGACCCCCAGACGCGCATCAGCGCATAGTCGAAGCCCCATCGACGCACGCCCGACAGCGCAATCGCCTCGACGATCGGCACGTAAGGCGAATAGGCGGCCGATTGCAGCGCATAAATCACCAGCACCGGCCAGAAGTCCTTAGCGAAGAAGAGGACGAATGCCAGGCCAAGAGAAAGACAACCCGACCAGATCAGCACGATCGTGCGCTCGCCGAGCCGATCCGCCAGCACGCCCGCGAGGGGCGCCGTGATGACACGGATGAACATCGGAACGGCAAGCACCACGCCGATCTCGAAATCGCTCATCGACAAGCTGCTGAGCCAGACCGGAAAATACGGCATGGCGAAGCCGTTGACGATCAACGGCGCGCAGAAGAGCAGCGCGATGCGAAGCGCGAAATGACGCGGCGGAGGCCCCAGGACGGGGGGCGCTGATGCGGGAATCATGGGAGAACCTGATGGCTGTGTGCCAGCTCTAGCACGATTGCCCGCCGGCTCGCCAGCCGCTAGTTTTAGCCACTTGGTTAGGGAACAGGGCTTCAGGCCGCCTGCGGCGCGGCGAGCTTCACGGGCAGTTCATCGGCCGAGGTCTCCACCGCCGTCACGCCGCCGTGCAGGCTATGCCAGGTGATCAATTCCATCGTGCCATCGAAGTGCTCGGCGATCGCCGTGCAGCTCTCGACCCAGTCACCCGTATTGATGTAGCGGATCTCGTCGATATCCTCGATCACGGCGTGGTGGATATGACCGCAGATAACGCCTTGGGCGTGGTATCGGCGGGCTTCCTCCGCGACGACATTCTGGAACTCTCCGATGAAGTTCACCGCGTGCTTGACCTGCAGCTTCGCCCAGGACGAAAACGACCAATAGGGCATGCCGAGACGGCGGCGGATGGCGGCAAGGCCGATATTGATGGCGATTGCCATGTCGTAGGCCCAGTCGCCGAGATAGGCGAGGACGCGCGCATTGCGCACGACGACGTCGAATTCGTCGCCATGCAAGACGAGGTAGTTGCGCCCATCCGCTGCCTGATGCATGTGGCGCGCCGCGACCTCGATACCGCCAAAGTGGACGCCCGGAAAATCCCTCATGAACTCGTCGTGATTGCCGGGAATATAGATGATGCGCGAACCCTTGCGCGCCTTGCGCAGGAGCTTCTGGACGACGTCGTTGCAGGGCTGCGGCCAATACCAGCTGCGCTTCAGCCGCCAGCCGTCGACGATGTCGCCGACAAGAATGATGGTCTCGGCTTCGTGGTGACGCAGGAAATCGAGCAGGTAGTCCGTCTTCGCCGCCTTCGAACCCAGATGGACGTCGGAGATGAACAGCGTCCGCAATTTCCGAACCGGATTCTGTTGAGATCCCGATGCCGCAGCCATGCGATCCTCGCCTTCTCGAGCTTTGTGTCGTCTCGTCAAAACCAGACTCGTGTTTCAGGAAGATGACACCGGAATTCAGCGAACCGGCGGGCGCAGCGGAAAACAGCCGCGGTGAAACTGTACGCGGGCGGGAAATCATGTCAAAAGGCCCCGATCCAGGAAACAGGGATGCAAGGCATGACCACGGGCGACAAAACGAAACCTCAAGCGGCTCCGGCGAGCGGAGACATCGACCAGCAGGCACTTTTCTTCCACCGCTACCCTCGCCCGGGCAAGCTCGAGATCCAGCCGACCAAGCCGCTCGGCAACCAGCGCGATCTGGCGCTGGCCTATTCGCCCGGTGTTGCCGCACCTTGCCTCGCCATCAAGGACAATCCGGAGACCGCCGCCGATTTCACCGCGCGCGCTAACCTCGTCGCCGTGGTCTCAAATGGTACCGCTGTCCTCGGCCTCGGCAATATCGGCCCCCTCGCCTCCAAGCCGGTGATGGAAGGAAAAGCCGTCCTCTTCAAGAAATTCGCCGGCATCGATGTGTTCGATATCGAGATCGATGCTCCGACCGTCGAGCGGATGGTCGATGTGGTTTCTGCCCTCGAGCCGACCTTCGGCGGCATCAATCTCGAGGACATCAAGGCGCCGGAATGCTTCGAGGTTGAGAGGCGGCTGCGCGAGAAGATGGAGATCCCGGTCTTCCACGACGACCAGCATGGTACGGCGATCATCGTTGCCGCTGCCGTGCTGAACGGACTGGAGCTTGCCGGCAAGGACATTGCCAAGGCGAAGATCGTCGCTTCCGGGGCCGGGGCCGCGGCGCTTGCCTGCCTCAACCTTCTCGTCATCCTCGGTGCCAAGCGCGAAAATATCTGGGTCCACGACCTGGAGGGGCTCGTCTATAAGGGCCGCGAAGTCCTGATGGACGAATGGAAGGCCATTTACGCACAGGACAGCGACAATCGCGTGCTTGCCGACAGCATCGGCGGCGCCGACGTCTTCCTAGGGCTTTCGGCCGCAGGCGTCCTCAAGCCCGAACTGCTCGCCCAGATGGCCGAGAAGCCACTGATCATGGCGCTCGCCAACCCGACGCCGGAAATCATGCCGGAAGTCGCTCGCGCCGCGCGGCCGGATGCGATGATCTGCACGGGGCGTTCGGACTTCCCGAACCAGGTCAACAATGTCCTCTGCTTCCCGCATATCTTCCGCGGCGCGCTCGATTGCGGCGCCCGCACCATCAACGAAGAGATGAAGATGGCGGCGGTGCGGGCGATTGCCGGCTTGGCGCGCGAGGAGCCGTCGGACGTCGCAGCCCGTGCCTATTCAGGGGAAACGCCGGTCTTCGGACCCGACTACCTTATCCCCTCGCCTTTCGACCAGCGGTTGATCCTGCGTATCGCCCCGGCCGTTGCCAAGGCCGCTGCCGAAAGCGGCGTTGCCACTCGTCCGATCCAGGATTTCGACGCCTATCTCGACAAGCTCAACCGCTTCGTCTTCCGCTCCGGCTTCATCATGAAACCGGTCTTCGCGGCGGCGAAGAACGCCCCCAAGAATCGCGTCATCTTCGCCGAAGGAGAAGACGAACGGGTGTTGCGTGCCGCCCAGGTGCTCCTGGAAGAAGGCACGGCCAAACCGATTCTGATCGGCCGTCCGCAGATCATCGAAACCCGCCTGCGCCGCTATGGCCTCAGAATTCGTCCCGATATCGACTTCGAGGTGGTCAATCCGGAAGGCGATCCGCGTTACCGCGACTATGTTGACGACTACTTCGCCCTGGTCGGCCGCCTCGGCGTCATTCCGGAAGCCGCCCGCACGATCGTGCGCACAAACACGACGGTAATCGGGGCGCTGGCGGTCAAACGCGGTGAAGCGGACGCGTTAATCTGCGGCGTCGAAGGACGCTATAGCCGACACCTGCGCGACGTTTCGCAGATCATCGGCAAGAAACCCGGCGTGCTTGATTTCTCGGCGCTCAGCCTGTTGATCTCGCAGCGCGGCGCGACCTTCTTCACCGACACCTATGTGAGCTACAACCCCAGCGCCGAAGAGATCGCCCAGACGACCGTGATGGCGGCGGGCGAGATTCGCCGCTTCGGCATAACACCTCGAGCCGCCCTCGTTTCGCATTCGAACTTCGGATCACGCGATTCCGAAAGCGCCTTCAAGATGCGCGCCGCACTCAAGCTCGTCCGCGAGCTCGCGCCCGATCTTGAGGTCGATGGCGAGATGCATGGGGACGCGGCAATCTCCGAAACGCTGCGCGAGCGGGTGATGCCGAACTGCGCGCTGAAGGGCGAAGCGAACCTGCTCGTCTTCCCCAATCTCGACGCCGCCAACATTGCGCTCGGCGTGGTCAAGACGATGACGGACAGCCTCCATGTCGGACCGATCCTCCTGGGCTCGGCGCTGCCGGCGCATATCCTTTCGCCTTCAGTCACGTCCCGCGGTGTCGTCAACATGGCGGCTCTTGCAGTGGTCGAGGCAAGCCATCCCGCTTAAGGGACGGCCCTCCGGATCGCGCTTTAGGCGATTCCTTGGTCGCCCACCGCGGAAATGCAACCTTGGATTGATTTAGTGCAAAGAGTTGCACCGATTACGAAATATAGCACTAGACAAAAACCGCCGGGCTAAACCATGTTTATTCTAGGGGCATGAATCGGTGTTACGGCATGACTAATCAACAGGCTGTCCTCGATCTGCTAGATATCGTGGAATATAGCGGGTGCGCGGAACCGCAGCAATTCTTCGCCTTGATGCGCCGCACGTTCGATATCGCGCATCTCCTCTACCTCGAAGCGGAGCCGACGGCCGAGGGTCTCAAGGTCTGCCGGCTGCATCACACCTTCGGGGCCTATGCCGAGGAGATCTACCTGTCACGTGGTCTTCACCGGATCGATCCAATCCTCCGGCTTGCTCTTGGTGGCGTGAGACCAGTGGAATGGGCGACCGCCCGCCATCGCTTTCCGGAATGTGAGCCGCTCTTCCAGGCTGCCGAGGACATCGGCTTGTCCACCCAAGGCGTCGCTCTGCCGCTGCCTTCACCGGCCGGCCGCATGGCGCTCCTGGCGATCAGCGCCAACATGTCGCCGGCGGAATGGTCCGAATATCGCCGATGCCACCTGCGCGACTTCCAGCTGGCCGCCAATCTGTTTCATGCCTCCATGCTTGAGCAGGCGACGAAGGCAGGTGCGATCGACGAGCGCGACACGCGACTGACCGGCCGGGAAACAGAGGTCCTGACCTGGTCTGCAGCCGGCAAGAGCTATTGGGAAATCGCGACGATCCTTGGCATCTCCGAACGCACGGTCCGCTTTTTCATGGGCAATGCGCGCCGCAAACTCAACGTCGTGTCAAACACCCAAGCCGTTGCGCAGGCGGTGCGCCATGCACTGATCCCCACGATCTGAGGGGTGGATTTACCCGTCAGTACGCGACGTACTAGCCGGAAGCCCCACAAATTTAGTGGGAAAAAGCCCGGAACTGAACTGTCACTAGCGACAGTTACATGTGACGCCCGAGCCTGACAGCATCGCTCCATCGCGCAAACACGATGGAGCGAAAGATGATCAGGATAGTGAACGGAAACGCTCGCGGACAGCACCCCAAGGCCATCGACGAGATGTTCCGGCTGCGCAAGCGCGTCTTCCATGACTTCTTGAAATGGGACGTCAAGACCGAGGGCAATTGGGAAATCGACCACTACGACAAGGCCAATCCGCTCTATGTGATGTCGTATTCGCCGGAGACCGGAAAGCTGCGCGGTTCCCTGCGACTTCTGCCAACGCTCGGACCGAACATGTTGGACGACACATTCCCGATCCTGCTCGGCGGAAATCCGGAAATCCGCAGCGCGTCGATCTGGGAATCGAGCCGCTTCTGCATCGACCCTGATATCTCTCAGGACCGGACCTCGAACCAGGTGACGGTCGCCGCCGCCGAGCTTATGTGCGGCGTCGGCGAACTGGGCCTTGCCTCTGGCATCAGCCACATCGTCACCGTCACCGATGTCTTCCTTGAGCGGATGTTCCGCCGGATGGGGTGCCCCGGAGAACGTATTGCAGAACCGCAGAGGATCGGCAATGTCTACGCGGTCGCTGTCGCGTGGGAAGTGTCGAGAAGCCTTCTTCAAAGAATGAAGGCGATTGCCGCCATCGAGGGCACTGTGCTCGAACGGCCCATGTCGCTCGAAACCGCAAGGGCGGCCTGATCTGTCGCCGGGCCGTTCACTCGGCCCGGCCCGTCCCTGCTTCGATTGCGCATTAACGCAAACGCCGTCTTGCCGTTGCGCCCTCACATCAACGTCGTATGATGTCAGGAAACAGGCGCCCCGGCTTGTCCCGCGACCAGTGGGGCGAAATGCAGGAAAAGACGAGTGTCAGTGTCCCGATGTATGGCGTCCTGGAGGATGATGCGCCTTGCAGCAGCGCTCTTGCCGCTCGCCTTGGGCTCGGCCGGTCAGGCACCGGCCGCAAGCGTCTGCGAGCGTCTGAGCGCCCGCCTCGCGGACCTGCCTGCGGACTTCACAACAACGGCCAATCTTCGCGACTTCACCGGCGCGGTTTCGCGCCAGAACATCGAAATTCGCCGCGCCAAGAACGAACGGCGGCGCATGGCATGCAGCAATGACTCCGTCGTCTACGTAGACAGCGAAAATGAGGCTGCCTGTGCCGAACTCGACGACGCCATCGCCCGGATGGAGGACAATCTCCGCACACTCAAGGCGCAACGCCGGCAATTGATCTCGAAAGGCAATGACGACATGCGCCGGCGAATCCTCGCTGCCATGGAATTGAATGATTGCTCGGGGGAAGCCGGTCTGAACTGGGACGAGACGATCCCGGACGGGTTCAGCGCCGGAGAGGCCCACGCTCACCGAAACATCCTCGAAGATTTTCCGCCGGATAGCGAGGAATATCCGTTGTTGTATGACGGTCCACGAACGAACGACTTCACATTCATGGAGGACGGCGCAGCAGGCGGCTTCAGGACCATGTGCGTGCGCACCTGCGACGGAGCGTTTTTCCCTATTTCGTCGAACGCCACACCGGCCGACTTCGCACGCGACACCGAGCTTTGCCGGACACGATGCCCCGGCGCCGATACGGAGCTCTACTATCACGTCCTCGCAACCGAGGAGAGTGAGCAGATGGTTTCGGCATCGACCGGCAGGCCCTATACGGAACTCCCCAACGCCTTCGCCTATCGCACGCGCGGCGTCGGTGCGCCCGGCATCTGTGGCTGCCAGATTCCTAAGGTCGCGACGGATGAGAGCAACAGCACCGCGTCAGGAACTGAGCTTTCGGTGGTCAGCCCCTCCATCTTGACGATCAAGGGCACCGCTTTGCCGGCGTCCGGATCCTCGCCAGCAAAGCCTGTTGAGGAGCGCCCCTATGACCCCGCGACCCGCAAGGTCCGCGTTGTCGGTCCCGCCTTCCTGCCGCAGAAAGAGAGCGCGATCGATCTCAAGAATCCTCGGGGGCCGCGCTATCAGCCGCTGCAAAACGACTGACTTGGTCAACCGACCGTTTCTCGCCCGTCGCGAACGCCCCATCCTTCCTCGAAGATCAGGTCCTCGAGCGGCAGGCGTTGTCGCCAGCCCTTCACCGCCAATTCCGGTTGCTGGTAGAGTCGATCGACAAAGCCGAGGCACAGCCAGGCGACGATTTCGATGTGTTCGGGTATCCCGAGGATCGCCTTGATCTCGTCCTCATGGAAAATACTGACCCAACCAACGCCGACCCCCTCGGCCCGCGCCGCAAGCCAAAGGTTCTGGACCGCGCAGACCGTCGAGTAGACGTCCATTTGCGGGTTATGCGTGCGCCCGAGCACGACTGCGCCACCGCGCGTGCGGTCGCAGGTCACGCAAATGCTGAGCGGCGCCTTGCGTATCCCCTCGAGTTTGAGCGACCGATATTTCGCCTGCGCCTCGCCTGAAAACATACCGGTGGCCTCCTCATTGGCGCGCCGGAATGCCTGCCAGACTTTCTCCCGCGTCTCACTCCGCCGCACGAGCACGAAGTTCCACGGCTGCATGAAGCCGACGGACGGCGCGCGATGCGCGGCATCAAGCAAGCGGGCGATCAATGGCTCGGGTAGTGGTTCGGGCAGGAACTCGTCGCGTACGTCGCGGCGCGTCTCAATAGCGCGATAGACGGCGGCGCGCTCGTCCGGCGAAAAGGCACCGGCCGCTGTAAGGCAGCCGTTCGGGTCAGGCAGCATCGTTCGATCCCCAACAATGCACAACCTCCCGCCGTCCATGCGGGCCGGTCTATCTTGCCAGGCCGGTCTTCTGACTTTGGATCACTCGACTGCCCCACCTTCCCAGATCGCTTCAAGATCCAGTGGCAAAGTTCTGAAAACGCTCAGATCTTTCTTGGTGCAGCCGTCACCATCACAGCGTTGGGCACGTGCCGGAATTCAACCGACTTCCCGATTCTCCCGCCGCAAGCGGGCACCTGACGGCCGCATATGGGCACAGGCGCCGGCGAAAGGCAAGACGGGGAGCCTCAAAGCGGCGCTGTCGGATGCGGCGGCGAGTCATACGCGCCCCAGATCGACTGGTCGAAGCAGATCATTGAGCCGGTCATCAGACCGGACTCGTCGGAGGAGAGATAGGCGCAGGCGCGGGCGACCTCGGCGGGATCGACCAGCCGTCCGAAAGGCTGGTCTGACGCCGCCTTCTCCAGCCAGTCCTCAGGAGCACCGTGATATTCCCGTTGGATGCGGTCCTCGCCTTCCGACGCCATCCAGCCGATGTTGAGGCCATTGACACGGATGCGGTTGCGCAGCAACGCATAGGCCGTGTTCTTCGTCAGCGTCTCCAGAGCGCCCTTGGATGCGCAATAGGCAGCGATGAAGGGTTGGCCCGCCTTCGCCGACATCGAACCGATATTGACGATCGTGCCTTCGGTCTTCTCACGCTGCATCACCCTCACCGCCTCTTGCATCAGGAAGAAGGGAGCGCGCACGTTTATCGCAAACATGCGATCGAAGAGTTCCGGCGTCGTGTCGAGGATTGTGCCGCGGTCGGTGATTGCGGCAGCGTTGACGAGGGCATCGACACGGCCGAACTCACGGTCGCAAGCCGCAACGACCACGCGGGCGTCCTCGACCCGCTCCAGATCCGCCGGCACGTAGACGACCCTCGCGCCGGTTGCCTTGCCGATCTCGGCCGCCTTTGCCTCACCCTTCGTCGCGTTGCGCCCGCAGATGACGATGCCCGTAGCGCCACGTTCGGCAAACAGTCCCGCGATCGTAGCGCCGAGCCCTTGCGTGCCGCCCGTTACAATGACGATCTTGCCGTCGAGCCGCGCATAATCTTTTCCCATGAAATCCTCCCGGATGATGATGTGATGAATGATGGTCAGGCGCTACCAGAGCAGGAGGCGCCGGGCGATGCCTTCAGGTTCTCTTCTTCGCCGACTGCTCGGCAAGCGCCTGCGCAAACGCCTCGGCGCTCCAACCGGCCAGAAGCGCTTCATGCATCAGCTGCGCCGGCGTCCTCGGCGCCAGGCCGCCGATCGGCGGATCGCGATCGAGATTGGTCGGGAAGGGATAGCCTTCCGCACAGGAGGCAATGGCGTTGGCGATTTCGCCAGATGAAAGCTTTCCGGTAGCCGCAAGCGCCTTCAGCGCCGGATAGAGTGCGGCGCTCATCTTCTCGCGATCCACCGATTCCATCGCGCGCCCGAATGCCGAGGAAACCTGCAGGAGATTGGCCACGCGCATGATATTGGCCGACCGGTTGCTGCCCGCGGCATGGAAAAGCGCCGGATTGAAGAACACCACATCACCCTTCTCCAGCGGCAGTTGCACATGGTTCTCGTCGAAATAGGCGCGGAATTCCGGCCGCTTCAAAGCCAGGTAACCGGGTAAATAGGTTTGGCTATATGGCAGGAACAGGGTCGGTCCGCTCTCGATCGGCATATCGCAATGGGCGACCGCGCCCTGAAGCGTCAGAACCGGTGAAAGCCTGTGCACATGCGCGGGATAGCGCTCGATGACCGCCGATGCCTGGAAGCCTAGGTGGTAGTCGCGATGTGCCGACTGGGCCGCGCCGCCAGGATTGACGCGGTTCACCTGCGCCGTCATCTGGTAGTTGGGGCCGAGCCAGGCCTCGCTGACGAGCGCGATGATCGCATTGCCATAATAGGCCGCGAAGTTCTCCGGCGAACTGAGGCAGTGCTTTTCCAACGAATTCCAGATGCGGTCATTGGCGCCGGGCTTGGCGAAGTGGTCGCCGCCGCCGCTGTTCGTGCGGTGCTGTTCCTCGATGATCTCGTCGAAGATGCGGCTCGCCTCGTCAATCACGCGCGTTTCGGCGAAGGCACGCTTGAAGACCGCGACACCCGGCCCGTCCGCGAGGACCTCGCAGATCTCGGCGAGCATGGCACGCCTGCCCTCATCCGTGGCGCAATCGGCGCGGAGTCTGGCGCTATCATAGATCAACACGTTCTTCTGGCAGTCTGCCGCATGCGGATAATCAGCAAGGTTGGTGCGGCGCTCGACCTCGGCGCGAAATTCTTCGATGTCGCAGGCAGCCTCACTCAACCAGACACGTTCGAGGCGCTGCTTTGCTCGGTTGTCGGTCTTCATCAGTTCTCCTCCCTCAAAAACAACGATTGCCCGACTATACGGCTCGCCCAATCCTGATATAGAGCAGAAATCCATCAAAAAACCATCAGAGGTTCCTCATGGCGCATCCGTTTCTGGTCAAGGACATCGCCTTCCAGGCCGGGCTGAGTACGGCGACGGTCGATCGCGTTCTCAACGGCCGGCAGGGCGTACGCGCACAGACAGTTGCGCGCGTCAAGGCAGCGATCCGCGAGCTCGAGAAGCAGCAGGCGGGAATGGAGGTGCAGGGACGGAAATACGCAATCGATGTGGTCATGGAGGCGCCCGACCGTTTCACCGAGGCCGTGCGCCGTGCTTTCGAAAGCGAGGCGACGACCTTCGTGCCCACCGTCTTCCGATGCCGGTTTCATTTTGCCGAAACGATGCGGCCGCAGGAAATCGCGCAATT
This sequence comes from Sinorhizobium shofinae, assembly GCA_001704765.1. Classification (GTDB taxonomy): domain Bacteria; phylum Pseudomonadota; class Alphaproteobacteria; order Rhizobiales; family Rhizobiaceae; genus Sinorhizobium; species Sinorhizobium shofinae. The sequence continues at coordinate 37,800 of MBFK01000012.1, forward strand.
GCTCGACCGCATCCGCCTGCGCGGAACCGACGGTGTGGTCCTCAAGGCGCCTGACGTGCCCGAAGTGATCGGCGCTGTGGCGCGGCTCGCAAGTGCCGGCATAGCGGTCATAACGCTCGTCACTGATCTGCCGCACTCCGCGAGGACGGCCTATGCCGGGGCCGATAATCGCGCCGCCGGCGAAACTGCCGCCTATTTGATCGGTGAACGCTTCACCGCGCAGCCGGCAACGGTGCTCGTCACCATATCAAGCAGCCGCTTTCGCGGCGAGGAGGAGCGCGAGATCGGCTTTCGCCGTATCCTGCGTGAGCGCTACGCACACATCGGGGTGGTCGAGATCAGCGAAGGATTTGGCAGAAACGAGGAGACCGGCGCTCTTGCGCTCGATGCCCTGGCCCGCCATCCCGAAATCAACGCAGCCTACTCCATCGGCGGGGGCAATCGCGCCGTACTCGCCGCATTTCGGCAACTGGAGCGCGCCTGTACCCTCTTCGTCGCCCACGATCTCGACCAGGACAATCTGGAACTCTTGAAGGCCGGCAACGTCCATTTCGTGCTGCACCACGATCTGAAAGCGGACGTGCGGACGACGTTTCGCGCCATCATGGAACGTCGCGGTGCGCTCGCCAGGTCCGGAAGCCGGCGCCTTTCCGCCGTTGAAGTGATCACTCCTTACAATCTGCCGCGCCTTTGACGCTGCCGTTGCACAGCACCGGTGGCGTGCCCGCTCTTCGCTGGCGTAACCGCCGCCAGTCCAGAAACAACTATCGCTCCGGACGATACCTCACGAAGGCGAAAGCCTCGCCCGAGGGCGACCAGTTCGGAACGTTCATCGTCCCCTGCCCGCCGAAGAGCTCGAACAGGACACGCGCATTGCCGCCTTCCGGGTCCATAAGGCGAAGCCGAACGTCGAGGTCGCGCGGGTGGTCAAAGACCTCGCCATCATAGGAAAGCACCAGCAGATGCTTTCCGTCCGGCGACGGATGCGGGAACCAGTCGCCGTAAGGGCTGTCGGTAATGCGCTGGACATCGCTACCGTCCGGCCTGATCCGCCATATCTGCATGCGGCCCGTGCGGCTCGAATTGAAATAGATCCACCCACCGTCCGGCGACCAGTCCGGACCATCGTTGCGGCCCTCGCCATGCGTCAGCCGACGCTCTTCGCCGCCATCGACCGAAATCGTGTAGATGTCGAAGATCTGGTCGCGGATGCCGCAATATGCCAACGTCCGCCCGTCGGGGGACCAGCCGTGCCAATAGGAAGGCAGGTTGCGCGTAATGAGCCGCGGCGCGCCGCCCTCGGCCGGCAGCAGATAGATCGCCGACTTGCCGAATTCCGTCTTGTCGCTGATCGCAAGCGTTCTGCCGTCGGGCGAGATGCCGTGATCATTGTTGCATTGGCGGGCAAAGCCCGTGTCGATCTCCGTCGGGTCGGAACCGTCGAAGGCAAGTCGATAGAGCCTGCCGTCGCCGTTGATGATGAGGTATTTGCCGTCAGGCGACCAGTTCGGCGCCTCGACGAGCCGCTCCGTTTGCCAGACGACGTGCGTCTCGCTACGCGCAACATCGAAGATCTCGACCGAGCTTCGCACGGCTAGCCCCTGTCGCGGAAACGGTTGGTGATCGGGTAGCGCCGATCACGGCCGAAATTCTTCTTGGTGATCTTCACGCCTGGCGCCGACTGCCGGCGCTTGTATTCGGCGATGTAGAGCAGGTGCTCGATCCGATGGACAGTCGCCTCGTCATGCCCGCGGGCGACGATTTCCTCCGTACTCAGTTCCCTCTCCACCAAGCACTCGAGAATGTCGTCGAGCATCGGATAGGGCGGCAGGGAGTCCTGGTCGGTCTGGTTGGGCCGGAGTTCGGCCGAGGGTGCCTTGTCGATGATGTTCTGCGGAATGACCTCACCGGAAGGGCCAAGCGCGCCGGGCGGCACGGCACCATTGCGCCAGCGCGACAGCGCATAGACCTGCATCTTGTAGAGGTCCTTGATCGGGTTGAAGCCGCCGTTCATGTCGCCATAGAGCGTGGCGTAGCCCACCGACATCTCCGATTTGTTGCCGGTGGTCACCACCATCGAACCGAATTTGTTGGAGATTGCCATCAGGATCGTTCCGCGCGTGCGGCTCTGCAGGTTCTCCTCGGTAATCCCGGATTCGGTTCCCTCGAACGTATCGGAGAGCGCATTGAGAAAACCTTCGACCGGCTCCTCGATCGCAACGACGTCATAATGGCAGCCGAGCGCCTTGGCACAGGCTTCGGCGTCCCTCAGCGAATCCTGCGACGTGTAGCGATAGGGCAGCATGACCGTGCGGACACGCTCCTGGCCAAGCGCGTCTACCGCGAGCGCTGTGCAGATCGCCGAGTCGATGCCGCCCGACAGGCCGAGCACGACGTTCTTGAAGCCGTTCTTGTTGACGTAGTCCCTGAGCCCCAGCATGCAGGCTCGATAGTTCGCCTCCTCGCTTTCCGGCAGGCGCGACTGGAGTCCGTTGGTCGAGACCCAACCATCTTCGCCCCTCGTCCACTCGGAGATCGAAAGCGCCTCCTCGAACTGGCTCATCTGGAAGGCGAGCGAGCGGTCGGCGTTGAAAGCGAAGCTTGCACCGTCGAAGACCAATTCATCCTGCCCGCCGATCTGATTGGCATAGATCATGGGCAAGCCGGTCTCTAACACCTGCTTCAGCACGATCTGGTGTCGCACATCGACCTTGCCGCGGTAATAGGGCGAACCGTTCGGAGAGAGCAGGATCTCGGCGCCACTTTCCTTGAGAGTCTCGCAGACGCCGAGTTCGCCCCAAATGTCTTCGCAGATCGGGATGCCGATGCGTATGCCGCGAAAGTTCACCGGGCCCGGCATCTCGCCGGCATCGAAGACGCGCTTTTCATCGAACTCGCCGTAGTTCGGTAGGTCCACCTTGTCGCGGACGGCGATGATCTTGCCCGCGTCCAGCACCGCCACCGCATTGTGCCGCTGCGTAGCGGCCTGGCGGGGAAAGCCGATTATGACCCCCGGCCCTCCGTCCGTCGTCTCCGCCGCGAGTTTCTCGACGGCGCGCAGGCAAGCCTTCAGAAAGGCCGGCTTTAGCACCAGGTCTTCGGGCGGATAGCCGGAAATGAAGAGCTCGGTGAACAGCACCAAGTCGGCGCCCTGGCGCGCCGCGTCGGCACGCGCTTCGCGTGCCTTTGCCAGGTTGCCGGCGATATCGCCGACTGTCGGATTGAGCTGGGCTACGGCGATCCGCAGCTTTGAAGGTACGGCTTTTTGTAGGGTCATGGCAGGCCTGTCGGTGTTTCCTCGGCGAATGCATCCAGCTTAGGCTTTGTTCTTACCGCATCCGGGAGCAAAAAACCCACACCCAATCGCAGTGACCCCGGAAAAATCCAAAAAATCCTGCAGTTCCCGCCCGTTAACGATTGGGCCCGTGGCCCTTCGACGCGGCTGGTACCTGGGGATCATCACGCCCGTTTCGCCATTCATCCCCTGTTCAAGATGACAGTCGTATGACAGTTGAACGAAAGATTTGTGACATTGGAGAAACTGTTGGCCAGTATCGATTCCGCCGCGAGAGGTTCTCAGGTCTATGTCGAAAGGCCAGGCTTTTCCGTTAGACATGCCAAGACTCTGGCGGGCACCCGCAGCGCGCTGTGTTCGCTTTTGATCGCGACGGCGATTGTCTTTGCAGTCGAGCTCATCGTGCGCCAGTCGGTCTCCGAAACGGTCGCCTATTTCATCGACCCGATGCGGCCGGCCTGGACAACGGTTGCTGCATTCTTCCTCGTCATGCTGGCGCTTGACGCGCTGTTCGGGCGCGAACACAAGGGCGCCCTCCTCGTCGCTCCGCTCGCCGTCGTGCCGGCCTTTATCTGCCAGCAGAAGCAAGTCTTCCTGTCCGACCCGCTCTACCCGACCGATTTTCTCTTCGGCCGGCAGATCATGGAGCTGATGCCGGTTCTGGTGAAGGACAGGCCATGGACCGCCGTCGGCGTCGTTCTCGGCATTCTGGCGACGATCGCCGCAATCGGCCTCCTGCTGCGCTATGCCTGGCGGAACTTTCCCAAGCTGACGCGCAAAGAGCGTCTCGCGCGGGTCGCCTTCGCCCTGCCGCTGCTCGTCGCCTTCTGGAACATCATGGATTACAACCAGTTCTCGTGGGTCCGCGACCGGCTGCGGGTCATCCCGATCATGTGGGACCAGACCGAGAACTACCGGCACAACGGCTTTGTACTTGCCTTTGCGATCAACCTGCCGATGGCAAATGTGAGCGCCCCGGCCGGCTACATGGCGGATGCGATCGAACGCATTCCCGTAAAGCCGCTTCCCGCCGGAACGACGCATCGTGGCAAGCCGGACGTCATCGTGCTGATGAGCGAGTCATTCTGGGATCCGACGCGCCTCCCCAAGGTCAAGCTGACGCCCGATCCGATGCCGACGATCCGTGAACTGCAGGGCGGCAATGTCTTCTCGCCTGAGTTCGGTGGCATGACGGCCAATGTCGAGTTCGAAGCGCTGACAGGCTTTTCGAACGCATTCCTGCCCTATGGCAGTATTCCCTACCAGCAGTATATCCGCAATCCGATTCCGTCGCTCGCCACCTTCTTCCGCGGCGAAGGCTATGTCTCGCGCGCCATCCATCCCTTCCAGGGATGGTTCTGGAACCGCACCGCCGTCTACAAGGCCTTCGGCTTCGATACGTTCCGCTCGGAGGAAAACATGCCGCCGATGCAGAAGCGCGGGATTTTCGCCTCGGATGAATCACTGACAAAGGAAGTGATCCGCCAGGCGGATGCGATGGACGATCCCTTCTTCTTCTTTGCCGTGACGCTGCAAGGCCATGGGCCATACGAGCCGAATCGCTACGCGAAGAACACGATCAAGGTCGAGGGCGATCTGCCGGAAAGCGATCGCCAGGTCCTCGCCACCTACGCGCAGGGCATCAAGGAAGCCGACGACAGTCTGAAAATGCTCATGGACTGGGCGAAGAAGCGGGACCGCGAGACGATCATCGTTCTCTTCGGCGATCACCTGCCGCCGCTCAACACCGTCTATACCAGCACGGGCTACATGAAGGACGTGACCGCGGAGCGCAAGGGGCCGAAAGACCAGATGAAGGCGCAGCACGAAACGCCGCTCGTCGTCTGGTCGAATAAGACCGGTGCGCGCAAGGATATCGGCAGCATCAGCCCGGCCTTTCTTTCCCACGAGATCCTGAAGCAGGCCGGCTACGAGCACCCGTACTACACGGCCTTCCTCGGCAAGGTTCACGACCATTTCCGTGTTCTCGACCGCTACATGCTGATCCGCAAGAACGGCAAGGAGGTCGCAAACTGGCTGCGTCAGCCGAAGATCCCGCCGTCCCTGCGCGATTATCGTTTCCTGCAGCACGATATGATGTTCGGCAAGCGCTACAGCACCGAGCGCTTCTTCAAGTCCCACGCCGAACTCTTCAGCGCCGGGTCATAAGTCCCCAGCGGAGGCGCATTGTCGGCCCGGTGCGCCCGCTGGGCCGATATCTCCTTGGTCGTTGAAACTGCTTCAAGCGTTCCGCAACCTACCCTAAATAGGCCTCCGAACCAGGTCTCGGAGGTAGACATGCCGCATCTCAACGACATTTCCCATGTCTTGCTCGGCAAGCCGATCAGCGAACTGAGCGAAATCGAACGCCGCATTCTCAAGCATGCCCATGAGCGACGTACGGTCGCCACGGATACGAACGCGGAATTTGCCACCGGCCTGACCTTTGGCGCGCATCTTGCGGATGCGATCGCGCGCATTGGCGGCTCCTGGAGCTTCATCCTCGGCTTTTGTGCCTTCCTCGTCGGCTGGATCTTCATAAACTCCATTCTCGTCATCCAACACGCCTTCGACCCCTATCCCTACATCTTCCTCAACCTGGTCCTTTCGATGCTGGCGGCGCTACAGGCACCGATCATCATGATGTCGCAGAACCGGCAAGCCGCACGCGACCGGTTCGCCGCCTCCAAAGACTACGAAGTCAATCTCAAATCGGAAGTCGAATTGATTACGCTTCACCATAAAATCGATGATGTCCTCTTGCGAGAAATCGTCGAACTGCGGACCGAAGTGGCCGATCTTACGCGCCAAATGGCGCAACACCGGCGTCCACTTGATGGGGACTGAGTGGTTTGCGCTTTGCAGCAGTCGCTGGTGAATTCAACGCGATCGCGCTGCCCCCGAGGTCCCTCGCGAGTTTTGCAAGCGGCCTCCCCAAAAAAGTCAACCATTACGCGAGTCAGCATTCCCTAAAATCCAAAGAGATACGGGAAGTTAACTATTGGCGCGCATCGTACAGATGCATGGAATCAACTTTGACTGTCGCGGAGAGCTGCCATGTCCGGTTTCCAGCGCCACCCTGTGCGGGGGCTGAGGCCATCGGCCAAGCCGACACTCGTGCCGTCGAACGCCATCAACCGTTGCCGGCCCAATCGCGCCTATCAGATCGTGATCACTTACCGCTCTAACATTTGCGTGAACCCAAACACCGGGCTTGCGCGTTTAGGCCAAGGTGAGATTGTATGTTGATTGCATCGGGGCACGGAGTAATCGGGGCGTTCGGTGCGTGGAGAGATCGGGAGCACGCGCAGGAAATGCAGCGGCTTGCTGGGACGGAAGAAGCCAAACGGAAGACTCCACCCGCCTTCACGGTGGATGCTCTGCTGCAAAATCCTCAATTCCTTGAGGTCTTGCAGGCTGGCGCGCGCACCCTGATTTCCATAAACGACCTCTTCCCGCGCATCGCGCGCCTGGTGGCAGCCCACCAGAAATGGATGCTCACGCAAGCCGCCTATGCTCTGCATCTGGAGCGCGAACGAGACAATGCCGACTCGGGCATCACCGCAGCGCGATTGCTGAAAATCATGCGCGAAACGGGTGCTGCCAGCAGGAACACGGCAACGGCGTTCCTTGCCGAACTCGTTGCCTACAAGCTGCTCCGCCCCGCAAATGGCGGCCGCACGAAAAGGACGCGCCCACTCGAGCCGACGGAGATCAGCGAGAACGCCATGCGGCTCTGGTTCAAGACGCAGATGAGCACACTCGATCTATTGGATGGCGGATCGCGGTTGAGAAGCGTCGAGACCGATCCCACCATATTCGAGCGCGCTCAGCCGCGGGCCGCAAAACGGCTGCTCACGGACCCGAGATGGACCCAGCCCCCGGAAGGCGTTGCGATCTTCGTCTGGTCGGAATCCGGTGGGGTGATCCTCGACGACCTGATGGCGCGTCCCCCAAGTCTCCTCGATGTCAACGGCAAGGTGTGGATCGACGTGAACCTCGCAAGACTTGCGGAGCGCTACGTGATCTCCAACACGCATATTCGCCGCCTGTTCGCCCGTGCCGAAGCCGCCGGATTCATCGGCAAGGGGAACGATGGAGCGCGTGGCCGCTTCTGGCTGAGCAGCCGGCTCGTCGAGGAGTATGCCGCGTGGGAAGCCGTCAAGTTCGAGGCTCTGGCGGATGCCTTCGACCAATCCGCAGTCCCGCCTCCCTGACGACAAGCGCGTTACGCAGACGCCTCGGCGAAGCGCGGGAGGTTGTCGCGGATGTCGTAAAAGTCACCCTTGTCGGCACAGAAGATGTGATAGCCGGGCTCGAGCCCGGTCGGCCCATCAAATGTCCCCGCGAGGATAGAGGTATAGTCGAGGCCGTCCGCCTTCCAAAACAGCGCCGAGCCGCAATGCCGGCAGAAGCCGCGTCGTGCTGCGCTGCTGGAGCGATACCAGGTAATCTCGTCGACGCCTTGGACATCCATATGGCTGTCGAGGACATTCGTGGCGGCGTAGTAGAGCCCCGTCTGCTTTCGGCATTGGGAACAATGGCAGAAAATCAGCTCCCTCAGTTTTCCCTGCGTCTTGAACCGCACCGCGCCGCAAAGGCAGCCGCCTTCGTGGATATCCGTCATTCCTCTCTCCATTGCAGCAAAAAGCCGGGCCAGCTTCACAAAGCTGACCCGGCCCTGTCAAATTCAGAAGACGCACCGATTGTTCAGAAAAATTGAGCCATCGGCGCGGCTGCGATCACTCAACCGTTGACCACCATCTTCTTCTCGTCGCGGCCACCCTTCATCCGCTCGGCAAGCAGGAAGGCAAGCTCCAGCGCCTGGTCGGCGTTGAGGCGCGGATCGCAATGGGTATGGTAGCGGTCGGCGAGATCGTCACCGGAAAGCGCGCGTGCGCCGCCGGTGCATTCGGTCACGTCGTTGCCGGTCATCTCGATGTGGATGCCGCCCGGATGACTGCCCTCGGCGCGGTGGATCTGGAAGAAGCTTTCGACTTCCGAGAGGATCCGTTCGAAAGGCCGGGTCTTGTAGTTGTTGAGCGTGATCGTGTTGCCATGCATCGGATCGCACGACCAGACGACCTTCTTGCCTTCTCGTTCGACGGCGCGGATCAGACGCGGCAGGTGCTCTGCGACCTTGTCATGGCCGAAGCGGCAGATCAGCGTCAGGCGGCCCGCTTCGTTGGCGGGGTTCAATAGGTCGATCAGTTCCAAGAGGCCATCGGCGGTCAGCGACGGGCCGCATTTCAGGCCGAGCGGGTTCTTGATGCCGCGGCAATATTCGACATGCGCATGGTCTGGCTGGCGAGTACGGTCGCCGATCCAGATCATATGACCGGACGTGGCGTACCAGTCGCCGGACGTCGAATCGACGCGCGTCAGCGCCTGCTCGTAGCCGAGCAGCAGCGCCTCGTGGCTGGTGAAGAAGTCGGTCTCGCGCAGGCTCGGATGGTTCTCCGAGGTGATGCCGATCGCCTTCATGAAATCCATGGTCTCGGAAATCCGGTCGGCGAGCTTCCGGTAGCGCTCGGCCTGCGGGCTGTCCTTGACGAAGCCGAGCATCCATTGATGCACGTTTTCAAGATTGGCGTAGCCACCCATCGCGAAGGCGCGCAACAGGTTGAGCGTTGCGGCGGACTGGCGATAGGCCATGATCTGCCGCTCCGGGTTGGGGACGCGCGCCTGCTCCGTGAACTCGATGCCGTTGATGATGTCGCCGCGATAGCTGGGCAGCGTGACGTCGCCCTGCTTCTCGACGCCCGAGGAGCGCGGCTTTGCAAACTGGCCGGCGATACGGCCGACCTTGACGACCGGCTGCTGGGCCCCGAAGGTCAGCACCACCGCCATCTGCAGGAATGCGCGGAAGAAGTCGCGGATCGTGTCGGCGCCATGCTCGGCGAAGCTCTCGGCGCAGTCACCGCCCTGCAACAGGAAACCACGGCCCTCGGCCACGTTGGCGAGCGCACTCTTCAAACGCCGAGCCTCACCGGCAAAAACGAGCGGCGGAAACTTCGCGAGACGGCCTTCCACGGCCTCAAGCGCTACGAGGTCCGGATAGTCCGGCACCTGCTGAATGGGTTTTTGCCGCCAGCTGTTCGGAGTCCAAGTCTGTGCCATTTCCATCACCTGTTGTCTGACGCGGCCAGGGCCGCGTCGCGCCCCTGCGGCCCTCAAGCCGCCGGCATTCGGATCTGAGTTTGTTCGAACCGGCAACCTGGCCGGTCCAAGCCGCCACATCCGTAAGAGCCGGTCACGTCGCGGATGCGGGCTTATAAACGTTAACAAGGGGCTTGGAAAGCCATTCTACCAGAAAACATAGGCTGTCGCGGTTGCTTTCGAGCGAAGCGGAACCGTCGCTCAGGCGACCCGTTCGCCCTTCCTCACACGGTAGGTCGGCTGATACATGGTGACCAACTCTTCCGCCGCCGTCGGATGAACCGCCATGGTGCGGTCGAAGTCGTCCTTGGTGCATCTTGCCTTCAGCGAAATCCCAAGCAGTTGCGCCATTTCGCCGGCGTCGTGCCCGAGGATATGGGCGCCCACGACCTTGCGGTCGGCGGCATTGACGAGGAGCTTCATGATCATCTTTTCCTTGCGCCCCGAAAGCGTCGCCTTCATCGGTCGGAACTCGGCACGATAGACTTCGAGTTCGTCATATTTCCGCGCGGCCTCCTCCTCGCTCATTCCAACCGTACCGATCTCCGGCTGAGAGAAGACTGCCGTGGCGATCAGATCATGATCCGGCGAAGTGGGATTGTTCTTATACTCCGTCTCGATGAAGCACATCGCCTCATGGATCGCCACCGGCGTCAGTTGCACGCGGTCCGTGACGTCGCCGAGCGCGTAAATCCCGGGCGCACTCGTGCGTGAGAAGGCGTCGACGATGATGGCGCCACGCTCGTCGGTCTTGACGCCGGCATTCTCCAGCCCAAGGCCCTTCGTGTTCGGCACGCGGCCGAGGGCGAGCATCACCTGATCGACGGCGATTTCGCCATGCTTCATGGTCCTTGCAATCCGCTGGCCATCGACGCCAGCCGATACCGACTGGATGATATCCTCGCAGAGGATGCGGATGCCCTTCTCCTCCATCGCCGCATGCAGGCCACGCCTCAGGTCCTGGTCGAAGCGCGAGAGAATCTCCTTGCCGCGATAGATCAGGGTCGTTTCGACGCCGAGGCCGTGGAAGATATTGGCGAACTCGACGGCGATATATCCGCCGCCGGCGATCAGGATCGATTTCGGAAGCTCCGGAAGGTCGAAGGCTTCGTTGGAGGTGATGCAGAGCTCATGTCCCGGCAGCGCGTCATGCGGACTGGGATGGCCGCCCACTGCAATCAGGATGCGCTCTGCGGTCACCGTGTTGCCGCTCGCGAGCAGCCGCACCTCGTTGGGTCCGGCGAGTTCGGCTCGCGTGTTCAGGATCTCCGCACCGGCATTTGAAAGCCCCTTGCGATAAAGGCCCTCGAGCCGGGTAATCTCCTGCTCCTTGGCCGCGACGAGCTTCCTCCAGTCGAAGCGACTTTCGCCGACGCTCCAGCCGAAACCCGCCGCATCTTCGAAATGCTCCGAATATTGCGAGGCATAGACATAGAGCTTCTTCGGCACGCAGCCGCGGATCACGCAGGTGCCGCCGTACCGAAACTCCTCCGCGATCGCCACCTTCTTGCCGAGCGCCGCCGCCAGCCGCCCGCTTCTCACGCCACCCGAGCCGCCGCCGATCACGAAGAGGTCATAGTCGAAAGCGCTCATGGAGAACTCCTGGAAAGCAATGGGATACCGAAATAAGGGCCGTCGGTCGAAACTTCAGGCTCGCGATGAAACGACGAGCCGCAGCCGCCTTTCGCCCTGATATAGTGTTGCGATGCAAAAAAAGAAAAGCCCGGATCGCTCCGGGCCTCACCAATGGATGAGCCAAGGCTCGCCGCGAGCTTACTGCTGCGCGGGGGCTTGCGTGGCGGCATTGGCGGCGGGGGTGTTGCCGATCTTCTCGTCGAGGGACTTGGTGGCCTCGCTGGCGAGGTCGCGCGAAACGCCGGCGGCCCAGATGTCGGCTGCCTTCAGCAGTTCGCGCGAGGCAATCGGGCCGTCGTTCAGGAGCTTCTTGCCGGCCGCAGAGCTGTAGAAAGCGGTGATCGCGTTGAGTTCCTCGACTGTGAAGGTCTTTGCGTAGATCGTCGCCGCCTCGCGCTCCAGGTCCGAGCGGCGTGCCGCCAGACCAAGCGCCTTCTCGTCAACGGTCGCGGAGATCAGTTCCTGATGGTTCGGCGAAGCCTGAATGAGCGAGTTCTTCAGCCGTTCGGCAAGATTCGGCAGAATGTTGTCGAAGCTGTTGGTGACGCCGAGCGCTGCAATGGTTGCGCGGGCCGCCTTGATCTGATCTTCCGTCACGTCCTGTGCCTGGACGGCCGGCACCGATGCCGAAAGGAGAACGGCTGCGGTTGCAAATGCGCGGGCAAAACTTGTGATTTTGTTCATTTTTATCAATGCTCCTGTGTTGGCACATGTCGCCCGGCCAATAGCCGCCGCCAGGCAATCATGTGGGAATTCTCTTTTGCGCCATGGCCGCGGCGCGAGTCAGACCGGCTACGTAGGCCTCAGCCTGCCGTGAGCGTGCGCGCCCCCTCCGGACCGGCGATGATCGCCAAAGACGCCATGCCGAGGAAAAGCCCGTGCTCGACAACCCCTGGAATGGCATTCAACTCAGCCGCAAGCGCCTCTGCATCAGGAATACGGCCAAAAGATGCATCTAGAATGAGGTGCCCGCCATCGGTCGTGAAGGGTCCGTCGCCCGAGGCGCGCAGCGCTACGTCGCCAGTCAAGCCGAGACGCGCGGCAACCTTGTCGATCGCCAACCGCGTCGTTATTTGACCGAACGGGTTCACCTCGATCGGCAGCTTGAAGGCACCGAGAACGCCAACGAATTTCGATTCATCGGCAATGACGATCATCCGTTCCGAGGCGCTTGCGACGATCTTTTCGCGCAGCAGCGCTCCGCCACCGCCCTTGATCAGGCGAAGTTTTCCGTCGACTTCATCGGCACCGTCGATGGTCAAATCAAGCTCGGGCAATTCATCGAGCGATTTCAGCGGCACGCCAAGTTCGAGGCAAAGCCGCGCCGTCCGCTCGGAGGTCGGCACGCCCTGGATTTGAAAGCCGGAGGCAACCTTTTCGGCCAACAATCGGACGAATTCCTCGGCCGTCGACCCGGTGCCGATTCCAAGCCGCATTCCACTTTCGACATAGTCAAGCGCCGCTTGGGCGGCCTTGATCTTCATCTGGCGGGCGTCCATGCGCCACTCGCTCCCTTTCATGATCGCGGCCGGCGAGCGGCCATTTACCGGCTCCCGTCCAATTTCCGCTGAGACACTTACACGCCCATCGCGGCAAACGAAAGCCAAAATGCGTGAGCCTGCACCGGATTCCGGCAGCGCTACCGACCTAGGTCGCCATTGCATTCTCCGCGGACTTCGCCTACCCGAACGGACAAGCTTTTGCAGAACGAGGTTCCCGTGTCTCCGCCCCTTGTCGTCTTCGATCTCGACGGTACCCTCGTCGACACCGCGCCCGACCTTGTCGCCAGCCTCAACCACGCGGTCACGCAAGCAGGTGTCGAACCGGTTACTTACGCCGACCTCACACATCTCGTCGGCCATGGCGCCCGCGCCATGATCGAGCGCACATTCGCACTGCGCGGCAAAGCGCTCAGCGAAGAGGAACTGACCTGGCAGATGAAGGAGTTCGTGGACTTCTACCACGGCACCATGCCGGGCGATTCCGTGCCCTATCCGGGGCTGGTCGCGGCACTCGACCGCCTGCAGGATGCGGGCCTGAAGCTTGCCGTCTGCACCAACAAGCCGGAAATGCTGGCGAAGCGTCTGCTCGACGGGCTCGGCCTCATCGACCGCTTTGCCGCCGTTTCCGGCGGCGACACTTTCTCCGTCCGCAAGCCCCACGCCGAGCACCTCCTCTCGACGGTGGCTAATGCCGGGGGTATCGCGGAACGAGCGGTGATGGTCGGCGACAGCCTCAACGATATCCTGGTCGCCCGCAACGCCTCCGTTCCATCGATTGCCGTGCCGTTCGGCTATTCCGATGTGCCGATTGAAAGCCTCTCGCCCGACCGGATCATCCAGCATTTCGACGAGCTGACGCCCGATCTTGTCAGAACGCTTCTCAGCCGAGACAAAAAATAAAATATCCGCCTTTGGGAGCTCACAGGTGCCGAACCTCGGCCGGCCTTGCTCCCCAATTGTCGTTCAGTCCGTCATAATAGGTCACCGGCGCCGCCATCAGCTCATCGATGTCAACTGCGTCGAGACAAGCAACATTAATGTTGTAATATGGACTCCCCGTCATGTTGGGCACGTCGATCCATTCGAAAGGGTGGATGCCGCAACCCTTGCAGAAAAGGTGATGCGCCACCCTGTTGCTCCCCTGAAAGTCCGTCAGTTCCCCCTCGCCGGCGATGAGACGAAAGGCCTCCGGCCTCACTCGGGCCGACCACAGGCGCATCTTCGTACAGATCGAGCAATTACACTTGCCGGTGCCTGCACTGATATCCAGATCCGCCTCGAAGCGGACGGCGCCGCAATGGCAGCTTCCCGAATAGGTTCTCAGCATAGCTTGCTCCCACCGAGTGGCGTTTATGTGCAAAGGCCCCGCGCTTGGCGGGGCCCCCTATCTCAATCGCACGATGCGTCCGGGACACGTCATCCCTCGGCTTGCTGCCGTGCCGCACGGGTCGCCTCGAACGCGCGATTCATATACATGTCGCGGTCATAAACGTCGTTGAAATACTCGACCTTGCCGTCCTTGTTCGGCCACGCCGTGAAGTAGGAAACATAGACCGGCACTTTCTGAGGCACCGGCAAAGCTCTGTTGTGCCCCTTGGCAATTTCCTCGCCCACTTCGTCCATGCTGATGCCGAGGACGGCCGCTGCCATGCGGCGCGGCTCGGCGAGACGGACGCAACCGTGGCTGAGCGCCCGCTGGTCGCGCTTGAAGAAACTCTTCGACGGCGTGTCGTGCATGTAGATCGCATGGGAGTTCGGGAAGAGGATCTTGAGCTCGCCAAGCGCGTTGTCGCTGCTCGGCGGCTGGCGCACCGCGACCGAATTCGTCGATCCGTACCAGTCCACCGCGTAAGACGGAACGACCCGGCCGCCGACCTCGACCTGATAACCCATGCGGTCGAGATAGCTCGGATCGCTGCGCAGTTTCGGCAGCATCTCATTGACGATGATCGACTGGGGCACGCCCCAATAGGGATTGACCTCGACGGTCTGGATCTCGTCGTGGAAGAAATAGGTCTGGTTCGCCTTCGACCCGACCACGACCCGCATGGCGAACTGCTCCGCGCCCTGGTCGGTATAGTAGGCCATGAAAGCGGGCTGGTTGATGAAGACGTAGCGATTGCCGAGATCATTGGGCAGCCAACGGGCCTGCTCCATCGCGATCTCGAGCTTGTTGATCTTGCTGGCGATCGTGTCGCCGCCGGTTAGCACGCGGATGGAGGCCTGGCCGACGACACCGTCCGCCTTCAGCCCGTGCTCCTTCTGAAAGGCTTCGACGAGGGAAACCAGTTCGGGCGTGTACTGGGGCGTCCCCTGATAGCCGGCTAGCACGACGGCATGCTCGGCCTTCAGCGCCTCGGAAGCCTTCAGCTTGATCCCGGCAACGATATTGGCAAGCTCCGGATTGTTGTCGCCTGGCTTCAACAGCGTCCCCGGCGCAATCTCGACGCGCGGAGCGGCGTCCGTTTCGGCTCGCAGCCTTTCGAGCGCCTGCTTCAACGCCAGGAATTGCTGGTTCTTCGGATTCCGCTCTTCGATCATGGCTGCAACATCGGCACTTGTCGCGGCTTTATCGAGGAAGGAGACGAGATCGACGCTCTTGCGCTTGAAGTCGTGATAGCCGGATATCTTGTTTGGGTCGATGCGCCCCCGCACAGTGTCCTGCACATAGGTGAGGACCGCAGCGGACATGGCGATCTCGAATCGCACCAGATCCTTTTCCCGCGCCGCCATGTCACCGCGATCGAAGTCGTCGGCCGGAACAACGACGGCATAATCCTTCGGATCAAGCCCAAACTTTGCGGCATCGGCAAGAACCGTGAGCGCAGATCGGGCCTGTGCATTGACGCCATTGCCTTCGATCCAGACGAAATCGGTCCGGCCGGCATAAAACGCCTCAACCGCCTTCGCGACATCGGCCGGAGCGCGCACGTCAACCTGCGGCAGAAACTGGCGAGCATCCGAAAGCGGAATCCGCAGCATGGGAGGAAGCGCGTAGTTCTGCACCGAACCCGTAACGACAGGATCGACCAGCCGATCGGTCGCAATCTTTCGCAACTGTTCGGGCTTGTATGTGTAATAGCGCGGACTGGAAACCCGCGGCGGCCTTGCCACGGCCCTGTCTTCTAGGCGCTGCGGCGCCATCATGTCGTAGCCCGGCATCGGCTGGGTTGGATAAGTCCGTTCCTGCGTCGTGCGCTTCTTGCCGCCGCGGATGAAATCCATCAGCGTCATCGCTGAGGCAGGCCGCACATCCATGGTTGCAATCGCACAGCCGCTCATGAGCGCGACAATCGCTGCCGATTTGATAATTTTCATAAGAATAAACGTCCCCGTATCGCGTTACCGCCGAATTCGGCCGCTGCCAGATTCTCGCCACGCCCTCGTGCCCGAAGACTTATAGAAAAGGATGGTGAATGAAAAGGAAACGACCGCAATCCGATTTTGATCAAATGCCCTGAAACCGCCCGCGCGTGTGTTGGGCGAAGGTCCGCAAGCCTCTGATTTGCATCCAGTTTGCACCAACTGATTGCGCAGCGGTGTTCCCTGCGGCACTGGGGGCGCGACAAAGGAAGGCGCCGTCTGTGACAGAAAGGCCACAAGGATGCAGGGGAATCAGATGCGTTGTGCGGGGCATCCACTCGCCGGCTCGAATTGCCGCATCGCAACAATATTCAAACGATTGTAGCTCTCAGCAGGTCCCTGTAGCCCTTTACAAGCCGGCATGGTCGAGGCAGAGAGATGCCCGGCACCGGGGAGGACAACCGGCGGACACCGGCATCTTAGCCTCGGCTTGATGAAGCGCATCACGAAGGCAGGTATCACGATGACATCGACGCGCACGGAAACAGATACGTTCGGTCCCATCGAAGTGGCGAACGACCGCTACTGGGGCGCCCAGGCCCAACGCTCGCTCGGCAATTTCAAGATCGGCTGGGAAAAACAGCCGATAGCGATCGTCCGGGCGCTCGGCATCGTCAAGCAGGCGGCAGCCCGCGCCAACATGGCGCTCGACCGCCTTGATCCGAAGATTGGCGACGCCATCGTCAAAGCGGCTCAGGAGGTCATCGACGGCAAGCTCAACGACCATTTCCCGCTCGTCGTCTGGCAGACCGGCTCCGGCACGCAGTCGAACATGAATGCCAACGAGGTCATTTCCAACCGGGCGATCGAGTTGCTCGGCGGCGTCATGGGATCGAAGAAGCCCGTGCACCCGAACGACCACGTCAACATGAGCCAATCGTCGAACGACACTTACCCGACGGCCATGCACATCGCCTGCGCCGAGCGTGTGATCCTTGATCTGCTGCCCGCGCTCAAGCATCTCCACAAGGCGCTCGAAGAGAAGGTCAAGGCTTTCGACCACATCATCAAGATCGGCCGCACCCATACGCAGGATGCGACCCCGCTGACGCTCGGCCAAGAGTTCTCCGGCTATGCCGCACAGGTCGCCTCGTCGATCAAGCGCATCGAGATGACCTTGCCCGGCCTCTGCGAGCTCGCCCAGGGCGGCACCGCCGTCGGCACGGGCCTTAATGCTCCCATCGGCTTCGCCGAGAAGGTGGCGGAGGAAATCGCCGCGATCACCGGCATCGCCTTCACCTCCGCGCCGAACAAGTTCGAAGCACTGGCCGCGCACGATTCGATGGTGTTCAGCCACGGCGCGATCAATGCGACGGCCGCCGCCCTCTTCAAGATCGCCAACGATATCCGTTTCCTCGGCTCGGGTCCCCGTTCCGGCCTCGGCGAACTCGCACTGCCGGAGAACGAGCCCGGCTCCTCGATCATGCCGGGCAAGGTCAACCCGACGCAGTGCGAAGCGCTGTCGCAGGTCTGCGTCCAGGTCTTCGGCAATCATGCATCGCTCACCTTCGCCGGCAGCCAGGGCCACTTCGAACTCAATGTCTACAACCCGCTGATGGCCTACAACTTCCTGCAGTCGGTCCAGCTTCTCGCCGATGCGGCGGTTTCCTTCACCGACAATTGCGTCGTCGGCATCGAGGCGCGTGAAGACAACATCAAGGCGGCGCTCGACCGCTCGCTGATGCTCGTCACTGCGCTGGCGCCGAAGATCGGCTACGACAATGCCGCCAAGATCGCCAAGACTGCGCACAAGAACGGCACGACCTTGCGTGAAGAGGCTGTCGGCGGTGGCTATGTGACGAACGAGGAGTTCGACGCGATCGTCCGCCCGGAAACGATGATCGGCCCTGCCTGATCGACCAACGGCCGCGGCCGCCTGCCGGCGCCGCGGCCTTCCTTTTCCGACCAGCTATTCCGCTGCGACTCTGCCAACACCTGGCGGCACGTGACGAAGCCGCTTGCCGCGCGAAAATCCTTCGAATTGCATCGATGCGCTCAAGCAATCGTTAAGACTCCACAAAGCTTTTGCCCATAAAAAATAGCAGACATTAGAGACAATTAATTTTAAGGGCTTGCCATATGCAGACGGCAACTTCGAACAAGACGCCGACGCCCGATATCGCTGCGCAGATTACCCATGCAATGCGTATGATGGGCGTTGCGCCGATACCGCGCAATTACGAGCTTTACTACGAGGCCTATCTGGGCTCGACCCTGCAACTGTCGAAGGAACTTGCGGCGCTCGGGAGCCGCGCGACGCAGGAAGAACTCGACGCGATCGGAGCGCGCTATTTCAGCCATATCCACCATTCGCGTGGGATCGAGCACGCCCACAGCACGCTGGCGGCAAAGCTGAGCGAACTGGTCACTCTCTTGCGGGACGAACAATACGCACTCGAAAACTACAACAAGGTTCTCGACGAAGCCTACCTGAACATCACCAGCAAGAGCGCGGCGAGCGCCGACCTCCTCCGCCACGCGATCGACATTCTGAGCGAAGCGACCGCCGACACGATGAACCAGGGTAAGGAGCGCGTACAGACGGTCGTTCAGAAATCCTTCGAGATGGAAGCGATCCGCCAGGAGCTTGATGAATACAAACGTATTGCCAACACCGACTCACTGACGCGGCTCGGCAATCGCCGTGCCTTCGACGAGACCCTCGCTGCAGTCTACAACAACGAGCAATTGCGCAACTACACTGGCCTGCTCGTCGTTGACATCGATCATTTCAAGAAGGTCAATGACAGCTTCGGCCACCCGGTCGGGGACAAGATCCTTTCAAGCGTCGGCACTGTCATTCGCGCAAATCTGCGGCGGGACGCCTTCGTCGCCCGGACCGGCGGCGAGGAGTTTGCCGTCATCCTGAGCGACAGCACGCAGGAGGAATGCCTGCAGGCCGCCGACCGCATCCGCAGCGTTCTGGCAAGCACCCCGTTCAAGAACTCCAAGACGGGCGTCAACTACGGCCCGATCACCCTCTCCGTCGGCGTGTGCATGGCAACGGCAGCGGACGATCCGCTCGATCTCTATCACAAAGCCGACGTCGCGCTTTATGCAGCCAAGAATTCGGGGCGCAACAGGACGGTCCTCTTCGAGGAGGGCATGCGCAAGGATTCCGGACGGAACTGGCTGATCTACCGCCGCTAACAACGTGGAACATCGCGGCGCCGACGTGCCCATTGGCACGGAGGCACTCGTCCGCAACGAAGCGGTTGCTACCACATCGTCTTCGCCGCGCGGCCCGGCCATTCCCGGTCATAGGCGTCCTTGTCGAAATCGGCTTGGGCCGCCTTCAACAGCGCTCCAGGTGTCGGCAGCGACGCCGGTTCAACGAAGCGCTCCGGGTTCCAGAACTGCGAGCGCAGCAAAGCCCTGGCGCACTGGAAATAAACCTCGTTGATCGTGATGACCACGACGGTGCGGGGATGCTTGCCGTCGATCTCGAAGGAGCCGATCAATGCGGGATCGACACTGACGACCGCTGTCCCGTTAATGCGCATCGTCGTGTTCGAACCGGGGACGAGAAACAGGAGCGCCACTCGCGGATCACGGACGATATTGACAAGCGAGTCGGTGCGATTGTTGCCCCGCCAATCGGGCATCAGCACGGTCTTGTCGTCGGCAACCCGGACGACCGATAGATCGTCACCGCGCGGTGAACAATCCAGCCCTTCCGGTCCGACGGTCGCCATCGCCGCAAAGGGCGCGGCCTCGATCATCTGCCGGTATTCGGCCGTGAGCGCGTTCGTAACCTTGACGATCGATGCCTCGCCCGCTTCGCCGTAGAGTGCCTTCAGTTCCTCAACCGTCCTGATGATCGTCATTTCATCCTCCGACCCGGCGATCCGCTCATGCGCAGAAGCGCAATTCCTGTGCGCTCGTTTGGGGGAATAGCATGACGCCCCGATGACGGCATCATGCGATCTTTCTGAGGTGAGCCCTTTCTTCACTTTCGCCAAGGAAAGCGACGATCTTCTCGATGACCAGGGGCGCGGAAACGATGCGACGGTGGCCAAAGCCATTCGCCCAATGCAGTTCCACATTCGGTCCGATCGCACCGTACCGGCGCGCGTGATCGGCGGAGACCTCCTTATCGTCCTCCGCGTGGACGACGAGGACCGGCTTTCTCAGCGCACCCAGAACGCGTGCTGCGTCAAAGCCCTCCACGCGGCGGCCGGACAAGGCCTCGACCATGCCTTCGAAAGCCGCCTGAGCGGCCGGCGCAAGACCCATGATCTTGCCGAAGCCTTTGAAGAGCCATGCCATTTCGCTCGGCGCGCCAATGAGCACCAGCTTGGCGGGCGCACGCGCAGGCACGTCGCAAAGCACTCCTCCCGCCGCACAGGCCAGACTGGCGCCGCCGAAGGAATGGCCGATGCCGACATCGAAACCATCGAAGTGGCGCCATGCGGCATCGATCGCCCTCACCGCCTGCGGCATCGTCAGGGAGCGACCGGGCGAGGCGCCATGCCCCGGCCAGTCGAGCGCGACCACCTCGGCGCCGGCCGCCAACAGGCCATCGATCATCGCGGCAAGGTAGTCGCTGCGCGATCCCCAGCCATGCGCGAGCAGCACGCGCGGTCCCCTTCCGCCCCCGCGGCGCTCGAAATAGCGGGCAAAAACCCAACCACCCGCGAAGGACAGCGTAACTTTTCGCGATTGCTCCATCAACGGCGCCGCGGCTTTGAGCAGTGTCCGTTCCTTGCCGTTCTTCGGCTTGCGGTTTGGGGTAAGGCAGAATATCCGAAACGCCAATTCGCCGGCGGCCGCGGGAGAGATCGCAGACACGGCCTGCAGCGAGAGACGGATGACCTGGGTCGCAAAGGATGCCATAGTGAAACGAGCCTTAAATGTTCAAGCATGAACATAATTGTCCAACGATGAACAAAAAGCAAGTGACTACCGAACATCACAACTTCCCCTGGGATCACCCGCGCTTTCGAAGCTGGATCGCCGTCGGGCGTGCCTGTCAGCTGATGCAGCAGACCTTGACGCGCCGGCTGACCCACCTCGACGTCAAGCCACCGCATCTCGACATCCTGATCAACCTGTACCGCTTCGACGGCATTACGCAGCAGGAACTCGCCCGCAAGCTGCTTGTCGGCCGCTCCAACATGAGCATGCTGCTACCGCAGCTCGAGCGGCGCGGCCTCATTGAACGGCGCGGCGATGCAAGGGACAAACGTGTGTTGCGGCTATCGCTGACGTCGGCCGGACGGACGTTGACCGAGGAGGCGATGGAGATTCAGACGGCGCTCATCGAAAATTCGCTTGGCGGCGCTCCGATCGAGGATTGCATGAAGATCGCAGACTCGATGGAGCGGATCATTGCCACGCTGCTCAAAGAGGATGACGAGCTTCCTTGACTTCGACAGCGCTGATTTGATTAGCGCGGCTTCTCGGACCTGTCACGGGACATGCCCTTTTCGGTGAGCTCCTGCTCATAGCCACTGAAAAGCTCGTCGCCCTTCTCGCCGAGTTCGCGCAGATAGGTCCAGGTATAGATACCGGTATCGTGGAAATCGTCAAAACCGATGCGTACCGCATAGTTACCCGTCGGCTGCACTGAAAGGATCTGGACATTACGCTTGCCCGGCACGGTCACCCGTTGGCCCGGTCCGTGGCCCTGCACTTCCGCAGATGGGGAAAGCACGCGCAGCAGTTCCGCCGAAAGGTCGAAGGAGGCCCCGTCGTCGAAGGTCACGGTCAGCCGGTGGCGATCCTTCGACACGCGCAGTTCGGTCGGCCAGAATTCACTCATCGTCGTCGCTCCGTTTCTAAGTCAACCGCTGAGTAAAGCAGAATTGAACCGGCGAAAATCTCCCGAAGGCGTCTTTCCCGATATTTGGAACAGTTTGCGACAGTATGCGCCTTGACGCGACCTCTTTTGGCCACGACATTTGAAAGCGCAGGGAGAAAAGACTTGAACACGGCCGCCATAGACCAGACCAACGCACGACCGCTCGACAAGATGACTGCGCCGATGATCGATCCCTTCGGCCGCATGGTCACCTATTTGCGCGTGTCGGTCACCGATCGTTGCGATTTCCGCTGCACTTATTGCATGGCGGAGCACATGACCTTCCTGCCGAAGAAGGACCTGTTGACGCTGGAAGAGCTGCACCGGCTCTGTTCCGCCTTCATCGCCAAGGGGGTCCGCAAGCTGAGGCTGACTGGCGGCGAGCCGCTGGTGCGCAAGAACATCATGTTCCTCGTGCGAGAACTCGGCAAGGAGATCGAGGCGGGCCGGCTCGATGAGCTCACCTTGACGACGAATGGCTCGCAGCTCTCGAAATTCGCCGCCGAGCTGGCCGACTGCGGCGTGCGCCGGATCAACGTCTCGCTCGATACGCGCGATCCGGACAAGTTCCGCCAGATCACCCGCTGGGGCGAACTGGCGAAGGTCATCGAAGGGATTGACGCGGCACAAGCGGCCGGCCTGAAGGTCAAGATCAACGCGGTGGCGCTCAAGGGCTTCAACGATGCCGAGATCCCCGAGCTGATGCGCTGGGCGCATGGCCGCGGCATGGACCTGACGCTGATCGAGACCATGCCGATGGGCGAGGTCGACGAGGACCGCACCGATCATTACCTGCCGCTCTCAGAGATGCGGGAGCGGCTCGAGGCACAGTTCACGCTGCGGGATATCCCCTACCGTACCGGCGGCCCGGCCCGTTACGTCGAGGTGGCGGAAACCGGCGGCCGCCTTGGCCTTATCACACCGATGACGCACAATTTCTGTGAAAGCTGCAATCGCGTCCGTCTCACCTGTACAGGCACGCTCTATATGTGCCTCGGCCAGAATGACGCCGCCGACCTGCGCGCGGCACTGCGCGCCACCGATGACGATGCCTATCTCTCGCAGGTGATCGACGAGGCGATAAGCCGCAAGCCGAAGGGCCATGATTTCATCATCGACCGCGAGCACAACCGCCCGGCCGTAGCCCGCCACATGAGCGTAACCGGCGGCTGACATATTTGCTCGATCGAAACGAAGAAACCCCGCTGTGGCGCACAGCGGGTTCTCTTTTGTGCGGTCCGTTTCTAAGCCGCGTAGCCCGAGCCGTAGCGCGGCTGGCCATAATCCGGGGCCGCACCGCCGGTGCCGGTTTTGAACCGCTCGATCTTCTCGTTGAGCACCTCCACTTGCCGGCGCAGGCCGTGGATCTCCGCCGTGTTCTCCTCGACCATGGCGGCGTTCTGCTGCGTGATCAGCTCGACCTCCTGAACGGCCGTATTGACCTCGTTGAGACCGGTATACTGTTCGGCGGCGGCTGCTTCGATATTGGCGACAAGTTGGTGAATGGTTGCGATATGATCGTTGATGACCGACAGGGCGTCGCCGGTCTCCTGGACCAGTGCAACACCGCTACGCACCTGGGCGGAGCTTGCCGAGATCAGGCCCTTGATCTCCCGCGCCGCTCCGGCGCAGCGCTGCGCCAGTTCACGGACCTCCTGTGCCACCACGGCGAAGCCGCGGCCCGCCTCGCCTGCGCGCGCCGCCTCGACGCCGGCGTTCAAAGCTAGCAAGTTGGTCTGGAATGCGATCTCGTCAATCACGCCAATGATCGTGCCGATCTTTTCCGACGAGCGATTGATTTCCGCCATCGCATCGATCGCCTTGGCGACGACCTGACCGGAATGCTGTGCGTAGGAGTTTGTCTCATCGACCGAAACGGTCGTCTTGCGGGCGCTTTCGGCGGTCGCGCGGACGATTTCGGTAAGCTGCCGCAGAGCGCGTGAGCTTTCCTCCAGCGCCGCCGCCTGTTGCTCGGTGCGGCGCGCCAGGTCATCGGCAGATGCCGAGAGATTGCCGGTGCCCCCGGTAATCTCCTCGGTGACGAGGCGGACATCCATCAGCGTGGCGCGCAAAGCGTCGACGGCGTTGTTGTAGGTCCGCGCCATCATCACGTAATCGGCCGGCAGATCCTCCGCCATGCCCTCTTCGAGGTTGCCGGCGGCAAGCTGGGCAAGGACGTCCGACAGCGCATTGAGGGCCTGCATCTGCTCGGCCTCTATGCGGGCGCGCTCCTCGGACCGGCGCGCCTCCTCCTCAGCCGACAGGGTACGTGCGGCTTGGGCTTCGCGCTCGAGCCGCACGTTTTCCAAGGCATTGTCGCGGAAAACGGCGACGGAACGCACCATGTCGCCGATCTCGTCGCCGCGATTGCGACCTTCGATCGCCACTTCAAGGTCGCCATTGGCGAGGCGTGTCATGGTTTCGGTCACCCGCTTCAGCGGGCCGCGCAGCGTCTCGACGAGCATCAGCCCGCCGATGATCGCAAGCAGCGTGCCAGCGACCATCGCGACAATAGAAACCGTCGCCGAACGCTGGCTGTCCTGCTTGCCCGCTTCCTGGGCGCTGCTGACGAAGCTTTCCAGCGTGCCACTTGCCTTGGCAACGAGGCTCGACGCTTCACCCTTCGCGGTCTGCCAGCGGGCGCCGACATCGATCAGCGCGGCGGTGCCTTTGTCGATATTGTCGAGCGACGGTCCAAGCTTGGCCGGCAGGTCACGCAACGCGGCGTTTTTGGCGCCGAGCTCGGACAGCTTGCCGGCCGTTTCGCGAACAGCCTTGATGTCGACTGCGATTGGCTCGCGGCTCGCCGCATCAAGGCGGCGGTGCAACTCGCTGATGTGCAATCGGGTGCTGGCCAGCCCCTTGAACGTGTTGTCCATCAGGGCGATCAGCGTCTTCAATGTTGAAATTTCTCCGTCCATGCCGACGAAGCGCTTGGCGGCCGTGTCGGAATTCTTCGCCGCCTCCTTGGCGAAGTCAGCCTCATATTTCGAGAACTTGCTGAGGATCGGCACGAGCGCGTTCTTCTTGGCTTCGTTGTCCTGCGCTCCCGCCAGGATCGCCTGAATCTTCTGGGCCTGGTCCTTGATCTCGCCGATCGCCTTCTTGACCTTGTCGGAGGCAATCCTCTCGGACTCGTCGATCTGCTTCATCAGGTGCGGCAACAGCTTGTTTGCCTGTTCTATCTTCGCATCGGGATTGACGGCCATCGTCACCGGCAGGCGGAACTTCTTGATGCGCTCGGCGAGGCCCTGATAGGCGGCCGCATCGAAGAGCAGCGCCTTGGCGAAGGCTTCCTTCTCGCCCGACTCATTCTGGAGAATATCAATCTGCTTGTAGGCGCCATTGCCGTTCTTGGTCATCTCGGCGAGCGCCGTTTCCAGCGATTTCGTCACCGACTCCCGTTCGACCTGAACTGCCCAAAGCTTGTCGGTCTGGCTCCGCATCTGCTCGCCGAGGGCGACGACGGAGGCGATCTGCGCCCTGTCCCCCTCGCGGATCAGCAGAGCTTCCAGGGCCTTCACACCCTCTTCCTGCTCGTCGATCATCTTCGCAAGCAGACCGCGGCTTTCCTCGCTTGGATTGTCCAGGAAGTCTTGCAACGCGCTGCGCAGCGCCTGGAAATCCGACAGGTTGTTGATGGTTTCGCGCGTCACCGTCATGTGGCCGTTGAGGGTGCGGGCTGTAAAGAAGCCGACGAGGCCAATCCCGGCGATCAAGGCCACCAGCGGAACGACGAAAAGGAGGACTTTCGTGACGATGCGCAGGCGCTGCAGAAGGCGATCGATGACAGACATTGCGAACCCCAATTTTTGTTATGGAGGGACATGTCCGCGCGGTTGGCATGCTTGACGGCCGCTTGCCTTTCAGACGTTCGAACGCCGAGGCAAAGCACCGGACTGCCGGATCGATACGGCAGCGCAAGCATAACGACTGCCGGCGGAAGCACCTCCCTGGCTTCGGCTGGCAGTTCAGGATCGACGGCAGCAGTTACGAGCCGTCGCCCACCGATCGCGTCATGCGATTGGACTGCGGAATCATCGGGACGATAGGCAGCGAAGCTTAAGATTCCGCGAATGGACCTCATCCCTCCCGCAGCAGACGCATCTTGGCGAGGGCTGCGTTGTAGCTTTGGCGCGCATCGCCGCGATTCAAATGCAAACACGTGCTTGAGTTTGCGCACGTTGGAGGCCAAAGCTTTATCACTGGGCGGTGAAAGTCCATGGATTCGCCCACCCCACCCTGGAACGAGCCCCAGCCGAAGGTCATCAGGAATGCATTCCTCAGCCAATATCCGCGGCATCGTCTTCATGACGCTTGCCATGGCCGGTTTCTCCTGCAACGACGCGCTCGTCAAATCCGTCACGGGTGCCATGAATACGGGCCAGATCATGTTCATCCGCGGCCTGATGACCACGCTGATGATACTTGTAATCGCTTACCGCTTCGGCGCCCTGCGTTCTGTTCGCACCGTGTTCAGGCCGGTCATCATGCTGCGCATCGCCATGGAGGCGCTCGCCTCGCTGACCTATATCTCCGCTCTCGGCCACATACCGCTCGCCAATGCCTCGGCGATCATGCAGGCCTTGCCGCTTGCGGTCACACTCGGCGCGGCACTCTTTCTGCGCGAACCGGTCGGCTGGCGGCGTTGGACGGCGATCGTGATCGGCTTCCTCGGCGTCATGATCGTGCTTCGGCCAGGGCCGGAAGGCTTCACGCCGGCCGCGTTGACCGTCGTCTGCTGCGTCTTCTTCACGGCGACACGCGATCTCTGCACCCGCCGCATTGGCAGTGACGTGCCGTCGCTGTTCATTACCGTCACGACCGCACTCGTGACAACGCTGGTGGGAGCCGCGCTCATCGTCCCGTTCGGCGGCTGGCAACCGGTATCGGCGACGTCTTTCACCCATCTCGCCGGCGCGAGCGTACTCCTCATGCTCGGCTACCAGACCATCGTCCTCGCCATGCGTGACGGCGACATCTCGGTGGTCGCGCCCTTCCGCTACACGGGTCTTCTCTGGGCGATCACCATCGGCATCGTATTCTTCTCAGAGGCGCCGGACCGCTGGATGCTGACTGGCGTTGCCATTATCGTCGGCTCAGGCCTTTACACCTTCTATCGCGAGAGCCTGCGCGGCCGGCAGCCCGTGGCGCAGCGATCTCTCGCCGGCCCCCTCGAATAGAGGAGCGCAAAGATGGCCGGAAACGCCGCCGCTGCGAAGCGCCGCCCGCCTGCAGTCATTCTCGCCGGCGGGCGCTCCTCGCGCATGGGCAGAGCTAAGGCCGCAGTCGTGCTCGGCGGACAAACCATGCTTGCCCGTGTCGTAGAGCGCCTGTCGCCGCAAGCCGCGAGCATTGCGGTCAACCTCAACGCCGATCCGGGCTTCGCTCTGCCGAGCGGTCATCCGGTCATCGCGGACACGATACCCGGTTTGCCCGGCCCACTCGCCGGCGTGCTGGCCGCCATGCGCCATGCCAGCCAGGTCGCGCCGGAGGCGAGCCACGTTCTGACGGTGCCGATCGACACTCCGTTTTTTCCGACCACGCTCACGGCCCGGCTTCAGGGGGCGCTGATCGTCGGGAACGAAATTGGCGTCGCCTGGTCCGCCGGCGAGATGCATCCGCTCTTCGCCCTGTGGCCCCTAGCGATCGCCGACGATCTCGACGGCTGGATCCGCACGGATGAAAAACGCCGCGTGCGCGCCTTCATTGCACGCCATCCATCGGTCGCGGTAGACTTTCCGACCGTGACGACGAAAGCGGGGTCGCTCGATCCGTTCTTCAATATCAACACCCCGCAGCAGCTTGTCGAAGCTGAAGAATGGCTGAACCGCCTCGAGGATTCCGCATTATGACCGCACCCAAGATTTTCGGCATCGCCGGCTGGAAGAACTCCGGCAAGACCGGCCTGATGGTTCGGCTCGTCAGCGAAATGACGCGGCGCGGCTATGTGGTGTCGACCGTCAAGCATGCCCACCACGACTTCGACATCGACAAGGTCGGCGCCGACAGCTACCGCCACCGCGAGGCCGGCGCCCACGAAGTGACGATCGTCTCCTCGACACGCTTTGCGATCATGCACGAATTGCGCGGCGCACCGGAGCCCAGCTTCGAAGAAATCCTGGCGCGGCTCGCGCCCTGCGATCTCGTTATGATCGAAGGCTACAAGCGCGAACCGATCCCGAAGATCGAGGCCCGCCGGCTGGAATCGGCCAATCGCGAGCCGCTCGCGCCAGGCGACCCGCATATCGCCGCGATCGCTGCCGATCACCCGGTCACCGGCACCGACCTTCCAGTATTCGATCTGGACGACACGGGAGCGATTGCCGATTTCGTCGAGAAGACGGTTGGGTTGCGTCGCTGAGCGTCGGACTTCTCAGATGCTGCTGCGCCTCGGGTAGCTGTGTCGCCGCCTTTTGCAGCCACTCGGAACCGCAAGCGTAACCCCCTCGCCCGTTCAAACATCAGCGCCTGCGTCGGCACGGCAATCAACCTAGGCCAATAGACTTCATCTCCCCTCCCAACCGAACTAGCAGCAGCGTGCAAGACACTCGCACACAACGGCTAGTTGGTGCGCCACACAAAAAACGGGGCCGGTTGCCCGGCCCCGACTTCATTCCCAGGATGACGAGTGCGCTTACCGCTGCGCGACCGGGCGCACCAGCGGAGTGACGCGGCGGATCGTGACGCGGCGGTTCTCTTGCTCGGCCTCAGGAGTGCGGATCTTCAGGAACCGCTCGCCATAGCCCTGGGTCACCAGGTTTTCCGCCGGGACGCCATAGACCTCCGTCAAAAGCACCGCGACAGACTCGGCACGCTCGTCGGAGAGCACGAGGTTCGATCGGTCGGAGCCGACGGCATCCGTGTGGCCCTCGATGAAGAAGGTTTCACCTGGATCCTTCTCGAGAACCTTGTTCATCGCGTCTGCGACGTTGCGCAGCGTCTTTGCCTGCGACATCGACACCTCCGCACTGCCCGTGGCGAAGTGGATGGTGTCGAGATCGATGCGACGGACCTTGTCGCGCAGCCGCGCGGAGTTACGAACCTCGTCAATCGTGTAGACGCGCTCGACCTGCTCGACCGGCGGCTCGGACAGGAACTCGTAGTAATCCCGGTCCGGATCTTCGGCGACATCGACGATATACTCGTCGACCGGTATGGTAAGACGCATCGGCGGCAGTTCGTAGCCGACGTCGACGATCGCCGGCCGATCCTCTTCGTATTCCGGCGAATACATCATCACATATTCATTGCCGTCCCGATCGACGCGCGTACGCGTCAGGATATCACCGTAACGACTGTAGACGGTGACGATCTGGTAGCCGCCGGGGCGGACGATCGTTTCCCGGACGCGGCCACCCGAAAGGTTATCGTAGTACGTCTCCTCCGAATTCTGCCGCAGACGCGGCCGGTCGTCGCCCCTCACGAAGATGCGGTCGCCGACGCCGAGGATGACACGGTCGTCGACTTCCTCGACGACCTGCACTTGCGTCACATTGTTTTCGGTCGTGTTGTTAACCGTGGTGTTGTTGATGACCGTGTTGTTGACGACGGTGTTATTGACGATGTTGGTCGTCTCGGGCACGGCAAAGGCCGGAGCTTCCTCGACGCGCTCGCCTTCCTCCTTCATCACGGCCTCGATCCGTTGCGAAAGTTCCTCCTTGGTCTCGACCGGGATCGCTGCCTGCGCCTGCGCGGCAGCATCGTCCGTCGGAGGCGCTACCTCGGTTTCCTTGGCGCGCAATTCCTCGCGCTGCTTGCGCCGGACCTCCCGCGCTTGGTTGCCGCCGGCGTTGTCGGCGTCCTTATCGCTGTCGAGCACGGCCGCCCCCTTCTCGACGGGAAGCACGACCGTGTCGTCGGAGGCCGCCGGGTCCTCGGCGATCTTCTGCTTTTCTTCTTTCGTGCGCTCATCGACAACTTCGGGAGCAGGCTGACCACCCTGGGGCTGTTCACCCTGAAGCTGCTCTGCCGTTGCAGGCTGTTCCGCACCCGGAACCGGCTGCTGCTCGCCCTCGCCCGTCTGCTGGGCTGGTGCCTCCGTCGCGGGCTGCTCAGCGGTCGTTCCGCCTTCAGGCACGACAGGCGGCTGCTCGGCGGCTTTTGGCTCGTCAGTTTGACGCTGCTCTTCTACCTGTTGTTGGCGCTTCTTGCGCGTCGGAGCCNTCAGTTTGACGCTGCTCTTCTACCTGTTGTTGGCGCTTCTTGCGCGTCGGAGCCTGCTGCTCCTCGGCCTGCTGCGGAGTGCTCTGCTCGGCGGCGGGCTGCTGCTCCTCAGCCTGCTGCTCGCGCTTCTTGCGCTTGGGAGCCTGCTGCTCTTCGGCCTGCTGCGGAGTGCTCTCCTCGGCGGCGGGCTGCTGCTCTTCGGCCTGTTGCTGGCGCTTCTTGCGCGTGGGAACCTGCTGCTCTTCAGCCTGCTGCGGAGCGCTTTCCTCGGCGGCGGGTTGCTGCTCTTCGGCCTGTTGCTGGCGCTTCTTGCGCGTGGGAACCTGCTGCTCTTCAGCCTGCTGCGGAGCGCTTTCCTCGGCGGCGGGTTGCTGCTCTTCGGCCTGTTGCTGGCGCTTCTTGCGCGTGGGAACCTGCTGCTCTTCAGCCTGCTGCGGAGCGCTTTCCTCGGCAGCGGGCTGCTGCTCTTCGGCCTGTTGTTGGCGCTTCTTGCGCGTCGGAGCCTGCTGCTCTTCAGCCTGCGGCTGCTGTTCTTCAGCCTGTCCCTGGGACTCCTCTTTAGCCGCACGCTGTTTGCGCTTCTTGAGAAGAAGCAAATCCTCCGGCGTCGGCTGGTCGGTGCCTTCCTGCGCAACTTCGAACGGCGCCATCAGGCTCTCGGCAAGCGCCGGCTGGATCGCAAGGGAAGCCGCGAAAACGGGCAAAGCAACCGTTGCGAAAAGTTTGGATCGAATCGACATTGTCTTCCTTCCTCTTGGTCCCGGCGCTCCGCGCGCCGAGCCACAGTTCGAGCCGAACGCTAAAGAAAGCGCCGGGACGGGGCCATGATCCGCGGTTCCGACTTTTTTGTGTCCGTCGAAAAAGCCGTAGGCGCAACGCTGCAGCCACGGATCGGTTCCGCCCAAAGGCCTATCGAAGCCGACATTAACCTTTCATGAACGGCGGCTCACCGCACTCCGCAACCATCGAGACCAACATTTCGCGTTTCGCGGTGGGTCACGCCGCTTTCCTGTTGATTTTTACAGGAAAAGCGTACGAATATCGCCGCAACCGGCGGGCACCACCCGCCGGCGCTATTTGGCATCCGCGCACAAGAAACAGACCGGATGCCGGCCAACAGAGAGGATAATCATGCGTATTTCCAGACGGCTGGTAGCCGCCGCATCGGCTGCCGTTTTCGTGCTCATGGCGGGCGCCGCCATGGCGGAGGGCGAAAAGGTCGTGATCGGCACCGAAGGCGCTTATCCGCCCTTCAACAATCTCGAGGCTGACGGTTCGCTGACGGGCTTCGACATCGACATCGCCAAGGCGCTTTGCGAAGAAATGAAGGTCGAATGCACCTTCGTGACACAGGACTGGGAGGGCATGATCCCGGCGCTGATCGCCAAGAAGTTCGACGCGATCATCGCCTCCATGTCGATCACCGAGGAACGCAAGCAGAAGGTCGACTTCACCAAGAAGTACTACAACACGCCGCCGGCAATCGTCGTGCCGAAGGATTCGTCGATCACCGAGGCCACCGAGGCTGCGCTTGAAGGCAAGTCGCTCGGAGCACAAGGCTCGACCACTCACTCCAACTACGCCGAAGCGCATATGAAGGGTGCGGAACTCAAGCTCTATCCGACCGCGGACGAGTACAAGCTCGACCTCATCAACGGCCGTATCGATGCCGCCATCGACGACGTCGTCGTGATCTCCGAATGGCTGAAGACCCAAGACGGCGCTTGCTGCAAGCTGCTCGGCACGCTGCCGATCGACCCGGCCATCAACGGCGAGGGCGCCGGCATTGCCATTCGCAAGGGCGATGACGCGCTGCGCGAGAAGTTCAACAAGGCGATCGACGCTATCCGCGCAAACGGCAAGTACAAGCAAATTAACGAAAAGTACTTCCCGTTCGACGTCTACGGCAGCTGATCGCCGCGTTTTCTGCGAAGATTCAGCGGTCATGCCGGGAAAGTCTCGGTTGATGAAGAAAATGCAACGGTGGATGGGCTTGCCCTTCCGCCGTTTTTGTTTGACAACAAAACGCAAAAATATGCGCCATGGCGCCAATAAAAACGGATAAGGGGAAACTGAAGGCATGAGCGGACTGTTTGCCGCCCTATTCTCCGGCCTTGCCTGGATCGTGTCGACTATCGATCCGTTCTGCGGGCCGGCCGGGGTCTTTCGTTGGTTCGGTTCCGGCACGCTCCTGGCGTGCGGCGATACCGGCTGGGGCGACGAGATCGCCTATGGGTTCCTCGTGACCGCGAGCCTCGCGATAGCCACCCTGCCCGTCGGGCTGGTGATCGGCTTCTTCATCGCGCTTGCGAAGCAATCGAACGAACGGTCACTGCGGCTTGCGGCCAATATCTACACCACGATCTTTCGCGGTCTTCCGGAACTCCTGACGCTCTTCATCGTCTATTACGGCCTTCAGATTCTCGTCCAGCAATTCCTTGCGAGTCTTGGCTATGAGGGCCCGGTCGAAATCAATGCCTTTGCCGCGGGCATGATCGCGCTTGGCGTCGTTTTCTCCGCCTACTGCTCGGAGGTGCTGCTTTCTGCCTTCAAGGCCATTCCGCACGGCCAGTACGAAGCAGGTGACGCCCTTGGTTTTCACCGCGGCAAGACGATGCGGCTGATAATCCTGCCGCAACTCGTGCGCATCGCGCTTCCGGGTCTCGGCAACCTCTGGATGGCATTGCTCAAGGACACGGCGCTCGTCTCGGTCGTGGGCCTGCCCGACATTCTTCGCCAGACCGGCATCGCCGCGCGCGTCACCAAGGAAGCTTTCCAGTTCTTCGGTATCGCCTGCATCCTGTTCCTCATCCTGGCAATGTTCTCTTCTATCGCCTTCGCGGCGCTCGAACGCTGGACCAAACGCGCGGAGATGCGCCGATGAGCATTGCCGATACCATGATTCCGCCGCAGGCCCCGCCCCCGGCTCCCCCGAAGCCCTACACGCTTTCGCGCTTCCTCGGCAGCGTGGCGCTCGGTATCTGGCTCGCCCTCGGCGTCGGCATCTTCTTCACCGTCGTCGAGGGTTGGGACCCCGAAAAATTCTCGCGCTATGGACCGAGCTTTCTATCTGGTCTCGGGGTGACGCTGATGCTCGTCACCTCCTCGATCCTCATGGGCGCGGTTCTGTCGCTGCCGGTGGCGCTCGGGCGAATGTCGAAGCATAGGGTCTGGTCCTGGCTTGCCTATGGCTATGTCTATTTCTTCCGTGGCACGCCGCTGATCACGCAACTCTTCCTCGTCTATTACGGGCTCGGCAGCTTCCGCCCGCAACTGGAATCCATCGGCCTTTGGTGGTTCTTCCGCGACGCCTGGAACTGCGCGCTCTTCACCTTCACGCTGAATACCGCCGCCTATCAGGCCGAGATCCTGCGCGGCGCCATCGAGAGCGTGCCGCGCGGCCAGCATGAAGGTGCGGCCGCCCTCGGCCTGCCCGAGCGCGTCGCCTTCTTCAAGGTCATCCTGCCGCAGGCGATGATCGTGGCGCTGCGCCCCTACGGAAACGAGATCATTCTGATGATCAAGGGCTCGGCGATCGTCGCGATCGTCACAGTCTTTGACCTGATGGGCGAGACCCGGCGCGCCTTTTCCCGCACTTTCGACTACCAGATGTATGTTTGGGCGGCGGCGCTATATCTGCTGATGGTCGAGTTGCTGCGCAATATCTGGGGCTGGCTCGAAGCCCGACTGACGCGCCATCTCAAGCGCTGAGGCGCAATGGCGCGTAACAAAAGGGCTGGCAGCACTCGCCGACTTGTGCTGCCAAGCCATTGTTTTTTCGAAAGAATTTCAGTTGCAATGCCAATATTAGGGCTTGATTAACAAATCAAGCGCTTCATCATAGAGACCAACCTTTGTTAGAAGCGAGGTCCTTGATGAAAAACGACATGGAACTGCAGCTGAAGGGTTATGGCCTGACGACGGCCCAGATACTTTACCGGATGCCCGACCATCCGTCACTGTTGCAGACCTATATCTGGCAGCACTACGATATCGCCCCGGACTTTCCCGAGATGCGAAGCTTTCTCAAGTTCTGGCAGGAGAAGCTGGACGGGCCGCTGCATTCGGTCCGCTACGTGCATCGCAAGCTAATATCGGCGACGGAATGGCGGGCACTCAAGGGCGAACTCATTCTTCACTGAGAGTTTCGCCATTACGCCGCAAGCTATCCGCTGCGGTCAGACATGCACCTCGCCGTGGGCAAGTTCGCCCTCGTGAGCTTCCTTGTGAAGCGAGCCGTAGAGAACGACGCCGTAGAAGAGTGCAACGCCAATCATGACGCTCCAGCCTGGCAAGAGGCCCAGCGCTGCATTCTCGGTCACATCGGCCCAGGATCGGACATGGCCGAAAGGTTCGCCGTTGGAGGACATCTTTGGCGAGGATATCTTCAGCGTCCAGGCCAGGAGCAGGATCAGGTACATCCAACAATAATTGCGCTGCAGCCGCCGGCAAACGGCCTCCTTGTAGGTCATCAGGAAGGCTGGCCTGCGCAGGCTCTTGGCAATTGCCGCCGACCACTTGAAATTCGACGCGCCTTCCGGCGCAAGGATCTGTGCGAAATAGCCGCGTTCGAGTTGCCGCACGCGCGCGCGATAGACATCGAAGAAACGGTAGCGTCTTGCTTCGATCAATAGCAGCAAGGTGATCAGCAGCATCGCAAAGAGCAGCACGCCGTGATGCGACGACGGTGTCGACAGCGACACGGAAAGCATCGCCGCGACGACCGTAATTGCCCAATTGGACGTACGGTCGATGCGATCTCGCCAGCCGGCCATCCGCCCCAGTTCGCCGCGGTAATAGTGCACGATAGTATTGATCGTCTCCTGCGATGACTGCGGCAGGGGTGGACCCTGCCTCTCCGGCAGCTCCGTTTCCAATGTCAGCGGGCTCAGTTCAGCAGACATCGGCATCCTCCCGTTTTCTCACCATTTTCATGATCATGACTCCAATCCCCTCCCGGATAAATCCCGCCAGGCAGCGCGCCCTCGATTTTTTAACCAAACGCTAAATGTTCTTTTTTTGTTCTTGCAGTGCACCAACAAAATGGGCATAGCCGCAGCGGCCAGGATAAAGGACATGAGATAATAAACGACGATCCGATCATTGCGATGGAGCGTCAGGCGCTGACACGCTGGTGCAACGGCGACCCATCCTGGAAAATCCGCGCAGGACGTGGTCTATTTCGACCCGTTCCTGCCTGCCCGCATGAACGGTCTTGAAGCTCTGACGGCTTACTACGAGGGTATCCGAGGAAAGATCTTCGCCGAACGATTCGAAATCATCGAGCCGATCGTCACCTATATCGCGACGCTGCCCGTGCTGACCTTCAACTTTATTTCCTACGCCGGCAGCGAAGGGGCACGCATGCGCTGGAACTGCACCGAAGTCTATCGCCGCTCCGCCGGCAAATGGAGTATTATTCAAACGCACTGGTCACTTACGCAGGATGGCCGCTGACGAGCGATTGCCAAAGGTCTCCCGCAGTCGTAAGAAGCGCCCATGACACAAAAGAGCAAAAAGATCGACGAAGAAGCGCTGGCGGAAGCCTATAACCGCGCGCTTTCCCTGGAAAAGTCCGGCAATTTCGACGCCGCCGCGTCAGCCTACCGAGAAGTGCTGGACCTCGATCCCGAAGACCACGGAGGAGCTTCGGTCCGGCTTGCGTCCATGGGTCGCGGCGAGACGCCGCTCAAGGCTCCGGATGCCTACGTCGCGACACTCTTCGATCAGCATGCGGACGTCTTCGACAATGTGCTCGTCGATCAGCTCGACTATTGCGTGCCGCTCCTCGTCCGCCAGCGCGTTCAGGCCTTGGAACTCGGCCCGTTCAAGCGGGTACTCGATCTCGGCTGCGGCACGGGGCTGACCGGGGGCGCATTGCGCGACCTTGCGGAAGACATCACCGGCATCGACCTTTCCGAGAACATGGTCGAGGTTGCCCATGAGAAAGACCTCTACGAGACGCTTTACGTCGCCGAAGCGGTCGATTTCCTGGACGACAACGAAGAGGCGCCGTTCGACCTGATCGTCGCCACAGATGTGCTGCCCTATATGGGCGCGCTGGAAGCCCTCTTCTTCGGTGCCGTCGACAATCTCGTACCGGGCGGCCTGTTGATCTTCTCTAGCGAAACTCTTCCCGATGAAACATTCGCGGGGCACCCCTTCATGGTCGGCCCGCACCAGCGTTTCGCCCATTCGGAAGCCTATCTGCGCGACCGGCTCACCGCGACCGGATTCGAGATCGTCGAGGTGACCGACATCACCGTTCGCATGGAAGAAGGCGACCCCATTCCCGGGCAACTGGTGATAGCCCGCTTTCTCTGAGCGCAGTCGCTCGGAAATAGGGCCGGCACTCGGCCTTCCGCCATCCGCCCAATTCCGCTAAATCTTTGGCCAATTGGAAACAGGAGTATTCGCAATGGCCAAAGTCGCATTCATTGGTCTCGGTGTCATGGGATATCCGATGGCCGGCCACCTCAAGGTCCGCGGCGGACATGACGTGACCGTCTACAACCGCACTGCCGCCAAGGCAGAGCGTTGGGCGGCAGAGTTCGGTGGACGCGCGGCGGCAACGCCGGCCGAAGCGGCAAAGGGCCAGGACTTCGTTTTTTCCTGCGTCGGCAATGACGACGACCTTCGTTCGGTGACCGTCGGCAAGGACGGGGCCTTCGAGACGATCGCCTCCGGCGCAATCTTCATCGACAACACGACGGCGTCCGCCGAGGTTGCCCGCGAACTCTATGCCGCCGCCGGCGCCAAGGGCGCCCATTTCATCGACGCGCCGGTTTCCGGCGGCCAGGCGGGTGCCGAAAACGGCGTGCTGACGGTCATGTGCGGTGGCGATGCCGAGGTCTTCGATCGCGCGAAACCGGTCATCGAGGCCTATGCACGAATGGTCGGGCTGATGGGATCGGCCGGCGCAGGACAACTCACCAAGATGATCAATCAGATCTGCATTGCCGGCCTTGTTCAGGGCCTCGCCGAAGGCATCCATTTTGGCAAGAAGGCAGGGCTCGACATCGAGAAGGTGATCGAAGTCATCTCCAAGGGCGCGGCCGGTTCCTGGCAGATGGAAAACCGCTACAAGACGATGATTGCCGGAAAATACGACTTCGGCTTTGCCGTCGACTGGATGCGCAAGGATCTCGATATTGTTCTCGCCGAAGCGCGGCGGACCGGCGCCAAGCTCCCCGTCACCGCCCTGGTCGACCAGTTCTATGCCGATGTCCAGGCCCTTGGCGGCAGCCGCTGGGACACCTCGTCCCTGCTCGCCCGGCTCGAAAAATGACACTCTCACCGATTTCCTCGGCCGAAGAGATCATCGATCATCTGCGTGGCCTCGGCTCCGCGGAGAACATTGACGGCCTGGGCCGCTTCGGCATCACGACCGAAGCGGCCCTAGGCGTGTCGAACGTCGCGCTTAATCGCGTCGCGCGACTGGCGAAGGCCGATCATCCTCGCGCGCTCGCGCTCTGGCGGTCCGGCATCCGCGAGGCGCGCATCCTTGCGGCATATACTGCCTCCCCCAAGGCTTTGACGCTCGACGAGGCACGTCTCTGGGCAGCCGACTGCAACTCTTGGGAAGTCGTCGACACGGTGGCCGACCTGTTCGTCGCCGCGCGGTTCGAGCAAGTGCTCATCCCGGAATTCGCCGGCGATGAACGGGAATTCGTCCGCCGCCTCGCCTTCGCGATGATCGCCACCTGCGCGGTGCATCTGAAGCAGGAGCCGGATTCGGCGTTGCTCGCCTGGCTGCCGTTGATTGAGGCACACGCCGGCGACGAGCGCAATTTCGTGAAGAAGGCCGTCAACTGGGCGTTGAGGCAGATCGGCAAGCGCAGCGCCGCCTGTCACGGACCCGCCCTGACGCTCGCGGAAAAGCTCGCGGCGAGTGGCAATCGCGCCGCGCGCTGGACGGGCAAGGACGCCGTTCGAGAGCTGAACAGTGTAAAGGTCCGCGACCGGCTGGGTCTTTCGGACTGAAAACAGGAGTGAAATCGCGACGATAGAAGCGAAAGCTTCACTTCCGCGTCAACTGCGACAGGCCTATTCCTCGTTTGATTTCGCCTGATCGATGGCCATATAGTCGAGCGGCAATTGCGTCGTATATTTTATCTGCTCCATGGCGAAGGCCGAGGAGACGTCGCGAATCTCGATTTTGGCGATCAGCCGTTTGTAGAAGGCATCGTAGGCGGCAATATCCGGTACGACCACGCGCAGCAAATAATCCACGTCGCCGCTCATGCGGTAGAACTCCACCACCTCCGGAAAATCGGCGACCACTTCAGAGAAGCGGCGCAGCCACTCCATCGAATGGGAATTGGTGCGAACCGAAACGAACACCGTCACCTTGGTGTTGACCTTGACCGGATCGAGCAGCGCGACGCGGCGGCGGATGACGCCATCTTCTTCCATCTTCTGAATGCGCCGCCAGCATGGCGTCGTCGAAAGCCCGACCTTCTTGGCGAGGTCGGCAACGGCCAAGGTGGAGTCCTCCTGCAGAAGACGCAGGATCTTGCGGTCCAGACGGTCCATGGAAAATCCTCTCGAATATTTTTCCCTCTATAGCGCGAAATTTATGAAAATAAAGAAAATTGTTTCAGCGGAGCAATCCTTCGACCCGCTCGCGCAGGAAGGGAAGCAGTTCTGCTTCGAACCAGGGATTTTTCCGCAACCAGGCGGTGTTGCGCCAGCTTGGATGGGGCATGGGCAATACGGCGGTGCCGGAATTACGCTTCACGTAACGGTGCCAGTTGCGGACGGTCTCGGTCATCGACTTCGGACAATCCGCCCCGAGATGCCAGCGCTGCGCATGCTGGCCGACCGCCAGCACGAGTTCGATCTGCGGCATGGCATCCATCACCCGCTGCCGCCACAGCGGCGCGCATTCGGCGCGCGGTGGCAGGTCGCTGCCGTGACTATCGTAGCCGGGAAAGCAGAAGCCCATCGGAGCGATGGCAAAGTTGCCGGGATCGTAGAATGTGTCGCGATCGACCGCCAACCATTGCCGCAACCGGTCACCCGAAGCATCGTTGAAGGGAAGCCCACTTTCATGCACTCGCAAGCCCGGCGCCTGGCCGGCAATCAGGATGCGGGCGGTGGCGGACAGGACTGCCACGGGCCGCGGTTCATGCGGCAGCCGATGGCTTTCGCCGCGCGCCGGCTCGTCGCGACAGACGCGGCAGGCCGCGATCGCGGCACGCAATTCCCGCAGCCGCTGCTCGGCGCTAGGCACCGCCGATCTCCTTCGCGATCCTCCAAGCCTCGTCGTCGAGCCATTGCACGGTGAGTTCGGGCCAATCGCCCGCCCGGTGCGGCGGCACCTCGGCTTTGCCATGTGAGCGGCGCCATTCCTGCGGCCGGACAAAGTCCCCCGCCCACAGTCCGGCTCGACGATTTCGCGACCGTTCCTCCTCTTCACGATACAGCCCATAGCTGACGGCATGGCCGGAGAGAACCATCTCGCGGCCGATGTCGCGCCCACCGGCTTCGCACAGGCCGAGCTCACGACCGTAGCGGTCGCGGCCATGAAGACGGCAGCGCGTCGCCGTTCCATAGATGAGGTCCTCTAGTCGCCTACGCGCCTCCGCACCGCAATGCCAGCCCGCCCCATCGCGCCGGCACGTCTGGCCAATCTCCGGGGTATCGATACCCTCGATCCTCACACGGCGCCCATTGAGCCGCAGACTGTCTCCGTCACTCGCGACGGCCGCGCCGCGCAGTTCTCCGGTTACGGGCTTTTCCGGCGGTGGCAGCTTGGAAGCCACATAGGCGCCAAGGCTCCGCAGGAGGAGGAACGCCCAGCCGCCGATCAGGCCGCCTCGTCCCTCCGAGCGGTTGCGCCGCTGCGAAACACTCCCTGACCGCCCAAAAACGAAGCGCCGGCTGGACGGCGCCGGCTTTCCGCCACCGACAATGCGGAACTTGCGCTGCCCTGGCTTCAAGCGGCGACCTCTCTGTTTAGCATCAGCATCGGCATCACCCGTTGTCCCGCAGCGGGCGGGAAAAACGCAATCGCGCCACAATGGTTGTCGAATCCTTCCTGTGGGCAGCAACTTCTTAAGGATTGCATCCTAGACTGCAAGCCAAACGCAATCCCCGACCCACGAGCATGAGCATCGCCGTCAGCACATCGACTGATAAGATCATCGTCGACAAGTCGCGAAACCATCGGAACAAGGCCGTTTCGAAGGCGGTGCGCGCGACTCGCCAGCGGCTGCAGACCGGTTCGTCCGCCCCTTCCGGCTTCGACCGCGAAATGCTCCTTCTCCACATCGATGCCGTCCTGCACGGCGCCGTCGCCCTCCCCCTGCTCGTCGGTTTGATTTCGGCGATCGGCCTCTATCTTTCTCAGGAGCCGAGCATTCTCCTTTGGGGCCTGATGACGCTTTCGGCCCATGCGGTCACGGTCTTCCTGGCGCGCAAGGCAAAACGCCAGAACATCGGCGCGGACAAAGTCGCCATCTGGCGCCGCCGCTTTCTCGCAGGTCAGCTGTTGATGGGGCTTTGCTGGGCGATTTTTGCCCTGCAGGACTGCAGCGCCTGCGGCGCGATCCATTTCGCTCTCTTCGAAGGTACCGGGCTCTTCATCGCGCTTGCCGCCACCGCGATGGGCACGTTTCTGCTGCGCAACGCCTTGGTCTATACCTTTCTGCCGGTCGTCGCCGCGCTCGGTTTCTCGTCGCTGACGGCTGGCGACCCCGTCCATGTCGGACTGACCGGTATCCTGTCGCTCTCGCTCGTTTTTCTTGCCTTCATGACCGAGCGCATGAATAAGGCGAATGTGCACATCCTCTCTATGCAATCGGAAAAGGACGACCTGATCGCCGAACTTGAGGTGGCGAAGTCCATGTCGGACGAGGCCCGCCGGCGCGCCGAAGAGGCAAACCTTGCCAAATCCCGCTTCCTTGCTTCGATGTCGCACGAACTGCGCACGCCGCTCAATGCCATTCTCGGCTTCTCGGAAGTGATGTCGACGGAGGTGCTGGGTCCGCTCAACAATCCGACATACAAGGAATACACGGTCGATATTCACCGTTCCGGCGAACACCTGCTGAACCTCATCAACGAGATCCTCGACCTTTCCCGCATTGAAGCCGGTCGGTACGAGCTCAACGAAGAGGCGGTCAATCTCGTCGAGATCGCCGAGGATTGCATCGGCATGGTGCAGCTTCGCGCCCGCGGCAAGAACATTACGATCGAGCCGCAATTCGAACAGGGCATGCCTTCCGTCTGGGTCGACGAGAAGGCGATGCGTCAGGTCGCTTTGAATCTCCTGTCGAATGCGGTCAAGTTCACGCCTGCCGGCGGCGAGATCACCGTCAAGGTCGGCTGGACCGCCGGCGGCGGTCAATACATCTCCATCAACGACAACGGTCCCGGCATTCCCGAGGAGGAGATCCCGATCGTACTTTCCGCCTTCGGCCAGGGCTCGATCGCGATCAAGAGCGCCGAACAGGGCACCGGGCTCGGACTGCCCATCGTCCAGGCGATCCTCGCCAAGCACAACGGACAATTCATCCTGCGCTCGAAACTCCGCGAAGGCACGGAGGCGATCGCCATCTTGCCGCCGCGCCGCGTCCTGC
The DNA here is from genome assembly GCA_001704765.1 of Sinorhizobium shofinae. Taxonomy (GTDB): domain Bacteria; phylum Pseudomonadota; class Alphaproteobacteria; order Rhizobiales; family Rhizobiaceae; genus Sinorhizobium; species Sinorhizobium shofinae. Next base: position 79,308 of record MBFK01000012.1, read on the forward strand.
AGAGCCTGCCGCCGGTCGAGGACGTTCCCTCGCCCGCGCGCCGCCGGAAGAGCTTCGCCTGATCGAGACCGTTTACTGACCGCCGTCAGCCAAGGTAGCGCGCCAGAAACACCACGTAAAAGGCGTAGGTGGCGTTTGCCAGGATGAGGCAGAGACAGGCGAAGGATCCGAGATCCTTGGCGTGCTTGCCCATTTCCGAGATTTCCGGTGAGACGCGGTCGACGATCTCTTCGATCGCCGTGTTGATCGCTTCGAACGCCATCATCAGCAGGAACAGGATGGCCATCACGACATATTGGAAGAAGCTGGCGCCGGCAACGGCGAAGGCAACCATCGCGACGGCGAAGGCAATCAGTTCGTGCCGAAAGGCCGCCTCGCCGATCAGCCGCTTCGCGCCGCCGAGCGAATAACTCGCGGCCGCAAAGAGATGCCGGATGCCGGTATGCTTGCTGACAGGGGCGGTTCGACCGTTGCGTGAGGTGGTGTTCTTGGCGTCCATTTCGTCTCGACGAGCTTGAAACTGCGAAGCTTCGACATTCCGATTGCGGCGAATGCGTGGCCGGCTTCAGTTGAAGTACGCGCCAGACATCAACGCGAATCGGCGCGAAACGCTTGTTCGCCTGAAACCGGAACGCCCGCGTCTCCCGATATGGGAGAAGACGCTCCGCATCAAGACTGCAGCCGCCAAGCATAACATGGCTGACAGCCGACCGACAGGAACGGACGAAGCCGGCGCGTCAGTCCTTGTTGCTGACGCCGGCCTGAGCGAAGGTTGCCATCCCGCCATGGCAGGCGGCGGCCGCCTTGACAATGCCTGCGGCAAGTGCCGCGCCCGTGCCCTCACCGAGCCGCATGCCGAGCGCCAGGAGCGGCGTCTTGCCGAGCTTGTCGATGGCGCGGATGTGCCCGGGTTCTCCCGATACATGGCCGATCAGGCAATGGTCGAGTGCTGCCGGGTTGGCCGCCTTGAGGATCGCCGCGGCTGCCGTTGCCACGTAACCGTCGATGATCACTGGCACCTTCTGCATGCGCGCCGCGAGAATGGCGCCCGCCATAGCCGCAATCTCGCGCCCGCCGAGCCGACGCATCAGTTCGAGCGGATCGGACAGGTGATCGCGATGCAACGCTACGGCCTTCTCGACAGCCGCGATCTTGCGCTTCAGCACTTCGCCCTCGGAGCCGGTGCCCGGCCCGACCCAATCCTCCGCCGTTCCGCCGTAGAGGCCAAGGTTGATCGCGGCGGCGATCGTCGTGTTGCCGATGCCCATCTCGCCGATACAGAGCAGATCCGTGCCGCCGGCGATCGCCTCCATGCCGAAGGCCATCGTCGCGGCGCAATCGCGTTCGGACAGAGCCGCTTCCTCGGTGATGTCACCGGTCGGATAATCGAGCGCGAGGTCGAATACCTTGAGCCCAAGGTCATGGGTCACGCAGATCTGGTTGATGGCCGCACCCCCGGCCGCGAAATTTTCCACCATCTGTGCCGTAACCGAAGAGGGGAAGGGCGTGACGCCCTGCCTGGTAACGCCGTGATTGCCGGCAAAGATCGCCACGAGGGGCCGGTTGACCGCAGGCGGACGGCCCGTCCAGGCGGCGAGCCAGAAAGCGATTTCCTCGAGACGGCCGAGCGCACCCGGCGGCTTCGTCAGTTGCGCATCCCGCTCGCGGGCGGCAACGAGCGCCGCCGCATCGGGTCCCGGCAGGTTACGCAACAACTCGCGGAAATCATCAAACGGCAGGCCGCTGGCACTCATGGGAAATCCTTGCATGTCCGAAAGGTCGTTCGGCGCCCGTCATAGAGGCTGCCAACGCTTCCGGCAACGACATTTGCGCCAAATGCTGTCGCCGGAGCATGATCCGGCAAAGGGCCGGCGATTCGGGCGGTTCCGTCCTGGGGAAAGACAATGCGCTTTTTCGGCGATCTTTGTGATGATTTGGCGCGATCGGTGGCGTTCCTCAGCCGCATCCCAATGCCTGAACGGCATTTCGTCGACCATGACGGCCGGCTGAGCCGCGCCGTACGCGCCTTCCCGCTCGCCGGCATTCTGATTGCCCTCCCCGCGGCGTTGCTGGCGGCGCTCTTGGACGTGTTTCAAGCGAGCTCGCTGTTTACCGCTTTCCTGATCGTGGCCATACAGGCGCTCGTTACCGGCGCCCTGCACGAGGACGGCCTCGGCGATACGGCCGATGGCCTGGGCGGCGGCCGCGATCGCGAATCCGCTCTGGCGATCATGAAGGACAGCCGCATTGGCACCTATGCAGCGGTGGCGCTCATCCTTTCCTTTGGCCTTCGCGTCTCGGCGCTCGCTGCCTTCCTGCCACTCCTCTCACCCCTCGGCGCCGCATCCGGGCTTCTCGGGACTGCCGCCCTCAGCCGCACCGCAATGGTCTGGCACTGGTCGCGCCTGCCGCCGGCGCGCCGCGATGGCGTCGCCGCCGCGGCAGGCGTTCCAGAGCCGCGCGCGACATCACAAGCGCTTGGCTCCGGAGCGCTCCTCTCGCTTCTGCTGTTTTATGCTGCCGGGATTCCCGTGACCGCAGTCCTGCTCGCTTTCACCGCATTCGCCCTCGCCGTGTCGGGTTTTGGCAGGATCATCTCCCGCAAGCTCGGAGGCCATACCGGCGACACGATCGGCGCCACGCAGCAGCTGGCGGAAATCGCCGTTCTCGGCGCTCTTGCGCTGGCGATCTGAAAGGCCGATATAAATCGACGAACCAGAGCAGAGCACGCCAAGCCCATGGAATCTCCCTGCATCCTCGTCTGCGCGATCGATGACCGGACAGGCTACTGTTTCGGCTGCGGGCGTACGCGAGATGAAATCGGCTCCTGGACGCTCTACTCCGATGCAGAACGGCACAACATCATGCAGGCGCTGCCGGCGCGGCTGGAGACCGTCGAGCGCAAGCCGCGACGCGAAACACGCAGGGCGCGGTTGGCGCGGGAACGAAGCGGCGCATGAACCGTCTAATCCTTCTGCTGGCAATCCTCGCCATTGCCTTGACACTACTGATCTTCAATCACGACAGCGGCCAGACCTTTGGCATGAACAATGACGACTTCGGGCGGCTCGTCTCGCTCGGAGCCATTGCGACGCTGTTCGCGGCCGGCATTCTCCATAGCCATCGCCATTTCGGGGAGAGTTTACGCCAGATCGCCATATGGCTGCTGATCGCCGTTGGCCTCGTTTCCGGCTATGCCTATCGCGTCGAGCTTCAAGCCTTCGGCGACCGGGTGCTCTCCGAACTCTTGCCCGGCCGGACGATGGTCGTCACCGACAGCGAGGGGCAGCAGGAAGTCGTGCTGCGCAAGCGCCTCGACGGCCACTTCCAGGCCGACGCTTCGATTAATGGCCAGGAGGTCAGCATGCTCGTTGACACCGGAGCCAGCAGCATCGCCCTCACCTACGAGGACGCCGAGCGGATCGGCCTCGATCCTTCGAACCTCGGCTATACTCAAACCGTGATGACGGCAAACGGGCCGGCGCTCGCCGCGCCGGTTACGCTGGAGGAAATTGCGATCGGCCCGATCGAGCGCCGCAATATCCGGGCAACAGTCGCGGCCGAAGGCAAGCTCGACAGGAGCCTGCTCGGCATGAGCTTTCTCTCGACCCTGGACGTCCTGCAGATGCGCACCGACGAGTTGCGGCTGCGGGACTAGATCTAACCGTCAGTTCCGTAGCCTGTAGCCGGTACGGAAGATCCAGGTCAGCACGGACATGCAGACCGCGAGGAAGGCGAGAATGATCACGGCGCTCGCCAGCGGATTGACATCGGAAATTTCGAAGAAACTCCAGCGGAAACCACTGATCAGATAGAGTACCGGATTGAAGTGACTCACCGCCCGCCAGAATGGCGGCAGCATATCGACCGAGTAGAAGCTCCCTCCAAGGAAGACGAGCGGCGGGACCACCAGCATCGGGATCAGGTTCAATTGCTCGAAGTCTTTCGCCCAGATGCCGATGATGAAGCCGAAGAGGCTGAAGGTCACCGCCGTGAGCACGAAGAAGAAGATCATCACGAAGGGATGGGCGATGCTGAGATCGACGAACAGAGACGCGGTGATCAGGATGATCGTGCCGATCATCAACCCCTTGGTCGCGGCCGCGCCGACATAGCCGAGAACGATTTCCAGCATTGATATCGGCGATGACAGCACTTCGTAGATCGTGCCGGTGAACTTCGGGAAATAGATGCCGAAGGAGCCGTTTCCGATGCATTGCGTCAGGAGCGTCAGCATCATCAGCCCGGGCGTGATGAAGGCGCCGTAGGAGACGCCGTCGATCTGCTGGATGCGTTCTCCGATCGCCGCGCCGAAAACGATGAAATAGAGCGAGGTCGAGATGACCGGGGACACGACGCTCTGCAGCAGAGTGCGTCGCGTACGCGCCATCTCAAAGAAATAGATGGACTTGACCGCCTCGATGTTCATCGCCCCGCCTCCACAATCTCGACGAAAATATCCTCGAGCGAACTTTGCCGCGTCGAGAGATCTCGAAGCCTGACCCCGGTCTCCGCGAGCGTCGCGAGCAGTGCAGTGATGCCGGTCCGTTCTGCGCTCGTGTCGTACTCGTAGATCAGACTCTGGCCATTGTCCTCGAGCGTCAGATTGTAGGATGACAACGATTCCGGGATGCGCTCCAACGGTTGGGCGAGATCGACGCGCAGTTGCTTACGGCCAAGCTTCGTCATCAACGCATTCTTCTCCTCGACCAGAAGAATTTCACCGCCATTGATGACGGCGATCCGGTCGGCGATCTCTTCAGCTTCCTCGATATAATGCGTCGTCAGAATGATCGTCACGCCCGAAGCGCGCAGCCGCTCTACGACCTCCCACATGCTCTTGCGCAGGCTGACGTCGACGCCGGCGGTCGGCTCGTCGAGGAAGAGTACGCGCGGCTCGTGCGACAGCGCCTTGGCGATCAATACGCGCCGCTTCATGCCGCCCGAAAGCTCGCGCAGCATGTTGTCCTTCTTGTTCCAGAGCGACAGGTCCTTCAACACCTTCTCGATGTGGGCGGGGTCCGGCTTCCTGCCGTGCAGGCCGCGCGAGAAGGAAACGGTGTTCCACACCGTCTCGAAGGCATCCGTCGTCAGTTCCTGCGGCACGAGCCCGATCATCGCCCGCGTCTGTCGGAAGTCCCGAACGACGTCATGGCCATTGACGGTGACCTCCCCGCCGCTCGGATTGACGATGCCGCAGATGATCGAGATCAGGGTGGTCTTGCCGGCCCCGTTAGGCCCGAGCAGGGCGAGGATCTCCCCTTCCTCGATCTCGAGGTTGACACCCTTCAGTGCCTCGAAGCCGGAGGCATAGGTTTTTGACAGGTTCGAAACGGAAACAATAGAAGCCATGAAAAGCGGATCCGAAAGCGGGGCAATATCGGCAGGTTGCCGCTCCTATATGGGCCAATTCACGTTGTTTTGCAGCCCATCCCGCACAAATTTAAAGGTGACGCACCGTCAACCGATATTATGGGACGTGGGTGCTCCGACGCCACCTGCCGCAAGTTGCCGCTACGAAGCACGCTGCCACGGCCGCGCTCCGAACAGGCGATCATGCGCTGCCATCCCCGCCAGCATCGAGGCGATGAAGAGCACGGTCGCCGGCAGGCCGAGCGACAATGATGCGAGGGCCGGGCCGGGGCATAACCCGACCATGCCCCAACCAACGCCGAAGATCGCCGAACCGACGAGGAGCCGGCGATCGATGACGCGCGTTTCCGGAAGATGGAAGCGACTGTCGAGAAGCGGTTCCCGCATTCGGCGCACCAACGCCATGCCCAACGCCGAAACGGAGACGGCGCCGGCGAGCACAAAGCCGAGGCTTGGGTCCCAATCGCGGGTAATATCGAGGAAGCCTTGGACACGCACTGGATTCAGCATCCCCGAAAGCGCCAGGCCAAGGCCGAAGACGATGCCGGACACGAAGGCGGCGACGACGCGAAGACGTTCGATCCTGTTCATGAAAAGAGTCCCATCAAATAGACCGTCGCGACCGCCGCAACCATGAAGGTGGCGACCGCAGCCATCGACCGGTGTGAAAGGCGCGCGAGCCCCACCACCCCGTGGCCGCTGGTGCAGCCCGAACCCATGCGCGAACCGTAGCCGACAAAAAGACCGCCCGCGACGAGAAGCGGCCAGGGCGCTGCCAATTCCACGGCAGGCCACGCACCCGAGAGCAGGCGGAACAGAACGGGTCCGACAATCAGCCCGGCGATAAAAGCGGCGCCGGTCGCCGTCTGCACGCCCTGGAGCAGCCGTCCGGCAATGCCGCTAACCCCGGCAACCCGACCGTTCACCATCATCAAAATCGCAGCTGACAGTCCGATCAGAAAGCCGCCGCAAAGCGCCGTGATATAGGCGGTCATTGCTTCGTTCCCTCGCGGCAGAAGATCTCGTAGAGCGCCATGATCAGCCGTGCGGCCTTCTCCTCGGCGAGGCGATAGAAGATCTGTTTCGCATCGCGCCGCGTCGCAACGATGCCCGCCTCGCGCAGGACGGTAAGCTGTTGCGACAAGGTCGGCTGGTGGATGCCGAGTGTCTCTTCCAACTGACCCACGGAGTGCTCACGCTCGACAAGCGTACAGACGATCATCAGCCGGTTCTGGTTTGCGAGCGTCTTGAGCAGGGCCGCCGCTTCGCCCGCCTGCTCTCCCATGTCCGGGCCGACGTTTCGGATTGTCCTCACCGTTCGCATCTCCATCTCCTTTCAGCCCCATGCCGCTCCCTTGAGCGCATTGAGCGGAAATTTCAGATAGCGCGCGCCATTGGCTTCCGGATCCGGCAGGCGACCGCCGCGAATGTTGACCTGCAATGCGTGCAGGATCAGCTTCGGCATCGGCAGCGTCCTGTCGCGCGCCTCACGCAATTGAACGAACTGATCCTCGGTCATGCCGGCAAGATGGGCGTTGCAGCGCTTCTCCTCGCCCACAGTACTCTCCCAGCGCGGCTCGCGGTCTTCCGGCCGGTAGTCGTGACCGGTGAAAACGCGGGTTTCGTCCGGCAGCGCCAGAATTTCGGCGATCGAGCGCCATAGTTGACGTGCATCGCCCCCCGGGAAGTCCGCCCGGGCCGTACCGCTGTCCGGCATGAAGATCGTGTCGTGGACGAAGGCTGCGTCGCCGAAGACATAGGTCACGGAAGCAAGGGTATGGCCCGGCGAATAGAGCACGCGTCCTTCGATCGACCCGAGGAGGAAGCGCTCGCCGCCGTCGAAAAGATGGTCCCATTGCGACCCGTCCGCTTCAAGCTCCGGCCAATTGTAGATCCCCTTCCAGAGCTTCTGGACGCGCACGATCTTGGATCCAATGCCTGTTGGCGCCCCGGTCCGCTCCTTCAGATAGGCCGCGGCCGAGAAGTGGTCCGCATGCGGATGAGTGTCGAGGATCCATTCAACCGTCAGACCATTCTCACCCACGTATTCGAGGATCAGATCCGCCTGCTCGGTCGCCGTCGTACCCGATTTCTCATCGAAGTCGAGCACCGGGTCGATGATGGCGCAACGCTTTGTCAGCGGATCGGAAACAACATATTGGATGCTTCCCGTGCGACACTCGTAAAAGCCTTTGACGTCCGGTTTTGCAGTTGCAGCTGCAGACATCGTTGCCTCCCATTTCATCAATATACACTTAAATATAATATATATCGTTTAGCCGAGCAAGGTACCCGGGACGACGTCAATCTCACGTCGCGAGTTTTAAGAGCTCGGAGAAACGGATTATCGCACAGCCGCGATGACAGGGGTGATCCAATTTGGGGTGTTCGGCGACACCATGGTCCGGCTCGCTTATTCCGGGCTAGCCGTAGAGGCTGTAGAGGAAGCGCAAGGCTATCAAGGTCATGAAAATGCCGAAGCCCGCCTCGAGCTGCCGCCTGCCCAGCGCATGGGCCAGACGCACGCCGAGCGGCGCCACCAGCAACGAGACCGGAATGATCAAGGCAACGGCGATCCAGTTGATGAACCCGGTCGAAAGCGGCGGCAGACCGGGCTCGCCCCAGCCCGCCCAAACATAGCCGAACAGCCCGGGGATCGAAATCAGCATGCCGACGCCGGCGGACGTCGCGATCGCCTTGTGGATCGGCCGGTTGTACAGCGTCATGAATGTGTTGTTGAGCACGCCGCCACCGACACCCATCAGACCGGACAAAACGCCAATCACCACGCCGACGAGCCACTTGATCGGATTCTTCGGAAGCTCCGTGCCGAGGCGCCAGGTCGCGCGGTTGAAGATCATCCGCAATGCGACCGCAAGCGCGATGATAGCGAAGATCAGCCGCAAGGTCTCGCTACTGACATAGGCCGCGATCACGGTGGCGAGGATGGCGCCGAGCGGAATGGCAACGATCCAATTGCGCAACAAGGCCGTGTCGACCACCCCGCGCCTGTAGTGCAACAGGAAGGAGCGCACCGAGGTGGGCACGATGATTGCGGTCGAGGTGCCCACAGAAAGATGCATCCGCACGGCGTCGTCGACACCAAGAAGCCCAAAGACCTGAAAGAAGACCGGCACAAGGATCGCACCGCCGCCGACGCCGAAGAGGCCCGCAAGCACGCCGGATACGACGCCGGCCGCGGCCAGCGACAGGGCAAACATCGTCAGCTCCGAGAGCGGCGGCATGGAAAACCCGATCTTGCTGAAGGCCGGCAGCGGATTCTGCCGATGTGGATGAGCACCATCACTGTCATGAAACGGTGATGCTTTTCAATCACCTTCAGACGGCGCGGAGCGACCCCGCTCTCGTGATTTGCACGCCGGAGCCTCCCCTATCCTCCGGTCGTTTTTGGCCGGCCCCCGCCGGCCTCTTTTTTTTCGTGTCGCTGACCGCTAATCGCAATGGCGGTAGCCGGATTTGCGCGTCCGCAGGTCAAAGTGGAAATGGTCCTTGTGGAAGGGATCGCTGCCGGGGCCGAGCACAGTGTTGAAATATTTGCAGCTATCGGCGCGCACGGCCTTCAAGAGCCCGCGCTCCCGGAAAGCGAAGAAGCCCTTCCGGCGCACGTCGATCTCCTTGCCGTTCTTCAGCACGAATTTACCGACGTCGATCGCATTGCCGCGCGCATGCTCCGACATCGGATTGCCGCGGCGCGAGTTCATCGTCCGGCAGGAATAGCCGCCGAGCGGCTTGATCGTCCTTACGCCGGACCAGTAACGATAGCGCGAGGACGGCGCGAGCTCGTACTTCACCCACTTGGCGAAGGCTTCAGTCACCTGGCAATTGAGCTTCACCGCAGGCTTGACGGCAATGTTGCCGGAAAGGCCGCTGATCTCGACCGGATAGTCGATGCCGCAAGACGGACCGTCATAAATGCGCGGCACATCGCGGAAGACGACGCCGAGTTTCTTCAGTTGCTGGCGGCAGGCGATCTCCGACCGCGGCATTTCGCCTGTGTATTGCGGCGCCGACAGCGGATTGCGGGCGCGCGGCAGGAAGGCGACCTGCTGCGGCTCCTCGGAGCGCCGAACGGCTCGCTGCGGCTCGACATATCGCGCCCTCTTCGCTTCCTCGGCGGAGATCCGCTCCGGCGTGAGCGGCGGCAGATCGGGATCGTAGCCGGGAGATGCTTCCGGTGCGAGCGCCGGCTCGGCGGGGCCGCCGAGCTGACGCACATTGTCCTCGCCAATGCCGCCGACAACTGGCTGGGTGGCGTTGCCTTCGGCAATGTCACCGGCCTGCTCCTGCGCCAGGCCGACGACAGGCTCAACGCCCAGCATCGCATCCATATTGACGCCTTCGGGAGGAACCGTCATCGGGCCGGCGCTTGCGACTTGCGTCTGCGCCATCTCCGGCTGGCTGTCGATCATTGGCAGGCTGCCTTGCGTCTCGGCCGCGTCAGCGGTCCCGTTGCTGAATGTCGATACCGGCTCTGCCGACGGATAGGCAGCCGCCTCCTGTTCCGGATTGGCAATGACGCGGCTCGGCCTGATGGCGCCGACGCGGGAGGCGCCGTCGATCCTGGCGGGCGGCGAAAGTGCGTCTGTGCTACAGGCGACAAGCGGAATGGACAGCAGCAGCGCCGTCAATGGTCGATGGAGAAGAGAAACATACGCCATACCACTTCCGCCTTCGTCCATGACAAAGCCACGACTTTGTCGGTCCACCGCCCGCCCGCAATCGAAACGTGACGCCCCGCTATGTCGCCAAGCAGGCAAGCGGCCGAAAAAGCCGAGTTCAAGCCGCACTATATGCAAACGTGGTAAATGAAGCGTTTGCCCGACGCCAAAAGTGGCCCGCACTGACGCGAGCCTTTGGCTCGGCCCGCTTTCTCTCAGCCGCACTCGCCGCCATGGACAATCCGGAAGCCAGCGGCACCGGCCTCGCAGGCATTCGGGAAGGTCCTGAGCCGTCCGCCGCGCTGGCCGCATACGGGAGCATATTCCCGCGTGCAAAACTGTTGGGGCGGCGCGGGATCATCGTTGCGACGGCATTCGCCCGACCCGATCACCCGGAATCCGTCGGCGCGCGCCTCGCAGGCATTCGGAAATGTCCGCCTCTGCCTGCCGCGCTCGCCGCAGACCGGCGCGTATTCGCGGGTGCAGGCCTGCTCTACCGGCGGACGGAAATCCGGCCGGCATTCGCCCCTGTGAAGGACGCGAAACCCGTCGGCGCGCGCGTTGCAGGCATTGGGGAAGGTTCGCAGCCGGCTGCCGCGTTCGCCACAGACCGGCGCGAATTCCATCGTACAGATTTGCGGCGACCGGATCGGCGCGGGGCCAGGCCGCGGCTCGTCCACGACGACCGTGCAGGCGGAAAGAAAGCCGATCACCATCAAGATCGAAGCGGATGACCGAGAGATCAAAAGCCTGAGCAGCGACATGGACACCCCCCGCGATCATGCTGCGCCCCGAGCGAGCAACAGCCGCCCTCTCCCAACTTGATCTCACCTGGAATGGACGATGCGGTCAATATCCGCGAACCACACCACCTGTATACAACTAGGGATAGGATAAAGTCGAATCGGGATAGGGGGAGGCCTCGCGAACTCTCCCCTCCCACACCACCGTACATACGGGTCCGTATACGGCGGTTCGTAGGACCACGCGACCACCGGCGTTGCGAGGGAGACGCGCCCCACTTGGTCTCGGAGGAACGGATTGGAGATGGCGATATTAAGTGCGGGGCTGCTGCTGATCCGCCATGGGCCGTGAGGACTGCCTGCCGTTTGGGCTGCCAGATTCTTCTCGACGCCTTGGCGGCGAGTTGCGCGTAAGCGGGTTGCCCCACGCTTCCATTGCTTCCATACGATGGCGCGCAGCCTTCGCCTGGTCCACTCATCGAGCCTGCGCAGTGTCTCGCACACGGCAGAGATCTCCCGAGATAAGCTCGACCGCCTTCTTCGCACACCCGCCGAATTTACCACCGCCGGTCGTTGATCACTGTGGACTTCGCAGTTCGTTACCTGCTCGTCCGGCCGGGTAGGCCTCGTATCCGGTTCTTGTCCATCGGGTCACGGATTTGCTCCACGCTTCCTTCAGACCCCGCCTCGCGGCGACGCCCTTGCGCTTCCGTCATCAGGCTGGGTAGAGGACTTGTATGGGGCGATGATTGTCAAGCTTGATCTGCGATCATTTCTCATCTCCTTGTTCGGCCAACTGGAGACCATCTGCTCGTCCCGACCTGACTTCGCAGCTCGCCGCCACGCGCAGTGACGGTCAAGGATGGGGGGCCCATCGCGCAGCGACTTGTCCTTGACGGTCACGAGCACGGCGGCAGGCTTTGCCGGGTCGGGTGAGCCCTTTCCGGCGGGGGCGTTGCTGCTCGATCACGTGGATCTGCTCGCGCACGAGCCGCAGCCGCTCAATGTAGCGGCGCAGCTCAGCGCGGGTGTTGTCCGGCAGCGGTACCACTTCCGCTGTCCGGATGGCCTCGAGCCTGTCTGCGGCGTTGCGCAGGGTCGGC
>MBFK01000082.1 GCA_001704765.1 Sinorhizobium shofinae
TGAAACCCTCTCGACTTCGCCCCCGCATCCTTGAAGGTTCATGTCCCAGCCAAAAACGTGTTTCCACACAGTCTCGGTGGAGAGGAGACCTTAATTCGCCAACTCTCCGATGGCCGTTTGCGCCAGAAGCGGAAGTTGCTCCAGCAAGCCCCCCGCGGTCTTGAAGGCTGTAGCTTCAATTGAGCATTCGGCGAAGCCAAAGTCTGGTCTGAAAGCTCGACTATGGCCTTTAGTAGATCACAAAGGCTCCAAAAGCAGACCTGCCGCCAAGGAACGAAAAGCCTCGACCGCCTTCGGCAGCACGCTCTGCGGGTTTTCGCTCGCGGCGATCCAGAGAGCAGCATTGAGAGCTGCGCCGCTAAGCAACCGGGCCGCCGCCTCTGCGTCAAGCGGCTTGAGGATGCCTTGTGCGATAAGGCGCTCCACAGTGCTCTTGGTCACCTGTAGACAACTGTTCTGGCTGGGCCACTGCGAGGGATCGCCTAACACCGCAGGTCCGTCGAGCAGAACGATGCGTTGGACTTCTCGATTAAGCGCCATCTCGATATAGGCCGCACCCTCGGCGAGCAGACCCTGCCAATCATTACCCGCCCGAGCCCCGATCTCTTTAGCGCGCGCCGCCATTTCCATGTCAATCTGATCGACGACCGCCGCCAGGAGCCCCCGCTTGTCTCCGAAGTTGTGGTAAAGCGCACCCCGTGTCAGACCGACGTCAGCCGTTAGCTCGTCCATTGATGCTGCGGAGTACCCCTTTTCCGCAAAAGCCTTCCGCGCAGCCGCTATCAACTTGAGGCGGTTTTCCTGCATCGTTTCGCTGCGTCTTTTCCCCATTCCATCCTCAATTTCACATACGAGGCGTATATTAAACTTGACATCCGGCACGTATACAGAATATTTCCACATACGTGCCGTATATGAAATATGGCGCGGCTTGTGAAGCGTTGCTCCGCGCCCATCGGCTGCTGTCAACAATAAAGAGAGATCAAAATGACCCAACGCGAAGCAATCTTTCCTGCTAACAGGCACACCCTTTACGAGGAACACGGCTATTCCGCCGCTATCCGATCCGGTGATCTTCTGTTTGTGTCCGGACAGGTCGGCAGCCGTTCCGACGGAACACCCGAACCAGATTTCGAACGGCAAGTGCGGCTGGCCTTTGAAAACCTGAAGGCCACGCTGAGCGCAGCGGGCTGCACGATAGATGATATCGTGGACATAACCACCTTCCACACTGACCCTGAAAACCAGTTCGGAACGATCATGGCTGTCAAGCAACAGATTTTCAGCAAGCCACCCTACCCGAATTGGACTGCGCTCGGCGTAAACTGGCTCGCCGGCTTCGACTTTGAGATAAAGGTCATTGCCCGTATTCCGGCGAGTACGTGACATCGCGACGCCCCCGGTGGGAAAATCGCCATGTTCTGTCGCACGAGCGCTCTCCAGAAGAGGGCTCTTGCGATGGAGTTTGCGAAAGCTCGATGACCGCTTCGGGCTCAATGGAGCCGTTCATTGCAGCCGCCATTAACGGCGGAAGCGGGTCGATCTTTCCGGCTCCCGTAAGTCGCGGGAGGGTGGGAGAGGAAGTTCACTGCGAAGGGACAGGACGGCCGCTTTGCGGACCCTTTCGGCTGTTCGGGGTCCGTCATCTTCCCTCAAGCCGCGGCGTTGACATCACTGAATTAGGTGCAGCGAACCTGACCTGCGTCGGTACGGGTGTACGGGTTAAGTCAATCGGAGAATTGCCGAAAAAGCTCGCCTTTTCTACACTTGGCGTTCTGGTCGAATGGGAGGAGAGAACCATGCGCACAATCTCGACCGCGATTCTGGGACTCGCCGTCAGCATTGGCTTGGCTGGGTCCGTAGAAGCCCAATCGGCACGGTCAGACATCGAGGCCGCGCTCGTGACGTTCACCAAGGCTTTCAACGCCAAGGACGCAGCTGCGGTTGCGGCGCACTATACGGAAGACGCCGCCATTCTGCCCCCTGACAGCCGACGCGTAGATGGACGCGACAAGATTCAACAGTTCTGGCAAGGAGCAATCGACGGGGGGTTTCCGATCTTGAAGGCCCCTGGAAAGGATAACAATCCAGTGGACCAAGCTGGCAAATACATCGTTATCTGGAAGAAGGGAACGGATGGCGCCTGGCAACTGTACCGGGACATTTGGAACGCTGATCCTGCCACCCAGCAGTGACCGAAGCGTACGCAACGTTCGATCGTTGGGTCGATCTTCCCGTTTCCCGTCCGTCGTGGAAGGGTGGAATGCGGAAGTTAGACGACGGGAGCTGAATGGGCATGATGCGCATCTCCGGACGCTCAAGACACCCGATTGGCAGTGTCGGATTCGGCTACTCAGCAGACATTCCTAAATGAACGTGGACGCGCCGAGTCGCTGCTCTTCTTTCTAAACTGCCACCATTCTCGGACGGCATCGGAAAGCCGAAGAGAGAAGCGGATCCCTTTGGGTGCGACATCAGCGCATTGGCTCTGGATTTTTCGTTCCTATCCTGATTCGCCCGGTTCCAGAGCGCTTTCGCATTTGCTTATCAGGCGGTACTGTATTTTCTTGGCGGAGGGGCAAGTGTGGAACGTCGCCTTACCACAATAATGGCAGCCGATTTGGTCGGCTATTCTCGTCTCATGGCGGCGGACGAGGAAGGCACCATTTCGCGGCTGCGCGATGCGCGAACCTACGTGATTGACCCGGCAATTATGGAAGGCGGTGGCCGCATCGTCAAAACCATGGGCGACGGGCTCCTAGTCGATTTCCCATCGCCAGTGTTGGCGGTAAGAGCGGCTCTTCTAATGCAGCGCAACTTGATCTCGCGCGAGTCTCCTCAAAGGGAAGACCGACGTCTGCGTTTCCGGATTGGTATTCATCTGGGAGACGTGGTGATCGATGGGGACGACATCCTCGGCGACTGCGTCAACATCACTGCGCGTTTAGAAACCATCGCACCCGCCGGAGGCATCTGCATATCTCGTGCAATCTACGATCATGTGAAAGGCAAGATAGAGGCTGGGATGACGTGGCTCGGGCCACACTCCGTTAAGAACATCCCCGAACCAATTGACGTGTGGCAGGTCGAGCTGGACGGCACGGCGCCCAGCCCGGTTAGGCTCTCTGGACAGGAACGTGCTTCGATCGCGGTTCTCCCATTCCAGAATTTTTCTGCCACGCCCGATCAGGACTTCTTTGTCGACGGACTGGTCGAAGACGTCATCACGGAACTAAGTCGCTTTCGATGGTTGTTCGTGATCGCTCGCAACTCGACTTTCGCCTACAAGGGAACAGCCAAGGACGTACGCAAGATCGCCCGGGAACTTGGTGTGCGCTATGTCGTGGAAGGATCGGTTCGGCGGTCCGGTGATCGGTTGAGGATCACTGTACAGCTAATCGACGCGCTCTCCGGAGCACACATCTGGGCCGAGCGGTGGGATCGTCCGATCGCCGATTTTTTTGATGTGCAGGACGAGATAACGCGCCGGATTATCGCGGGCATCGAACCAGAACTGGGAGCGCACGAACGGGGCCTCGCCCTCGCCAAATCGACGGACAACCTTACTGCTTGGGAACTTTGTCACCGCGGCTTTGCTGAATTGCTTTCCTTCGAAGCAGGTTCTCAAGCCACTGCCGAGAAGTTCCTTCGAAAAGCGCTCGAACACGATCCGAATTTCGCACTTCCCTACGCCTATTTAGCTCGCCACCGATACGCACTCGTCCTTTGGGGGCGTGCCGCAGACGTGCCTGTCGCTGTCAAGGAAGGACTATCGTTCGCCACGAAGGCCTTAGAAATCGACAGGCGTAGCGATATCGCGTACGCGATGATGTCACTCCTTCTTGCGGTGGACGGGCGAGCGGCTGAGGCCATGCCTGTCGCTGAACAGGGCCTTGCATTAAATCCCAACTACGCGTTTCTTCACTTCGCACAAGGAATGGCAGCCGTGCGGCTCAGGGACGCCGATACGACGATTAGAGCCGCACAAAATGCCATCGATCTCAGTCCTCACGATCCGTCTATGTTTGCGTTCAAGACACTACTCGGTATTGGCTTGATGCTGAGAGGCGAGCCCGATGACCTCTCAACGGCCCGGATGCATCTACGGGAAGGCGCGTCCTTCGAACGCACAACCTATTATCCATTCATTGGGGCAGCGTTGCTCGCCCTCAGGGCGGGCAATACCGATGAAGTGAGGATCTGGATCTCTGATGCTTTGAAGAAGTTTCCAAACCTGAATGCGGAATACGTCCGAGAGGCGGCCCACCCATTCTATGAAGGCAGTCCTTACTGCGACTACCTCGACAGGTTGATCGAGCAGGGGCTCCCCCCGGGAGAGAAGCGTCTGATCGAAGAATAATCGCGTCACTTAGAAGACTCCCTTTCCGGCTTCTATGCCGTGTTCAGGCAGAAATTCCACTTATAACCCCTGTCCAAATTTCCCGATCCAGCTCTGGCCATCGCGTCGACGGCATTGGAAGGCCGGCGGAAGCAAACACCTTCGCACGCGCGGACTGTGTCAGCACAAATGTATGGCGGAGTGTCGCTGATCGCGCACGGATGTGCCCAGGCATAGGTAGATGACATCGCGCGGGCGGGCGGCGGCAGGCAGCGCGACTACGGTTCTAATTATTGCCCGCAACGAACGACCCCTCTCCACGCCTATCGCGTCGTTGCCGTCGTGCAGCGGCAATGACCGGTTCGGGTCGAAACGCGTCGATCGCAGCTTCCGAGGTAAGGTCTGGAAGTGGTGTAAACCTGCAGCTCGGCGGCATGTATCATGTCCGCTTCTGGGATACCACCGTGCTCTGCTCAGTGTCCGACTTGAGGGCGCATAGCCGCTCGATAGAACTGCGAAAATCCAGAATGCTTTCCCCAAGCAGCTTGGCCCCACACGCAGCGGGGCCGCACATTGTCAAATCTCTGTATGCTCCGCCAGTTCCAGCGCATCCTCGATGTCCACGCCCAGGTACCTAACCGTGTTCTCGATCTTGGTATGTCCAAGCAGGATCTGGATTGCACGAAGATTGCCGGTCGCTTTGTAGATCATTGCGGCCTTGGTCCGTCTGAGTGAGTGCGTGCCGTAGTCTTCGCGTCGTAGCCCAATTGCAGTGACCCACTCATCGACCAATCTGGCATATTGGCGAGTGCTGAGATGATCGGCATGATCGACCCGGCTGGGAAAGGCGTAGTCATCGATTGAACCGCCTCTCCGTTCAAGCCACGCAAGCATACTTGCCCTGACGTCGGCGGTGATCTCGAACTGGACAGGACGTCCGGTTTTTTGCTGGACGACCATGGCACGGGTTCGGATTTCTTGACCGGTGACGAGGGTTCCGATCTTGATCTTAACCAGATCGCAGCCTCGTAGCTTACTGTCGATTGCGAGATCGAACAACGCCCGGTCTCGCATGCGCCCCTCCCTATCGAGGAAGAAACGAATTGCCCAAATCTGGCGCTGCTTCAGGGGCTTCTTTACGCCGACCTTCCGGCCGGCGTTCCATGCCGGTCGACCGAGTGCAGCAGGATCGTATTGCGCGGCACCCATTTGAGTTCTCCTTCGGCCACCATTGGCCGTCGGAAAAACGTGCGAACGCAAGGAGCGAGGGGGCCGTAGCCGGCGGACTGCTTTCGGGGAGCAGGCGCTGAAAGCTGACATTCGTTCATTAGCGGCTCGAAGGTCCGCTTGACCCGCAGCAGACGATTTTGCTGCCCGCCGCGGTGCATGACCTCGAATGACCGGTCTACGGCAGGGAAAGTTCGGGACGCTTGCGCTTTCTGCGCGAGCAGGTTAGACACTGAACTATATGGTTCAGTATGTAAGTCCTCCCCTCGATCTCTCGTTCGCGGCGCTGTCCGATGCGACGCGCCGCGGGATCATCGAAGAGCTGGGGCGAGGGGACGCGTCGATCACCAGTCTCGCGGATAAGTTCCAGATGACGCTGACCGGCATGAAGAAGCACGTCCAGGTTCTCGAGCGGGCGGGGCTCGTCGTCACGCAGAAGGTCGGACGGGTGAGAACCTGCAAGCTTGGGAAACGCGGCCTCAAGGCGGAGGCCGAGTGGATCGAGGCGCATCGCAAGCTCTTTGAGGCCCGCTTCGAAGCATTGGACGAAATCATCAGCGAAATGAAACAGGAGGGAAGCGATGAATGCGGCAAGTTAACAGTGCAGGTGGCGCGCAGAACCGCACGTCAGTCGAGCGCAGAGGGGATCGCGAACTCGTCGTAACGCGGACGTTCAATGCGCCGCCGAGCACGGTTTACAGGGCGTGGAGCCAGCCCGAGCTGTTCCAGCGCTGGTGGGTGCCAAAATCGGCATCCGGCGTTTCGCTCGTATCGTGCGATATGGACGTCCGTACCGGCGGCAAATATCGGCTGGAATTCGGCGCCGGCGGTTCGGACACCATGGCCTTCTACGGCAAGTATCTCGAGGTGGTGCCGAACGAGCGCATCGTCTGGACCAACGACGAGGGCGAAGGGGGCGCGGTCACGACCGTGACCTTCGAGGAACAGGGCGGGAAGACGCTGCTGAACTTCCACGAAGTCTATCCGTCCAAGGAGGCGCTTGAGGAAGCACTACAGGGCGGGGCGGCCGCATTGCCGGAACAGCTGGAGCAGCTCGACGAATTGCTTTCCAGCATAGGCAAGTAGCGCGGGTCGGGAAACTCGCCTCGGGGGAACGTCTGCTCTTGGGAAGTGACTCCACCGGCCTTTCCGGCCGGAGCGGGGCGCACCGCGGTCGTTCGCAAAGCGTGGCGGGAATCACTGGACCGGGTCTTAGAGGCCGTTCAGGCGATGCCCTTACTGCATGCGTCGTCTAATAGCTTATGACCTTGCTCACGCACTTGCTTATTTAGACAACCTTGGTATAGTGCCCCCTTCAATATTCTAGTTTATCGCGTCTATTCGAGAGCGCCGGCTTCGTTGCCTGCGCCCGTCGAAAGCCATTGTTATTTCGTGCACACCAAGCGGATGCCCGTAGTTGGCTAGTTTGGGGAAGCCGTATTAGGTGCGGCTCAAGGCGAAGTTCTGTCCAACTATGGGAGAGCACAGCCATGGCAGAGCGTGAGTTCACCGGCATTCTCAGGAACACTTGGCAAAAGCCGCTGCACTGTCAAGACAGCGGACTGAGGATCGGCGGCGGCGTCTTCGTTCGAGACCCGCTATCTACGCCCGGAACCAAACAGATCGATCCGGGGCAACAGGGCGATTGGAAATCGGAGTCCGACGAGTTCCTTCATGGCACGGCGGGGCACGCCATCTGGAGCACGAAGGCGTTCCGAAACACCGGCCAGGGCATTCAGGAAATCAGCCAGTTCATCCGGATAGGCTGGAACATTCCCTTCATCGCTGATCCCTGGACGACCTTCATCACTTGCGGGGTGACGAGCTCCGACCCTCGCGAACCAACTTTCGGCAATCCCCCAGATCCGGTGCTCGGGGTCGAGGTCTCGGCGCGGATGGAGGATGGCAGTTCAGTGCTTGCCGAAGGGATGTTTTTGTCGGCCTATGTGTGGGCCCTGCCTTTCAGCTGGCTACTACACCTCTTCGGCGACCCGCAGCTCGTCACCCATCCCAGGATCCAGTTCACGGTTTTCGACCGTGAGGAGCGGGAGACAACCGGCACGACGCAAAGCGGGCTTCAGTTCCCCAGCACGGCGCCTGAAACGCCCGACGCGCTGATGGCGCAGAGCTTCCGTCACCGAGCCACGCTCGCCGCGCAGATGGGCTTCGCAGGAGCCTTTCCCAACTTCTATGAGGCCACCTATGGGATGGACACCGTGGGCGGGACCATATTCCTGAAGGGAGGAGAAGTGTCGTGGCGGGATGTTCCCGTTGCCGAGCTTGGAGGCGCGTCCACCAGCAACTTTGGCGACCTCATGCGTGCCGTGAACACTTATGCGACTCGCGAAGGTTTTGCGGGCGGCTTCCCGACCGGATTTCAGGCCGATTACGGGCGCGGGCCGGTGTGCGGCTGCGTTCTTTTGCCAGCGGCGGCGGCCGAATGGCGCGATGTGCCGCGCCAAGCGCTGGACAACGTGCCTCTTGAGGACGTGGCGGGCCGCTTCCGTGCCGCGCATGACTATGCCGTACGTGAGGGCTTCGTCGGCGGGTTCCCGACTCTATTCCACCGGACGGAGGCGGATGCAGGACCGTTCCCCACCGGCCTGACAGGGACAGTCTACGGCGTCGTGCTGGTCCGCCCAGGCTTCGGGGAGTGGCGCGATGTGCTCCTGTTCCGACAGCCAAGCTGAAGATCTCGTCCGGAGAGCGCCAAACGAAGCAATGGCTGGGCGCAGCTGCAGAGGCACACCTCGTGATTGGCTATAGCTGATCGATGCGGACCGCGAGGTTTGCTCGGCTATTAGCTATATCCGGCCGCCACACTGGCGGCGCGATGATTTTCCAGCGTCCTCCGCTGGGCAGGTCAAGGGTCTCCGCCGAGTCAGGCCACCCACCATCCCTGCACCAGCCCGTCCACGACGAACGTGTCATTGGCCAATCACTCGGCGGAATACGCAGCCATTCAGGCGGCGTCTCCTGCGATAATTTCGCGGAGCCTAGCGGTGAGACACCACAAGTGCCGCTCTTCCCTGCCGGCGCAGATGAATGATCTGCAACGAAAGCCCCACGACAAGCATGACAAAGAGGCTTCCAAGCGCCCCGAGCAGGATCGGTGAGCCGGGGCCGCTTGCGATGGGATTGCCATCTGGAACGCGGGTCAGGGTTTCGTTCACTGAGGGAACCATCAGCAAGAATACGGTCAAGGTCAGGAAGATCGTTTCGGGATATGCCGCAGCGCGACCCAGTCTCGACACATAACCAACACCGTAGCCGGCTATGAGCAGCGCCAGGGTTGCGACAGCGATAACGTTGCTTACCGGTTGCTTGGCGACGAGGAACACCGTGAGGCCTCCGATCAGCATGCTTCCGAAGTAGATCACACCTGCTGCTGAGCGCGGCACTATCCGTCCGTGGCGGGCAAGCATGTAGATGGCCAGCGGTATCGCCGGCAGGCTGCCGAGCGTGTGCAGCCAGCCGAGTGGCGAGATTCCAAACATATTCTTCTTCCTTCATTCTCATCAGAGCGTACCGGTCTTTCGGTCGCGGAGCCGGCTATCCTCACGACGGTCTTCGGCAGAGCCTTTCCGAAGCCTTGCGTTCGTTCAGCGTCCAACGGCCCTAGAGCGCGTCAATCCAGGTGGTCACTGCGGCGTTCACGTCGTCCTTGCGGTCCTGCATGATCCAGTGACCTGCGTTGGACAACACGTCGACCTTCGATTTTGGGTGTGAGAACCATGGCCGCATGCGAACGGTCTGAGCGGGATCGCGACACAGGTGATAGAAGGGCACCGTTAGTCCCTTGCAGAACTTTTCGCACGCCTCCCCGATACCAACATGTTCAGCTCCGAAGAAGAGCGGACCGAAAGATTCACGCACGACATGGGTGGGCATTCCCTGGACGCGCCGTGCATGCCAACGCTTGAATGCCGGATCGGTCGCGGAGTCGTAGACGAGTTCGAACAGGGCTGGGGCCACGACGGCGGGATCGCCGACATTCAGGTCGTCCGTCGTCCTGCTGAAGAGTTGAGCTGCGTCATTGCCAAAGCCGAGCGCCCCATCAACAGACACAACAGCGCTCACCAGGTCGGGTCTTTTCGCAGCGAGCCGGGCGGCGATCTGCCCACCCATCGAGTGCCCTACGAGGATGAACTTCTGGCCAGGGTACTTGGTCGAGATCAACGCCTCGATGTCTCCAACGTAATCCGTTGGCGTGTAGGCGCCGGACGGCATGACCTCGGACCTGCCATGCCCGCGCAGGTCGGGGGCGACGACACGGTACTTGCTCTCGAACAGCGGCAGTTGTTCGATCCAATCGTTGGAATCGCAAGTCCAGCCATGCAGGAGCATCACGTTCTTACCCGTGCCGACCTCGGTGTGGAAAAGTTTCGCCGCAGATGTTGCCGATGCGGCTACCGTCCCTCCGTAGGCTGCGGTGGCCGCTACAGTCGCGCCAGCGAACTTCAACAAGCTACTGCCGGGATAAATTATATTGTTTGGTTGGCATTGGAATCCTCTGTCGTTTGCAAAGCCTGGTGTTCAATTTCCTGCAAAGGCGCGGATCGCCGTAGCAACCCCGCTGCTCTGCAAGTTGCAGGGAAGATATCCGTTGTATATCTAGGATCAAGAATGCACCTGCAGGTGCGTAGGTATACGGAAGGATATCGGGATGACGGGCCAGGTTGATGCGGTGTTCTTTGCGGACTGCGCCGCACGCTCCTTTTTCGATCAGGTTGCCAATAAATGGTCGGTGATGATCCTCACTGTCCTCACCGAGAAGCCGACGCGTTTCAATGAGTTCAGGCGGAGGTTGGAAGGCGTCACACACAAGGCGCTCACGCAGGCTCTGCGGCGTCTGGAGCGCAGTGGACTGATCGCTCGGGAGGTGCTCGCCACCTCGCCGGTCGCGGTCGAATACTCAATCACGGACCTTGGGCGTACCCTTCAAGTCCCGCTCGGAGCGGCGTTTGACTGGGCGATCAGCCATCTGCATGAGATTGAGCAGGCGCAAGAGGCCTATGACAACAAGAAGCCAGCTCAGAAGGTTGGGCCGTCTGCCGCTGTCGTGGCAGCGCCCATCAGCCGTCGGTCGAGACAGTGACGGATTTCCAGGTTTCGATCTCCTGCTGCAGGCGCTCGATCCTGTCGGAGACGAGTTTGAGCGCGTCGCTGCCAAGCAAAAGCTGCGGCGGCGGATCGTCGGACACGATCAGGCGCAGGACGGCCGCTGCGAGTTTGGCTGGATCGCCGAGTTGCTTGCCGCTCTTTTCCTGACGCGCCGCCCTGATCGGGTCAAACAGCGCATCGTAGTCCGCAATAGACCTCTCCGTGCGGATCATCGAACGTCCGGCCCAATCCGTTCGGAACGAGCCGGGGCAGAGCGTGGTGACGTGTACACCGAAGGGGGCCATTTCGGCGCGCATGACCTCGGAGATGCCCTGGAGGGCGAACTTGCTGCCGCAGTAGTAGGCAATGCCGGGCATGGTGATCATGCCGCCCATCGAGGTGACGTTCACGATGAAACCGCGACGCCTTTTCCGGAAACGCGGCAGGAAGGCCTTGGCGACCGCAACGGCACCGAAGACGTTCACATCGAACTGGCGTCGCATCTCTTCGAGCGGCGATTCTTCGAGGATACCCTCGTGGCCGTAGCCGGCATTGTTGATCAGGACGTCCACCGGCCCGTGGTCTCTTTCCACCTGTTCGACGACGTCGGGTATCCGGTCGAATTCGGTAACGTCGCACAGGACGGAACGGACGGCCGGGAGGCGTTCCGCAAGGCTTGCCCGCGACGCCTCGGAGCGGACGGTGCCGACAACCGTGTGGCCCTGATTGCTGGCAGCCGTGGCGATGGCAAGACCGAAGCCCGAATTGGCTCCGGTGATGAAGAAGGTCTTCTGAGACATTCTTTGACTTTCTCTTCTTGTTTGATGGATACCTTTGACTGATAATCTTCGAATTCCGAAGTTCCGAGTTCAAAACCTATGAAAATCTTGCCAAATCCTATGAATGTGGAGAGCGGGCGGGCGACGCGCCAGGCGCTGGTGGAATTGGCCGGACATCTCGCCCCCGATGAGGGATACAATCAGACGGGGCTTGCCGGCGTTCGCATTCTCAGGACGGAGGCGGTCCTTCATGACGTTCCTGTGCTCTACAAGCCGGGGGCCGTCTTCGTGCTGCAGGGGCGCAAGCAAGGCATGCTTGAAGGCGCAGTGCATCTCTACGACGAGGAGCATTATCTGGCAGTGTCGGTGCCCGTTCCGTTCCGGATGGAATCCGTCGCCAGCGCGGAACGGCCGCTGCTTGCGATCTATGTGGAGTTCGACATGCCGCTGGCCGCCGAGATCGCCTCGGAAATCGAGAGGCGATATTCCGGGCCGTCGGCCGCCAAGGCGAAGAGTCTCGTATCCAGCAGGATGGAACCCGATATCGAGGCCGTGTTGCTGCGTCTGTTGAAGGCGCTGACCGATCCGGTCGAGACTGCGGTGCTGGGCGCAGGCATCCTGCGCGAACTGCACTATCGAGTTCTCGTCGGCCCTCAGGGCGCTGCGATTGATATCGGCGCTACAACAGAGGGGCACGTCGGGGAAAATCGTGCAAAGCCTCGCCCGACTGCGCGAGACCTACGGTTCGGACGTCTCGGTCGCTGCGCTGGCCAGCGACGCCGGCATGAGCGTTCCGTCCTATCACGCGCATTTCAAGGCGCTGACGGGCAGCAGCCCGATGCAATATGTCAAGGCCATGCGGCTTCACGAGGCCAGATTGATGATGGTGCGCCAGGACAGGACGATTGCGGAAGTCGCTCTCTCGGTTGGCTATGTCAGCCCCGCCCAGTTCAGCCGCGACTTCAAACGGCACTTCCGCCGCACCGCATCAGAAGAGGCGAAATGGGTCCGCCAGCATCTCGGCGCGCTTGCCCTGGGGCTCTAGGGCGATTGTCCGCTTCGAGGGCGCAAAGTTGCCGCCTCACCGCTACACTAGATGTCCGCTTTTAGGAGACGGCTAGGATGCAAGCTATGGCCGAGATGGGGCGCATAGCGGTCGTTCATGAACCGTGGCTGGAAAGTCGTTTTTGGGTGGACTGCGGAAGTTCGGCTGTATCGGCCGTTGAGACCGGAATGTGGCCAACAGCGGCCATCGCGCCAAAGGCGCCACCAAAATTCCCAAGCGGCCAGCCTCACATTTCACCCGCGGATCCGTGTGGAGGCGCTATTCGGCTAGCCCCGTCGCTGAGCCGGATGCCGACGCTCGTGCGGCACGCCGCCTCAAGTGCTCCCGAAACATTCGAAGATCTCGAAAGTTCTCGAAGCCGAGGAAGCCAGCGAGCCGGACCACGGTCGTCGGTGACACCGAACAGGCAAGTGCCACCGAATTGGAGCTACCAAAGGCGATTAGTTCCGGCGTGACGAGGGCGCAGCGGACAACCCGTTCAAGCTGATCTGGGAATTCGAGCTGTCTCGAGGCGATCATCGACTTCAGTTCCGAAAGACTGCTTGGCGGTGCTTCTTCAATCAGGCCTCGCATTCTCTACCGTTCTCCAGATGTGAGCGGCAATTACGGATGTCCATGTGAATTCGAGCGCACCGTCGTTCGACCCTCAAATTGCCTGCGGCTTGAAGTCACTCGGCGCGACGGGCATCACCCCCTTGAGCAGGGCGACGGATTTCTCCAACCCCTCGAGGCTATTGAGCAGCACGTCCTCGTGCTCGATCGACAGCCAGCCGTCATAGCCTGCCATCTTCAGGCGGTAGCAAAACTGTCGCCACCACTCCTCGCCGTGGCCAAAACCGAGGGTGATGTAGGACCAACTTCGCGCCGGAACGTCCATCAGCGAACCATTCTCGAGGAGCGAAGTTGTCGCTTGAACAGGCGCGTTGAGCATCGTGTCCTTGGCATGGACGTGATAGACGGCCTCGCCGAGTGCTTCGGCGGCGACGAGGGGATCCGCCCCCATCCAGAACAGATGCGATGGATCGAGATTAGCGCCGACAATCGGGCCGACGGCCGCCCGGAGCTTCAGAAGCGAGCGAACGTTGTAGACGCACTGGTTGCCGTGAAGCTCGAGTGCGATGCGTTCGACACCGCAGTCTATCGCGAGAACGACGATCTTCGTCCAGAAGGGTAGGAGCTTTTCCTCCCACTGGTAACGCAGGATCTCCTGCGTTTCCGGCGGCCAGGAAGAGACGACCCAGTTCGGCATCAGATCGCCGTTACGTCCTGCCGGCAGTCCGGACATGGAGCAGACGGTCTTGATCCCCATCTCGCCGGCGATGCGGATCGTGTCCTTGAGGCACTCGCCCTGCTCGGGTTGGGTTGGATGCAAGGGATTGCCGTTGGCGTTCAACGCAATGATCTCGAGCCCGCGGGTTTCGAAGGCGCGAGTGAAGGCGCGGCGAGCATCGGCGCTTGCCTTCATCGTCTTCAGGTCGAAGTGGGGAGCTGTCGACCAGCCGCCCGTGTTGACCTCCACGCCCGAGACTCCAAGGCGCGCGGCGCTGTCGAGAAGCCCATCGAAGGTCATTCCGCCGAGGCTGTCGGAAACGAAGCCGAGTTTCATCTCTTTAATCCTTTAATGTTTGTAGAGGGACGGCTTTTCCGCTCTCGCAAGGGTGACGCGCACGCCCTTCTGAAGGGCTTCGACGCCCGCTTCCGCAACGCGCGCTGCGCAGTAGCCGTCCCAAGCGTCCGCCGCGATTGGAGGGAATTCCCCGGTTCGGACGAAATTGAGAAAGGCCTTGTTCTGAAGCCGATAGGCCTCCGCAAATCGCGGCCTCCAATCCGGCGCATAACGCTCGTAGGACATGAGCCGGCCGTTCTGTCGCGTATGGATCGGCGCGTTGAGAAAGACTGACCCCTTTTCGCCGACGAGCTCACCGCGGACGTCATAGCCGTAGGCGGCGTTGTTGTTGATCTCGATGTTGACCAACTGGCCCTTGTCGGTCTCCAGGACCATGAAGACCGGCGCTCCCGTCCTGGAAGCACCTATCCCGGCTGGCTGGAAGACGGAGATCGCCTTGTAATCGGCGCTGAGGACGAACCGGGCGACATCGAACTCGTGGGGGGCAGAGTTGGTGATAGCCATCCGGCCCGTGAAGTTCGCAGGCGCTTCCACGTTCCGGTGGAAATTGTGCATCATGATCGCGGCCCCGAGCGAGCCGTCGTCCAAGGCCGCTTTCATGTCGCGATAGGACGGATCGAAGCGGCGCATGAAGCCCAGTTGGACGAACTGCCGGCCGCGGGACACTTCCGCCTCGATGACTTCCTGGCACTCCTTCGCGCTTTGCGAGAGTGGCTTCTCGCAAAGCACGGGCTTTCCAGCTTCGATGGCCGCAAGCGCAAGCGGCGCATGGGTTTCGTCGGGGCTGGCAATCAGAATGGCATCAACGTCATCGCGTCTGATGGTGGCAAGCGGATCGTCCGAGACGTCACCTGCCCCGTATTCGTCGGCCGCCTTACGCGCACGCTCCTGCGAGGCGTCGCAGACAACCTGCAGCGAGGCTCCCGGAAGATCTTCAGCGACAATGCGGGCGTGGTCGGCCCCCATGATACCCGCGCCAATGATCGCTATTCTGACAGACATTTTGAACCCTTTACTTGCGAAGCGCCCATTGCCGCAGCGATCGGTCGCCATAGGCGGCGAGTACCACGATGAGACCAAGGACGAGGATGAACCATTGTGGACGGACGCCCGTAACCACGAGATAGGATTGAATGGAGGACAGGACGAAGGCCCCCATCAGCGCACCTGGCAGCGAGATCCTGCCGCCGGCGAGCAGGCAGCCGCCAAGCACGCAGGAGGCAATCGCCTGCAGTTCCATCAGGCGCCCCATCGAGCCGTCTGCGAAGCCAAGCTTGCCGGCCTCGAGCGTGCCAGCGAAACCCGCCAACGTGCCGCACAGGACAAAAGCGGACAGTTTGATGCGATCAACGCGAACGCCACGCGAATGCGCGCTTTCGGCAGACCCGCCAACGGCGAGAAGGCGGTTGCCGAAAGGCGTTGCCTTCAACGCCGCCAGGAGAATAACGGTCAAGGTCGTGAGCCAGTAGAGCGCGGTGTTAAAGCCCAGGAAATCACCGCCGCCGAGGACGAAGTAGGTCCAGCCCTTGCGCGCTGCATAGGGAATAGAGAATGAAAATCCCTCGGTCAGAGCGATGGCGATGCCGCGGAAGATCATCAGCGTCCCAAGCGTGATGATGAGGGATGGCGTGCCGGTTCGGGTAACCAGCAAGCCGTTGAACAGTCCGATCGCGGCGCCGACCAACACCGCAGCAACTGCGGCGATCGCCGGGTCAACCTGAGCGGCAAGCCAGAGGTAGGCCAGCGCGCCCATGCCGAAAGTCGAACCGACCGAGATGTCGATCTCGCCCGTCCCGATCACCACAGCGACGCCGAGACTCATCAAACCCAGCGTTGCCGTCACCTGCAGGATGGTACCGATATTGTAGAGATTGGCCCACCGACCGTCCGACGTTGAGGCGAAGATGACGATGAGAACGGCGCCGATCAGGAAGATCCCAATTTCCGCGTGGCGTCGAATGAGAGGCTTGGCGGAGGAGTTAGCCATCAGACCGCCTCCCGCTTTTCCACGACGCGCCCGCCCTGGCGGATAACCTCTTCGAGTTCTTCCGCCGTCATGGAATCCGTCGTTGCGTCCGCGACCTTTTCGCCATTCTCCATGATCACAATTCGGTCGGCGAGCTTGTGCACCTGGAAGATGTCGTGGGTGATGTAGATGACGAGCAGGCCCTGCTCCTTGAGCTGGACGGCGAGCTCGTTGACGTGCTCGCGTTCGCGTACCGACAGATGGTTGGTCGGCTCGTCCATGATGACGACCCTGTTCTTGAATTCGACCGCGCGACCGATCTTCACAGACTGACGTTCTCCGCCTGACAGGCGTTCCACCTCGTCGTCCGCGGAGACATTTGCACGCAAGCCGAATTGCCGGATCACGCGTGTAGACTTCTCTCGCATCTTGCCCATATCGAGGAAGGGGATGCCGAGAACACGCTTAACCGGCTCGCGTCCAAGATAGAAATTGCGCGCGATCGACAGGTTGTCGCAGAGGCCGACGGACTGCTGGATCGTCTCGATCCCCTGGTCGATCGCAAGCTTCGGGTGAAATTTCTGCACCTTATTGCCATCGAAAAAGACTTCGCCCGACGTCGGGGCGTAAATGCCGCAAAGGACACGGATCAGCGTCGTCTTGCCGGCGCCGTTGTCGCCGACCAGGCCAATCATCTCGCCGGCGTGAAAGTCCACCGAGACGTTCTTGAGGGCGTGGAAAGCGCCGAAGTGGAGATCAAGGTTCTTGACCTGAATGAGGGGGTTGCTGTTCTCCATTTTGATGTCCTCCCGCGTCAAACGCTGTGTCCGAGGAAACGGGCCAGTTTCTGATTGAAGATCACCGCCACGATGAGCACGACACCGACGAAGGTGATGTACCAGGACGAGGGCGCGCCAAGAGCGATTAGTTCGTAGCGGAAGCTGACGACGATCAGAGCTCCGAGTACGGCTCCAATGATCGAGCCGCGTCCGCCAGTCAGCAGGCAGCCGCCGATAACCGCGGCAGAAATGGCCTCGAGCTCCATATTTTCGCCGAGCGTGACATGGGTTTGCGGCTGGTTGCATAGGGTCAGGATGCCGGCGAATCCGGCGAGCAGCGAGCAAAGGACGAAGGCCCAGATCTTCACTCGGTCGGTGCGAACGCCGCGCGATTCCGCGCTTTCACGGTTTCCCCCCGTGGCCAGAAGGCGATTTCCGAAGGGTGTGGCCCTGAGGACGATACCAAGAACGGCCGCGACCACGACAAGCCAGAATATGGCCGCTTCGACACCGAACAGTTCGCCGCCGAACAGACGGGTCACCGGATGGATGCGTGCATCGGCTGAGAAATTGTGGACCGAGCCACCCGTCCAGACATAGATGATCCCGCGGACCGCGAAGAGTCCGCCGAGCGTCACGATCATCGACGGCAAGTGCCCCTTCACCACGGTTAACGCCTGAAGAAGGCCAACGAAGGCAGCCATGACCAGCGCTATGACGAGCGAGCCGGGCACGCCGAAACTCGGCTCCAGCGTGATGAAGGCAACGCCAGCCAGCCCGTAAACGGAGCCGACGGACAGGTCGATTTCCTTCGTCATGATGACAAGGGCCTGGCCCATGGCGACGAAGGACAAGATGGCTGTGAACTGCGTGACGTTGGTGATGGTCTGGGCGGTCCACCAGCCGGAAAAGTCGATCAGGGAAAACACGACAAGCACGACGACGACGCCGATAATCGCGCCGAAGCCTTGGCTTCGCACAATCTGTTTCATGACACTCTGCTCGCTGGTTTCAATGCGCGATATCAGGCGCACAAAGAAGTAAGGGCAGCCGGCGCTCCTCGTCGCAGCCGGCCGCCCCACCGGGAGGAACCCTTACCAGGTGTTCTGCTCGTCGTAGGCCTTGTCGCCAAAGACGCCGCGAACCAGTTCGGCCCACTTGTCGGCGTTGTCCTTGTTGATGATCACGGGACCGGTCAGGATATACGACTGCGGCGCGTAACCGAACTCCTTGTTCCAGTAGAGCCATTCCATCGGAGCGTAGCCCTGCAGCCAGAAGCCCTGGCTGTTCGTCGCCAGCACATGTCCGGCGCGCACGCCCTCGATCGAAACCGGACCCTCGTCAACCGTCAGGACGGTCACGCCCTTGTCGTCGACATCCGGGTCGAGCTTCATCTCATTGGCGACACCCCATGCCCAGGGTGAAGACCAGCCAGCAACCGTGAAGATGTAGTTGGTATCCGGGTTGGCCTGCAGGAAGGACTGCAAGGTATTGCGTGCCGTCGCCGGTTCGGCGCCGATGAAGAGTTCATCAACCTTGGCGCCGGCCTTCTCCATTGCGTCCTTCATCCCGGCGCAACGAGCCTTGAGACCCTGGTGGGCGGAGTCATGGCTTGCGCAGACGACATGGGTCGGTTTCGGAATTTCGCCAGCTTCGGCCTTTTCGAGCGCGTATTCGCCGAGCTTCTTGCCGGTCAGATATTCATCGCCGCCAACATAGGTCAGGTAGGGAATGCGCTCGCCCTCGGGCCGGCCGTCCGGAATATTGAAGGCAACGACCGGAATGCCGGCTTCGATGGCCTTGCGCAGCGGCCCTTCGAAGGCATCGGAACTGACGATCGGGACGGCAATGCCATCGGGTTGCGTCGAGATAGCCTGCTCGAGAAGGCGAACGTGTTCCTGGACCGAATAGTTGTTGGTGGAGATGTATTCGGTTTTGACGTTCGGATATTTCCTCTCGAACTCCTCCATCGACTTCGTCAGCCAACCCATGTTCGGATCGTTCGATCCGATGTGAGAGACCATGACGAAGCGATATTGCTTTTCGCCGTCCTGCGCGTTGGCTATGCCGCCGAGTGCGGTGGCGGCCATCAAGGCAGAAAGCAGAACTGAATTTCGGAATTTCATGGGGTTCCTCCTCCGTTAACGATGTGATTATCTGGATTGAAATCACATCAGACAAGGAAGATGTAGGCCATTTTATGATGCGAAATACCTCAGAAGATCGATGTCGCACAACATAGTGGCAAGCGGTTCAAAAATCTGGCGTTGCAAAAAGCAAGGACTTCCGCGATGATGTTTTTACCATCAGTTTTAGGCGGAAACTGGAGAAAGCTGTGGTCGATCACCTGCAAAATCGGACATGGAAAGGCCCCAAGGTCCAGGAAATTGCCCAGCTCGCAGGAGTCGGTCCTGCGACGGTCGACAGGGTCCTCAACAACCGCAGCGGCGTCCGAGAACGAACGAGAGCCCGCGTCCTGGGGGCGCTCGAAAAGCTGAAGAACGAAAGCGCGGACCGCGACATCCCTTTGCATATTCGTCTATTTTGTGACTCCGGCGAGACCTTCAATGCAGCAATGGCGGCCGCTGTAACTGAGGTCAACCGAACCCTTGCCGGCATCGAGATTGAAGGAGATTACCTAACCACCAGCGAAGTCGAGCCTTCATCGTTTGCGCGCCGGATTGAGCAGGAAGGCAGCGCCGCGGATGGTGTCGTAGTCATCGCTCGCGAGCATCCGGCGATCAACCGCGCGATACGCAAGCTTCGGTCCATTGAAATTCCCGTCATCTGCCTGACGACCGATCTGCCGAGTTCCCGTCGCAGCGCCTACATAGGCAATGACCAGTATGCCGCTGGCAGCGTGGCCGCGCTGTTGATCGGCAATGCGCTTCCGAAGGAACGTAGCAATATTCTGATCGTCATGAGCGTGGCGTTCCGCTGCCAGCAGGAGCGTGAGATGGGGTTTCGAAGGGTGCTCCGTTCCGATTTTCCATATTTGAAGATCGAGGAACGTGTGATTTCTGACGACAGGCCGGAGAGCACTTGTGAGCAGTTAACCCGCTATTTCGAGGCACATGGTTATCCGGCCGCGATCTACAATGTCGCCGGCGCCAACCGCGGCGTGGCAAAGGCACTGGAGGACGCCGGAAAGGCCCGCGACACGGTCTTCGTCGGCCACGAGTTGACCAACCACTCACGAAACCTGCTGGAATCCGGCGTCATGGACTATGTCATTTCGCACGACTTCAGCGGCGAGTTGACGGCGGCTGCCAAATGGATCCGTGAGAACGTCGGCGGCGTAACGGTTGAGCCGTCCTATTCGCAGATCCTGGTGCACACCAGATACAATTGCGGTCTGTGACGCCGGCGAGCTGCGCTTCGCGCTCGAGCCGGCGGCCGTCCAGCTTGCCCTCAAGGATCCGGATTCCGACCTGCCGGATGAGCTGGACCGGACCGTTGCGGAGTTCGTCGAGAAGGCTGGCGAGTTCGGGAAACTTCGCGAACGGGATTGAAAGAACAATCCCCTGGCCCCCCAGCAATCGCATGTTGTCGACGTCAAACCGGCAAGCCGACCTGTTTGCGCAAGCTCTTGTCGAATGCGGATTCGGGGACGAAACGGCGCAGCAAGCGAACTTGGCCGGCGAGTTTTCCGGCGGTGTAACGTCTTCTCGGCGCCTTATCCGTTGCCGCTTTGACAACGATCTCTGCCACGACCTCGGGAGCGTCGCCTGTTTCGACGCTCTTGCGCATCTGCACTTCCATGTCAGCGCGCACCGCGTCATAGACAGCAAGGGAGCGATCGGGCTTGGTGGTGTTTTCCTCGAAGGCGGTGCGGGTATAGCCGGGCTCGACCAGCGCCACCCGAATTCCGAATGTCCGCAGTTCGTGATCAAGCGATTCGGAGTAGCCTTCGACGGCATGCTTAGTCGATGCATAGAGAGCATTGTAGGGCGACGGGATCAGCCCCAGAATGGAACTGATGTTGATGATCCTGCCATTGCCTTGACCCCGCATGGTGGGCAACACCGCGTTGGTGACGCGGAGCACGCCGAAGACATTCACGTCGAAGAGCGCCTCTGCCTGGGCAGTTGAGGACTCCTCTGCGCCGCCGAGCAGTCCGATGCCGGCATTGTTGACGAGCAGGTCAATACGCCCTGTCTCGGCGAGCACCTGCTCGACCAGTTTCGCCACGGATGCGTCATCGGTCACGTCACAGGTCAGCATGGTGACGCCGTCGGATCTTGCGGGCACCGTGCGACGGCTGGTGCCGAAGACGCGAAAGCCTGCGCGCTGAAGGGCTTTGGCGGTAGCGTGCCCGATGCCGGTCGATGCCCCCGTCACCAGGGCGACACCAAGAGTGGCTTTGTTCATGAGATTTACTTCCTTCCTTTTGCCGGATTTTGTTTCGGGTGGATTGGGAAAAACGGGAGCGGTCAGAGGCAAGCCGTCAGCCACGGGTCTCTCCGGCGCCGGCCAGCTTGTCCGTCCAACGTCGGAACACCGCGCTCGCATTGACTCCTCCGAAGCCGAAGCCATTGGAGATCGCGTAGTCCATCTCCGTTGGCCGAGCCCGGTTCGCAACGAAGTCAGTCCCATCGCCGGCCGGATCTGGAGCGTTCAAGTTGAGAGTCGGCGGGGCGATCTGATCCCTAAGCGCCAGGATCGTGAAGATAGCTTCAAGCCCGCCGGCAGCTCCGAGCAGGTGTCCGGTCGCCGACTTCGTTCCGCTGACAGCTATGGCGGAGTCTGTACCGAAGACCCTCTTGATCGCCGCGATTTCTCCGAGGTCGCCGACTGGCGTCGAGGTCGCGTGCGCATTGAGGTGGCGGATCTCACGCGGCGAAATTCCGGCCTGGGCAATGGCGATCTCCATCGCGCGGCGCGCACCGTCGCCGTCCTCGGGACCGGACGTGACGTGGTGAGCGTCCGCTGTCGTGCCGTAGCCGACGAGCTCGGCGAGCGGTTTCGCCCCGCGTGCAAGAGCGTGGCTCAATGCCTCTATGACGAGGATGCCGGCGCCTTCGCCCATGACGAAGCCGTCACGCAACATGTCGAAGGGACGCGAGGCCTCGGTCGGCCTGTCATTGAAGCCGGTGGAAAGGGAGCGTGCGGCGGCAAAACCACCGAGGCTGACGGCATTCATGCATGCTTCCGTTCCGCCGCACACAGCAATGTCGGCTTCATTCGCGCGGATAAGACGAGCCGCATCGCCAATCGCCTGAATGCCGGCCGCACACGCCGTCACCGGCGCGCCGAGCGGACCTTTGAAGCCGTAGCGGATGGAAATCTGTCCCGCTGCGAGGTTCACCAGGAAAGATGGCACAGTGAAGGGCGAAAGCCGTCGGACACCGCGCTGATCAACCGTACGCACCGCCTCCGTGATGGCCGGAAAACCGCCGATCCCTGACGCGATGATCGTGGCTGTGGGCAGGCGGTCCGTTTCGGAGTTAGGTCGCCAGTTTGCCTGATTGAGTGCCTCTTCCGCCGCTGCCAGCGCGAAGAGAATGAACCGGTCGACCTTGCGCTGATCCTTTGGGGCAAAGACGGTATTCGGATCGAAGCCCGCCTCGGGGTCTTCTTCCAGCGAGGGCACGGTTCCACCGACCTTCGCCGGGAGGTCTCCCACCACTTCGTCCGGAAGCCGCCGGATTCCCGAACGGCCCGCTAAGAGCCGAGACCAGGAAGTCGCCACGTTGGCTCCGAGGGGGCTGACTGCTCCCACGCCTGTGATAACGATCCGTCGCATTTATCCTCCTGTTGATACCGGTACGCCGCTAGAACCGCTCGGCTCCGCACGGGGTTGGCGCAGCACGACCGGTAGAAAGATCAGAAGGGCAAGCGCCGGACCCGTGGTCAGGACGACGGCAAGGGAAACAGACGACGGAAACGGCAGGGCGCTGACGAAGGACGCGCCGATTGCGGCGCAGCCCATCTGCATGAAACCGAGCAGCGCGGATGCAAGCCCAGCTTGTCGTCCAAAGGGATTGAGCGCAATCGCAGTGCCGAGCGGATTGATCAGGCCCATCCCGAACAGATACAACGCGATGGCCAGGGTGAAGGTCACAAAGGTCGGCACGGCCGCAAATGCGAACATGGCGGCGCCTCCAGCGAGCGCGATCAAGAGGCCGACCATGCTGATGGCGCGCTGGCTCCAGCGATGCGCCAGGCGCGGCGCGAGAAATCCCGCCAGAAAGACGATCAGGACCGTCGCTGCGAACGACAAGCCGAGCTGGAGGGCCGTCAACCCGAGCTCGTTCATCAGCACGCCGGGCGCAGCCGCGAAGAAACTGTAGAGACCGCCGATGACGAGGCTCACCGCAAGCGCGGGCAGTAAAAAGCGGGGGTCGCCCGCCAGGCGGCCATAGGCGGCCGCCACGGCCGAAGGCGCCAAGGGCGTTCTGCGACCAGCGGGATGGGTTTCACCAACGCGGCCGAGGTAATGCAAAGCCAGCGCCGCGCCGAAGCCCGCAACGACAAGAAAGGTGACCCGCCAGCCGAACAGGCCGGCAAGGATGCTGCCGAGCAGAGGCGAAAATCCTGGTGCCGCCGCTCCGGCAATCATGGTGAGCGACAGAGCCCGGCCAAGCGCCTCGCCGTCGAACAGGTCACGCGCGATGGCGCGTGACAGCACGGAGGCCGTGCAAGCCCCCAACGCCTGAATAACGCGGCCAAGGACCAGGAAGGACAAGGTGTCGGCGAAGGCGCAAAGGATGCTGCCCGTAGCAAAGATCGCAATGCCTCCCAGCACCAGCGGTCTGCGGCCGAAACGGTCGGAGAGGGGACCAACCGCAAGCTGCCCGACAGCGAACGCAACGAAGAAGCTGCTCAGCAGAAGACCGAGTTCGGGTGAGGAAAGCGCAAGCTCTGCGCCCATCCGCGGAAAGGCGGGAAGGATGATGTTGGTGGCGAGCGCCCCGAGTGCCGCCAGGCCGGCAAGCAGGAACAGGGTTCCGCCTGTCAGGCGGCGTTCGGAAGGCGCGGGGTTTACGATCGAAAACGCAGACATCACGGTTTCCTGCCCAAGACAAGGCAGGTCGACGTGCCGTGCGCGTAGATCCGACCCTGAGCGTCCTCGATGCTGCCCTCCAGCGTAATGACGGTCCGGCCGCGGGACACCACATGGCCGGACACACGCATTTCGCCGGAATCGGCGAAGATCGGGCGGACAAACTTGGCGGTGGTTTCGTGTGACGGACAGGTTTCGCCGGCCGCAAACGTCGTCTGGGCGGCAAGCGCCATGACGGTGTCGAGCATCGTCATGATCCAGCCGCCGTGAACCGTATTCGTCAGGTTGCAAAAGCGCGGCTCGGGCGTGGCCAGGAGCCCGACCTTGCCTTCTTCCGGAGGGAGCAAGGTGAAAGGGAGAGTTTCCGCCATCGGTGGCCGGCGGATGCTCCCGTCCGCCAGTTTCGCAACGAGCTCCAGCCCGGACCAGAGCTCCTGGTGGGCGACTGAAACAGTTGCGCTGCGCGCTTCGGCCGGACGCATCGTCATTGGCGCGTTCCGGACTCTGTATCGCCCGCAGACGCCTTCAGTACGCTTTCGGCGGCCGTCTTCAGGAACCGCTTCGACATCTGCTCGTCGTTGACAGCGCGCGAGAGGAGCACCGCACCGACCATCGTCGACAGAATGGCCATGGCCTTGCCGTCTGGCTCCTCGCCGTCGGCCGCGCCAATCCAATCACCGAGCATTTCAAGGTATTCCCTGATCCCTGCTTCGAATGACGCCTTCACGTCGACGCCTTGCCTGGCAGCATCCGAGCCGAGCGCAACGACCGGGCAGCCGTCCATCTTCTCTTCTCGATGTGCCATGCTGAGATAGAAGGCGACCACTGCGCGAAACGGGTCCTGCGGATTGACCGCGGCAGCAGCGGACCATCGACGAAGGGCGCTCTCCAGGGCGCGCCTCGACGCCTGTGCCGCCAGATCGTCCTTGGATGCGAACTGCTTGTAGAATCCACCTTGGGTCAGGCCGGCCCCCTTCATCAGATCCTTGAGCCCGATGCCATCAAAGCCGTGCTTTCGAAAAAGCCGGCTCGCCGCATCGATGACCGCTTCGCGATTGGCCTCCGCCTGGGCTCGACTAACTCTCATGATCGACCTCTAATTAGATTTCACTTGACATCTATACCACGGATAGATTTAGATCGCAATCTAAATTGAGGCGGCGGCCGTCAACAAGGGTCATCTGACATGAACCGCAAATTTCTATTCACATCGATCGGCCTCGTGGCCGCAGCCGGGGGCGCGGCGTTCGCGTTCGTTTTTGAAACGCCAGCACCGCACGCGGAGGCCGCCGATCCCCGCATCGCGCCACCACTTGTGAAATTGGTGGAAGCCACAAGACCGGAAAGATCCGAGCGCGCCTTCACAGGTACAATCGCCGCCCGGGTGCAGAGCAACCTTGGCTTTCGCGTACCTGGCAAGATCGTGGAGCGATTGGTCGACGTCGGTCAGCAGGTCAAGGCGGGTCAAGCTCTGATGCGCATCGACGAAACGGATTTGCGTCTTGCGCTGACTGCCAAGCGCAATGCGGTTGCCGCGGCCCGCGCGGTCTTCGTTCAGGCAAGCGCGGACGAGAGGCGCTACGCCACTCTTGTCAAAGGCGGAGTCGCCGCTACTCCCCAACGTTACGAGCAGGCAAGGGCGGCGCTGGATACGGCTGAGGCGCAGCTTGCCGCCGCGGAAGCGGAAGCCAAAGTCGCAGAAAACGAAGCGACCTACTCGGTTCTGGTGGCCGATGCGGACGGAACGATGGTCGCGACGCTCGGCGAACCCGGACAGGTCGTCGCAGCGGGACAGACGGTGGTTCAACTGGCGCATGCAGGCCCGCGCGAGGCCTTGGTCGCGCTTCCCGAAACCGTCCGTCCCGCAATCGGGTCGGAAGCCGAAGCAAGTGTCTATGGAAGTGACGGGCGGCGCGGAAAAGCGCGCCTGCGACAGATCTCGGATGCCGCCGATCCTCAGACCCGCACATACGAAGCGCGTTACGTGCTCGACGGCGACGCCGCCTCGGCGCCGCTCGGTGCGACGGTTACCATCAGAATCCTCAACGGAGAAGGGCAGTCGGAGGTCGCGGTGCCGGTCGGCGCCGTGTTGAATGACGGCAGCCGGACCGGGGTTTGGGTTGTCGATCAAGCCTCTGCCACCGTGCACTTCGCTCCCATCCAGGTCAAACGGCTCGGTGAAGAAACAGCGTCTGTCACCGGCATCAAGGTTGGAGAGCAGGTCGTCGCCCTCGGGGCGCATCTCCTCCAAGATGGCGCGCCCGTCAGGACCGAGCTTCAGGCAGAGGTGTCCAACTGATGAGCTTCAATCTTTCCGCGCTCGCGGTTCGCGAGCGAGCCGTCACTTTGTTCTTCATTGTTCTGCTGGCCGCTGCAGGCATCTACGCCTTCCTCAGTCTTGGGCGCGCGGAGGACCCCTCCTTCACCATCAAAACCCTGACGGTCACTACCGCATGGCCAGGCGCAACTGCACGCGAAATGCAGGATCTTGTCGCGGAGCCGCTCGAAAAGCGCATCCAGGAACTGACCTGGTACGATCGTGTCGAGACAACGACAAGGCCGGGCTACGCATATCTGACCGTTACGCTGAAGGACAGCACGCCGGCCACGGCCGTGGAAGAGGAATTCTACCAGGCGCGCAAGAAGTTGGGGGATGAAGCCCGCAACCTGCCTTCTGGCGTCTTCGGTCCCTTCGTCAACGACGAATATTCGGACGTGAGCTTTGCTCTTTATGCGCTAAAGGCCAAGGGTATGCCAATGCGCGAGCTTGTGCGGCAGGCAGAGGTGATCCGCCAGGACCTTCTGCACGTGCCGGGCGTCAAGAAGATCAACATCCTTGGCGAGCGGCCGGAACAGATCTTTGTCGAGTTCTCCTATGCCAAGCTCGCCACTCTCGGAGTATCGGCACAGGACATCGCCGCTGCTTTGCAGAGACAAAACACCGTCACACCGGCAGGCTCGATCGATACGCGCGGGCCGCAGGTATTTATCCGGTTCGATGGCGCCTACAACAGTGTCCAGGCAATTGCCGACACGCCGATCGTGGCTGCCGGACGCACGTTGAAACTCTCTGATTTCGCGGAGGTGCGGCGAGGGTATGAAGACCCCGCGACCTATCTGATCCGGCATGAGGGCGAGCCGACCATCATGCTCGGCGCGGTTATGCAGCAGGGCTGGAACGGTCTGGAACTCGGAAAGGCGCTCGAAGAAAGATCTGCCGCGATCGCGCAGACGCTGCCGCTCGGTATGACGCTCGCCAAGGTCAGCGATCAGGCCGTGAACATCGACGCTGCGGTCGGCGAGTTCATGATGAAATTCGCCATGGCGCTTGGCGTTGTTTTGCTTGTGAGCCTGCTCAGCCTCGGCTGGCGTGTCGGGATCGTCGTGGCGCTGGCCGTTCCCCTGACGCTTGCCGTCGTCTT
This sequence comes from Sinorhizobium shofinae, assembly GCA_001704765.1. Lineage (GTDB taxonomy): Bacteria > Pseudomonadota > Alphaproteobacteria > Rhizobiales > Rhizobiaceae > Sinorhizobium > Sinorhizobium shofinae. The sequence goes on from MBFK01000082.1 coordinate 27,315, forward strand.
TCTGATCATGCTGGAAACCGGGCGGTTCTTCGACCGCATCACGCTTGGTGCACTGATCCTGGCGCTCGGCCTTCTCGTCGACGACGCCATCATCGCCATCGAGGTGATGGTGGTGAAGATGGAAGAGGGCATGGATCGCATCAAGGCGGCGGCCTATGCCTGGAGCCATACGGCTGCGCCGATGCTGTCGGGCACGCTTGTGACGATCATCGGGTTGATGCCGGTCGGCTTCGCCAGATCGACCGCCGGCGAATATGCTGGCAACATCTTCTGGATCGTGGGCTTCGCGCTGATCGTTTCATGGGTCGTCGCGGTGATCTTCACGCCGTATCTCGGGGTCAAGATGCTCCCGGATATCAAGCCGGTCGAGGGGGGCCACCACGCCATCTACGACACTCCGAATTACCGGCGCCTGCGGGGTCTCATCGAGTTTGCCGTGCGCCACAAGTACATGACATGCGCTGTCGTTGGCATCGTCATGGCTCTTTCTGTCGTTGGGATGGGTGGAGTAAAACAGCAGTTCTTCCCGACGTCGGATCGTCCCGAAGTGCTGGTCGAAGTCCGCATGCCTGAAGGCACCAGTATCGAGACGACGACGGCCACGGTCGAGAAACTCGAGCGCTGGTTGCAGGAACAGCCCGAAGCGAAAATCGTCACCAGCTATGTCGGTCAGGGCGCTCCCCGGTTTTTCTTTGCCATGGCACCGGAATTGCCGGATCCCGCCTTCGCCAAGATCGTTGTGCTGACCCCCGACTCTCACGCGCGCGAGGCTTTGAAGCACCGGCTGCGAGAGGCGGTGTCCCAGGGACTCGCGCCCGAAGCCTATGTCCGTGTGACGCAGCTCGTGTTCGGTCCTTATACACCGTTCCCCGTCGAGTTTCGCATCATGGGACCGGATCCTGTGCAATTGTACCAGATCTCTGAGAAAGCCCTCGACATCATGAAAGGCGTACCGGACGTCCGTCAGGCAAACCGCGACTGGGGTAATCGTACGCCTGTGCTTCGCTTTGTCCCCGACCAGGACCGGCTCAATCTGATTGGCCTTTCGCCGGCTGAGGCAGCCCAGCAGATGCAGTTGCTGCTGAGTGGTATTCCGGTGACGCAGGTTCGCGAAAACATCCGCAACGTACCTGTCGTGGCACGCAGTGCTGGCGCGAGCCGCCTCGATCCGGCGAGGCTCGCCGACTTTTCGCTGATGAGCAGGGACGGCCGCCAGGTTCCGCTCGATCAGATTGGCCATTCGGAAATCCGGTTTGAGGAACCGATCCTGAAGCGCCGCGATCGAACCCCGGTCATCACGATCCGATCGGATATCAATGAGGCGACGCAGCCCCCGGAGGTCTCACAGCAGGTCATGACCGCGCTTCAGCCGCTGATTGCCTCGCTTCCCGTCGGATATCGTATCGAAATGGGCGGAAACATTGAGGAGTCTCTCAAAGCGAATGTCGCGCTCGTCAAAATCTTCCCGGCCATGATAGCTGCCACGCTGATCGTCATCATCCTCCAGGTCCGAAGCCTGTCGACGATGACCATGGTCATGCTGACCGCGCCGCTCGGGCTTGCCGGGGTGGTTCCCGTCTTGCTCCTCTTCAATCAGCCCTTCGGCTTTAACGCCATTCTCGGGTTGATCGGACTGGCCGGAATCCTGATGCGTAACACCTTGATCCTGACCGAACAGATCAAGGAGAACATGGCGGCCGGCCTCGACGACTATCACGCCGTCGTCGAGGCGACGGTGCAGCGGACACGCCCGGTCATCCTGACAGCACTTGCAGCCGTCCTTGCCTTCATTCCGCTGACCCATTCGGTGTTCTGGGGATCGATGGCTTATACGCTGATTGGTGGAACCGCGGTGGGTACTGTGATGATCCTGCTCTTCCTTCCGGCACTGTACGCGGCGTGGTTCAGGATCAAGCCGACTGCAGATGAGACCCATGAGGAGCCGACCGAGGAGCCGGAATTGCGAATAGCAATGGCTGCCGAGTAGCGTCTGTCGCGGGCTTGCTGGCCTTGCCTGCACGCGAGCTTGGCCAGCCTCACGACTTCCCGCTCGCAGATGCTTCACGGCGGGCCGTTCCGTTCATCCACTCTGGGGGTACACATGGATTATCCGGTCCGACCGGCGGCAGATACCGAGAGCATGCGTGCGCGCATCCAGGAGGTGGCGGAGGAGCACTTCCGTCGTATAGGTCATCATAAGACGTCCGTAGCCGACATTGCCTCTGAACTCGGCATGAGCCGGGCGAACGTCTACCGTTTCTTCCCCTCCAGGGATGCAATCAAGGAATCCATCTGCAGGCGGGTCTTGAACGGTACCGCCGAGCTCGCCCTTACGATCGCACGCAGGAGCACGCCGCCCTCGGAGAAACTCCAGGAACTCCTGACCGCCGTTCACCATCACAACAAGACGAAACTGCTCAACGACAGGCGCATGCACGACCTGATTGTAGCCAACATGCAGGAGAACCGGCCGGTCATCAAGGCGCACGCTGAGCAGATGGTGACGATCTTCGAGGCAATCATCCGCGAGGGCATCGAAACGGGCCAGTTCGAGGTCGAAGATCCCGCCGAAGCGGCGCGCGCGGTCAAGACCGCGTTTACACCGTTCTTCCATCCGGTTCTGATCGAGCACCGCCTTCGACACGGAGAAGAAACCGAAGCGGGCCTGCGTGAGCAAATTCGGTTTATCCTAAAGGCTCTCGGAAGGTCGGACTATGCCCGCTGACCAGCCGGATGCGGACCTAGCCGCCTCAGCATCTGACAGTCGGCTTAGGGTCGAGAACTCGCCTTCATCAGCGTCGCGGTTGGGTGGACAGCGGAAGTTCGCTGCGCGCGGCAGCCGCCTTCATTTCTTCTTCTACGCCGCGCTCGGCCAGCTCTCCCGAATGCCAGCCGGACGCCAAGGCAAGGCCGTGGCTTTCAAGAAGCGGTCGCAAAGTCGCTGCATCTCGTGGGCCGCCCGAGTTCGACGCCCTGGTAGCCGGTCTCGGCGGCGTCGCTCTGGCATGTATCGAGGGAGATGTCCGCGCCAAGATCCTCAAGTACGTCTTTGCCCATGACAGCGGACTGATGGCAAGACGCACGCCGGCGGGCAAAGCAGTGGCTTTCTGGGCGATCATATCGTTCTCCGGATGGTGGATTTCTTTGAGCGGCAGGGCGTTCGCCGTGCCCAAGAGATGATGGTCTCGCTAATGACGACAGCTCATGTGGAATTGCGTACGACAAGGGTGCCCGGCAGTGTCACGGTCTCAGGCTCCAGCCGTCCCATGATCATCCCCACAATCACATGAACCATTTCCTGCCGCGGTTGCTCATATGTGGTGAGGCTGTAGGCCGACGATCCGCAGAGCTCGTAATTGTCGAAGCCGACGACCGCCATATCCTCCGGGACCAGCAAGCCAAAACGGCCGCGGATTTCATCCATCGCTCCGAGCGCCAGGATGTCGTTTTCGCACATCAGGACGTCGACTCGGTCCGCGGGGTCGGTCTGCTTGAGATAGCTGCGGACGGCTTCGGCCCCGGCTTCGGCGCTGTATTTCTCGGCCGAGAATACCGAGACACCATCCACGCCCTTCTCTTTCCAGAAATCGACGAAATGTTGCCGACGTTTCAACGCCGTCGACAGGACGGTCGCACCCGTCATGAAGCCGGGACGCCGGTATCCTCTTTCGAAGAGATGATCGACGATCTCGCGTAGCGCCAGTTCGGCATCGCATGTGACTGCCGGCACGCCTTCGATCTGGCTGTCTCTCGCCAGCACGAACATGGGTGGCGTCCCCCGGCCCAATTGCAGATCGCTCAGCGTCTCGCTGCGAAACGCCGTTCCGAACAGGATGACCGCGTCGACCTGGCGCTGGTCGGCGTGAAGCAGTGCATGGACGTGATCGAAGTGCGTGTTGATATTGATCAGCACGGCGACCAGCCCCTCGGCCTGCAGTCGTTCGGTCAATGTCTCGAGGAATGGCAACTTCTGCGGATTGGCGAAGTCATCGACGAATACTGCCACCTGACGGGTGGAGTTGGTCGCGAGGCTGCGGGCAAGCAGGTTCGGAGTGTAGTTGAGCGCCGCGGCCGCCTCGAGGACTTTGCGCTTGCTTTCCTCCGCGATCGATGCGCCCGGAGTGAAAGCCCTGATGACCGTCCACTTCGAGACACCCGCTGCATCCGCCACTTCCCTGGCTGTCGCCCGCTTGCGCATGAACCCTCCCTCCAAATGAAATGGACATTCCATTTCGCAATGCAAATGAAATGAATACTTGCTTTTATCGCATTCGCAGATAATATGCACCCGTTTGCACCCGGTAGCAAACAGAGTTGCACCCGGTAGCATTCGTTTTTTATCGCCTTCCTGTGGAGTGGTTGGCGAATGGAGGAGGAACAAATGAAATCTCTCTTGAAGAAGCTCGCATTCGGCGCTCTCGTACTCGGCGTCGCCACCTCGGCGGCCGCGAGCGCGAAAGCGCAGGAGCCCACCATCATCGCCGTGACGCACGGACAGGCGTCCGATCCGTTCTGGTCGATCGTGAAGAACGGCATCATGCAAGCCGGCAAGGACAGCAACGTCCAGGTCGATTACCGCGCGCCGGAGACCTTCGACATGGTGGCAATGGGCCAGCTCATCGAAGCTGCTGTAAACCAGAATCCCGCGGGCATCGTCATTTCGAACCCGGATCCGGATGCGCTCGGCCCGGCGATCGAGAAGGCCGTCGCCGCTGGCATTCCGGTCATATCGATGAACTCCGGCATCTCCGCCGCCGAAAAACTCGGCATCAAGCTGCATGTGGGCCAGGATGAGACGCCGGCTGGTGTCAAGGTCGGCGAGAAGCTGAAGTCGCTCGGCCTCAAGCACGTCCTCTGCGTCAACCAGGAAGTTGGCAACGCCGCGCTCGACCAGCGTTGCGCCGGTACGGAACAGGGCTTCGAGGGCGGCAAGGTCACCGTACTGCCGACGACCTCCGATCCCGCCGAGATCGAATCGAAGATTCAGGCGGCGCTCACGTCCGACCCGTCGATCGATGTCGTGCTCGGTCTTTCGGCTCCGCTCGTCGGTGAGCGAGCAGTGGCAGCCGTGGAAAAGATGGGGGTCGGCGACAAGGTAAAGGTCGCCTCCTATGACCTTTCGGCGAGCTTCCTTCAGTCCGTGGCCGACGGCAAGGCGCTGTTCGCCGTGGATCAGCAGCCTTATCTGCAGGGCTATCTGCCGGTGACGTTCCTGGCGCTCAATGCGCGCTACGGCACCATCCCGGCCGGCAACGTGGCATCTGGTCCCAGCTTCGTGACCTCCGACACCGCCGCGCAGGTGATCGAGAAATCCTCCCAGGGCATCCGCTAAGGCGGAGCCTGGCAGCCCCCGTCCTGGACGGGGGCAGTCCCTGTCGCCGCGCATTCCGTCGACGCGAGACTTCGGTTCGCAGGTGGCCTTCGCGCGCACGGACAACGACCGAGCTTTAAGGAGGTGGCATGAAAGAGGCCGCCCCACCGATAGAACGGATCACTAAGATGCAGGTGATGATCGAGGGACAGTCACAC
>MBFK01000133.1 GCA_001704765.1 Sinorhizobium shofinae
TGTTGCTTTCCTTCGTTGTTCGAAACCATCGCGGTTGCCCGCAACACGAATACAGCGGCAGCTTCAAGCCGCCTGCACAAGGAAGGCTTCAAAAGCCGTGCCAACTCGGTGGAGCGCAGCGGTTGGCTGCCGATTTTCCAGATTTCTCAGCCGCTTAGACCGAAAAGAGATCGCCCGCATTAAAAAGCAAGCATGTGTCGCGGAGCCGACAATTGTACCCAGCAATTGTCGAAAGCGTTGCCTATCAGGCGCTCGGAGCCCACTGCCGCCGATCAGTACAAGCCGCCAGTATGGGAAGCATCTTCTCGGAGGCTTCGCCAGCCCTAAGTGTCCGCCGTTCGATCAAGTTTGCTTAAGATGGGTATTTCCAGCCCTCGTCCGATTAAAATCGCGGACTGAACTATCGGAGCTCAAATGCGTACTCGCCCGTAGCCTGCTTGTCTGTCGTGCGAATGGGTATGCGACCCATGACGCCCATGAGCCACTTTCACGAGGAGTTCAGCTGTAATCTGTGCCGACATTTACGAGGGCTTTTAAAACTTGCCGGGCTTTCTGACGGCGCCTGAGGAAGTGAGCTGACCCGAATAAACTCAAGCCTCCGACTGCCCGAGAGATTTCTGGACTGCCGGGATTATCTTGTCTCCCCAAAGCTCGATCTGGCGCAACATCGTCTTTTGGTCAAAATCCCCCAGCTGGGTCTGAATTGCAATCTGGTCCGGCTTCAAGACATCGATCTCCTCCAGAAGGCGATCAATCACGCGATTGATACTGCCAATGGGCAGGTTCTTGCGCATAGTGTCGAACGATAGATCCTGATGCGTCGGCATCTCCTCCAACATATAGCCGTCCTTACTTTGTTGCCGACGCTGTTGCAGTGCCTCGGACAGCCGGCGCTGGAAGCGGGCGTTATCGATATAGCTGTTGATTTCCGCTCCATCATCACTGGCATAGCAGCACCGCAGTAGCGATACCTTGGAGTCGCGAACCTCCTTGCCCTCGGATGCAGCGGCGGTCTTAATGATGCCACGCAGCAAGCCAGAGTTTCCAAGCCGTCATGGAGAGCCGTGACGAAAAGATTGTGACCCTCACGATAGGCTCGGGCCATACTTTTGGAGGATGCGGTAGCAATCCAGATCGGTGGCGTCGGCTTTTGGAGGGTGCGCACCGAAATCGCCGTCGGGGGTATCTGCATGTAGCGACCGCTGTGGGTGAAGATTCTTTGCTTTGGTCCCTTCAGCAAAATGTCCAGGCATTCCGAAAAGATGGCCGGCGCCTCATCTATATTGACGCCGAAGCGGTCGAACTCGAACTGCTGGTATCCCGAACCAACGCCGAGTTCGAGTCGACCGTTGGCAACGACGTCGACAAAGCCGATTTCCGCCAGCAGGCGCTGTGGTTGGTAGAGCGGCAGCACGCAGACTGCGGTTCCGAGCCGAATGGTGCTCGTCAATCCGGCACAGTGGGCTACCATCAGTAATGGCGACGGGACGAGACTGTAGTTGTTGAAGTGGTGCTCGGCGAACCAGGCTGTGCTGAAGCCAGCCTGCTCCGAAAGAATTGCCTGCTCTATCGAGTTGCGGATGACGCTAGCGGAAGACTGATGATAGCCGCGCTGGCCAGCGAGAATGAACGTTGCGAACTCCATGGTGTCTCCTTGTTTTCGGATCTGGAATCGCGCAGTCGTGGGTCGCGCCTCGATTGACGAGAAGGTTTCCCTATGGCCCTGCTCATGGCCCCCTAACGCATTCAGAGCGCCAAGCGCTAAAAGCGTGCAAATGCAATTAAGGGAGAGAGCAACCGCCATCGCGCCGCGGGTCGGCGCTACGGCCTCATCTCCGTCGAAATTGCTCCATCGACTTCGCTGCCCCACCCCGCTTCTCTGGACGAGATCAAGCCTCCGTCCACGTGCAGGATCGAGCCGTTGATGTAGGAGGCATCAAACGAGGCCAGAAAGTAGGCAGCCTCGGCGACTTCTTCTGCGTCCCCGACCCTGCCCAAAGGAATTCGCTGTCGGAGCGACAGCCGAATCCATGCCGGCGACCGCTGCCAGCCGGTTGGCGGCACATGTACGGGTGTAACCTGGAGCGACTGTGGCTGTGCGGATGCCCAATGGCCCGAGTTCGGCCGCCGTGCAGCGGGTCAACATGTCTATGCCAGCATTGTATGCGCCATAGGCGTGACTTGGCGCGAGCGGTGAAAGGCTTAAACTTGACCCGAGATTCAGGATTACGCTGCCAGAGCGCATCGATATGGCGGCCTCGCGAACGCAGGTGAAGGCGCCAGTAAGATTGACATCCAGTATGCGTTTGAGGACTTCCGGCGACTCCTCGATATTGGGGACGAGTATCTCATTCATGCCGTTGACGACGACGTCGAGGTGGCCGAAGCGCTCCCGCAAATCTTCGAAGAGCGAGACTACCTCGGTTTCGACGGTCCCGTCCACGCGCCTTGACAGGTGCTTGTCTCCGAGCAAGCCGGCGAGCTTTACCGCTTCTTCACCGTCTCCGTCGGCGATCACAACCGTGTCGCCGTTTTCGGCAAAGCGCCGAGCGATGGCCGCGCCTACGCCTGTAGCGCCGCCCATGACGATCACTGTTCGCGCATCGGTGTCCTCGACCGGCCGCATGAATTCTGCTCCGGGCGTCCTATCCTGAGCCTGATGGGCACCACCCGGTTGGTTGACGGACATCCAGCCCCCATCGACCACAAGCGTCGACCCGGTTATGTAGCTCGCCTGTGCGCTCGCCAAAAAGCGCACGGCCCGCGCGATTTCGTCGGGGCGCGCTATTCGGCCCAACGGTACGCGGCGCCTTATCGCGCTGACGTCGAGCTTGCCAGCGCGTTCCAATTCGGCAACCATAGGCGTGCGCACGTGACCGGGCGCTACCGCTGTCACACGGATGCCGCGCGATGCCCATCGGCACGCCAGCGATTTCGTGATTGAGATCAGACCAGCTTTCGAAGCGGCGTAGGCACTGCGCTTCGGATTGCCGAGCAGCCCAGCCAGCGAAGCGACATTGACGATGGCGGCGCCAGGTTTCATCAGCTTCGCGGCTTCGCACGCCATCGAATAAGCCCCGACAAGGTTTATCGCTAGAGCGCCTTGAAAATCTTCGAGAGCAGTATCGGCGGTCGCAGCCATGGTCGGCCCAATCCCCGCATTATTGACGAGCACTTCAATCCGCGAGAATCGTTTTTCCAGAAGGGCACGCAATGCGACGACATCGTCCTCTCGCGACACGTCAACCTCGAGGCCAAGATGGGGCTCTCCGAGATTTTGGCCAAGTTCGATTACGCCGCTGTCCGGGAGGTCCACCGCGACAACGACATCTCCATTCGCGGCAAAAATATCGACGAGCGCGCGGCCGATACCCCCTGCGGCACCTGTGACGACGATGACCCGCCCTGGCTGAACCTGGCGATCGTCCATGCGTCTCTGTGCTCCACGGGCTCGGCCTCGAGGAATCGGAGGGTAGCGCAGTCGTATCATGGTTATTCTTCTCCACTGCCGATCAGGTCCTTTGGATGATTTTTCGCAGCAACTCGCCGCTTCGAAAGTTCGTAAACGGGATCATTCGGATGCGGTGCCCCAATCGGTTGGCGAGGACCGAACCGCTCTGCTTCCGAGGACTTCGGTGGTCTCTGTTTCTCAACCCAATCATAGACTACCGTCCGTTCGACGATGCGCCACTCCCCTTCCCTTTTCTGAAACAGATCACAGTAGCGTCCGCACAAGAGCACCTGCTTTATCTCGCCTGTTGCGTCGGGACCGCGCTGCAGCGCGGTGAAATAACTCTCGACGGCGGCCTCTGTCGCGCCCAGGAACTCAATGATTATGTTCGCAAGCTGGTGGATGTTGCGCGGCTTAGTTTTGAAGACGTTGAGTGCATGCTGAATAAACCCTGCGGCAGAGCCGGAGTAGCTTCCGTGATTGTCGCGTGCATCGGGCCAATAACAGCTGCGCAGTGCAGCCTCGTCTGCCCGGTCGATTCCTCGACAGTAGCGATGGAGACAGTCGCGGATTGCTTCTCGGTCGAATAGATTGGTTATGCTTTCTTCATTCATCATGGTGCGGTGAGATGCGGTAAGCGATGAAGACTTGGGAGCGATCGGCGCTTCATTGCTACCGCCTCGCCCGTCCAATCAGGCCCAAGTTAGGATGATATTACTGATCCCGAATACATGGCCGCCATGAGTTATCGGCGCCGTACCTTCCTTGATGCGGAAAGCTGGGATGCGCGCTAACCATTCACGTAGGCCAATGACGATTTCTCGCCGTGCGAGATGCGCTCCGTGGCAAAGGTGTGGTCCATAGCCAAAGGCGGTGTGCTGGTTATCCTGTCGTGCCAGATCGATAGTGTTGGGGCACTTAAATTCGGACGGATCTCGATTAGCAATCATCGCGGGACAGGAAACATAATCACCCTCACGGATAGGCACGCCTTCGAACTCGATGTCCTTCGTGGCCACACGGATTATCTGAACGGTTGAATAGGCGCGCAGCAGTTCCTCAGCGGCGAGCCCGAGCCGATCCGGTTCGTTTCGCAACAACTCCTGGTGCTTTGGATTGCGTGCAAGATAGGCCATGTCAAAGCCAATGGCGGCGGCAACCGTGTCGAGCCCCGCGACCAAGAAAAGCACACCGATGCCGCGGACTTCCTCTTCTGTTAAAGAGCGGCCCTCGATTTTCGCCTGCAGGGCGAAGGTCATGAAATCGACGGCTGGCGACTTGCGGCGCATCGCTGCCATTTCGTCAATAAAGGCCACGACCGAGCGGGCTGCTGCCGTTCGCTTTTCTGCATTGCCGTGGAGCAAATCGCTTACCCAGCCGACAAGTACTTCGGATCGCCTCTGGGAAAGTCCCAGAAAGCTGAGGAAAACGCTGACCGTAAAGGGCAAGGCGAAATCCTTCATCACGTCACAGCTGGTCTTCTCTTTCGCAATGCAGTCGATCAGCGCGCCTGCTCTGGCATGGATAGTCGGCTCCAGCGCCAACACCCGCCTGGATGAGAACAGAGGGTTTAGCAGTGCACGAAACACTCCATGGGCCGGGGGGTCCAATTCGAGGGGGATGACCGGCCAGTTTTCGCCAAGTGCCGAGGCGAAGATGCTGCGATGGCTGGAAAAGGTCTCTGTATCCTCAAGGACCCGGCGCTGGTCTCTCGCCCGTGTTATGACCCAGGTACCTCGTCCATCGCGCGTGTTGGAAGGAGAGTAAAAGATCGGCGGGCCATCATCATGAACGCAAGCCACGGCGGCGTGCGGATCCCCGTTAAGCGTCGGCGCCATGCCAGGCGACGTGAAAAGACTGAAGTCCCGCACCAGTGCGGGCGGAACATGATCTGGAATGGGGTTGGTCTTCACTCGCTTTCTCCTTAAGTCACTCATAAGCTTAGCGGACCGCCGAAGACCTGAGCGGAATGATCGGGAGCAATTCGACGGGAATCGCGCCCCCCTGGGCGACCGGCAAGAGCACGATCTGCGGAGTTGGTTGCACCAAACAGCACTTTTTGTCCGAGTTCAACAGTGTCACTCCGCTGACTTGACAAACCCGACATGGTCTCGACCGGCGCCTTGCCTGCAAGGGTGGTTGCAAGCTGCGCCGGGGCAAGCTCGCCTTCCCACTTCGCCACCACAATCGTTGCGACCGCATTGCCGATTATGTTGGTGAGCGCCCGGCACTCGGACATGAAGCGGTCGATGCCGAGGATCAGCGCCATGCCGGCGACCGGCACGGAGGGAGCCGCGGAGAGGGTTGCGGCAAGCGTGATGAAGCCAGCGCCGGTAATGCCAGCTGCCCCCTTCGAACTCAGCATGGCGATGAGGAGCAGCAGGATCTGATCGCCGTAGGAGAGCGGCGTATCGGTCGCCTGGGCGATGAAGAGCGCCGCGAGCGTCATGTAGATGTTGGTGCCGTCGAGGTTGAATGAGTAGCCGGTCGGAATGACTAGGCCGACAACCGAGCGCTTGCAGCCTGCCTTCTCCATCTTGCTCATCAGCCCCGGCAGCGCTGCTTCCGAGGAGGACGTCCCGAGCACGAGCAGCAGTTCTTCCTTGATGTAGCGGATGAGCGCGACGATCGAGAAGCCGTTGTAGCGTGCGACCGCGCCGAGCACCATGAAGACGAACAGGAACGAGGTGAGATAGAAGGTGCCGATCAGCATCGCGAGATTGGCAATGGATGCCACGCCGTACTTGCCGATGGTGAACGCCATAGCACCGAAGGCGCCGATCGGGGCGGCCTTCATCAGGATCGCCACCAGCCGGAAGATCGGCAACGTCAGCGCGTGCAGGAAATCGACGACGGCCTCGGCCTTCTTGCCGACCATCGCGAGCGAAATGCCGAAGAGGACCGAGGTGAACAGTACCTGGAGGATGTTGCCCTCGGCGAAAGCACCGACCAGCGTCGTCGGGATGATGTTCATGAGAAAGCTGGTGACCGACTGCTCATGCGCCTTCTCGGCATAGCTCGTGATCACCTTCATATCGAGCGAGGCCGGATCGATATGCATGCCCGCACCCGGCTGGACGATATTCGCGACGATGAGGCCGAGAATGAGCGCGAGGGTGGAAAAGGTCAGGAAGTAGATCATCGCCTTGCCGGCGACGCGGCCGACCTTGGCGAGATCGGTCATGCCGGCAATGCCGGTCGCGACCGTCAGAAAAATCACCGGCGCGATGATCATCTTGACGAGCATGATGAAGGCGTCGCCGAGCGGCTTCATCTTGGAGCCGACATCCGGATAGAAATACCCGAGCAGGATGCCCACGGCGATCGCCGCGAGGACCTGGACGTATAGATGTCTATAAGGGGGTGTCTTGCCGCGGACCACCGCCACGTTTTCTACGATCAAGATGATTTCCTCCACTTGGTGCATGCGCACTCGTAATCCGCGCATGCAGAGATGACGAAAAGGCCTCCCAGCCGTCTATAGCCGGCCTAGGCGGCGCTTAAGCTCAGCCTCTCCGCCAACTTTCCCGACTGGTGAAGCACTTTCGCCTTCCTCAGAGCCAAAGCAGCTCTCCAATTCCTTGCATTGCGGGCAAGAAGGCGCCGTGCACAGCGAATAGCCCTCGGCCTCACACAGCTTGCGATAAAAGTACTTCTTCCACCGCATGTTTTGGGTATTGCCGGCTGCAAGCGTTGGGAAATGGCTGGCGAGCAATCGGCTGAGTTCGACTCGATCAAAAAGACCAAGCTCCCTCCAGAGATGGTCGTGGCGCAAGGCACGCCGGGCTATGATTTTGGCGAACAGCACGCTCGCCGAATCGCCCGCTCGAGCATGCGCGAGCAGCAGACGGCGCAGAAGTTCCTCCTCGGGGCCGGGCTCCGAATCTCTCACCTCTTCCAAGCGAAAAACATGAATAGTTGGGGCGGGAAAACTGCGGTTCAGGATGTCCCGCAGCTCTACTTGCGAAAGACCAGTTGCCTCTGTTGCAGTTGCCTCGCCGGCATCGATTTCCTCGAGTGCACGCGAAAGGACACATGCAAGCACGTACTGGTCGAAATCCATTTCGAGGTCCGTAGGCGGCCAGGGTCCGAGGTCCAGCAATTCGGATAACTGTCGCCAACCGGGCCGATCGGTCATTCTGATTCCGAGTGTTACTCTCCCTTTCGACAAAGCGCGCACCTGAGCTAGATTTGACATGTTCCCATCCTTCCCTGCTTTCGTTCCACACGAGGGCGCCCCAGAGATGCCTGTATGCCCCCCGGGGGCGTTTCAAAATTCGTGCCAATCCAGTCTGCTGAGCCGAAGGGTTAAGTTCGTGCGTTCCATTCAAAGGCTAAACGGAGGTCTGTAGGAAGCAGGGGGAAATGCGGCCGTGTCGGAAGGACGACAAAGGCGACATGATGTCGGCTCTCTGACAAGAGCAGCGGTCGAGTTTCTTAACCGGAAACGCGGAACGGTCGATTCGGCAAGTTCCTGTTAAAATGAACTTTGCAGGCGGCACGTTGATACGCGCGGCCGCCGCAGCTTGTTGCAGACGGGTTGAGCCACAAGAAGGTGCGCCAGTCCGCGCACAAGATTGCCATGCCCGTACCAAAAGCAGTGCTGTTGAAGCTTGGATCTAAAGTGGCACGCCGCTTGCTGTCTGTTCGTTGGCCGACGAACTGATTATTTAAGTAACGGTGCTTCGCCAGAGGGTCCAGAGGCGGCGAATGCTCAGTTCTTTTTTGAAGGAGCGATGTTCAATGCCTGTGAAAAAAAGAGTCCCTTTCGTTGCCTTTCGCACGCGTGTTCGCGACGAGACAATAGGAGGGCCAAACCCATACCGATGGGAAGTCAGGACAACCGAGGATTACTTCAGTGGCAAGCGTGTCGTTCTGTTTTCGCTTCCCGGTGCGTTCACCCCGACCTGCTCAACTCAGCAATTGCCTGACTTTGAGAGACTTTACGACGAATTCCGGAAGGTAGGAATCGAAGCGGTCTACTGCCTGTCAGTTAATGACGCCTTCGTCATGAACGCATGGGGCAAGGCGTTGGGCTTAGAGAAGGTCAGGCTTATCCCGGATGGTTCGGGCGAATTCACTCGCAAGATGGGCATGCTGGTTGCAAAGGACAATCTCGGCTTCGGAATGCGCTCGTGGCGCTACGCTGCCGTGGTCAATGATAGCGTGGTGGAGCAATGGTTCGAAGAAGAAGGTTTCTCGGACAACTGCGAGTCCGATCCTTATTGGGCATCTTCTCCGCAGAACATTCTTGAAACGCTGAGGACTTTCGATACCGCACGTCTCGGTCGTGTCCCGATTAAATTTTGATTTTTGCCATGTGAGCTATCCAGTCTGATGTTGCGGAGCCAGTGCTGACAGTGAGCGCCGCAGCTACCCACTGAGCAGCCCCCAGCGCAATTTCATGAACCCCGCGCAGCAGGAAAATCGCCGTTCAAGGTGACTTGCCGGTCTGCTCGCGGACGATCCCTCGATCCATTGAGCTAATGGGTGCCATCGAGATAATCGATTTCACCGAGATACTGCTTCCTGCTATGCCGCTTTTCGGGCACGGAACCGAAGTTAAAGGCGAGTTCCCATGAGCAAGTCTGTCATCACAATTGATGTCGTTCAAACTCGCGTTCGCAAGAGGAGCATTTGGCCTATGTACACCGACATGAAGGAATTGCGCCGGAGCAGTTCATGCTGCGGCACGGGACGGTACGGCACATTCCCGCTGAGGGTTTAGTTTCCTTCAATCGACCGGGCATCCAATCACCGCGCCGGAGTCTCAGCAGCCCCTGCCGAGGATAAACGTCGATGCTCGGGCGTCGCGGAGAGCCTCACACGAACTGGTTTAATCACCCAAATGTCGTAACTACGACTGTGTCGTACAAACGACATGGCCGTGCTTGAACAACGCGTTGTTTTCGTGATGGTTTCTGGTTGGCACACTAGGTGCATCGTTCGCAAGCGACTCGAAACCAGGAGAAACGAACCCATGATAACGCTCACCGACAGTGCGATTGCCGCAATAAAGTTCGCGCTTTCACAGACTTGCGAGCCGGCAGATGGGCTACGCATCAAAGTGGAAGGGGGCGGCTGCTCGGGTTTTAAATACCACCTGGGCTTGGACCGCGAGTCGCGCGACGGCGACGCTGTCATTGAGGCGGGTGGGGTCAAGGTGTACGTAGACTTAGCCTCCCAACCTCATGTCAGCGGCATGACTGTGGACTTCACCACCGGTGTCGATTCCCCCGGATTCATCTTTGATAATCCCAACGCGCGAGAGAACTGCGCCTGCGGGAAGTCTTTCGGCTGATCGCAGAAACAGAGGGGAACGAGAATGCTAGGTCATCCACGAGAGGGATCAGCAAGACACTTCATGCTGTCGCTTTCCGCGCACAAGTTCCATGGGCCGAAAAGATTCGGGGCACTTTACATAAAGCGGGAGTTTGCAACCACTTCGCCGTTTTCACGTCGGATCTTTAGGATGCTAGAGGAGCGCAAGCGGACCAAAGCAGTGCGCCTAAGCGCACATTTGTCAATGGGACTCGGGCTAAAATCAGCGTGAAACGACAAATACGGAGCGGTTGCGACGATTCGATGTCATGAAGCCGACAACGCTATCACGCAGGCCGCCGTCCTGTGAGCCGAAAAAGCTCCTTAGATTTCATGGGCTTCTTGGACCACAGTTGGTTGGCATGGTTGGTGCTTGGAAGGGAGGCGAAAGACGTCATTTTACATGCGATCGGAGCTAAAGAGACCTCATGCACATCGTAGTCTGTATCAAGCAAGTCCCGGATTCGGCGCAGATACGCGTCCATCCGGTGACGAACACGATCATGCGCCAAGGCGTGCCGACTATCATCAACCCGTACGACCTGTTTGCCCTCGAACAGGCACTCCAAGTGCGTGATCACCATGGCGGCGAGGTCACGGTGCTCACCATGGGCCCCCCCATGGCCGAAGAATCTTTACGCAAGGCGCTCACTTATGGCGCAGACCGCGCGATACTTCTGACCGACCGGCACTTTGCCGGCTCCGACACGCTGGCGACTTCATTTGCTCTTTCTCAGGCAATCGCGAAGATTGGCAATAGCTTTGGATCGCCTGATATCGTCTTCACAGGCAAGCAGACGATCGACGGCGATACCGCCCAGGTCGGCCCCGGAATAGCCAAGCGCCTCGACCTCGTGCAGTTGACCTATGTCGCAAAAATCACTTCCATTGATCTCCGCACGCGCGCGATTACGGTCGAGCGTCGCTCGGAAGGCGGGACGCACGTCCTGAAGAGCGAATTGCCTTGCCTGATCACCATGCTGGAAGGATCGAATGCCATTCGCCGCGGCTCACTTGATGATGCCTTGCGCGCCGCACGCAGCGAAATCGTCAAGTGGAATGCGGTGGAGGCTGGCATTGAAGACATCACAAAATGCGGGCTGCGCGGTTCGCCGACGGTCGTCAAGCGGGTCTTTGCCCCTACCCCGCGCGAGCAAAAAGCGGTGCAGATCGACACCGTCGAGAAGGCAGTGCAGGACGTAGCCAACGAGCTGGTCACTTCAATCTTCGCCCATCAGCCCGCACTGGAGCATGAGCTCTCCTCCACTCGTAGCGTGAGCAGATAGGAGCAGATTATGGGAACTCGAAAAAGTAAAGCACCACCACCGGCCCAAGCCCGTGCCAGTATGAAAAAGGACCTGCCTGAGCAATTCAGAGACTACCGGCACGTCTGGGTTTTCATGGAGCTGGAACGCGGCCATGTCCACCCGGTCTCGTTCGAACTTCTCGGCGAAGGCCGCAGACTTGCCCACCAACTGGGGGTTCAGCTCGCAGGTATTATTCTCGGGCCTCCGGGAGATTCTACCTTGCACGCCGCTGCTGAGGCCTTCGCCTATGGTGCGGATCTGGTGTATCTCGTCGAGGAGCCGCTGCTCACGGATTATAGAAACGAGCCTTTCGCCAAAGCACTGACAGATCTGGTTGCTGCCTACAAGCCCGAGATCCTGCTTCTCGGTGCGACGACGCTGGGTCGCGACCTCGCCGGTTCCGTGGCGACCACACTGCTGACGGGGCTCACAGCCGACTGCACCGGACTTGATGTCGACGAGGACGGTTCGCTTGCAGCTACCCGGCCCACGTTCGGTGGCTCGTTGCTTTGCACGATTTATACGCTCAATTGCCGGCCCCAAATGGCAACTGTGCGGCCAAGGGTCATGCGCATGCCACAGCGGTCAAACAAGCCGATCGGGCGGGTAATCCGGCACGATTGGCGGATGCTGGAGGAAGATATCGTCACGAAGGTCGTCGGTTTCCTTTCCGACGACCGATCGGGGAACGCCAATCTCGCCTATGCGGATGTGGTGGTTGCCGGCGGGCTGGGCCTCAGCAATGCAGAGAACCTGCTGCTTATCAAAGACCTCGCGCTGACGATCGGCGGTGACTACGGCTGTTCCAGGCCGCTCGTCCAAAAGGGCTGGATGCCAGCTGATCGGCAGATCGGCCAAACTGGTAAAACGATCCGCCCGAAGCTCTATATAGCGGCTGGAATATCAGGCGCGGTCCAGCATCGCGTCGGTGTCGAGGGAGCTGACCTGATTGTCGCTATCAACACCGATCCACACGCGCCCATCTTCGATTTCGCCCATGTCGGTGTTGTCACCGATGCTGTCAGCTTTCTGCCGGCGTTGACGGAAGCTTTCACCAGACGGTTGGCGCCGGCCAATCGTCTGAGACTTGTGAACTGAGGTAAAACCTATGACCGAGGAAAGATTCGACGCCATCGTCGTCGGTGCCGGTATGTCTGGAAACGCGGCTGCATACACCATGGCAAGTCGCGGTCTAAAAGTGTTGCAGTTGGAGCGCGGAGAGTATCCGGGCTCCAAGAACGTCCAAGGCGCGATCTTGTACGCCAGCATGCTGGAGACAATCATTCCCGATTTCCGGGATGATGCACCTCTTGAGCGGCATCTGATCGAGCAGCGATTCTGGGTAACGGACGACACGTCACACACTGGAATGCACTACCGGTCGGACGACTTCAATGAGCCGGCGCCAAACCGTTACACGATCATTCGCGCCCAGTTCGATAAGTGGTTTTCGCGGAAAGTCCGAGCGGCGGGCGCGATAGTTTTGTGCGAGACGACGGTGACGGAACTGGCTCTCGATGCTGCCGGCAAGGTGATAGGCGTCCATACCGATCGAGCGGGTGGCGTCATCCATGCGAACGTGGTCGTGCTCGCCGAAGGCGTAAACGGCCTCCTCGGCACGAGAGCACGATTTCGCAAGGTGCCGAAACCCGAAGCCGTGGCACTCGCTGTCAAGGAAATGCATTTCCTACCGGAAGAGGTCATCAATGAACGCTTCGGCCTTACCGGCGATCAAGGCTGTGTTATTGAGGCGGCAGGGACAATCTCGCGCGGAATGGCCGGCTTGGGATTCCTCTACACCAACAAGGAATCGATCTCGCTTGGCATCGGCTGCCTTGTCTCCCATTTCGCAGCGACCCTGGAAAGTCCTTACGCCCTACTTGACGCATTCAAGAACCACCCATCAATCCGGCCGCTCCTTGCGGGCTCGGAGATTAAGGAATATGCGGCGCACCTCATTCCGGAGGGCGGATTCAAGGCAATTCCGCAGCTCTTTGGAGATGGCTGGGTCGTGGTCGGCGACGCGGCGCAGCTCAACAACGCCGTGCACCGCGAGGGCTCGAACCTCGCCATGACGTCGGGCCGCATCGCCGGCGAGGCGATCGCCGCAATCAAGAGCCGAAAACACCCGATGACGAGTGACAATCTCTCACTTTACAAGGCCATGCTGGACAAGTCTTTCGTTCTGAAAGACCTCAGAAAGTACAAGGACATGCCCGCCCTGCTCCACACGAATTCACGCAATTTCTTCACGACTTATCCGCAGTTGATGTCGCAGGCGGCGCAAAACTTCGTGCGCGTCGACGGCACACCCAAGATCGAGAAGGAAAGAGCGACCACGGCCGCTCTTATTAAAGCGCGTTCGCGATGGGGACTGGTCAGCGACGCAGTCCGCTTGGCACTGGCATGGCGCTAAAGGGGAGCATTGAGATGACAGCTTCAGTCGTTCGCATTGAAGACAAGCTTTACCAAAACCGTTACCTGGTGGACGCGGGGCGGCCGCACATCAAGGTGCGGCAGCATCAGTCTCCGAGCCCAAACCTGCTTGCGCTTACCGTTGTTTGCCCAGCGAAATGCTACGAGGTGAATGAAGACGGCCAAGTAGAGGTTACTGCGGATGGATGCATGGAATGCGGGACATGTAGAGTACTGTGCGAAGAGAGCGGTGACATTGATTGGAGCTATCCGCGAGGTGGATTCGGTGTGCTCTTTAAATTCGGATGACTTGCATCTCACTTTTGTCTAACAAGATGGGTACGTTGACGGGCGCTCACAGGTGCAGGCGTAAGCACTTGATAATGTCGGCAAGGCGGCATTTTCTCGTAGGGAGCCAAGAGCCGTCCGTACGACGCTCAGGGTGTTTCCTCGTAAGAATTGGCTCGATGAGTGTATGACTGAATTATCCCCTAAAACCATCCACAAAAGGGACTTGGGGTGCAGCGGTCTCTATCGGATATCGAAGGTTTTGATCACTTCAGCGAGCCTCGAGATCAAGCTTGCCAATGTGATTAACACCCTCCCCGCACTTTTGCCAATGCGGCGCGGCGCAATCGTCGTTGTGGGCGCTGAAGGAGAGCCCGAGACAACTGCGACGTTCGGGGTTGAGCCTCCATCATCAGGCGCGCGCCACATTGCTGCGAAGGCTGCAATAGATAGAATCGTCGCAAAAGGTGCGCCGCTGGTCGTACCGGACACTTGCAAGTCGGAACTGTTCCAGGATGAGCTTCAGAGTATCGTGAGCGGCACTGGCCAAGTCACCTTCATTGGTGTCCCCATGAAGGCCGATCAAGAAACGCTTGGAACATTATGGATCGACCGCGCCAAGGATGGCGCAGCCACCAGAACACAATTTGAGGAAGAGGTGCGTTTCCTGTCGATGGTCGCCAACCTTGCGGCCCGAGCGGTTCGGCTGGATGGCCACGAGAGCCGCGATAGTCGGCCGATCGGCGAGGAGGGCGATCGCAAGATTAGTGCAGGCGACAAGGAACTGCCTGAACCAACCCGACAACGGCCTACGAGAATCGACTGGATTGTCGGGGAAAGCCCCGCACTCAGGCAAGTGGTTGAAAGCGTCAAAGTCGTTGCACAAACCAACTCTGCGGTGCTCCTCAGGGGCGAAAGCGGCACAGGCAAGGAATTCTTTGCAAAGGCAATCCACGAGCTTTCACCTCGCAGAAAAAAGCCGTTTGTGAAGTTGAATTGCGCGGCACTGTCTGCAGGCGTCCTGGAATCGGAACTGTTTGGGCATGAAAAGGGCGCCTTTACGGGGGCCATCTCTCAGCGCGCAGGCCGTTTCGAACTGGCGGATGGCGGGACGCTGCTGCTCGACGAGATCGGCGAGATCTCGCCGGCCTTCCAAGCGAAACTGTTGCGCGTCTTGCAGGAAGGTGAGCTTGAGCGAGTTGGCGGCACAAAAACGCTCAAGGTGGACGTCCGACTCATATGCGCCACCAACAAGGACCTGGAGACGGCGGTGGCGGAGGGGGAGTTCCGGGCTGACCTTTATTATCGCATCAATGTAGTGCCTCTCTTTTTGCCGCCTCTCAGGGAGCGAAATGGAGATATTCCACGCCTTGCGAAGGTTTTCCTCGACCGGTTCAACAGGGAAAACAATCGCAATCTCGAATTCACACCTGCGGCACTCGAGATCCTGTCGAGATGTAAATTTCCCGGCAACGTCCGAGAGCTTGAAAACTGCGTCCGCAGGACCGCCACTCTCGCACGTTCGGCGACGATTGTTCCATCAGATTTCTCCTGCCAGAATGACCAGTGCTTTTCTTCAATGCTCGGGAAATGCGCTGAAAGACCGCTTGGCACCCGTTCGCTCAATGGGTTGACGATGAGTAAAAGTTTGCCGGTCGAATTGCCGGTTGGGCTCGGTTACCCCAACGGCCACGGCTTAGCGGTGGCACCACATCTATCGGACCGCGAGCTGCTAATCAGCGCGATGGAGAAGGCCGGCTGGGTTCAGGCGAAGGCAGCTCGGATCCTCGGCCTCACACCGCGGCAAGTCGGCTATGCTTTACGGCGGCATCATATACAGGTGAAAAAAATCTAGAGACGGTTGTCCCGTGACCGCAGATTTGCGTCATGGCCCGAGATGTGCGTCTGGGGGACCTTTAGAAATGCGTCTAAGAGTAAAACGAAATAAATCGCGTCCGCTGTAGCTCCAGCGAACGCAGGCAAGAAGGGACTTCTGCTAGCAGCGCAGATGCCCCGACCAACGCAAACCCCCTCCGCCGGCACGAGTCGTGTCGGCGGAAAATGGTCTAAGGAACAAAACAGAAATCAAACAGTAGGTGTGGTACTTGAATGATCTCCCCAATTTGCGTGGGTGAGGCGTCAAGCACGGTTGACCGCAACCCGTCAAGAAAGCTCCGGCCGACTTGGTATCCGTCGACGTCGTCTGTCGGTACGCCATATTTGGCCAATAGTAAGACGCATTCGCTGTGACTTAGGAGCGCGTGCATCAACTGGCAGAAAGACAATCTGGAACCGGTCCCTGTGTTCATCGTGATCCATTTCCACACGTGGGCAGTGGCCCGAACTCAAACAGCACCATGGTGATTCCCGACTCGAAATTAGCATATGCTGGAACAGGATACTATTCGGGGATGCCGGTTCATAAATCCCCGCCACGGCTAGTGACCGATGGCCAACGAACGCTACCCGTCCGGAAAACCTGCGACACTGCGCGCCGGTTCAGTCGCGCACAGAAGTTGGACCATGTCTCGGATTCGGAGCAAGCACACGCGGCCGGAGATGACGGTTCGACGGCTGCTGCACGGCCTTGGATATCGCTATCGACTGCATAGAAAAGACTTGCCTGGAAAGCCCGACATCGTTTTTGGCCGCCGAAGGAAGGTGATCTTCATTCATGGTTGCTTTTGGCACGTCCATGACAACGGCATTTGTAAGAGAGCTACGATGCCGAAATCCCGCGTCGATTACTGGGGGCCGAAATTGAGGCGGAACGTCGAACGAGACCGCATACACGTGGACCAATTAAACGACGCCGGCTGGGAGGTGCTCACTGTCTGGGAGTGCGAGATTAACGAAATAGAACGTCTCGTCGATCGCATTATGACCTTCTTGGGTCCTCCTGTGTTTCGGCATGCAAATTTGACCCCCTTGGCGGGGTAATCGGCATCCAATTTTGACCCCCCTCAGATTTCATCTGACCATCCGGCTTTTTGCGGCGGATGGAGCGGGAGTTGAAGCGAGTGGATACGATTGCGCGTGTTCGACGGGCCTTCCATGTGCAGGGTTGGTCGATGAAGAAGATCGTCCGGGAACTCCACGTGTCGCGCAACACGGTTCGCAAGATACTGCGCTCCGACGAGACCGATTTTACCTATGAACGCGCACGGCAACCGCTGCCAAGGATCGGAGCCTGGAAGGCCGAGATCGAGCGGTTTCTGACAGCCAATGAGGGAAAGCCGTCGCGTGAACGGCTGACGCTGATCCGGATTTACGAGGAGGTTCGGGCACTCGGCTACGATGGCAGTTATGACGCGATCCGGCGATATGCCAAGACCTGGGCGAAGAACCGGGGAGCCGCGACGGCGGAAGCCTATGTACCGCTCTACTACGCGCCAGGTGAGGCTTACCAGTTCGATTGGAGCCACGAGATCATTCTGATCAACGGCGTGACGACGACCGTGAAGGTGGCGCATGTCCGGCTCTGCCACAGCCGGATGATGTTCGTCCGGGCCTACATGCGCGAGAGCCAGGAGATGGTGTTCGACGCACACGACAAGGCGTTCGCTTTCTTCCATGGCACCTGCACGCGCGGCATCTACGACAACATGAAGACGGCTGTCGAAGCCGTGTTCGTCGGAAAGGAACGACAATACAATCGCCGTTTTCTGCAGATGTGCAGCCATTATCTGGTTCACCCGGTCGCCTGTACGCCCGCATCCGGGTGGGAGAAGGGACAGGTCGAGAACCAGGTTGGTCTCGTGCGCGAACGCTTCTTCACCCCGCGACTGCGGGTCAAAAGCCTGGAAGAGCTGAACGTCTGGCTGCTCGATAAGTGCATCGCCTACGCCAAGGCGCACCGCCATCCCGAGCAGACCGAGCGGACGATCTGGCAGATGTTCGAGGCGGAGCGCGGCAGCCTGGTGCACTATGTCGGGCCGTTCGACGGTTTCCACTGCGTTCCGGCCTCGGTGTCGAAGACCTGCACCGTCCGCTTCGACAACAACAAATACTCCGTCCTCTCGACTGCGGTCGGCCGCCCTGTCGAGGTTCATGCCTATGCCGAGAAGATCGTGATCCGGCAGGATGGCGTGAACGTTGGTGAGCATCCTCGTTGCTTTGGCCGTGGCGAGACGGTCTACGACCCTTGGCACTACGTCCCTGTCCTGGCTCGCAAACCCGGTGCTTTGCGCAACGGAGCGCCGTTCCGGGAATGGGTCTTGCCCGCAGCGATGGAGAAAGTGCGCCGGCGGCTGAAGAGCGTCCATGACGGTGATCGGCAAATGGTCACCGTCCTCGGCTGTGTTCCCACCGACGGTCTGGCGGCCGTCGATGCTGCCTGTCAGGAGGCTTTGGAGCACGGCGTCTGCTCGGCCCCGGTGATCCTCAACATTCTGGCCCGGAGCCGTGATCCGGCTCCGACCGCAACCCTGCAAACCCCGGATGCGCTGCGGTTGACCCATGAACCGGTCGCCGACTGCGCCCGCTATGACAGCCTCAGGAGGGCAAGCTGATGGAACGCACACAGGTTCTCGAACTGATGAGTACGCTGAAGCTCTATGGAATGCGTAGCGCTTACGACGAGATCATGGGCAACGGCATCAAGCGGCAGCACGAACCGCCCCGCATCGTCGGCGATCTCTTGCAGTCGGAGATCGCCGAGAAGCAGGCACGCTCCATTCGCTACCAGCTCAGCATCGCCAAGCTGCCGCTCGCCAAGGACATCGACGACTTCGACTTCACCAATACGCCGGTCAATGAATCCCTGGTGCGGGAGCTGGCCACCGGCACCTTCGTCGCCGATCAGCGCAACGTCGTCCTCGTCGGCGGCACGGGAACCGGAAAGAGCCATCTGGCCATTGCGATTGCCCGTGCACTGATCCGCAATGGGACACGCGGGCGCTTCTTCAATGTCGTCGATCTGGTCAATCGGTTGGAAACGGAAACCCGCAGCGGCAAGCAGGGGCGGACGGCCGACTATCTCAACCGTCTCGACTTCATCATCCTCGACGAACTCGGCTATCTGCCATTTGCCCAGGCCGGTGGCCAACTGCTGTTCCATCTGATCAGCAGGCTCTACGAGCGCACCTCGATCATCGTCACCACGAACCTGGCCTTTGGAGAATGGCCGACAGTGTTCGGCGACGCCAAAATGACGACGGCGCTCCTCGACCGCCTGACCCACCACTGCGAGATCGTCGAAACCGGGAACGAGTCCTGGCGCTTCAAGAACCGCTCTCAAAGCTAAAGCCGAAGACACCCATTACCCGCGCTTGGCCTACCCGCTGCAACCCCGGCCAGCGCCGGGCAGGCCAAGCGCTGATCTACACCACCAGGGGGGTCAAAATTGGATGCCGATAAGGGGTGAATTTTGGACGCTGATTGACAGAGGCGCATATCGACGTGCTCAGTCAGGATATCTTGTATGGGCCTAACACCAGCGCCTACCCACTCATTTTCGGTCGTCACAATTATCACTTTGCCTTCGATTCCTCCGACGCGGTTTTTCGTCGCGGAAACATATGCCCCGGTTGGCGACAGGCCGCCATCAAGACAGTCGATTGGCAGCGCCCCGAAGTGGATAAAAACGGTTCCTTTGAAGGATTGATCGATCTGGCCTCCAGTCGAGAAACCAAAATCGTCTCCCAACATTACCGCATCTGTTGATATGTCGATGATCGGTCGGCCGTCTGATTCCAGGAAGCCGTGCAGATCAGCGAACTCATTCAGCCGCTTCATGGCGGCATTTGCCCGAAAACAAGCGAGCCGCTCCATTTCCGGCCCCGCAATGAGATCGCGGCGGATGAGTTGAGTTCGCATGGGATGATAATCTGCGGGTGCCATCGGTCATTCCTTTTTCGGATAGTGACGTCAAGCTCCCCCGCGGGCCTGCATAGAACAAAGTTTTGTTTGTATTTTGCTCGCTTTCTCGCCCCGGAATTATGTCACGAAAAGACTTTAGGACGACATCAGCCTCCCTAGTTTGAAGCGAGAGCCGATCGCGTTTTCAAGCCGGCAAAGCTAACTGTCCGGTCGATCCGCAGTTCTGAAGCTTGCGAGGATAGCTTTCTTGGCTCTGCTCATGTTCTGGCGGATTTCCTCGATATGAAGTTCAGAATCATGGCCTTGGGCTACGCGTTTTCGCTCAAGAGCCAGCGCGGCCTCCAGGCCATCCTTCACGCGACGGCGGTAGCGCCCGCGAAACAGGAGTCCGCAAATACCTTCCGGGGTCATCGCATTAAAGCGTCCCGCACCCAACTGCTCAAAATCCAACGAGATGATGATCGGAGGAGCAAATTCGAAATGCGTGAAAATCCTGGTCGTCCCATTCAATGCGATCGGGACCGCATCCGAAGTGAAACTCAACGATCGGCTCATCGGAATCGTTCAAGAGTTCGTGTGCAAATCTCGTTAGGATGTTGTCGATCTCCTGAAGTTCCCGCATCGCGGGCGACGAGAAAAAATCATCGGAATCATCAATTTCCAAGAGCGACATCCAGACCTCCATTTGTGCGTGTTGCATCTTCGGAATGGGTATCTCAGAGGAACTAACTGCTGGTTATCTGGAACGCCGCCAGATGGGTATTTTGAGTTGTGGTAAACGGAAAGAATGGGCGCGGTACCGCAGCTAATTCCTCGCGCCACACAAGTTAATACGTCTGGTAGCTGTGCCTCGTTTTGACCCCGCAGAGGCTTAAAACCCGAGAGAGCGATTTCATCACCTTGAACGAGCCGCGGGCCCCACCCAATCGGACGATCTCCTCCAAATCCCGAAAACGGACAGCCAACTCAACGTTTTAGCGAAAGCGTCGAGCCTAGACGCATATCTAGGGGCCCTCGAACGCATTTCTATCGGAAGCACGCTCCCAAAAACACTGTTGTTTCAATGGTCTCAAACGCATTTCTAGGGGCACGGGACAACGGTGAGCCCTCTTATCTCGGCGCGGCCACCCCCCCTTCCTCTGGCACGTGGGCGTGTCGTCCAACCGCTTCTTGTCGCGTATTCGACAAAACTGCGTCGGTGCACCTGGTCCAAATCGAACACGAAACGCCAACCTCTTGGAATTTCAGTCTTATCTAGATGGCACGACGCTTGCTCTTTGGACGACGACCTTACTCACCAGTGGAGCTGTTCGATGATGAGTGCACCGATAATTTCGCTTGAAAGCCTGACCAACACGACATCCGCTGGGCAGTTGCTGACAATCGCGAATTCCGGTGGCTGCGCATCCTCGTCCTGCGGCTCGTCTTCAACGCCAACCGACATGAATTCGGCTACCTGGGAGAAGATCAAGGATCACCCTTGCTTTTCAGAGGAAGCGCACCACTATTTCGCACGTATGCACGTCGCAGTAGCGCCAGCGTGCAATATCCAATGCAATTACTGCAATCGCAAATATGACTGCGCCAACGAGAGTCGCCCTGGCGTCGTGTCGGAAAAGCTGACACCGGACCAGGCGCTACGCAAGGTGATTGCGGTCGCCAACGAAGTGCCGCAGCTTTCCGTTCTTGGTATCGCGGGGCCGGGCGATGCGTGTTACGACTGGAACAAGACAAGGGCGACTTTCGAACGCGTCGCCAGGGAGATTCCCGACATCAAGCTATGCATTTCCACCAACGGACTTGCCCTGCCGGAGCATGTCGACGAGTTGGTGGAAATGAACATCAGCCACGTGACAATAACTATCAACATGGTTGACCCAGAAGTCGGCGAACAGATCTACCCAT
The DNA here is from genome assembly GCA_001704765.1 of Sinorhizobium shofinae. Taxonomy (GTDB): domain Bacteria; phylum Pseudomonadota; class Alphaproteobacteria; order Rhizobiales; family Rhizobiaceae; genus Sinorhizobium; species Sinorhizobium shofinae. Next base: position 21,508 of record MBFK01000133.1, read on the forward strand.
GGATCTTTTATGGTCATCGCCGCTACACCGGCACGGATGCCGCCAAAATCCTGCATGAGCGGCAGATGTTGGGCCTTGAGATGCTGAGCGAACGCGGCATTCTTACGAAGATTAATTCGGTGATGATCCCCGGCGTCAATGACCAGCACCTGATCGAAGTCAACAAATGGGTCAGGGAGCGAGGCGCATTTCTGCACAACGTGATGCCGCTGATTTCCGACCCGGCACACGGAACCTCCTTTGGGCTAAACGGACAGCGCGGCCCAAATGCGCTCGAACTGAAGGCGCTTCACGACCGTCTCGAGGGCGGTGTCAAGCTGATGCGTCACTGTCGACAGTGCCGTGCCGATGCAGTCGGCCTTCTCGGCGCTGACCGGGGCCAGGAGTTCACGCTCGACCGGATTCCGCTCGAACCTCTTTACGACGGTGGCAAGCGTCACGACTACCGGGAGGTGGTCTCACGCATACGCGATGACCATTCAGCGGCGAAGAAGGAGGCGATCGCAACGGTCGCATCAGTGAACATCCGTGGATCGCTTCAGGTGGCTGTCGCAACGAAAGGCGGCGGACGCATCAATGAACACTTCGGCCATGCGAAGGAGTTCCAGGTTTACGAAGCCTCGCAAACAGGGATTAAGTTCGTGGGGCACCGCAAGGTCGAGCCGTATTGCCATGGCGGCTTGGGCGAGGACGCCGCCCTCGCTGGCATCATCGCTGCACTCGACGGCATAGACATCGTGCTCTGCGCAAGGATAGGAGATTGTCCGAAGGAGAAGCTCATGGAAGCTGGGATCCGGGCAACGGACACCTATGGCTATGAGTACATCGAGGACGGGATCAGCGCTCTTCACGCGACAGAGTTTGGTACCGTCCCATCGCAGGCAACTGCTTGAGTTGGCCCATCGATCGAGACCTAACCAGGAGCTGAATAATATGGCCTTCAAAATCATCGCATCCCAGTGCACCCAGTGCGGCGCCTGCGAGTTCGAATGCCCTTCCAACGCTATCGAGTTAAAGGGCGAAAAGTACGTGATAGATCCGAAGAAATGCACCGAATGCAAGGGCGTTTTCGAGATACAGCAATGCGCCTCTGTATGTCCCATGCCGAACACCTGCGTGCCGGCTTAAGCCCCGAATGCCATAGCGGGGCTTCCGTGCGCGGCCGGACCTTGAGTCTCCCCCTGGTAATCGCAACCACAAGAGGAATGGTAATGGGTATTGGACGCGAAGAGGAAGTCGAAATCCATAATCCTCCACGATTTATGCCGGGTGAGAGAGTTTGTGCCACACGCCACATAAAAAATGACGGCACCTATCCCGGGAAGGCAATCGGAGAACGCCTCGTCAGGAAAGGCGACGCGGGTTTTGTGCGCGATGTGGGGACCTTTCTCCAGCAGTTCTATATCTATGCCGTCGAATGGATTGATCGCGGCATCGTCGTTGGAATGCGTACGCGTGAACTGAGGAGCCTCGAGGGGACCTCAACGCCAAAAACCACTGAATGCGCCAGGGGTGTCAACGAAGGAAAAGCCAGATGAAGGTAACGATCCGCAGAAGCGGTAGCGGCTTGTCAGCGTATGTTCCCAAGAAAGATATCGAAGAGCCAATTGTCAAGGTTGAGAATGAAGGCCTGTGGGGCGGCTTTGTGGTACTCAGAAATGGCTGGCGGCTCTTACTGCCCGACCTTCCGGAAGACACCAGCCTACCCGTAACCGTGGAGGCAAGGAAGATCGTGAATGATGCCGCGCGAAAAGAAACCTCATGAATACAACACTGGCTTCCGAGCCAGCCGAACGTGGGTTGACCCGGCGTGGATGAACCTGTGCCCTCGAATGCCTCCAACAGCACTGTTGCCTCCGATCTGCTTGACGCCTTGTTGCCATCTTGCCTTGGAGCATCCGTTCCCCTTTGCCGCCGATGCGTGATTCGCAAGCATACCGACCTGCCGCAGTGCGCCTGCCGGTCGAAAAACCACCTAATACGGCTCCTCACTGAATTCGACTCACGGGCTTTCCAAAATGTGATGAATCTGAATCGATGGTGCAAACCGGAGGTTTGCGATGGGTTCAGCGATTTCGTTGCGGTCAGACTTTGATGGGGATGGGCTGCGGCTTCTGGCCCGGCATACGAAGGATGCCGGCCAGGCACGGCGGCTCTTGGCGCTTGCCTCGATCTATGACGGCGGCTCGCGCTCGGATGCGGCGCGGTTGGGCAGCGTCACTCTTCAGATCGTGCGTGATTGGGTCATGCGCTTCAATGTGCATGGCCCCGCTGGGCTGATCAATGGCAAGGCTCCCGGCCCACAGTCACGTTTGAGCGATCCCCAGCGGGCGGCCTTGGCGCAGGCCATCGAACGCGGACCGAGGCCCTATCTCGATGGCGTCGTGCGCTGGCGTCTGTGTGATCTGGCCCAGTGGCTATGGGAGGAATTCCGCATCTCGGTGAGCGAACAAACGCTGAGCCGGGAGGTGCGTGCCATGGGCTACCGCAAACTCGCCGCACGACCGAAACATCACGCGCAGGACCCTCAAGCAATTGAGGAATTTAAAAAAACTTCCCCGCCGCAGTGGCGGAAATTGCCGACGGAGTCGCCAAGGGCAAACGAATAGAAATTTGGTTTCAAGATGAAGCCCGAATAGGCCAGAAGAACAAGATCACGAGGCGCTGGGCCAAGCGTGGAACGCGACCCTCAGCACCGCACGACCAGCGAACCCGATCAGCCTACATCTTCGGCGCCATCTGCCCCCGCGCAGTCGATCCCCCGGGAGCCTGCCCAACCCGCTAACGAAGGAACCCACCATGCCTGCTGCAAAGGCAAGTATCCTGTGACGTGGGGAATTGAGGTCTAAGCTAAGTCTAAGAGGCTGCCCCAAAAAGAATTGAGTGATTTCAGTCAGTTGTGATTCCGTCGGATTTGCGAAGATTCGATGGAGCCTACGATGGCCTGGACTGAAACCACCCGGCGGAATTATGTCCGTCGGACGAGCCGATGCAAGCGATGTCACGGATCGCGAATGGGAATTTATTGCACCGTTCGTGCCTGCGCCCCGCCGTCTCGGCCGTCCGCGCAATACCGATTTGCGCGAGGTTGTGAACGCGCGGCTTTATATCGCCTCAACGGGCTGCCAATGGCGGATGTTGCCAAAGGACTTTCCGCCCTGCTCAACGGTCCAGCGGTATTTCTATGAATGGCGGGCCACGGGTCTTTGCATGTGTCCGGATAGTTGATCGCCAATCGAGCAGAAGGAAGGGTCCGAGGATCCCGCCGGTCATCACGGCAGTAACAAGGAAATGAATGTATACTGGGGCCTGAAAGGCTGTGGCAACATAGCCGCTTGCTGCGCCCAGAACAGCCCCCATACTCCACATGGCGTGAAACGACGACATTACTGACCGCCTCATGTGTTTCTCCACCTCGCTCGCCCATCTGTTCATCGCCACGTCCATCGAACCATGACACATGCCAAAGCGCGATCGCCAGCAGCGGTATTGTCGGCGCAAGCCCTAAAAAGGCGATCGAAACCAGGAAGGAGGATAGCGATCGTTCGGCCGACCCGCGCGGCACCCAAGCTATCGGACAACTGGCCGGCAACTCGGGAACGAACCAATGCGCCGAGCCCTAGAAGCACCAGCACCCCCCGAAGCTCGCCTTGTCAAAATGAGGTTCTGTGCGTCAAGTTCAGCAAATTGGGGCGGCGATGGGGCTGGTCATGCGGTGTTGCGGAGAGCCAGCTTCTTGGGCTCTCTGAGATCGTCCATGTCGATGTATCGGTTGGCCTCCATCCAGTTCTCGTGGGTTTCGACGGCCAGCGCCCAGACCAGGCGCAGGCAGCTGTCGGCGTTGGGAAAGATGCGCACGACATAGGTGCGGCGGCGGATTCCTCGTTGAGGCGCTCGACCATGTTGGTGCTCTTGAGGTGCTTGTGTTGGGTGCGCGGCAGCCGCAAGAAGGTGAGGGTTTGCTCGATGGTTTCCTCGACCCAGCCGGTCAGCCGCGGATACTTGCCAGACCATTTGCCAAGCCAGGCGGCGAGATCGGCTTTTGCCTCGTCGAGGTCGCGGCGATCATAGAGCCATCGGAGCTCCTGCAGACAATCGTCGCCGTGCTTGCGCGGCAGATGATCGAGCGCATTTCTCAAGAAGTGCACGTAGGGGCTGTTGAAGAAGTGCTATGTATCTGATTTAATTGAGTAGTCGTTGATTCTCTGGAGCCTCCACGATGCTCGGCCGTAAGGAACGCGATCAGCTTGAACTGTACATGTGCGGCTCGCTTCGGGATCTGGTCCCTAACGATCACGTATTGGTGAAGGTCGATCGAGTTCTCGACCTCTCCTGGCTACACGAGGAGGTGGCTGAGCTTTATACGGCGGGCTTCGGCCGACCCGGCATCGATCCGGAAGTAGCAGTCCGGCTGATGCTTGCAGGCTTTCTTCTTGGGATTGTCCATGACCGTCGGCTGATGCGCGAGGCTCAGGTTAACATCGCTATTCGCTGGTTTATCGGCTTCGGTCTGCACGAAGCTCTCCCGGACCATTCGTCGTTGACCCGTATCCGTCAGCGCTGGGGTGCAGAACGTTTCCGCACTATCTTTGAGCGGACGGTAAAGGTCTGCATAGCGGCCAAAGTCGCCAAGGGTGAAGCCGTTCATGTCGACGCCTCACTCATCCGGGCCGACGTCAGTTGGGAAAGTCTTGCGGTCCGCCACATAGATGCGGTCACCGATGCCAACGAAGCCGCTGAGAGCGAACGAAAAGCCGCAAAACAGGCAAATACAAGAAAGTCTGCGTCACTGATCCTGACGCGTCGATGGCTACTAACGGGCGCAATCGACGGCTGGAACCGGCATACAAGCAACATGCCGTCGTAGACGATGCCTATGGCGTAGTTTTAGACGTGGAAGTCATCACCGGAGAGATCAATGAGGGACAGATCATACTTGATCGTCTCGACACAGTCGCGGCAATGACGGGCACGACAATTAAAACCGCGACCGCGGACGCCGGCTATGCTTACGCCAAGGTGTTTGCCGGCATGGAGCAGCGGGAGATCGAAGCGGTCATTCCGGCAAAAGCAGAGCCAATCCGTAGCCCTGTACCTATGCGCCGGTTCCGCTACGACGCCAAGCACGATACCCTCAAATGTCCGCGCGGCAAGATGCTGAAGGCGGGCCGTGCCGTCAAGCATGGGCGCTTCTTTGCGTCGCGAGCTGTTGACTGCCGACATTGCCATATGTCGCGACTTTGTCTTTCAAAGGGGCGCGTTAACAAGGCTGTGGTGCTTGGTGATGACTACCCAGCGCTTCTGCGTGCTCGCCGTCGTCGAGAACGATGGTCAGACGACGACAGAGCTTTGTACCAGCGCCACCGCTGGCGCTCAGAGGGATATCACGGCGAAGCCAAGACTTGGCACGGCCTATCGAGAGCGATCCGGCGCGGCCTCGCGAATATGAAGATCCAAGCCTACCTGAAAGCCGCGGCAGGTAACCTGAAACGCCTGGGCAGTGCATTCTTGTCGCTTTTTCGGCTTGTGTTCAGCCAAGAAGTGACGCGTGCAGCCCATATAGTTTCAGACAAGCAAATTACATTGCATCTGGTTTGTTAGTGGCTCCCGCATAGCTGCGCCGGAAATTGGCATTTTCAACAGCCCCCGGGTCCACTTCATGCGCAATGTTCTTGCCCACGCCGGCAAGAGCGGTCGCCGTGTCGTCTCCGCCTTCATCGCCACCGCCTTCGCCCAGGAGACGCCGGAAGCCGCAAGCGCCCAATGGCGCGCCGTCGCCGACCAGATCCGGCCAAAGGTGCCCAAGCTCGCGCCAAGCTGCACAGCACCAACCCGATCGAGCGCCTCAACGGCGAAATCAAGCGCAGAACCGAGGTCGTCGGCATCTTCCCCAATGATGACGCCATCGTCCGCCTCGTCGGCGCGATCCTGCTCGAGCAGAACGACGAATGGGCTGTCCAACGCGCCAGATACATGACACTTGAGACGATCGCCGCGATGAGCGATGATCCGCTCATCAGCCTGCCAGCCGTGGCGCGCTGATCGTCCCGGCCCATGCCGGAGAACGCGGCGACCCAGCCGCCACCTACACCACTCCCTGGGACAGGATCTCGAAGAGGAATATATACATGCCTCTGGGCCCAATTATAAGCATGTTGGGAGAGGCCTTCGATCTGCCATCCTGAGCTCTTAGAATAGGTCACCCGAAGTTGCCATGCAAGCTAGCATAGCGACATACAGATGAATTGATTCAGATCAATGGACAGATCCACGGAGCTCGGGCCGGGAGGGTGATGTGGAGGAGTACAGCAGGTCCGTATCAGGTATGTGGGCCCGCGTTCGACCGAAATCAGCGGTCGACTCTATATACGCGACAGTCTGGAAGTGACGAAGCAGCGGGGTCGCTGACAACGAAAACTATGGCGGCCGAGGTGAACCGCCGAAGGAACTGCTGTTAAACAACCCGAAACGACGGCGAATCCGCCTCCTCTGCTGCATCTGGACGCCAAACATTACCAGGAGCAGATCAGGGCAAATCGCTGCTCTCCTTTGCAAGGAAGAGACCCACGGATCTGCGGCCTAGATGCGTACGCCGTTCGACCGGAGCCAAGTTGTTTCTGGTCCTCGGCGGCACAGCTACAACTTCCCTCCTCACCAACTGAGTAGCGGCTCGTATGCTGACGCCCAGATCACACCTTGGTCGGGGTGCGATTGCATGCGGTAGTTATATGGGATGTTTTACCTTTTTAACTTTTTATCCGCAGTAGAGTTCTCTATTGGGCTCACGTTAGCGGGTGGGCGAAAAGCACCACTCGTTAGTATCACCGCACGCGCCAGTCGGGCTAAGAAAGGCTGGCCCGGTTGGCCGAGCAGTGTCACGGCAAGATGGGCCGCTTTCAAATGAGGCAGTGGCCCAAGCCCAACGCTGGCGAGTTTGATGTACAGGAACGCGCAGCGAAACTGAGGGGGGAAGATGAAGCTCGACGAAGTGGACAATATCGTTCGCACTGCCCTCCAAGCAATACGACAGGGCCGGATCGGCTTTTCCGTGCAGCAAGTGAACTGCGTCAATCATCACCATGAAGTGTTATATTCTGAATGTCTGGCGAGACTTCTAAAACTCGGTGGCTCCGTGGTCACCGCGGGTGAATTTATGCCCGCCCTAGAGGCCTCGGGGTATGCGCCTGAATTGGATCGCTCTATCTTGAGCTTAGCCTTCGAATGGTTGTCCAACAGCGCGTCCGGCTCGCTCGGATGCAACTTTTCGTCCTTGAACTTCTCCAGCGTAGAACACCGGGCGATGCTCTATGATCAACTCCATCGAAATCGGTCGCTTGCACCGAGACTGGTGTTGGAAATTACTGAGAGCGCGCCGAGTTTCGGCGCTGCGGAATTGATTCAAGATATTCGGAAGTTAGGTTACAAGGTCGCTATTGACGACTTCGGGTCTGGTTTCTGGACCCCTGAGGCGATTTTTTCGATAGCCGTCGACATCATCAAGATTGACGCTTTTTTTGTTCAGTCGAACAGTCGTCTGAGCGCTGACCGTTTGTTGTACCATATGGCAGGGTTGGCCTCCTGCGTGGCACCCACCATCGTCGTGGAAGGGGTCGAGACTTACGAGCAGCTTACGCTCGCCAGAGCGGCTGGTGCCACCCATGTCCAGGGATATCTCCTGTCAGAGCCTCCGCTGTGGCCGGTTTTTCGGGGATTGGCACATCGCGCCGTTATGGGCAGCACAACCGTGCGCGTGTGTGAGGCACCGACTTCACGCGGCTTTCAGCCTGACAACCTCGCCTGACTGCCCAACCACTTACGAGGTGGGCTGCATATTTAGGAGTGTGCACACGATAAATAGCTACCGAAGTCCTGCAATTTCATTGTGCAGCCCGGACGGTCAACTCGTCAACACCTTTCGCTGACGGTTACTGGAACGCCAGATAAATTGTAGAGCCGTTGCGACCTGGTTTGCTCCGATTAGGATCGGCGGCGGGCGGTTCCCATTGACACGTCAGGCGGCGGAGACGAACACATTAGACTCTTGCTGAAATGGGGCTTTAGAGCCAATCGACATTCAGGCTTCCAATTTCTGAAGGATGCTGAATCAATCGGTTCCGAATTTGCTGATTCGGAGCGGGGCGATGGGGATGAAGCGGTATGAGTTGAGCCAAGCGCAGTGGGAGCGTATCGCTGCGCTGCTGCCGGGCAAGGCCGACGATCCGGGGCGGATGGCGGCGGATAACCGTCTGTTCGTGAACGGGGTTTTGTGGGTGCTGAGGGCGGGCGCACACTGGCAGCACTTGCCCGAGCGCTATGGCAAGTGGAAGAGCGTGCACAAGCGCTTCACCCGCTGGGCCAAGACTGGTGTGTGGGACAAAGTCTTCGACGAACTGACTAAGGACAAGAACAACCAATACCTGATGCTGGACACCACCCTGGTTCGGGTCCACCAGCAGGCGGCAGCCGGAAAAGATTCCATGATGAGCGGTGGACAGCGGCCTGTGAGAGATCAGAGTCGGTTTGCTACCAACCACTCTGAAGGGACTTGCCATGACAGCAGAACCAGCTTCGCCACCTGCCGCTATCCGGGTTGATCTTGGCGCAGTTTTCGTTTCATTGGAACTGTCGAAGTCGATCTGGCTAGTGACGTCGCTATCGCCTGGCAGCGAGAAGATGTCGCGTCATTCGGTACCCGGCGGTGACTTGCCTGCTTTGCTGGCATGCTTGAACCTCTTGCGCGAGAAGGCAGAGGCGCGCGAGGGCAGGCTCTATCCCGTGATTGTCATCGAGGAAGCGGGGCTCGATGGTTTCTGGATCCACCGCGCGCTTGAGGCGGAAGACTGGATCACGAGCCATGTCGTGGATGCGGCCTCGATTGCGGTGTCGCGCCGGCACCGCCGGGCGAAGACCGACCGCATTGACGGAGAGACGTTGGTTCGCACGCTGATGGCGTGGATGCGGAGCGAACCGCGGGTTTGTTCGATGGTCCGAGTCCCGGCGGTTGACGATGAGGATCGTCGCAGGATCGGGCGAGAGCGCAAATCGCTGATCGAGGAGCGCAAAAGACACGTCAACCGGATCAAAGGACTGCTCTTCAGCGTTGGCGTCCGAGGTTATGAGCCTACGCGTCGCGACCGGCGTGAATGCTTGGATGAACTACGGACGGGGGATGGCCGGCCATTGCCTGCCCATCTCAAGGCGCAGCTCAGTCGTGAGCTCGATCGATTCGAATTGGTGAACGAGCAGATCAAAGCTGTCGAGACCGAGCGCGATGCCCAGTGTGCCAAGGTGGATGGTACCGCGCCCCAGGTTGCGCGGCGACAAACAAGGTGAGACTCGTATTGCCGCACGTAACCATGCTCCCGGAGGCTTGAACATTGCCTCATCCATTTTGCTCCCGGGTTGGGGCGAAGGAGGC
>MBFK01000066.1 GCA_001704765.1 Sinorhizobium shofinae
TGCTCTCCTCAGGTCTTCGACCAACCAAGGCGAATGCTCTCATCCGCCAAGGGGAGCAGCAACCTCATGTATGGGATGTATATAGTTGCGCCATGTCCAAAGACGCGGCTGGAGCAAACATGATCGGCGACGTCTCGGAAAGGTCCTACGAACCGTTGACCTCGGCCGATCTGAGAATGATCAGCTCGGTCGCTCTGCGGAGCCTTCGCGCAGTTTTTGATCGTGCAACAGTGGCCGGCCTCTACCGGGATCGTCTGCTCCTGCTGGCGCTCGCGCAGGGAAGCGCGCTCCACTACCTCGATGGTACGAGCGGTATAAAGGACTTCGACGTTTGGGCGTTCTTCGAGGCCGGTCCTGCAAAGCCATTTCCGCATAGGAAACGGTGGTGCACCGACCTCGGTCCGTCGCGTTTCGGCAGGCATCCCAACGATGCCGGCTATTCCGGCCGCCGCCTGGATCTCATGGGCCGATCGATCGAAGTGGTCAGCGGCGAAAACGCCGAGGACGCCGTGCGGCGATGGCTCGCCTCAAGCGCAAGATCGGCTGTTGCCCTTCGGCAGAAACCGGTATTCTGCCTGTTTCCGGAGAGTTCCTTCGGCAAGCGAATCAACTGAACTCCACAGTGCCTTGCGTCTTCTCAGACGCCAAAGGGTCGCTATGGGGTCCTTGAATCGGCTCTGATTTCAGGGAACACGACTGGTTCCGACACCCTCCCCGGCGGTTCGCTGAATTCGTGCGAAGGCAGGATGCTCCGATCAGTCATCATCGGCGGGGCACGGCCATTTGGCGGGGGCCGTAAGTCCAGCGGGAAGCTTCGTTGCAGCATCGCCGCAAGCAAGATCGATTTGATCCTGAGTAAGCCCCTTCGCGGCCGAAAGGTCCAGCCCCTCGATCCTCGTCAGGAACAGAAAGGCGCGGTCGAAATCGATCGGACCTTCGAAAAGGGCGCCGCTCAAGTCGGCGCGCGAAAGATTGGCCACGGAAAAGCGCGTTCCAGTCAGAACTGCCTTGCCGAAATTGGCACGGCCGAGTTCGGCCTTTTCGAAGTCGGCCCCCTTCAGCCGCGCGCCGGTGAAATCGGCGCGCTGCAGCTCGGAACTGACGAACAACGCACCCTCCGCGGAAATGCCGGAGAAGTCGCCACGATAGGCCTCGACCCTGGAGAAGTTCGCTTTATCGGCCTTGGCGCCGGCGAGCGAGGCACGCACCAATGTGGCCTTCTCCAGATTTGCCGCAGTGAGGTCGGCGCCGCTCAGGTCCGTGGAACCAAAATCCGTATCGATCAGGTTGCTGCCTCTTAGATCACTCCCACCGAGCATCAGTTGCCGCTTGTTGCAATCCTGCCAGTCCGTCCCGGGTCCAGGCAGGCTCTTGCAATCCGCGGCCGCTGCGCTGCAGGCAAAGCCCGAAGCGGCGACAGCGACAAGGCATGCAACTATGCCGCCGCGCCGTTTAACGGCCTCGCCTGGGGCCCCTACATGCTTGGCCGATGTCGCTGCCCACAAAACCATGTCAGTCCGCCCCCGAGAGGAATGTCCATCTTATTGCCCAACGCGCCGCGACGAAAGCCGCCGCTGCTCCGAATATCGTCTTGTCGGAGCTACGGTAGCATCGCTTGAATTCAGCGCTTTAAGCGCTGCCTTCCGACATCAAGAAAGCACGACAAGGCGGCCAAAAGTCCCGAAGGATTGGGAGTACCGTTCCGAGCGCACTTGCCGCTTCCCTATTCCGCGACCGCCTGAATTGCGGAGACCTGCCAGACGCCGCCTGGCTTGCGCACGAAAGTCCACAGTTCCACGGCTTCGGTCGGGCGTTCGGCATCGCCACTGACGACACGGCCCGTCGCGCGATCGCGCATCACGTCGATGCTCTCGTAGCGCATGGCGACCGTCGCATAATCGGTGCCGCTCTCGTTCCAGGCCTCGGCGACATCGCCTTGGACAAGATGAACGTCGCGGACTTCGTTCCTGAGGCCCTTCGTCGCGTTTTCGCCTAGCTCTTCGGCGAGATAGGACATGGCTTCCGGGGTCGTCAGCCGGCGCAAGGCCGCGTAGTCTTCCGCCGCGTAGGCCGCTTGCAACTCTTTCAGTATCGTTTCGCACCGGTCGAGGTCGCGCTGCTCGATTCCGATCTCATCCGTCTGTCCACCCCCGGCGGCCGCAGACGCTGTTACGGAGGCGGCGGTGGCGCTCACGCCGAGCCCGCCCCGCCCCTCGCCGATCCGGGGGATGCGGAAGGATGCAGGCACCGTTGCGGATGCTGAAGACTGCGCCGACGCAGATGGTGCCGAATAGGCGGGGCTCTGCCCGCGACCAAAGAGCCGCATCGCGAAGGAAACGGCGAGGAAGATCAGGCCAAGCTGCAGCAGCAATCCGAGGAAACCAATGCCGCCTCCAAAACCGTGGCCGAGCAGCATGCCGAACAGCCCGCCCATGAGCAGACCGCCCAGCATCGACCCCCCGAAACTGTTGAAGAAGCCGGGGCGGTTTGCCGTCCGGGTCTGCGTCGCCGGGCTGGTCGCGGTCGGCACATTCTGCCGCGGCGTCATGGTCCGCTCGATCGGCGCGGCCGGAGTCGGCGCCGTGCGGGTTACCGGCGCGGTGGAGAAGGTCCTGCTGCCACGCGAGCCGAACCCGCCGCCCGCCCGCCGCGCCTCGGCGATATCAACCGCCGTCAACATGACCACAAGGCCAACCATCGCTATCGCCAGAATACGCAGCATTCTCATCGCTTCCCATTGCAACTCCCGGCCGCAAGGCGGCCACGCAGGCACATATAGAGCCTGGGGTGCGGGAGTTTAAGGGTGTCGGGACGAATTATAAGGGGAAGCGGGCTGCGACGCTAAAGCATCCCCAGAATGTGGTATCCGGTCTTTCTGCGCGCATCGTTCCAGCACATGGCAAAGAAACGCCAGCGTTTGTACCACGACGTGCGCGGCAGCAGGTAGCGAACCCGGTAGCGACCAGCCGTGTAGATCCAACGCTGCTAAATCTTGTCGCCAAACGTCAGCTTTGCTTCGTTGCTTCCCGCGCCGCGGTTTGCTCCGATGCGAAAGGGATGGGCGCGATGAAACCGAGCTCAAGCAATTGCCTTGACCCAGAAAACCGAACGGAATGCTGATTGGCAAAATCGAATTCGCCGGTTTTCTGCAGGTCATTCAACATCTTGCGGTAGATGGCCGCCCCGTCGAAATATTGCCCATCGCTTACCGCCTGCTCGATCTTCTCGCGATAATCAGAGAAGAACTTGAAGTGCAGCAATACCCCGGAAATGTCCAAGAAGTTTCTCTCGCACGGCAGCGGCTGGTGAATGCTGACGCTAAGACTGCAATTCCTGTCCCAGAAGATCAGGGGATATTTGATGAGTTCCAGCACATGCGCGAACTTGCGCTTCCGCGGGCCGCCCGTGATACTTATCGCCCGTTTGGTGTAGCTGATCTCATATCCGACGCCATCGAAGTGGTCGGCAATTTCCCACGGCATGCGATCGTCGTTGGTGTCGAGTGTGGCCGACCCGAGCGGCTCGATCGGATACATGTCGAGCATGGGAGCGGCGAGACGCTTTTCGCCCCGCCCTTCGAGTAACCGGATGAGCTTGTCGAGGCGCTGGTGCTCAGAATCCTGATAGATCAGAAATTCGTCTGAATCGACATTGAGATACCACCGATCGCCCCCGTAGCGATCGAATAGGGCTTCGCGCCACTCTCGGCCGCGGCGAGCATCACGGTAACGGAGGGGTGAGCTCCATACATCGACGTCCGCTTGAGAAAGCAGATACTCGCGTGTGCCATCGGATGAAACATCATCGACACAGATGAAACGCGAAACGCCAAGCTTCCTGTAATGCGCCAGGAAGGACGGCATCAGCTTTAGATCGTTATGTGTATTGAAAACGAGCGGAATATCATCCTTGGCGAGAGGTCGTTGACCTCCTTCGCGGAGGCAAACGATCTCGATCGCGCGCTTCCTTTTGCGTACCCGGGCCATGAGCTTGTAGGTCTCATAACGGGTCAGCAAGCGGTCCAGAAGGCTCCTTTGGTTTTGCCCGTTCTCAGAAAGACGAAAAGGGTAGTGAAGATCGCCCAAAATCCGCTCCAGTCGGCCGCCATGATACGAGCGTTTATCGACATCGCCCCGAGAATTCAACTCCACACGAGTGGAGCGGAAGCGGCACGTTCCTCGTTGGCCGCCACACGATCTCGAAACTGTCCCCTCTAGAATGCAAAGGGATATCGCGGCTCAAGACTGCGCGTCGCCAGTTTGAAGAAGTTCTTAATCTTCCCGGGTATGTGTTCGCGGCGATCATAGGCGTCCAACAAGTCGGCAGATCTGCGATCTTCGTTGAAGCGGGCAATCCATTCGTCAGTCAACTCGTCACGCTGAACTGCCATCGATGTTGGGAGCTTCCCCGGCAGGGGCACCTTCAGGTGTTCTGCAACGCAAGCGATAAAAGGAGAAGGGTCCGGAACGAGGTCCTCATAGACGAACGAGGTGGACTTCGCGCCCGCAAGTTCCAGATAACTCTGCCAGAAAGTATAGCTGTCGCGAATATAGAAAAAGCATCTCGCAATCTCTTCGAAATCGTATTGTGCCTCAGCCCTACCTTCGATGTGAGCAGCGAAACTGCGCGTTTGTCTCGCCCTGGCGTAAGAAATTGCCTGCCGTAGCGTGTCTTCTCGACGCAGGAAAACAAGCGCCACATCATGCATGGACAGACAATACTGAATGAAATCCATTCCGTAGATTTCACGTGTTATGAATAGGTGGCCGGGGAATATCTTCAGCCCGAAATTTCCATTCTCAGTAGAACTCTTTCTGATGATTTCCTCGAAGAATCCGTCCCACGACAAAGAGCGCGTGTCCAGACGATGGATTTTGGGCGACAGCCATTCGCTCGACTGCCCCATATTCCCCGAAATATTGATAAGTGAGCCAAGCCAGTTTGAGCCGCTTCTCGCCTCGGTCAAAAGTAAATAGCCGCGCATAATTCTCCGTCAGATTCGTCCTGCAACTTTCCCAGCCGACGGGTGTGCTAAAGACAAATATCGTCGATTTTTGGGGCGTACCGCTTTCGTGCTTCGGCGTGGGCCACCAAGGCCCGAGGCAAGACCGAGGGCACTGCAGCCGAAGTCTTTGAAGAAGATCGGGCCTTTCGCATTGTTCGGGGTGAACGACGCTTCCGATCTCCGCGCACTGGTCGTCGAGGTACGTCGGCAACTTGCTGAAGGTCAAGATGCGTTCATCGAAGCCCGTGACGTGAAGGAAGCCGCCGATGGCAATGATGTCGCCAACGGCTACGGGATGATGTGGGAGACCGCCCGCGACGAGTACCTCAAGGGCTTCAGGAAAACCGGTACAAGGACACCCACCGCAGTTATAAGAGCAGCCTAGGAGCTTGCAAGGTTTTTAGGCTGACTTCGAGCCGCTCGCTGGGAAGCCCATAGCGTAAATTGCGACCAGCGATCTCGCCCCGTGTGAAGCTGACATCAACCAGAAAAAGGCGGCCTAGTGCCGCCTTTCGTGTACCGCCGCCTTGGATCGCAACGGCGAATGGCTGTCGGTTTCCTGGCTCGAAACCGTCCAATTGCCCTTAGATCTTCATCGTCAAGTTCCACTGCGTCCGGACTTCGTGCCCGCGCCGCTCGTCCTCTGACAGCCCCAGTTTGTCGAACGTCTTTGCGATGTAGTCGTGCTCGGCCCAGGCATCATTGCGCGCTCGGCGCTCGCGGATGTATCCGCGAATGATGTCATGCAACGCGGTTCTAATTCACTCCGAACCCTCGAACTGCCGAGGAAGAGAGTGATACGATTGCGCGTGTTCGACGAGCTTTCTATGTGCAGAGCTTGTCGGTGAAGAAGATCACCCGTGAGCTGACTGTCTCGCGCAACACGGTTCGCGAGATTCTGCGCTCTGATCAGACGAGCTCCGCAGACCAGTTCAGAAAATCGCCGGACCTGGCCGACTACGAACTCACATACAGCCCGCGGCTCTTCTCGCTGGCGTAGAGGGCAACAGCCATGGCGCGGTTGCGGACGTCGAGCTTGTCGTAGAGATTCTTGAGATGGTACTTGACCGTGTTCTCCGAGATCCCTGTACGCGCAGCGATTTGGAGATTGGTCCAGCCGTCCGCAAGCACCGACAGCAGTTCGTGTTCGCGCGTCGTCAGGCGTGAAAGGGGGGTGTCGTTTATCTTAGACACGTCAATATAAGGAATACAGATTCGGCCATGCGCGACCGCTACCAACGTGTCGAATAGGATCGACGGATCGTCGAACTGGTAGCAGTAACCCTGCGCTCCAAGGCGCACACACCGCTTGAGGATACCAATATCATGGTCATTGGAAAAAATGACGATGCGCGAATGTAGGTCGCGCCGTTGCATCTCGGCAAGTACCTCGCCGCTATCCATGTCGGACAGCTTCCAGCCGAGCACTGCGAGATCGAAGTCCGGCTCCACGGCCGCGGCCGCCCGGAGAAACGCCTCGCCGGTATGGATGCTGCCGACCAGATCGAAGCGGGTGTCCTCCTTGATCATGTCGCCGAGCGCGGTAATCACCAACGGATTGCGTTCGGCTACCAGAACTCTAAACCTGATTTCTAGGGCAGTCGGCATCACATCAATCCCGATACCCTGGTGCTGACCTGTCCGTTCCGCTTTCATGTGCCTCCCGATTGCGGCGCGTGCCACCTCTTTCCCGACTTCTTGCGTTTTGTGTATATGTGCGTCCGGCGGCCGCCCCACGTTGCCACACGTATTCATACCAAGAATTAAATTTTCATTCTAGTGTATTTTTATACCTGCACGACGCGGTTCAGGCGAATCATAAGGCCGCCAAAATGTACGACCGCCTTCTACTGCACATCGGCCGGCCCACGCTGTTTCCCAGCCGAGCACCGACTTTCGACGCGCATTGTCAGGCCAAAGTCAATTTTTAGACGTGACAGATGGCTGCGACGACCTGGCATCACTTCCTGGCCGGTACCCGCGCGTTAGGTCCAGAAGGCTTCAAAAAAAAAATGAGTAGCAGGTGAGAGCGATATGCAAGAGCCATGCTCTGCCAAGTTGTCTTCAGTCCTCTCCGCGGCCGCGCGGATAGGAAATGATCGAGAGAAACCGGATCGGCAACAGTGTCAGCTCTTCCGGGCCATGCGGCGCGTCGGCGTCGAAGAACAGACTGTCGCCCGGCGTCATGCGGTAAAGGTTGTTTCCATGCCGGTAAATCACCTCACCTTCCAGCATGTAGAGGAACTCCAAACCGCTGTGCTGAAACGTCGGAAACACGTCAGAATCTTCGGTCAGCGTGATGAGATAAGGTTCGACAACAACTCCAGCGGTGTTCGAGCCGATGTGGCCGAGCAGGTTGTACTGGTGGCCGGCGCGGGTGCCGCGACGTTCGACGTCAACACCCTCCCCCGCCTTAACGAATACGGCGCTATGTTCCTCTTCGAAGCGGCGGAAGAAGGAGGTGATTGGGACGCCGAGCGCCCGAGACAGCGTCTGCAGAGTTGTCAACGACGGCGATGTATTGCCATTCTCGATCTTCGAAAGCATACCAACCGAAATGTCGGTCGCGGCAGCAACGTCAGATACCGTGATGCCTAGCTTTTTGCGAAAGGCACGCACTTCGTGGCCGATCGCTACCTCCAGCACCTTTTCCCGGGTGTCGCGGATGGCATGCGGATCTTGGGTCAGCGGCGTGACACGCGCCAACCCTGCCGCCGTCTTGGGGGCGCCGGCCACAGCCACCGCCTTGCCATTCTTCTTCGAGTTCCCGCGCTTTTCCGCCATTTCCTTAGCCATGCCAATCTCGCTTCGATTTTTACTGATAGTAAATTTCTTTGCGTTCTTCCACAATGGGAGCCATTCTGCTCGGAATAGAACGGCCAATACACACTGCGACTGCAGCGGCGGAACAGGAAAATTTATGGGATCGGCTTCGCGTGCACCGATGGTCCGAGCGCGGGTACCGGGGGCAAACGCCTTCGCCTGTACAGAAGATGTATCTTATTGCATCAGCAGGATTTGCAGGTCTGCGACATTGGTGCCGGTGGCGCCGGTAATCAACAGATCTCCCGACGATTGCAGGGCGCGGTAGGAGTCGTTGTTTTCAAGAAGTGCGACGGGATTGCACCCGCCTGTGCGCATCCGGCTCGTCGAGCTCGGATCGACGATGCCGCCCGCAGCGTCAGTGGGCCCGTCGCGGCCATCGGTGCCACCGCTCAGGAAAACCCAAGGGCGGTTGATCGCCGCCAGCTCGTTGAGCAGGGCAAAGCGCAACACAAGCTCCTGGTTGCGTCCGCCCATCCCGGTACCGACGACGCGCACAGTCGGCTCGCCACCGGCGACGATGGCCACTGGTCCGCGCTGGTTCGAGGCATCGATGGCTTTGCGGTGCATCGTTTGGGCGACGTCCGAAACATCCCCACCCAACCAATCGCCTGCCTTGAGGACGATCGGATAGCTCGCGTGGGCACTTGTGATCACCTGCTGTAGGCTGATGCTGTTGGAGCCTATGATTACGTTTTCGACGTGATCGAATCTTTTGGCTTCATCGCGGACGAGATGGTTGACTTGCGAACGGATGGTGCCAGGCAGGCTATCGCGCAACCCGTAGCGCTCGAGAATGGCAAGCACCTCCGCGGCCGTCGCCGAGGGCTGCGCCGTCGGGCCGCTGGCGATGGTGCCGACATCATCGCCCGGCACATCAGAAAGTATGAGCGACAGGATCCTCGCACCGGGAGCGAGCTGGGCCAGCCGCCCCCCCTTGAGGCGCGAGAACTGCTGGCGCACTGCATTGATTTCTTTGATCTCCGCACCGGAGCGGATCAATGCGTCGTTAAGCGCGATCTTGTCGGCGAGGGAAAGGCCGGGCACCGGCGCGCAGATCAGGGCTGACCCGCCGCCACTGACAAGGACCAGCACCAAGTCCCCGGGTTCGGCCGCACGCGCAGCCCTTTCAACGGCATGGGCAGCCGCGATGCTACCCTCGTTGGGCAAGGGATGACCACCGGCAATGACGTGAACGTCTTCGATATCCTTCAGGTTCTCCTGGTTGGTGACGGCGCGTGCGCAATGGAGCTTGTCTCGAACGAAGGGCAGCGCGGCACGCGTCATCAGGCAGGCGGCTTTTCCGAAGGCGATCAGGATGACGCGCCGAGCTGCTGCGATCGCGTCGAGCCTACCTTCGAGTGCTGAAGTCACCGCGCGCTCAGGGTCCGATGCGGCGACTCCTCCGCGGAACATGGCGATCGCCTGTTCGCGGAGCATGGACCCTACAGGAGCCGAACAGTCAGCGATGATCATACGACTTTGTCCGGAACGGGATGCCCTCCGAAGAAGGCGGTGAGGTTTTCGACAGCCCTCATGCCCATATCCACCCGGGTTTCCTCGGTCGCGCTGCCGAGATGTGGCAGCAGCACGACATTCTCCATGCGCATCAAGGCCGGCGGCACGTTCGGCTCGCCGTCGTAGACGTCAAGCGCCGCGCCGGCGATTTTGCCGGCTTCGAGCGCCTCGATCAGCGCATTCTGGTCGACCACGTCACCTCGGGCGGTGTTGATGAGGAAAGTGCCTCGCTTCATCGCTCCGAGCCGTGCAGCATTGATGAGGTGCCGGTTTTCGGCGCCGCCGGGGCAGTGTAGCGACACGAAATCGGCTCGCGCGAGCACATCTTCGATCGTCGGCAACTGGCGTGCCCCCATGGCGCGGGTTTCCTCGTCGTCGACCTTGGAGCGGTTGTAGAAGATGACATTCATATCGAAGCCGAAATGCGCACGCCTGGCAGTCGCCTTGCCGATGCGGCCCATGCCGATGATGCCGATGGTCTTGCCGGTCACCCTGGTGCCGATCATATGGGTGGGGCACCACCCTTCCCACCGGCCGGCGCGCAGCTGGCGTTCGCCCTCGCCTGCCCTACGAGAAATCGAGAGCAGAAGGCTCATGGCGATATCGGCGGTGCAGTCGGTCAGCACACCCGGCGTGTTGGTCACTGTAATGCCGCGTTCGCGCGCGGCATCGAGATCGATATGGCTAAAGCCGACGCCAAAATTTGCTAGCAGCCTGGTCCGGAATTCCGCGGCCGGAAAGACGGCGGCCGGCAGTTTATCGCTGACGGTCGGGAGGATCGCGTCGAAGTTCAGGAACGCTGCCTTCAGCTGCGCCAAGCTCATCGGTGCGTCGCTTTGATTGAAGGTTGTGTCGAACCGCTCAACTAGCACGTCTTCCACAGCCGCGGGCCAACGCCGCGTGATCATAATGCGTGGTTTCATCGCATTCCCCTCGTAAGAAAACGCCGTGCCAATGGCCGCGCGGTCCCCACGAATTGCGCATCGGCTTTCACGAAAATCGAGACCGAACTGGGTTCGAGGAGAGGAGCCGGCGGCGCCGGCTCCTCTGAAGGCCGGGTCAGGCGGCCTTCTTCCCCTGCTCGAGCACGCCTGCGACGGTCGGACCGAAGGCGGCAGGCGTCGGCACGATCGTCACGCCTGCCTCGCGCAGGATCTCGACCTTTTCCTGGGCGGATTCGCCGAAGGCGGAGATGATGGCGCCTGCATGGCCCATGCGCTTGCCCTTGGGCGCCGAGAGGCCAGCGATGTAGGCGATCAACGGCTTGCGCATGTGGTGCTTGGCCCATTCCGCGGCTTCCGCTTCCTGTGGTCCGCCGATCTCGCCGATCATCACCACGGCGTCGGTGTCGGGGTCTTCCTCGAACAGCTTGAGGACGTCCTTGAAGGATGAGCCGTTGATCGGATCGCCGCCGATGCCGACGCTGGTCGAAACGCCGATGCCAAGCGCCTTCATCTGAGAGGCCGCCTCGTAGCCGAGGGTTCCCGAGCGCCCGACGATGCCGACGCGGCCGGGCAGGTAGATGTGGCCCGGCATGATCCCCATCAGGGCCTGGCCGGGGGTAATGACGCCGGCGCAGTTCGGGCCGATCAGGCGCATGCGGTCTTCATAGCGGAAGCGGCGCATATAGCGTTTGACCCGCATCATGTCTTGCGAGGGTATGCCGTCGGTGATGCAGACGCAGAGCTTCACGCCGGCCTCGGCCGCCTCCATGATCGAGTCGGCAGCGAAGGGCGGCGGCACGAACACGATCGAGGCTTCCGCACCGGTCTCGCGCACCGCACCTTTGACCGTGTTGAACACTGGAATGCCGTGGTGCACCTGTCCGCCCTTGCCGGGGGTGACACCGCCGACGACGTTGGTACCGTAGCGTTTCATGTCCTCGGCATGGAAGGAGCCGATCTTGCCGGTCAAGCCCTGGACGATGACGCGCGTCCTGCGATTTAATAGAACTGCCATTTCGGCCTCCCGTTAGTGCTTCTTCCGCTTGGCAAAGGCGCGCATCGCCTCAACCGATTTCTCGGCCGCTTCGGCCAGTGTGTCGGCCACGATCACCTTCTCGCCTGACTCGGCGAGAATGCGGCGGCCTTCCTCGACGTTGGTTCCGGCCAGGCGCACCACCAGCGGCACATGCACGCCGACCTCGCGGATTGCCTTGATGACCCCCTCGGCCACCCAGTCGCAGCGGTTGATGCCGGCGAAGATGTTGACCAGGATGGTGTCGATATTCTTGTCGGCAAGCACGGCGCGAAAGGCCTTGGCTACGCGTTCAGGTGAGGCGCCGCCGCCGATGTCGAGAAAGTTGGCGGGCTCGCCGCCAGCGATCTTGATCATGTCCATGGTCGCCATCGCCAGGCCGGCGCCGTTGATGATGCAGCCGATGTTGCCGTCTAGGCCGACATAGGAGAGACCGCGATCGCTGGCGAAAGTCTCGCGCGGATCTTCCTGCGATTTGTCGCGCAGCTCCGAGATCTCCGGGCGACGGTAGAGGGCGTTCTCGTCGAAGGACATTTTGGCGTCCAACGCGATAAGGTTGTTGTCGCGGGTGACGACCAGCGGGTTGATTTCCAGCATGGCGGCGTCAAAGTCGCGGAACACACGGTAGCAGCCAAGCAGCGTGTCCACCGCCTTGCCAATCAAACTGTTCTCCAGTCCGAGGCCGAAGGCGATCTCGCGCGCCTGGAATTCCTGCATGCCCGCACCCGGGTCGACGATCGCACGGATGATCGAGTCAGGCTGCTTCTCGGCGATTTCTTCGATCTCCATGCCGCCGGAGGCGGAGGCCACGATCATGACGCGCTCCGATTTGCGGTCGAGCACAATGCCGAGATAAAGCTCCTGGCGGATGTCAACTGTTTCCTCGATGTAAAGGCGCGAGACCAGCTTGCCCTTCGGGCCGGTCTGGTGGGTTACCAGCTTGCGGCCGAGCATGTATTCGGCGGCGTCGGACACTTCGCTGTCGGACTTGCAGATGCGGACGCCGCCTGCTTTGCCGCGAGCACCGGAATGGATCTGCGCCTTAACCACCCAATTGTCGCCGCCGATCTCACTGGCGCGGTAGGTCGCCTGCTCCGGACTGTAGGCAAGGCCACCACGCGGGATATGCACCGAGTAGCGCGACAGCAGTTCCTTCGCCTGGTATTCATGGATGTCCATGTGGGGTTCCTCCTCAGTTTGGCGTACTGGTGCGCGACCGCGCCGACCGCTCGATTGCCTCGTGCATGACGAGTACGTTGCGGGCCATGCGTTCGGATGCGGCGTCGATCATCTTGCCGTCGAGGGCCGCGGCACCCTTGCCCTTTTCCTCGGCCTCTTTCAGCACTTCGATGATCCGCCGGGCGCGGGTGACTTCCTTCTCCGGTGGCGAGAACACGGCGTTGGCGAGCTCGATCTGTGAAGGGTGGATCGCCCACTTGCCTTCGATGCCGAGCGCGGCCGCTCGCTTGGCGGCGGCTATGTAACCGTCTGGATCGGAAAAGTCGCCGAACGGTCCGTCGATGGCGCGCAGGCCATAGGCGCGGCAGGCCACCGTCATGCGCGAGAGTGCTGCGTGCCACTGGTCGCCCGGATAGTCGGGATTAAGGCCGCCGATACTGACAGTGCGCGCCTTGCAGCTCGCGGCATAGTCGGCGACGCCGAAATGAAGCGCCTCGAGCCGACCGCCATAGGCGGCGATGGCTTCGACATTGGCCATGCCAAGAGCGGTTTCGATCAGCGCCTCAAGGCCGACGCGAGTCTTGAAGCCTTTGGCGGCCTCGATCTGGTTGACCATGGCATCGACCATGTAGAGGTCGGCCGGAACGCCTACCTTGGGCACCAGGATGGTGTCGAGCCGATCGCCGGCCTGCTCCATCACGTCGACCACGTCGCGGTACATATAGTGGGTGTCGAGGCCGT
Organism: Sinorhizobium shofinae; assembly: GCA_001704765.1. Taxonomy (GTDB): domain Bacteria; phylum Pseudomonadota; class Alphaproteobacteria; order Rhizobiales; family Rhizobiaceae; genus Sinorhizobium; species Sinorhizobium shofinae. The sequence goes on from MBFK01000066.1 coordinate 13,244, forward strand.
TGATGCGCACCGAAATCGTTTTGCCGCGGCCGCGCCAGTCGATCTCGTTGAGCGCCTCGATGATGTTCTTGCGTGCCCGCTCCTTGTCGGGCGGAGCGACCGCGTCCTCTATGTCGAGAAAGATGTAGTCGGCAGCACAGTCGGCGGCCTTGCGGATCATATCCGGGTTGGAGCCCGGCACTGCGAGCTCGCTGCGCTGAAGACGCAGCTTGAGCAGGTGGTGAATCGTGTGGCTCATTTTCTCTCCTCCCTTTGGAGCGCCGCGCATCCGAAGGAACGTGCGGCGCTGGCGCGTCAGGCTACTTTGGCGATCGCCGGCTGCGCCGACAGCCGGTAGTGTTCAAGCGCGGCGCCCACGCCGGAACCGGGCCGCACCTTCACGCCGCAATCGCGCAGCGCCATCTCAGCCGCTGAGATCGCGCCGCACATCATCACTTCGTTGACCCAGCCGAGATGGCCGATCCGAAACACCTTGCCGGCGACCTTGCTGAGGCCGACGCCGAGTGAGGTCTGGTAGCCGTAATAGGCCCGGCGGACGACCTCGGCGCTGTCGATGCCTTCCGGCACCAGCACCGCACTGACGGTGTCGGATTGCCACTTGGCCTCCTTGGCGCAGAGCCTTAGACCCCAGGCTTCGACCGCCTTGCGGACACCGGTCGCCAGTCGGTTGTGGCGCTCGAAGATGTTATCAAGGCCTTCTTGATGAATAAGGTCGAGGGCCGCGCGCAGGCCGCGCAGCAGCTGTACCGCCGGCGTGTAGGGGAAGTACCCGGTGTCGTTGGCGCGGATCTGATCCTCGAAGGAGAAGTAGCAGCGATTGTGCTTGGCGGTCCTGGCGGTGGCGAGCGCCTTCTGGCTGACCGACAGAAAGCCAAGCCCCGGCGGCAGCATGAAACCCTTCTGCGAGCCGGAGACGGCGCAGTCCACTCCCCACTCCTCTTGACGGAAGTCGATCGAGCCGACTGAGGAGACGCCATCGACGAAGAGCAGAGCCGGGTGCTTGGCGGCATTGAGGGCGGCCCGCACGGCGCTGACGTCGCTGGTTACGCCGGTTGCGGTTTCGTTGTGGGTGACAAATACCGCTTTGATACGATGCTCTTTGTCCTGTGCGAGCCGCTCGGCATAGATCTCGACCGGGCAGCCGGCGCCCCACTCGACATCGACCACAGCGACGTCGAGGCCGAAGCGTTCGCACATGTCGACCCACAGATGCGAGAACTGACCGAAGCGCGACATCAGCACCCGGTCGCCGGGACTAAGGGTGTTGGCGATCGCCGATTCCCATGCGCCCGTGCCCGAGGACGGGAAGATGAAGACGCGGCCGGTCTCGTTGCGGAACACCTTCATAAGGTCGGTGAAGAGGCCGCGCGTTAAGTTTGGATAGTCCGGGGCGCGCATGTCTTCCATCGACATGTTCATCGCCTGCCGGACGATCTCCGGAACATTGGTCGGTCCTGGAACGAAAAGCTGGGTGAAGCCGGCCATGTAAAGTCCTCCCGAAGACTGCTGAGGGCGCCGTGCCCTTTTTTGGCTTTCGGGAGGATGATCGATTCACGGTCGCCGACCCACAACACCTGTCGGGATAGAAACGCCGACCTTTGGGCGTTGGGCCGAGCCCACCCATTCAGCGGTGCCGGCGTCCTATCGGATAGGAAGAGACCTACCCGCGAAAGTATTCACGAGCACCAGGTGTAGCCGTCATCGATTCTGAGCACGGCAATCGTCTCTGAAACTCGCGTCAAAAGTGTCCATGACGATCTTCGCGTCACGGCAACGGCGAAGAACCCGAGCAAAGGTCGGCGGCAGCACACTTTAGAATGGGATGTCACGATAAGGCAGGCGACTTTGAGACTACCTTGGCCAGGGGCGGTATCGTGACGGTTGAAAATCAAATCTTTAAAGCAAAAGCTCTGTCCCGTCGCCGGACGGGGCTCTTCATTTGCGGTCCTGGGACTTGGAAGGATCGATGCCGTACCGGCAAATGCATGGCACACAGCGGCAGCGATTGGTTTCGTGCGGCGTCGAAACGACTTATGCCTCGACGCCGGCGTTGCGCAGTTGCACCGCCGACGACGTCGGGTGCAGCAGTGACCGCGTCAGTCGCTCGACGCAGAGCGGCATGACCAGCTTGGCACCGTCGGCATAGAGTGAGCCGCCTGAAGCACGAAAAGATCCCTTGTCGATGATGATTTCGAGCACGTCGCGCGTCCTGAGTGGCAGCAGGTCGGTGCAGGCGCTCATGTGGGCGAAGATACGACTGATGAGGACGTTGCACCCTTCCACGGCCACGAGAGGTTCCTCGTTTCCGTCCTCCCACTCCTCAAGTGCTTCAAGCGCGTCATGGAAGGCGTTGTGGAGAGTGATGGGAGCATGGCCCTCATAAAGTTCCGGGAGCACTTTCTGCATATGCATGTCCTCTTCTGGCTCAATTGGATCGTGCTTATGCGTGTTGCGGTGGTGGACGCTGCCCCCAGGTCCACCATCGACGCTTCAGGGGCATTTCGTGATCGAACCGTCGACGCCCGCTCTGGAGCGACCGAAATCACTCGTAGATTGGGAATCGACCGACCAGTTCATGCACCTCCTCGCGCACCGCCGCCTCGATCGCCGCGTTGCAAGTCTCGCCGTAGGCCGCCAGGCCGTCGATAATCCTCATCGTCAGGCGGCCAACTAGGCGAAATTCTTCCGCGAGGAACCCGCGAGTCGTGCAGGCTGGAGTGCCGAGACGGACGCCAGACGTGACCATTGGGCCCTGCGGGTCGAACGGGATGCCATTCTTGTTGCAGGTGATGCGGGCGCGGCCGAGTGCCGCCTCCACCGCCTTGCCGGTGAGGTTCTTGCGCCGGAGGTCGACCAGCATCAGATGCGTGTCGGTGCCGCCCGAGACGATATCGACCCCACCCCTGGACAGCGTTTCGGCCAGCGTCTTGGCATTGGCGACGACGTTTGCGGCATAGACCTTGAATTCGGGCGTCAGCGCCTCGCCAAGGGCAACCGCCTTTGCGGCAATGACGTGCATCAGCGGGCCGCCCTGCAGGCCGGGGAACACGGCCGAATTGATCTTCTTGCCGATCTCCTCGTCGTTGGACAGCACCATGCCGCCGCGCGGGCCGCGCAACGTCTTGTGCGTGGTGGTGGTCACGACATGGGCGTGCTCCAGCGGATTCGGATGCACGCCCCCGGCAACTAGACCAGCGAAATGTGCCATGTCGACAAAGAGCTTTGCTCCCACTTCGTCAGCAATTTCGCGGAATACCTTGAAGTCGATGATGCGCGGATAGGCCGAGCCGCCGGCGAGGATCACCTTTGGCTGATGTTTCCTGGCCAGGTCGCGCACCTCGTCCATATCGATGCGGTGGGTGTCGGGGCGCACGCCGTACGAAACAACGTTGAACCACTTGCCCGACTGGTTGACCGGCGCGCCGTGGGTCAGGTGCCCTCCGGCGGCGAGGTTGAGACCGAGGAAGGTGTCGCCCGGCTGCATCAACGCCATGAACACCGACTGGTTGGCTTGGCTTCCGGAATTGGGCTGCACGTTAGCGAAGCTGCAATTGAATATCGTCTTGGCGCGTTCGCGGGCGAGCTCCTCGACCTCGTCGACATATTGGCAGCCGCCATAGTAGCGACGGCCGGGATAACCCTCGGCATATTTGTTGGTCAGCACCGAGCCTTGCGCCTCGAGCACTGCCTTGGAGACGATGTTTTCCGAGGCGATCAGTTCAATTTCGTCGCGCTGGCGGTGAAGTTCGCGGTCAATCATGCCGCTCACGGCGGGATCCGCCTGTGCTACGCCGCTGCGGAAGAAATGGCTGGCACTGCCGATGCCGAGTCTGGTGGGAATGTTCATTTGGCTCCTCTCTTGCGCTTCACTGCGCCGTGAATGCTCGTCAGCCGGTCCAGCCGAGGCCGGCCGAAATGCAATTGATCGAAAGCAGCAGCGCATTGACGGCCCGCTTCGGGCTAGCCGAATTGCCGTCCTGGGCGCGCACCTCGCGCAGCAACTGCACCTGCAGACGATGGATCGAATCCATCTGTGGACGTATGCGGTCAAAATGACGCTTGAAGGCGGGGAACCGCTCGGAGAGCTTCAGACCGCCATTGACCTCCGAGATCATCTTGCAGGTCAGCGCGTATTCCGCAGCGATCTTGCAGTAGATGCGCTCGCCCACCTCAGGATCCTGCACCAGGCCGGCATAAAGGTGGCCAATGTCCATGTCGGACTGGTAGAGGCCCTTGTCGACCTCGTCGACGACGAGCCGGAAGAAGCGCGAACGCTCGAACATTTGCCGAAGCAGGTCGAGACCTGCCTCTCCGCGCACATTGACGAAGGAATTCAGCGCGCTGCCGATGCCGTACCAATTGGTGATCAGATGCCGATTCTGGCTCCAGGCGAAGACCCAGGGAATTGCGCGCAGATCGGAGATGTCGCGGGCGCCGAAGCGGCGTGCCGGGCGCGAGCCAATCTTGAGCAGCGACAGCTCTTCAACCGGGCTCGCCTGGTTGAAGTAGTCGATGAAGCCCGGCTCACGTATCAGGCCCGAATAGGAAGCCTGCGACATGCCGGTCAGCGCTTCCAATGCTTCGCTGAACTCCGGAATATCCTTGAGCTCTGCCTCGTTGCGCGACTTGACCGAGTGGGCGAAGACGCTCGCGGCCAGGATTTCAAGCTGGTAAAGGCCGGTGCCGCGGTTGGCGAACTTCGACGACACCACTTCGCCCTGTTCCGTGACGCGCATGACCCCGCCGATTGTGCCTGCAGGCTGGGCTGCAATTGCCCGGCCCGTGGGTGCGCCGCCACGGCTGACCGAGCCGCCGCGTCCGTGGAAGAAGCTGATCTTGACTTTGCGCTTCTGGCCAAGCGCGGTGATGCGCCGCTGCGCTTTGTTGAGCTCCCAGTTGGAGGCGAGAAAGCCACCGTCCTTGTTGGAGTCGGAATAGCCGAGCATGACTTCCTGGCGGTTGCCGAAGTCGCGGACCGAGCGGCGGACGATCGATACGCCGAGCAACTGGTCCAGAATTTCGGGCGCGCCACGCAGGTCCGCGATGGTCTCAAACAGCGGCACGACACGCAGGTTGATGGTGCCGCTGCCGTCGAGCGCGGAGGCGAGGCCAGAATACTGGGCCAGCACATAGACGGCGAGCAGGTCGTCGCTCGACCTCGTCATGGACAGAATGAAGGCACCGATTGCGCCGACGTTCGGGTCCGACGAAGCGTCGCGAATGACATTGAATAGATCGAGCAGCTCCTGCGCTTCATCGGACAGGGTCTTGCGGTCCACCGCGAGCTGTTCGCCCGAATGAAGCGCCGAGCGGATGCGCGCGGTCCATTGGGGCGTGTCGGGGGCTGGAGCCTTGGCCCCGTCCGCATCCCTGAACAGTTCTGCCAGCACGCGATTGACGACGGTGGAATTCTGTCTGATGTCGAGCGAGACGGTGCGGAAGCCAAAACTCTCGACCTGCTGGCGCAGTGGACGAACGAAGCGCGCGGCTGCCAGATTGCCGCCGAGTTTGACGAGAACGTTTTCCAGGTCGCGCAGGTCGGCCCTGAAGGCGTACGCACGTGCATAGGGCTTGGCCGAAGCTTCGCCGCGCATCGCCTGCAGACGTGCCAGCATTGCTGACGCGAACTGGCGCAACGGCTCGTCGGGGTTGCGCGCGACGATCTTTGAAGCACAGCCGGTGCGGTGCAGCGCGCGGCCGAGCGCCTTGCCGAAGTCGTCCGGGATGTCGACAACGTTGGCGCTGACACTGAGTACGGTGACCAGTCGGCGAATTTGCTGGGTGTACCAGCCGATGATGGCCTGGCGGCACTCGTGAAGCGCATAGGCAGTGATCTTCGCCGTGACGTTCGGGTTGCCGTCACGGTCGCCACCGATCCACGACGCATAGCGCATGAATGACGGCACCTTAAGGTCGTACTCCGGGTAGTGGCGCGCCAGCGCCTCCTGGGCAGCGCCATAGAGTTTGGGCGTCGCTTCAAAGATGACTTCGCGGAAGAAGTGCAGGCCCCAGGCGATCTCGCGCTCAACCGAGGGACGTTCGAGCCGCAGCTCGCCCGACATCCACAGAAGCTCGATCTCGCTTTGAAGGTCGTTGATGTGCTGGTCGCGCTCGCGCGGCGCCCAGCGCCGCTGTTCGAGCTCGGTCAGCTTGCGGTAAATGCGTCGGTGAATTTCGAGGACGGTGACACGCTTGGCCTCGGTCGGATGGGCGGTCATCGTCGGTCCGACGCAGAGATTGTCAAGGGTGGCCTGAATATCCTCGGCCGGGTAGCCTGCCGCCGCGATTTCACCCATCACGTTGGGGAAGGAGCCGACGACTTCGTCCGCGCCGCCCATCTGCTCGAGTTCGCGACGCGAACGCATTGCCAGCAGTTCGTTGGCGATGGTGACGAGTTGGAACCAGATGCCAGTCGCTTGTAGCGCGCAGATGCGCTGCTCCTTGGGCAGGGCGTCCAGTGGGACGGCTCCAGTAAGCACCGCCGCCAATGCGGGTTCGCGTTCGCTGACGACCGACAGCAGCAGCCTGAAGAGGAGGCTGCGCACATCCTCGCGAAAGATGATAGGTCTGAACTCCTCCACAGCGACACCCGTTTGTCTAGCTGTTGTTCACAGGAGGCAGCCAAAGCAGGCCACTCCGCTGTCCCACAACAATGCTTCGTCGGGGAAAATCCCGACCAGCAGCAGACCGCGTTTGGTCGCAGTTGAAAACGCCCGGTCGGGTAGAAATCTTGTGCGTTCGGGTGGTGGCCGGACTGGCCGAACGATGGTCGCCTGGCGTATTGCCTCCTACCATTCCGGATCAAAGCTGTGCGCTTTGCCATCGGTGTCTGCATGAGAGTTGGACCGGCGCACCATCCTTTCACGAACTATCGCGCCGACTGGGGCGCGCGATGGCCGGTCACTGGGAGTGGCGCTTTGGATCGCTATTACGTCCACGACGTTGGCGTATTTTCGAGTCGTCGGCCACACGATGGGGGCGGCCGCTGATCACTCTGCCGGAACGAATCCGTGCCTGCTCTTGTCGGATCCAGTGAAAATTTTCGACGCGCTGTCTGTTGACAAAGATCAATCTATTCAATGCCGTCCCATCCTGGTCCCAGACCGCAGTGGCGGTAAGCGCGGTAGCTTCACTTGACAGTGATTTCACTTTGCCTAACATTCCTGTGAGGCAAATATTTTTGCCGTGTAGAAAAAAATATGATTTTCCGTGCCGAAACAATAAGAACCCAAAGCGGGCTGGAGGAGGAACCAATGGAGGAGGAAAGTGAATGGAAGCTACACTAAGCAAACTGCGCGCAGACGCGAGTTTCAGCCAGCGTATCGATGCAATGCATAGACGCGATCGTGTCTGCCTTACGGCCTTCGTCGTGGTGCTGTGGTGCACTCTGCTATTCGCGTTATTCAGGGTTTGGCCCTACATCTCGACGCCGGCCATCGGCATCATCCTGACTGTCGCCTGCGGCCTGGTGCTGCTCTTCAACACGGCGGCCATCGTCGCCATGCTGCGCCACTATCATGAAGACAAACACTTCATCTACAGCCTTGATCTCAAGCATCTCGACGAGATGCGCCGTCAAAGTCGCTAGGAGGCATCATGGCATACGAACCTCCGAAACAGAGCCTTGCCGGCCAGATCTTCGACGTGGTCACGTTGCTCGTGCTCACCATCGGCGCACTCTACATACCGCTCTATCTCGGCCTTGCCGGTGCGGCCAAGGTGCCCAATCCAATTGCCAACCCGACCTGGGAATCGCTCGGCCAGAACGCCACCGAGCAGCAACAATGGGCAGCGCTCGGCATCACCGATCCGGCCGCCGCCAACGACATCATCACTGCCCGCTTCGACTACAGCTTTAGCTGGTCGTCACTCATCGTCATGGCCGTGCTCGTCATCGGCTACTTCGTGATGGTGGTTCGGCTTTCCGACAGGGAATACCGCGAAGTCATAGAAGAACGCTTCGGCACGAAGCGGCGCTAGGGAGGCTAGCTTGGCCATGTGGAACATACTCGAATACGCGGCCTGGGCGCTTTCGGCGCTGTTCGGCGTGCTGATGCTCGCCGACCTCATCCGCATCGATACCACCTACGACAACGAACTGCTGATCTCTTCTCGCGAAGGCGAGATCGAGGCGACCGCAGAACGCCACGAGATCTGAGGGGGGAACAGCAATGGAAAATGTCACATCAACCGCAGCCGGGACGGACCGGCTTCGGCTGTTGAGAGTGCTTGGGCCCGCGCACGTTTGGGCACTTGGAGTCGGCATCGTGCTTGTCGGCGAATATATGGGCTGGAACTTCTCGGTCGGCAAAGGCGGCATGATCGCCGGCCTGATGGCCTGCTGGGTGGCCGGCCTGCTCTACACCTGCGTCGCCATGATTGACTCGGAGGTGACTTCGACGGTTGCCGCAGCCGGCGGCCAGTATGCCCAGGCCAAGCACATCGTCGGCCCCCTGATGGCCTTCAATGTCGGCCTCTTCCTCGTCATGGCCTACACCATGCTGGAGGCCGCCAACGCCATCACCGTCGGCTTCCTGCTCGATACGGTGGCGGGCATGCAGGGCCAAACAGGGCTCAACCAGCAACCCTTCATCGTCCTCGCCATCATGTTCCTGGCGTGGCTCAACTATCGCGGCGTGCTCGCGACGCTGACCTTTAACCTGGTGATTACCGCGATCGCCTTCATTGCGATCATAGCGCTATTCATGTCGGTGCAGCTGGGTGCCTCAGCCGTACCGCTCGACTTCTCGGCCATCACATCCGACCCCCTGCCCTATGGCTGGGTCGGTATTGTGGCATCGCTGCATTTCGGCCTCTGGTATTATCTGGGCATCGAGGGCACCTGCCAGGCGGCTGAGGAAGTCCGCTCACCTGCCCGCTCACTGCCCTATGGCACCATGGCCGGCATCATGACGCTGCTGATTGCCGCCACCATGACCTGGTATATCTGCTCTGGTCTGATGCCGTGGGAATATCTTGGCCAGGCCGGCACACCATTGTTCGATGCCGCCCGCGTCACCGGCAACACCAGCCTGATGGTCCTGCTCTTCGTCGGCACGGCATTCGCTACGCTCGCTTCGGCTAACGGCTGCATCAACGACGCTTCTCGCGCTTGGTTCTCGATGAGCCGTGACCGCTATCTGCCAAGCTGGTTCGGTGCGGTCCATCCGGTCTACCGCACGCCCTATCGGGCGATCGTTTTCCTGGTTCCGATCGCACTCATCTTCGCGCTCGGCGCCCCGCTTGACCAGGTCGTGACCTTCTCGATCCTGTCGGGCTTGCTCGGCTACACCTTCATGACCTTCAACATGGTGATGTTCCGAAACAAGTGGCCGCTCGACAAGATCAAACGCGGCTACGTGCATCCGTTTCATCCGCTGCCGACGATCGTGCTGCTCATCCTGTGCTCGACCGCCTATTTCGCCGTGTTCCTCGGCTACGGCACACAGCTCAGCGCGATGATGTGCTTCTACATCGTCGCTTCGCTCTGGTTCCACTTCCGGCGCTACAAATTCGTTCGCCGCGGCGACCAGTTCACCATGCCCTGGCCGAAGCCACACGGCTATTGATCGGGTCAAGATCGGCGGCACCTGCCCTGCCGCCGACCTTCACGGGACGCACTGCCGGTTTCGGATCCGCGCGCTCCATCTTAAAATCTGTCGGAGGCGCTTGGTGCGCCAAAGCCAGCGATAACGCCAGGGCGATCGTATGATCACCACCATTGCTTTCTCTGCCTTCGTAGCGGCTTCCGGTATATGGATGGGCGCTCGCGCCGTCCGCGACCACCGGTTAGCCATGGCCGAGCGCCGCAGCCTCTTGGACGAGGCGGCGCGGCTGTTTCCGGTCGCACGCATCACCTACGGCGCAGACCAGTTTCCGATCCTCGCCGGCAACCTCGACGACGGGCGGCAGATAAAGGTCGAACTGGTCATCGACACTATGGTCTGCCGACGACTGCCGCAATTGTGGCTGAAGCTCACTTTGCTCGAAGCTGCCGTATGCCCACGGCCCAAGATCGGCGCGCTGGCCCGGCCGACGGGCGCCGAGTTCTATTCGCTCGTCCACGACATGCCGCATTGGCTCATCCCTCCGCCCACCGATGCCGCGCTCTTGATGCGCGGCGACGGCAGCGCCTCGCGCCAGCAGGTCGAACGCGCTGCAGCCATGTTTGGCAGCCTGTTTTCCGATCCCACACTCAAGGAGGCGGCGATTACTCCGCGCGGTGTGCGGCTCATCCGCCAGGCCGCGCAGGGCCAACGCGGCGCACATATGCTCTTGCGGCAGGCGCGCTTTGCAGTCACCGCGATTGCGCCTGAGATCATACGCCGGACGATTGCGGAGGCAGAGGCATTGAGCGGCTGCCTGGCTGACGATAAAGCCACTTCTCCCGCTCTAGCCGCTATCTGAGGAGTTCACCGTGACCAAGCCGATGAATCCCCATCTGGTACTCGCGCTGGCCATGGCGCTGCCTGGGGCCGGCCATGTGGCGGTGCGCGATGCGACCCGCGGCCTGGCCTTCGCCTTTTTCGTCGTGTTCTTCTCGGTCGTTACCTACATGACGACGCCCCCTGATCGTTCCTTTCTCGGGCGGCATGCCGGCGGTCTGTTCGTCTGGGCCCTCTCGATTCCCGATGCTTATCGCCGTGCCCGCATCCGCACGGTCATTGCTGGGAAGAGCTGAGGTGATACCAGCGTTTGAGCTGATCCTTCGGAAGTGAGGCTGCTCGGTGCGCGGTGTCCAGGCTTGCCGGAAAACAGGACGCGGATCGCTTACGGCCTTGGAGTGATTTCCGGTGGCACGGACAATCCAACTTTGCGCGACATCGTCACCGTGCCAACTCCCCTGTCGAGTACTGGAAAGCATTCAGCGGTCGAGGGCGACTGATCAAAATGTTCGTCGATACACGCCGATCAAACTAAACGCGTGTGTACTGCATCAGACACAGACCGGTACCTGACGTGGCGACGGTCCCGCCGCCTTTGCGGGTGACCAGTTGCCGGCCTCGGCCATCACCCCATTCTTTCCGATGCATAAGAGCCGGGACTGGGAGGAAATACGATCGTGCGAGCGCCATTGAGGAAGACTCGGCGGTGGATATGAGCATGAATGGCACGTGCAAGTACCTGCGCTTCGACATCTCGGCCAAGCGAGACATAATCTTCCGCGCTCTGAGCATGGGTGATCCGGACCGTATCCTGCTCGATAATCGGACCTTCATCGAGGTCTGCCGTCACGTAATGCGCCGTGGCACCGATCAGCTTCACACCGCGCTGATAGGCCTGCTTGTACGGGTTGGCACCCTTGAAGCTCGGCAGGAAGGAGTGATGAATATTGATGATTTTACCGGACATCTTCTGACACATCCTGTCCGATAGAACCTGCATGTAGCGCGCAAGCACGATCAGTTCCGTCCCAGTGCTTTCCACCAGTTCCATAATTCTGGCTTCTGCCTGAGGCTTGTTTTCCTTCGTCACCGGAATGTGGTGGAACGGGATGTCATGATTGACGACGACCTTCTGATAATCAAAGTGATTTGAGACAACCCCGACAATGTCGATGGGCAACCCGCCTATGCGCCAGCGGTAGAGAAGGTCGTTGAGGCAGTGGCCGAAACGGGAGACCATCAGCAGCACCTTCATGCGCTCCGACTGGTCGTGCAGGGTGGTCTCCATCTCGAACTTCTCGGCGATCGGCTTCAGCCCCAAAGCCAGCTCCTCACGCCTCGCTCCCTTTTCCGAGATGAATCCGACACGCATGAAGAACCTGCCGGTGCCGAGGTCGTCGAATTGCGAGCTGTCGGTGATGTTGCAGCCCATTTCCGCCAGAAATCCCGAAATGGCAGCGACGATGCCCCGGGTGGACTTGCAGGCTACGGTCAGGACGCAGGTCGTCATGTGGTACTCTCTCTGTAATCGACGTTAAAGATCCCCGTGCCGAAGCACGGGGAAGGGCCGCAAAGCGGCTGGGGAGATGCTTAGACGTCGAGTGTGGTCTGATGCTCCCACTCGGTGAACTGCGAGCAATAGGTGTTCCACTCGCCTTGCTTGAGTTTCAGATAGGCGGCTGAGAACTCTCTTCCCAAGGCCTCCTGCAACTCCTCGTCTCTGTTGTATTCGCGCAGTGCGTCGAGCAGGTTGAGCGGGAGCTTCGGCGCATCGGTCACCTTGTGGCCGTCCTTGTACATGTCGATGTCGTAGTGGCGGCCGGGATCGGCCTTGGAACGAATGCCCGAGAGCCCCGCCGCGATGATGATCGCTTGCAGCAGGTAAGGATTGACCGCGCCGTCGGGCAGGCGCAGTTCGAAGCGGCCGGGGCCGGGGACGCGCACCATGTGGGTGCGGTTGTTGCCGGTCCAGGTTACCGAGTTCGGCGCCCAGGTCGCGCCGGAGATGGTGCGCGGCGCGTTGATGCGCTTGTAGGAATTTACAGTTGGATTGGTGACAGCGGCGAGCGCGCTTGCATGTTTCATGATACCGCCCAGGAAGTGGCGTCCCTGCGCCGAAAGGCCGAACTCGGCCCTTTTGTCGGCAAAGGCGTTGATCTCGCCTTCCAGGTCCCAGACCGAGATGTGACAATGGCAGCCATTGCCGGTCAGGCCCTTGAACGGCTTCGGCATGAAAGTCGCCCGCAGGCCGTGCTTCTCGGCGACGGATTTCACCATGAACTTGAAGAAGGAGTGCTTGTCGGCCGTCCTCAGTGCGTCGTCATATTCCCAGTTCATCTCGAACTGGCCGTTCGCGTCCTCGTGATCGTTCTGGTAGGGCTTCCATCCGAGCTCGAGCATGTAGTCGCAGATCTCGGCGATCACGTCGTAGCGGCGCATGACCGCTTGCTGGTCGTAGCAGGGCTTTTCTGCCGTATCGAACGTGTCGGAAATCTTCGAACCATCCGCGGAGATCAGGAAGAATTCCGGCTCTACGCCGGTCTTGACGCGAAGCCCTTCCTTGGCGGCTTCGGTAATCAGCTTCTTGAGCACCACGCGCGGTGCCTGTTCGAGCGGCATATCGTCCATGAAGCAGTCGGCGGCGACCCAGGCGACATCCTTCTTCCAGGGAAGCTGGATGACCGAGGAAGCATCCGGCAGGGCGAAGAGATCCGGATGAGCAGGAGTGAGATCGAACCAGGTGGCAAAGCCCGCAAAGCCCGCGCCGCCCTTCTGCATGTCGGCGATCGCTTCAGCCGGGACCAGCTTGGCGCGCTGTCCGCCGAAGAGGTCGGTGTAGCTGATCATGAAATACTTGACGCCCTTGTCGCGAGCGAATGTGGAGAGATCCAGTGTCACGTTGTTCCCCTTTTTGGATTCAGACACTCAATTTCAAAGCAGGCCGCAACCTCTCAAGTGCGGCCTGTCATATTCAAAAGCTGCCCTTGCCGGGGTACCAGTTCGTTCCCGCGAGCGGTACTTGCGCCATGGCTGCGGCTTCCATCGTCAGTGCGCAAAGATCCTCCGGCTCGAGGTTGTGCAGGTGGTTCTTGCCGCAGGCACGCGCGATAGTCTGAGCCTCGAGCGTCATCACCTTCAGATAGTTGGCGAGCCGCCGTCCCGCCGCGATCGGGTCGAGGCGCTTCATCAGTTCGGGGTCCTGGGTCGTGATGCCCGCCGGATCCTTGCCTTCGTGCCAGTCGTCATAGGCACCGGCCGTCGTGCCGAGCTTCTGGTATTCCTCTTCCCAGTGCGGGTCGTTGTCGCCGATCGCGACCAGAGCCGCCGTGCCAATGGCAACCGCATCGGCTCCGAGCGCCAGCGCCTTGGCGACGTCCGCGCCCGAGCGAATGCCGCCGGAAACGATGAGCTGGACCTTGCGGTGCATGCCGAGGTCCTGCAACGCCTGAACGGCAGGGCGAATGCAGGCAAGCGTCGGCATGCCGACATTTTCAATGAAGACGTCCTGCGTCGCCGCGGTTCCGCCCTGCATACCGTCGAGCACGACGACATCGGCGCCGGCTTTCACCGCAAGCGCCGTGTCGTAATAGGGCCGCGCGCCACCGACCTTGACGTAGATCGGCTTTTCCCAGTCGGTGATCTCGCGCAGCTCGAGGATCTTGATTTCCAGATCGTCCGGCCCGGTCCAGTCAGGATGGCGGCAGGCAGAACGCTGGTCGATGCCCTTCGGCAGGTTGCGCATGTTGGCGACGCGGTCGGAAATCTTCTGGCCGAGCAGCATGCCGCCGCCGCCGGGCTTGGCGCCCTGCCCGACCACGACCTCGATCGCATCGGCCCGGCGCAGATCCTTCGGGTTCATCCCGTAGCGCGACGGCAGGTACTGATAGACCAGCGTCTGAGAGTGGCCGCGCTCCTCATCCGTCATGCCGCCGTCGCCGGTAGTCGTCGAGGTGCCGGAAATTGTCGCGCCGCGGCCGAGCGCTTCCTTGGCGGGGCCGGACAGCGCCCCGAAGCTCATGCCGGCGATGGTGATCGGGATCTTCAGATGGATCGGTTTCTTGGCGTAGCGCGTGCCGAGAACGACTGAGGTATCGCATTTCTCGCGATAGCCTTCGAGCGGGTAGCGAGAGATCGACGCGCCGAGGAAGAGAAGATCGTCGAAATGCGGCACCTTGCGCTTGGTGCCAGCACCTCGGATATCATAGATGCCGGTCGCAGCTGCGCGGCGGATTTCTGCAAGTGTGTAGTCGTCAAAGGTCGCGGACTTGCGCGGCGGGGTATAAGGATTGTGGTAGCTCATAATGTTCCCTTGCCTTTAGTACGCGTCGGCGTTGTCGATGTTGAAATTGTAGAGCTTGCGGGCCGAGCCGTAGCGCGTGAACTCTTCCGGTCGGACATCCTTGACGCCGGCCTTTTCCAGGAGCTCGGCCAGCTTTTGCAGATGCTCCGGACGCATCTCCTTCTCGATGCAATCGGCCCCGAGGCTCTTGACCGTGCCGCGCACGAAAAGCTTGGCTTCATAGAGGCTGTCGCCTAGCGCATCGCCCGCATCACCGAGCACGACGAGGTGGCCGGATTGGCCCATGAACGCCGACATATGACCTATATTGCCATGAACGACGATATCGATGCCCTTCATCGAGATGCCGCAACGCGAGGCCGCATTGCCTTTGATGACCAGCAGGCCACCGCGTCCGGTCGCGCCGGCATATTGCGAGGCGTCGCCTTCGATAACGACCGTGCCGGACATCATGTTTTGGGCGACGCCCGGCCCCGCCGAGCCATGAACCGTTATGGTTCCGCCGTCATTCATACCGGCGCAGTAGTAGCCGACGGAGCCGTTTACGTCGACGCTGACGGGGCCGTCAATGCCCACGGCGACCGCGTGGCTGCCGCGGGGATTGGCGACTTCGTAGGTGAGGTCGTTCGAGCCCCGCTGAATATTATGGAGGGCCTTATTGAGTTCACGCAGTGGCGTGGTGGCGAGATCAATAACAGGCATATTTGAACAATCCTTGGAAAGTGCGCGGAAGATACCCGTCAAGCGGCCTTTTGGTGATCCCAGAAGTAGACGGTCGCGGGCTCCGGCTCCCAGACGCGCGCGCTCTCGATGCCCGGCAGGTTGACGAGTGCCCGGTATTCGGAACCGAAGGCGACATACCGATCCGTCTCGGCCATGACCGCCGGCTTGCAGGCGATCGGGTCACGCACGACGCCGAAGCCGGACTTGGTGCCAACGACGAAGGTGAAAAAGCCGTCGAGATCGTCGAGCGCGCTTGTTAGTGCCTGGCCGAGATCCTTGCCCTTGGCCATTTCCGCCGTCAGGTAGGCGGCAGCGACTTCCGAGTCGTTCTGCGTCTCGAAGGTCATTCCCTCGCGGATCAGTTCTCGGCGCAGATTATTGTGGTTCGACAGCGAACCGTTATGCACAAGGCACTGGTCCGACCCGGTGGAGAATGGGTGTGCGCCGAGCGTTGTCACGGCCGATTCCGTAGCCATGCGGGTATGGCCGATACCATGCGAACCGCTCATGGATCGAACAGCGAAGCGGGCCACGACATCCTTCGGCAGACCCACCTCCTTGTAGATCTCGACGCTGTCGCCAGAGCCCATGATGCGCACATCCGGGCGAATGGCGGCGAGAATGGAACGAACATCCGCGAGCCTGGCGGCCGCAATCGCGATAACTGCATGGGTGCTCTTGAGGGCGACGCGTGCCGGCAGACCTGCTTCAGCGAGGTCCCGTTCAAGGTCAGCGAAATCGATGTCAGGTTTCGCCGACTGGATCGTTACCTTCGCCTTGCCCTCGGTAGCCGGGCCATAGATGGCTATGCCGGCCGAGTCTGGGCCTCGATCCGTCATGGTGATCAGCATGTCCGAAAGCAGCTGACCAAGCTGTGGCTCAAGCCTGCTGTCTTTCAGAAACAAACCAACAATGCCGCACATCGCGTAGTCCCTCCGTTCGTGCATGAAAATAGTGGTACCACGCCGCCGTGCAGCAATCAACTGTGAAGAATATTTTTTTCTTTTTAGGCAATAAATATAGCCGCGACAGAGCTCGCCCGAATGGCAGGCCGCCCTCCTCTCTCCAGCAAATAGAGGAGTTCCATGCCGTCCTGCTGGGATGAGGAAAGACGTCGGATGTCGTCATGGCAAGTGATCAGCTAGCGCACGACTGCGACGCCGAGATATTGTTGTGATATATCCGGGCGAACCATACCAATGGCATGCACTCGTGCTCAGGCTCGCCGAAGAACTTCTGGCGCGGTAAGCGATGTCGTACATGGCCCGCGCATGGCGGGCGGGCTCTTACCCACAAAAATGAAGATTATGCTCTACTACGGCGACGCAGGCTTCCCGGTGTCTCCGAAAACAAGCGCTTGAACGCGTTCGAAAAATGTGCGGGGCTGGAAAAACCGGTGGCATAGCCGATCTCCGGAATGGAGAGCGGACTCTGCTGCAAGAGCCGGCGGGCATGGCGCAGCCGAATCTCGCGGTACGTCTCGAGAAAGCCGGCTCCGCGATGTTCCTTGAAGAGCCGATCGAGATGCCGCGGGCTGACCCCGGCTAACCGAGCCATGGCGGCCCGGTCGAGTGGCCGTTCGATCGCCGTTTCCATCTTCTCGAGAACCGTAAGCAGGGCAGGATGATTGGTCCCGAACCGCTCCGCGACCGAACCGCGCTGCGGCGCTGCCGGCTCGGCGACGGCCGCGTGCAGATACCAATCGCTTACCCGGCGGGCAAAATCGGCCCCTAGCCGCTCGGCGATCATCGCATGCATCATGTCGAGCGGCGCCACCCCGCCGCCACAGGTGGCAACTCCACCATCGAGCACGAATCGCGCGTGTCGGGGGTTGAGATGCGGAAAGGCTTCCTTCAGCGCAGGGGCGTGTTCCCAGTGAATTGTGAAGTCGCGATTGTCGAGTAGCCCCGCAGCGGCCAGCACAAAGGCTCCGCTCGATATGCCGCCGATCCGAACACCGAGGCGCGATAGCCGCCGGAGCGTGGTGTGCGACGCAGACGTGTCCGCCCAGTCGGCTGGCTCGCCGCCCGCACAGACGAAGACGGTATGGCAGGTTTCTCCCTCGCTCTCCAGATCCCCACAGCCGATCGACACGCCGGAGGATGAAGTGACGGTCCCTTTCTCCTGCGCGAGTGGGACGATTTGGTAGAGCGTTCGGCCGGCGAGAAGATTGGCCGCACGCAGCGGCTCGGTCGCCGACGCGTAGCTCATCAGCGCGAAGTTTCGAACCAGCAGAAAGCCGATTCTCTGAATGTTCTTGCTGTCGGAAGATGCCATGCCCGATTCTTACATCAGGATGTCCTATATTTGCAACGTAATGGGCGATTCAGATGCTAACTTGCCCTGGTAGGACTTCTTATGGGGCGGCATCCATGCGCTACTCTGCACTTTCCATCCTTCTCAATGGCCTGCGCGGCAATCGGAACTGGACGCCTGCGTGGCGCCAGCCCGACCCGAAGCTGCATTACGACGTGATCATCGTCGGCGGCGGTGGTCATGGCCTTGCGACGGCCTACTACCTCGCCAAGGAATTCGGCATCACCAATGTCGCGGTGCTGGAAAAGAATTACATCGGCTCGGGCAATGTCGGCCGCAACACGACCATCATCCGCTCCAACTACCTGCTTCCCGGCAACAATCCGTTTTACGAGCTCTCCATGAAGCTCTGGGAGGGGCTGGAGCAGGATTTCAACTTCAACGCCATGGTCTCGCAGCGTGGCGTTCTCAACCTTTATCATTCCGACGCCCAGCGCGACGCCTACACGCGGCGCGGCAATGCGATGCGGCTGCACGGCGTGGACGCTGAACTCCTCGATCGGGCGGCCGTGCGCAGGATGCTGCCCTTCCTCGATTTCGACAATGCCCGCTTCCCGATCCAGGGTGGCTTGCTGCAGCGGCGCGGCGGCACGGTGCGTCACGATGCCGTCGCCTGGGGCTATGCGCGCGGCGCTGACAGGCGCGGCGTCGACATCATCCAGAATTGCGAAGTGACCGGGATACGGCGGGAAAACGGGCGTGTCACCGGCGTCGAGACGAGCCGAGGCTTCATCGGCTGCGGAAAGCTGGCGCTCGCCGCCGCCGGCAATTCATCGCGGGTCGCCGAGATGGCGGAAATCCGCCTGCCGATCGAAAGCCACGTGCTGCAGGCCTTCGTGTCGGAGGGGCTGAAGCCCTTCATCGACGGGGTAGTCACTTTCGGAGCCGGGCATTTCTACGTTTCGCAATCCGACAAAGGTGGTCTCGTCTTCGGTGGCGACCTCGACGGCTACAACTCTTACGCCCAGCGCGGCAACCTCGCGACGGTCGAACATGTGGCGGAAGCCGGCAAGGCGATGATCCCGGCCCTGTCACGCGTGCGCGTGCTGCGCTCCTGGGGCGGCATCATGGACATGAGCATGGACGGCTCGCCGATCATTGACCGCACCCACATCGACAATCTCTATCTGAACGCCGGCTGGTGCTATGGGGGTTTCAAGGCCACCCCTGCCTCGGGGTTCTGCTTCGCGCATCTTATCGCCCGAGGCACCCCGCAAAAGACTGCCGCAGCCTTTCGTCTCGACCGTTTTGAGCGCGGCTTCCTCATCGACGAAAAGGGGCAAGGCGCCCAGCCCAATCTTCACTGATTTCGCGGACCAAGGAACATCCGAAATGGCAAGTCTCGTGCCCTGCCCGAATTGCGGGAGAAGACCCAAAGAAGAATTCACAATCAAGGGCGCAGCCCTGTCGCGTCCGGCGCCTGGCGCGGACGCCGCCGATTGGTTCAACTACGTCTATCTGCGCGACAACCCGCGCGGTACCTATGAGGAATACTGGCACCATACTTCCGGTTGCCGCCGCTGGCTTGTTTTGACCCGGCACACCCTGACGCATGAGGTTGCGGCCTGTCGCGATGCGGCTGACGGCTCCCAATTGGAGGGAGGCGCATGAGTTCCTATCGTTTGCCGAAGCGCGGCCTTGTCGATCACAACGCGCCACTTTCTTTCACCTTCGACGACAGGTCGATGCAGGGGCTCGAAGGCGACACGCTCGCCTCCGCGCTGCTCGCCAACGGGCAGATGCTCGTCGGCCGCAGCTTCAAATATCACCGGCCGCGCGGCATCCTGACGGCGGGCGCCGCCGAACCGAATGCTTTGGTTACCGTCGGTCGGCGTGGTCGGACGGAACCGAACACCCGCGCCACAGTGCAGGAGCTCTATGAAGGCCTGGAGGCGCAGAGCCAGAACCGCTGGCCATCGCTCAACTTCGACGTCGGCGCACTGAACGGCCTCATGTCACCCTTCCTCGGCGCCGGCTTCTACTACAAGACCTTCATGTGGCCGGCGCCGCTCTGGGAGAAGCTTTACGAGCCGTTCATCCGCCGGGCCGCTGGCCTCGGCAAGGCAAGCTACGAAGCAGATCCCGATGCTTATGAGAAGAGCTGGGCGCATTGCGATCTGCTCGTCATTGGCGGCGGTCCGACGGGGCTTGCCGCCGCGCTAACCGCCGGCCGCGCTGGTGCACGGGTTATTCTCGTCGACGAGGGCTCGCTGCCTGGCGGTTCGCTCTTGTTCGACACGGCGACGATCGACGGCAGAGCGGCCGCTGATTTCGCGCGCGACACGAGCGCCGAACTACAGTCGATGGCGAACGTCCGGGTGATGACCAGGACGACTGCCTTCGGCTGGTACGACGGCAATGTCTTCGGCGCGGTCGAGCGGGTGCAGAAACACGTGCGCGATCCCGCGAGCCATCTGCCGGTCGAGCGCCTATGGCGCATAGTCGCGAGACAGGCACTACTCGCGACCGGCGCGGAAGAGCGCCCGCTCGTCTTCGGCGGCAATGACCGTCCGGGCGTGATGATGGCAAGCGCCATGCGCACCTATCTCAACCGCTATGGCGTCGCGCCAGGCAAGGCGACCGCTATCTTCACCACCAACGACAGCGGCTATGGTTTGGCGCGCGATCTCGAGGCAGCCGGCGTCGATGTCGTTGCCATCATCGACAGCCGGCCGGCGGCCGGTGTGGAGTACCGCGGCAAGGCACGCCTGATCCGAGAGGCGGTCGTTTGCGGGACGAAAGGCCGCAAGGCGATCTCGGCGATCGAAGTTCACCGCGACGGCCGAACGGAAACGATCGCGGTCGACGCGCTCGCCATGGCGGGCGGCTTCAGCCCGATCGTCCATCTCGCCTGCCACAGGGGCGGCAAGCCCATCTGGTCCGCAGAAAAGGCGGCCTTCCTTGCCCCCGAGGGCTTGAAAGGCCTCGGCCTTGCCGGCGCCGCCGCAGCGACGACGGAGCTCGCTGCCTGCCTCGGAGAAGGTGCAGCCCAAGCCAAAGCCATTGTCAAAGAGCTCGGTTTGTCGTGCCCGCCAGTTGCCCTTCCGAAGGTCGAGGGAGACGAAGGGATAGATTCCTCAAAGCCGCTGTGGTCAATCCCCGGTGTCAAGGGCAAAGCCTTCGTCGATTTCCAGAACGACGTGCATCTCAAGGATATTGGCCTCGCCGTCCGCGAAGGCTACAGCCATGTGGAGCTTGCCAAGCGCTACACCACCAGCGGCATGGCCACAGACCAGGGAAAGCTTTCGAACGTCAATGCGATCGGGCTGATCGCCAAGGCGCGCGGCGTCTCGCCCGCCGAAGTCGGTACAACGACGTTCCGCCCTTTCTATACGCCGGTATCCTTCGGTGCGCTGACCGGCCCGCATACGGGTCATCATTTCCAGCCGGTCCGCAAGTCGCCGCTGCACGACTGGGCAAAGAAGCACGGCGCCGTCTTTGTGGAAACCGGTCTCTGGTATCGTTCCTCCTGGTTTCCGCGGAGCGGCGAACGAACTTGGCGGGAAAGTGTCGACCGAGAAGTGCTGAACGTGCGGAAGAATGCCGGCCTCTGTGACGTCTCAATGCTCGGCAAGATCGAGATCTCGGGCAGCGACGCCGCCGAATTCCTGAACCGCGTCTATTGCAACGCCTTCCTCAAGCTTGCCGTCGGCAAGGCGCGTTACGGGCTCATGCTGCGCGAAGACGGCATGATCTATGACGACGGCACGACAAGCCGTCTCGAGGAAAATCGCTTTTTCATGACGACGACGACTGCCTATGCGGCCGGCGTCATGAACCACCTCGAATTCTGCGCGCAGGCACTCTGGCCGGAACTGGACGTGCGTCTCGCCTCCATCACCGACCAGTGGGCGCAGATGGCGATTGCCGGGCCGAAGGCACGCATAATCCTGCAGAAGATCGTCGACGAAGATATCTCCGACGCGGCGTTCCCCTTCCTCGCAGCGAAGGAGGTTTCGCTGTTCGGTGGCGCGCTTCACGGTTACCTCTTCCGGATTTCCTTCTCGGGTGAGCTCGCCTACGAGCTTGCGGTTCCGGCCGGCTACGGCGAAAGCGTCGCCGATGCGCTAATGGAAGCGGGAACGGCTCACGGCGTCATGCCCTACGGGCTCGAGACGCTTGGGGTTCTGCGCATCGAGAAGGGCCATGTGACGCACAACGAGATCAACGGTACGGTCGTCCCGGCCGATCTGGGCTTCGGGAAAATGGTCTCGGCGACCAAGCCCGATTTTATCGGCAAGGCGATGCTTCAGCGCGAGGGGCTGGCCGCGCCCGACCGGCCGCAACTGGTGGGCGTCGTGCCGCTTGACCCGAGGCAGTCGTTCCGCACCGGCTCGCATATTCTCGCCAAGGGAGCGGCGGCCACGCTCGAAAACGACGAGGGTTATGTGACCTCGAGCGCCTATTCGCCGCATATCGGATCGACCATCGCGCTGGCCCTGGTCAAGCACGGTCCCAGCCGTCACGGCGAGGAGGTGGTGGTCTGGAGCGGTCTTCACGGTGAGTCCACCGCCGCGCGTC
The DNA here is from genome assembly GCA_001704765.1 of Sinorhizobium shofinae. GTDB lineage: Bacteria > Pseudomonadota > Alphaproteobacteria > Rhizobiales > Rhizobiaceae > Sinorhizobium > Sinorhizobium shofinae. The sequence goes on from MBFK01000066.1 coordinate 35,489, forward strand.
TGTGCAATCCGGTTTTCTTCGACCCTCAGAATGAGAGGCTGCATGTCTGAATTCCGACCAATCCTTCGCCCGGTTCTTGGCACCAAGCAGACGGTTTCGTCCGCCACTCTCAAGCTCTCGCCACTGCCGGAAGGCACAATCATCCATGTGCTCGCCCGGCCGGGAGAAGAGGATATCGTGCCCTTCCTCGGCAGTCTTGCCAAAGCGGCCCAGCACGCGGTGCGCCCGGTCTCGCCCGGCCACTGGTTCATAGTCGGCGAAGAGCCGATGCCCCATCAGGAGGTGAAGAGCCTCTTTGCCGCTCTCGAACCGCGCGCCACCGGCGTCGATCAGAGCCACGGCCGCGTGCGCATCCGGATCGAGGGAAAGATGGCGTCCCGTGCGCTTTCGAAAGGCACGGGACTCGATCTTGATCCGTCCGCGTTCCCGGTCGGGCAATCCGCGGTGACACTGATTGGCCATATCGCAGCCCACATTACCCGCGTCGGCTCGGAGGCCTTCGAGATCATCGTGCTGCGCGGCTTTGCGGAAACCCTCTGGGACGATCTTGCCCGGATGAGCCTCGAATTTTGTTGAACTCCCATTTTCCTTTCAAGAGGCGAACATGACGACGATCATCGACGGCAATGCCGTTGCCGCTTCAATCATCGACGCGATAAAAAGCGCAAACGCCGAGCTACAAGCCCAGACCGGCAAGAAAACCGGGCTTGCCGTCATTATCGTCGGCGACGATCCCGCAAGTCATGCCTATGTCGGCGCAAAAAGCCGCATGGCCAAGGATTGCGGTTTCTTTTCTGTCCAGCACATGCTGCCGAAGGAAACAACACAACAGGAGCTTGCCGCGCTGGTGCATGAACTGAACGGCGAGGACAGCATCCATGGAATTCTCGTGCAACTGCCCTTGCCGCAACATCTCGACGCGGAAGCCATCATTCAGTCGATCCGGCCTGAAAAGGATGTCGATGGCCTGCATGTTGCCAACGCCGGAAAGCTGGCAACCGGCGACCTGAAGACTGGGCTGATCTCCTGCACCCCCGCCGGCGCGATGCTATTTGTGAGCAGCGCACATGGCCGCGATCTTTCCGGCCTGAATGCATTGGTAATCGGTCGTTCCAATCTCTTCGGCAAACCGATGGCACAATTGCTGCTGAATGCCAATGCGACTGTGACGATCGCCCATTCGCGCACGAACGATCTTCCCTCCATCTGCCGCAATGCCGATATCTTGGTCGCGGCGGTTGGCCGGCCCGAAATGGTCAAGGCGGATTGGGTGAAGCCGGGAGCCACCGTCATTGATGTCGGGATCAACCGGGTTCCCGCACCGGATAAGGGCGAGAATAAGACGAAACTGGTCGGGGACGTCGCGTTCGCGGAATGCGTGCCAATCGCGTCCATCATTACACCGGTTCCGGGCGGTGTCGGACCGATGACCATCGCTATGTTGATGGCCAACAGCGCCATTGCTGCCTACAGAGCATCCAACATGAAAGTCTCCGAGCAGCTTTCGACCCTGATACTCGGGTGAATGAGGTATCGCACCGCCATTCTCGCCCATAGCGCAAACGGCAAGTACACCGGCCGCGACTTCCAGCGCGGGTGATGATCGCCGTCCTAATTTCGCGCCGCCGAACCGGATCGGGCGAGATGGAGTCAACGCAATCAATCCGAAAAGCCGAACGGGGCATCAGTCCTCCGATAGTCATCGGGCGATATATGACGCCCGATCGGCTGCTCCGACCGAGATCTGCAAGTCGTCCGATGACGGAGACGACAGGTGATCGGAGTCGACAGGATTCGAGCCTGCGACCTCCAGCTTATGAGGCTGGCGAGCTACCGGGCTGCTCTACTCCGACGTGAAGGACTGCCATGCTCCGCGGTCTCTGCAACATGGCTGAAAATAATTACGAACCGCGCAAGAACAATACGGGAACGAAAGGCGCGCTCTACTACCGCTGGGCTAGGAACAGCAAGATAACCAAACGGAATGATTGTAATCCCGATGGGTTACAGCGCAGCGAGAGGTTTCCATAAAAAGCAAAGCCGCCCGGTGACAAATCGGGCGGCTTCATTTTTACACGGTTTTCGTGCTTTTCTTCTTAACGAAAGCACGGTTTTCGTGCATAAAGAATTCACCGAAGCAATCAAGCTTCGGCAGGACAAGGAGCAACCCATGAGCCTCAAGCTCAGCTTCCAAGTCCGGATCGGGCCGGTGGAGATTAACCCTCTCCATTAGCCGGTAACTCCAGGGACCGGAGGGAGGTGCAACTCTCTCCGGTTCCAAGGAATGTAGCAAAGACGCGGGGTGACTTCAATGGAACGACCTTCCAACGAACTTTGGCTCTTGCGTGCCCACTCCGGCCTGTCCCAAGCCGAGTTTGCCGCGGCAATGGGCGTGCCATTTCGGACGTTCCAGGATCTAGAAAGCGGAAAGTCCGCCCTCCGGCCGGTGCATTTGCAGGCCGCGCGCATGGCGCTCGTCCAGCTGCAGACGATGCACCCTGATCAAGTGTTCATCCCCATGCCGATAAAGGACTTCATCCGGCACACGGCCGAGCAGCACAACAAAGATATGTCGCTAACTAGCTGGGATCAGGCAAAATTCGGCCAAGGCGGGGAGCGGTGAAATTCTCCCCTGAGGTCCGGCGAGTATCCCCTCTAATCGAGATCCGTGCCGAGACAGGATTCAAAGAGGCTGGCGAGCTACCGTGCTACGTGAAACTGCGGAGGCAAGTCTCAGCTGCGCTCTTGCCTTTGACCAACGCTTGCGCGAACCTCAAATGCCGTGCGCGTCCGCTGGTGTGCTATTCTCATTGAACCGCTACATTAGAGAGGACGAACCCATGTGGCTCAAATTGCACGACAACAATGGACCGATCTTCATCAACATGGACACTGTTACGCACTTCCAACGGATAGAAGGGCAGCGGCGCACCACTCTTTTCACCTTCGCGTCCAATAGCGGGACCTGCGTTACGCTCCAGGTTCACGAGTCACCCGACGAGATCATGGAAATGCTTTGGGACGAATAACGCATGTTGGTCAGCTGTCGTTGAGAGCATTGCCTCCAATTGCTCAATTCAAGCGGAAGCACAGCTGACCGATGAGCAGGCTCGCAAGATTATCAAGGAAGCCGGCAACTCACGCGAGAAGGCGAATGCCTTGGCCGAAAAGGTAAAGAAGGCCTGAGGCCGTTGCCTCGGAATGGTTACCGGGTCTTTCGTGGTTAAGAGCCACGCGGCTTACCAGTTGCGATCTGGCTGCGTTAAGGCAAAATTTACCACGACGAGCGGCGGCGAAATACCTCCCTGCTCCCTGCCCTGTTTTGCGCACATTCACCTCATCAAGATGCGGGATGGATAAGGCAGGCCTCACATTTATGGCGCTTATACTCGTCCTCGTCGCCCTAGTGATGAGCATCCTAGCAGTCGATCGAACAGTAATAGAAGTGCCGCGGAATACGCCGGCACTGGTTTCCACCAATTAGGTTCAGCCGCTAATGTGGCGACCGTCGTGCTGGAACAACGAAGTGTCCGCGCGAGTTGCTACCGTGGCAACGAACCCGGGGAACCTTCATGCGTCTCGTCCTGTTAGCTATAGTCGCCTCAGTGATCAGCATACTCGCCTTCAAATATGCTAATAATTCGTTGGGGAATGCACCTATCGCTGCAACAGCCGAAGAACTTCCGAAGATTAGCGGGCGATCAGGATTCCAAAAGCGTCGACTACGTTGCTCGCATCGTTACGAACGTTCGCGGCTCTCTCCGAGGAGGACACCGATGGAAAACCCAATAGCCGGCGTTGCTGACCGTGTGAAGAAAATCATCATTGAGCAGTTGGGGGTAGAAGCTTCCGACGTTGTGGAGGACGCTTCCATTGTCGACGACCTGGGCGCCGACTCTCTCGAAGTCGCTCAAATCGTGCTGCTGATGGAAGAAGAGTTCGGTATCGATATCCCGGACGAACCGGCTGACACACTTGTTACGGTTGGAGATGCAATTAACTTCGTTATCGCGTCGAAAGCTAAGACCTGATCGCAAACGTCGACTTTAATTTTGGACGCATTTCTTCTACGCGCCGAGTGTGAACTTTCGGCAGCGGTCCGGCGAGCCAACGTGATCTCTTCACGCGTCTCGTTCTTCTTCTGCGATGTCGCCTGATGGCTCCGGCAATAGCGCCGTCGTTTCCGCCGCGCAGAATGGGAACGGGCCGCCGTTGTTGATCGGCCAGCAGCATTCGCCGCGTGGCAACTCGTGCAGCAGTTTCGAATGCAGAAGCCTATCGGCGTCGTATGCCGTCGGCTGGTTCGTGGCGTCAGCGTGGAGCTCCGGCGTTGCCGTCTTTGCGCGCCGTGCCTGGCGGCGCCTTAGCCTGGGCCGACTTCAGCGCCTCCCTTCCAGGGAATAAATTTCGATTACGATAGGCAATGCCGACGACGACATTGCGGCTCACGCCGACCACTTTGGCGATCTTAGAGGCGGCGGCGAGCCAGTGGGCCTCAGGGGAAATCATCAAGGAGATTTGGGGAACGAGTTGCCGGCCGATCTAACGACGTCGGACGCGCAGGCGGCGATTGACGAGTTCGGCGAGACGCCAGCCAAGGCCAACCAGTTCCGCGCCTATCTTTCTCGTCTGATGGCTTAGGGAATCCCGCGCAGGTATTGCACGACCAATGTCGTTGAGCACACGGAGAAGATCCCCGGCGGTGAGCCTTGGGTACCGGGGCCGAACTGGGCTTTCGAAATCCTCTTCGAGCACGCGCCCCTTCCACATGCAGATGATTGCCCTATCGGCCTTGTCGGATTGCTTGCGTACTTTGCAGTCTCGAGGCTCATTGGCGGTGGTCGACCGACTAATTTTAGGGCCAAATCAGCAGTCGAACGCCAATTCAGAAACGTCTTTGCCATCATGGATGAAGGCCGCCGACAGTCTTTGATCCGTTACTACATGGAGAAGTACACGAATGTGGTCGCGAGGAAGCCATGCGTCGGGCGGTCGATGAGCGCCAACGCGACTCCAACAGATGGTAAGTGGGCAACAAAAAAGCCGGGTAAACCCGACCTTCCGAGAACCGGTAGCGGGTGGTTCCTCCGATGAGCCTTTTAAAACCCGTTGGAGATACCGCAAATCAAGCTTTGTCGTCGCTTGACGCGGGCCAGACGCTACCGGCAAAAGGTATTATACTCCTCCCCTAGCTCATTGCCAAATCCTTTGAGCGCATTTGCGCCAGACTCGGAGATTGGCCGCTATCCGCTTCATTTCCTGCGCGTGTGGAAAGAACTCCAAGAGCCACGACGGCCGACCGTCATGATGGGACAGATCGGAGCGAGTGGTGTCTATGCGATCTTTGACGGCTTTGAAGCTCCTGAACTTTTCCGCGTCACGCCCGAGTTTGGCAAGGGTCTGCGCCTCTTCAGAGACAACAGGCATTATCAGGAATACGTGCTGAGCCTCGAAAAATTCGAGGAGGTTGTCGTCGCCTACATGATCGCCGAGATCAAGGTGAAGGACGAGCGCTTTCTCAGGAAGGCAATGGAGAGCCAGTCATGACCGATCTTCCGACCATCCAGGCCCTGATCAACGCTCACAAGGCTGCTGAGGACCGCTGGAATGCCCTACCAGACGAGGTCTGGCCCGAGGATGATCAGGAGATGGAAGCGGCAGGCGAGTTAGTCAGCAGAACAGCCGCAGCGTTGTGCGCGTATCGCCCGACGACGCTCGAGGGTGTCCACCTCAAGGCAGGATACATGATGACCTGCAGTGACTTCGTGGGCGGCGAAGGTGGCGAACCCGAATTCACCCATGCGCAATTGGTCAGCGGCTTCCTGCCAGTTGGGGCTGAGCGAAGTTGATCACTGGTTACCCCAATTGTTACCCTGACGCAAAATCGCATCATACATGAGGTTCCGGCAGTAAGCCTCTGAAAAGATTGGTGGGTGATCACGGGCTCGAATCGTGGACCCGCTGATTAAGAGTCGGAAAAATTCCACTTACACGCGTGTAAATGCGCGCAATTCCGCTATTGCGCAACGCTATGATTTACCTTTAAAATTTAGTCTTGTTAGCTGGTTGTTAGCCGGTGTTCATGCCCATTTTTTGTTAGCCAGAAGTTAGCCGGGCTTGCCGATGCGCGACTTTCCCGTGAACTCACTGGTCTTGCTCGATGTTAAAGATCGCGGGGTAGCCGGTGACGCCTAGGATTTCCAGATACTAGGCTCGCCCGTGGCGATCTAGCTTCGGGCAACTTCGGTTCCGCTACTGGAACGCCAACAGGGTTCCTCCTTCCCAGCGGGGCCGCTGATGGCCATTCAACTCGCCGCTCTCATTATCGGGCTGGCCTGCTGCACCGCCCGGTTCGGCGCGCCAGCCTTCTGGAACTGGTCGCGAAGATTTGCCCCGTCGATGCCGCCAGCAGCGCCGATGACCACGATCTGCGTACGCGGTGCCCGCCCGCCCCATTCATCTTGCAAGGAGAGGTCAACGCGCTTGCCGACCACCTGAAGCACCGCCCGCCGCGTCGGAGCGTCCGACGAATAAATCACGCCCTTGGCGCGATAGATGGTCGCCGGCAACTTCCGAGCTGTCTCTCGCAGCGCTTCCAACGAAAGCGGCTGATCGGTCTCGTAACTCCAGGTACCGAAGGCCTGGGAGTGATCGTGCCGATGGTCGTGAAGGTGATGCCCGCAAGCAGGATCGTCGCAGTCGAGAGAATGATTGGAATGGTCATTTAGAGGTGTGCCATCGAGCCGGGAGGGATCGAACCGGCCGACCGACAATAGGATTTCTAGAGGCACATTTCCGTCAGATGCCTCGACGAGACGATAGCGGTAAAACCGGTCGTCGAGCCATGACTTGATCCGCTCGATCTCCTCCCGCGTGACAAGATCGACCTTATTGAGGATGAGCATGTCTGCGAAGGCCACCTGCCGGAGCTTCAGTTCCATCATCTCCGGTGCAGCGAATACCTGCTCGGCGTCCAAGACGCACATGATGCTGTCCAACCTGATGCGGTCCCGCATCTCTTCGTCCATGAAGGTGAGTGCGATGCCAGACGGGTCGGCCACTCCGCTGGCCTCAAGCAGGATGTATTCGGGCCGCTCGGGACGCGCTATCACCTGCATCACCGCAGCGACCAGATCCTCACGGACGTTGCAGCAGACACAGCCATTGGCGAGGTTGATGATGTCGCCGCCGTTTTCGACTCCGACAACGAGTTCGGCGTCAATGTTGATCGAGCCAAAGTCATTGACCAATACAGCGACCCGAAGGCCGTGACCGCCCGTTAGAATGCGATTCAGCAGCGTCGTCTTGCCCGCGCCGAGAAAACCGGTGAGGACGGTCAACGGCACCGCTTGCGCGGCAGATTGCTGGGCAGGGGCGCAAAACAACCTTGTTTCAGAATTGCCGGGTGGGACGGTTATATCGTAGTCCGTAGCCACTACTTGCTCGCTTCAATAGCATCGATGACGGCCTGGATCTGGGCAGCCTTTTCCGAGAGCCTGGCCTGGGCCTTCCTTGCCTTCACGAGAGCTATTTCGCGGACATCGATGGTATAGTCCCTCGGGTAATCCTTCTTCGGTTCGCGATACACGTCCGGTGGGTAATATTTCTTCGGGTCGATGTCCCCGTCGAGAATTTCCGCCTCCAATTGGTCAGCGAGCGGATTACGGGGATTTGGAAATGTGACCTTCAGATTTGTCGGGGTCAGGCCGAACAGTTCGACTGCCTCTGCGGGGCTCGGACGTGCCATGTTGCCGGCATCAGGGATTGCTGCCTTGCGCGTCCAAATTGCATCCTTGGTAACATTGACGACCACGACATCTGGCGCGCCGAACTGAAACAGTCCGCTGTAATGAACGCGAATCCCGGCTGTGACCTCCGGGATCAACTCCTCGTCGTAAGTCGTATGCGTGACCATCGCGAGGCGCGGCTGGATCCTGTTGAACATGTAGCCTACCGCGTAGTGTGGGCTGTGAGCCTGGTCGATTGTCGTGCTCATTATGACGGACGGCATGCCCATTTTCATCGCCTGGAGGTTCGCCGTGTCCGGCTGCACCTCGGTCACAAAGACGTCCACACCCTTGGCCAATTCCAGAGTGCGTTCGTCGGGTCGACCGTCGCCAGTCCAGACGAACGACAGCCCATTCCAGTCGAGCCGGTAGGCCGAGGCACCATCCTTGGTGTGCGATCGCCGCCAGTGGCGGATGGTCACGCCGTCCTTGTCGTAGCAGATGCCGTTGTCGTCCCGGAAATCGAATTCGTTGACCTCGACCTCGTAGCCGTCGCCGATCGGGCAAGCGTTGAAGGAGTCGGTGTGCCAACGCGTCATCATCTTCATGCCGTCGATCATCGTCCTGATGCCGTCCTCGGGCGTGCGGCCAGATGGACCATGCACGCGCAGCGGCTTCCAGCGCCCCATCCAGGGGGCGAAGGCGAATAGATACGGCAGGTCCGCGTAGTGATCCACGTGAAGGTGAGTGAGGAAGATGTCGTTGACCACCGACAAGGGCACCGCCATCGCGATGATGTTGCGCACGCAGCCGGAGCCAAAATCAAAGAAGAACCGCTTGCCGTTTCCCAGCTCCACCATGATGCAGGTGCCGGCCTGTGCACGGGTGACCGGGATCGGCGTGCTGCCGATGAACGAAATCCGCATCTCGTCGGGTCCGAGCTGTTCCTGGCCCGGATAGTAGACGTTGTTGCTCACCAGGCTCGGCGTGGGGCGGTAATAGGGTGGAAGCGTGATTCCACCGCTCGGCACGCCGCCGTAAGGATTCTTTGCCTGGGCTACGGTTGGCGTCTCATCAGCCGCCTGCGCCGTTGACACGGCCCCCGTCGATAGAGCCGCGGCTCCAGCCAGACCCGCTGCCTTGAGCGCATCGCGGCGACTTATCGGTCGCTGACCAGGGCCAGCTTCATCACCGTTGATTTTCTCTTCTTGTGAGTCATGTGTCATGGTTCGATGACCCTGTCGGTTCGTGTCCGAAATCTCGGGCCTTGCAGCGGTTGCCACGTCCGCCGCGGACTCTCGGGCGGCCTAACAATAATATACGCCTACCGCGCAGCGCCTTACGGTCCTGCGCGCTACGCCGGCGACGCTCACCGGCGTCCGCGGCCGACCGACGCGGGCCTCGGCTGCCGAGACGAAGCCGTGCACGCCCGGGATCGCGATGCGTTCGCCGAGTTGGAGACCGCCGAGGCCGACAAGTGCCATCAGCAAATACAGTCCGAGTCGTTTCGACGTCCTCATTGTGGCTTTCCTCCTGGGGCGAGACTGTCAGGTAATTCATCCATATCGGGGAGTTCGCTCGGCTCCACCTTCTTGGCGTTCGTTTGATTCTTGAAGCCGAAATCACCGGCCGCCACCTCGTCGCCCGCCTTCCAATCTCTGATTTGAGCCGTGTATTGCGGGAAGCCGGCAACCTGCTTGCTGGTAATCACATAACGGCAGGGATAAGGACGTTCGCCCATCGCGATCCAGATCTGCCAATCGACCTCCTCCGTTCTAAAGGCGAGATGATTGCATTCGACGCCGCCGATCACGCCGCTGCCGAGGTCCTTCGTGTCGACGACAAGAGGCATCAACTGATCGTAGACGTTCGACGTGAGCAGATCGGCGCCGGGGACAGGTCGGTGGTATTTTTCCCTCAACTCGTCGACCAAGTGATCGATCGAGCCAGACACCTCGACCTGAGCATAGAGATTATCGGTCTTGCGAAGGAGGGTTAGCGTCTTGCCGTCGAATATCAATTCGACCTCCGCAAATCCTCCGTTGCGCGTAGCGCGAATCTTGTCGGGCCGGGAGAGTGTGACCGTGCCCGAACTCGCAAGCGCAAGCTTCTGCTGATCGGTGGTGACGATTTCGAGGTTCGTATCGTACTCGAACGCTATCAGCTGCTGGCTTGCGAGGTAGTCCGACATGGCCTTGAACAGGGCTTTGGCCTCGGCCTCGTCCGCGTTAGCCGCCGATGGTCCCCATCCAATCGCCAGGATGAGCGCTGCGGTAGACAGGCCAGCCTTAGCGATCCTTGCCGATTTTCCGACTACGCCATGCATCTGGAACGCCTCCATAAGGTTTACTTTGCCGCAGGTTATTTGCGGCGGCAGCGGCCGAGATTGTCGTCAACTCTCAAGAAGCGAGGGCATGTCAACGGGGGACGGCACTATCGCTTTGCCGCCGAGAACGCCTGCTCCTTGTGGGGTGGTGTGGTGTCGCTTCACTTCGCAGCACCGAGCGCGACCATTTGGCTGAATGCTACGCGCGGTCGCCTAGTCTTGCCAGAAGGGGTGTGTAAGTTACGTGGTGATTACGTGGTTGACGGTAGCCGACTCGACCTAGTGCGCGCACTAGATCACGATGATTTTGGATCGGATCGACCCAAAATCATAAACGTGATCGATTCTCATAAGTTAGAGCGGGATGCGGGCGGAAAACCGCGCACACTTTTCCTCATCTCGCTCTAGTCAGACGCCGGAGACGGCGCTCGTTGCTCGCTGACCAGCACAGTTGATTGCGAGCGACCAAGTCGGCCGACAACGTGCTGTCTTGGGGGATTGGCCTGACGCCAACAGCGCGCGTTTGCCCGCCAACGTTTCGCAATTGCTCCTGTCGCTCTAGAAACGCACGACCACTCCGAGAATCGGACCTTGCTCCACGACATCGAAAACAAATCCGTCGTTGCTGTAGTCGACGCCTAGGGCGCGGTAGCCGACAACCGCGGAAATGCTGTCGCTGAAGCGGTAACCGACCGCCGCGGCAACATCCCAATCGAGGTCGGCCGCCCCAGCGCCGATCAGGCCCCATCCGGTCAGATAGATTTCGGGCGTGATCGAGTAATTCCCCCGAAAGCCGGCCATCGCATCCACCCATGTGGCGCCATCGGTTCGCGAGACGCCATCCAGAAGACCGCCGCTGAACGAGAGGTCGGTGTCGACAGACCACACCCGTGCGCCACCGACCACATCAAGACGCGCGGATCCGTCATCGATGATCGAGTAGCCGACGCCCAGCAGGCCAGCAAACGTCTCAGTCGACACCTCAACACTCGAGGCAACGATCCCCCTGGGTGTGCCGGCAGAGCCCGATATCTTGGAGTACATGACATCGCCGAAAACGCTATAGCGGCCGTATCGCGCCTCGGCGATCGCCATGGCTCCGAAGTCCAGATGGTCTAAGATGTCGCTGAAGCTGGAATCGATTTCCACGGCCGGCAGTCCGAATTGGGCCACATCGCCGGATATCCCCGCCGCCCAGAAATAGGGAGCGAAAGTGAACGTCCACCCATCTTCCGTTTCGGTTTGTTGAACCTCAGGCGTCATTGGCGAATAGACGTCGGCAGCCATGACGCCTCCGCCAAATAAAAGGCTCGCGACGAAGGTCAGACTACGTGCAGTTCCAAGGCTCATATTTCCCCTCCGGTAGTTTTCAACCCCAAACCGCCCGCGAGGCCGATCATGTCGAAACATATTGATTTTGGCTACTGCATTTTATTGTAGCCGCTGAGTATCGGACGATTGGCCTTTTTCTTTTTATGGATAGCACCTATCGATCGTCACAGGCCCTTATCGACGTCACCCCGCGGGCGGGAGGGTAGCGACTGTTCATGCCGCTCCTCGCTTTGCTGCAAGCGCAAATGAGGGATGCTGCACTCTACCTGGATCGCGATGTCCACCAGTAGCGCCACGAGTTATTGACGCCCGGAGAGTCCTTGCCCTTGCTTAATTCCGCTCTACGGACACCGGTAGGCAATGACGTTACCGTATGCGTCCCTCACCGGAACGCATGCCGGGGCGTAGTAGCCCTGTTGAGCGGCAGCGGCCCCAGCATAGTAGGCCCGTCGTGTCGTGCGTCGCGCGACGCCCGCATAGCTCAGCGGCGTTAGCGGCCGTCCGATTCTTGCCTCAGCGCGCGAAATCAGATTGGCCGGGTTCTCCGGAAGAATTGTCCCGCTCCAGAAGAGTTCCGCAAATCCCACTCCGATCGCCACTGCGATTGCAGCGGTTCGACGAATAGACATGATCACTGCTCCTTCTCGACGGTCGCGGAAGGCGGAAGCTCGCCGATGTCCGTTAAGGCGCTGAACTCAACCGCTTTTGCCCCCTGGGGCGCGGTAAACGTGAATTGTTGGGCATCGGGCGGGGCATCGGTTTGCCAGTCCTTGATCCGCAACGTGTATTGGGGCGCTGCGGCCAGCGTCTTGCTCGTTATCACATATTTTCTCGGAACTGGCGTTTCGCCAACCTCCACCCAGAGCTGCCAATCGGTTTCCTGATTGCGAAAGGCCAGATGCTCGCATTCGATCCCGTCTACGATACCGCGACCTATGTGTTTGGCTTCGATGACGCCGGCCACCAATTCATCATAGATGTTCGAAAGCAGAAGATCAGCCCCCGGCATTTCGATGAAATGTTCGGTCCTGAGGCGATCGAGCGCCTGATCGATCGAACCTGGTGACTCAAACTGGGCAAAGACATTCGTGTGCTTGCCAACCACCGTGACGGTTTTCCCATCGAAGATCAGCTCGACATCGGCGTAGCCACCGGCCCGAGCTACTCGCAGCTTGTCCGGCCGACTGAGGGTCGCTTCGCCGGAGGAACTGAACTGAAGCTTTTCCACCTGAGGGGTGATCACTTCGAGATCGACATCGTACTTCAGAGAGAAATGTTGCTGGCTCGTAACGTAGTCTGACATCGCCTTCAGAACTCTCTTGGCGTCTGCGTCTTGAGCAAGCGCCGGAGACCAGCCAGTTAGGATCAGGAGAAATGCTAGCGCGGTCGTCAATGCGGTCGTTCGTAGGCGGCAATTGTTTGGTCGATTGATGCAAGCCTGTTCATGCTCGCCTCCTTTTTTGCCTGAAGCGGCCCGACCCGAGCATTCAATCACGGCCACTCCGCGATTCTCATTGCTAGTTAATATGTTTGTGGCGGCAGCGCATGTAGCATCGCGTAGCATCTACTGAGCACCGCCGATGACAGCGGCGGTGCGGGACGAACCGGGGCGCCGTTTGCTCTCTCGATTGGCGCACTGGTACGGCCTGGATCTCGTCTGAACGCATCAAGGCGATCAATCTACCGCGCCTTGTCCTATTGGAACTCTGGAACGGGTAAGCCCGCCTTCACCAGCCCGCTGATGAAATGCGCCTGGTCTTCCGGGCGGTAGATCCGCATAGCAACCTCTCGCCGCACGTTGCTCAGGAGATCGGCCGCGTTGGCTTCGATCCATCGTCGCTCGCGCGCGGCCTCAGCCGTTTTGCCGAGTTGCCCCGAAATGGCGGCGACAACGAAATGGTATATGGGATTTGCTTGGACATCGGCGGCCCTGATCCATTGGTCTGCCGCGGCATAATCCTGCTGCATATAGGCGCACAGCGCGAGGGACGTTTCAAAATAACCGAGCGGGCCTGGATTTCTGGAGACGGCTTCCGCGACGAGGTCGCAACCCGACTCCCATTCGCCCGATAGGGCGAGCCGAAAACCATACTCAGCACTGAGCTCTGGGTCGTTCGGATTGACCGAGAAGGCACGAGCGCCAATTGCCAGAGCGGTATCGACATCCCCACGGAAAAAAAACGCAAGCATTTCAGCTTGTAGACCGCGGACGTTCTGCGGATCCAGTTCGACGGCCCGCCGCGCGGCCCCGAAAGCAAGTTCGAGCGGCGGCGGCGAAGGTGGATTAAGACGGTAACGGAACCGAAACTCATCGAGGTAAGTGAGAGACAGGAGTGCCCAGGCCGTCGCATAGCCGGGAAACCTTTCAACGGCGCGCTTCAGGCAACCTTGAACGGACGCGTGGGTCCGCGGCGTCAGATCGGCTCGATAGCCGTAATAGGCCAGCGTGCACTCATAGGCCTGCCAGTCGTCCGGCGGCAGATTTGCCGCCTGCGACGCGTCCGTGCGAAAAATTATGCCATAGGGTTGTGCCACCGCGGTGGCGACGGCGCGAGCCACGTTGGTCTCCAGATCCAGGAGTTCGCCGACCCGGAGATTCTCGCTGTAGCTGTCGGCCCAGGCAATCGATCCGTCCGATTGGTTTACCAGACGTGCCGTCAATCGCAGTTTATCGCCATCAATCCGCACGCCGCCTGCGAGCACATAGCGCGCCACCGGGGTACTCTCTGAATGAGATTCACCTGTGGCGGCCGGCTGCCTCTCGGTGATCACGACGATTTCTTTGAATTTGGCGATGTGCTCGATGACCTTGTCCGTCAGTCCTCTTGCGACGATCGCCGAGCGCTCGTTGTCTGACAGGTCTTCGAACGGCGTGACAAGTAGCCTCGGAACATTCGGTGTCGCGCGCCCTGCTTGGTACGCGCTTACGACCGAACCCTCTTCTGTTCTGGTGAAGCGCAAGAGGCCGCCGAAAGAGAGCACCAATAGAATGCCGGTCACCGCGACAAGCCCCCACAGTATCCATTGCCGCATACCTGATCGGCTGGGAACGACTGGTTCCTTTTGAATGGAGGCTATAGGCGGCAGGGACGTCGACCGTCCACGTCGGGTGAATACCGGAACATAAGCGCCTTTCGGAATGGTCACGACGAGCGGGTCGTTTTCGCCCGCCGTAAAGTAGTATCGTTCGAGCGCCCTTCGAAGACGGCCTGCCTCGATCCGCACCACGGGATCAGTTTGCGCATCGAAAGATGCATCACGGCCGAAGACTTCGATGGCGATCGAGTAGGCTTTTATGCGATCCGCCCGATCAGCAACGGCCTCTTCAACAACATAAACGAGAAACTTGCGCGCACGCTCCGGTACATTGAATTCCGGACTCGATTGAATCCGATCGAGCTCAGCGCGAATTTCGGCTTCGCTCGGTAAAGCTGGAGTAACTGAAATGCTTTCCTGAATAGAACGGGTATGGACCATGCCTTCCCACTCCCGCAGGCCGCAGCGCTGTTCGCGGTTGTTTCAGTATGCTCGCGTAATTTACGCCCCTGCATTGATATTACGCCATATGGTGGCCGAATGGTTGAGAAATCGCTCCAGTCCGGGAATTGAAGGATGACCAGGCGATCCGGAGGCGCTGGCGAGGACCTTGGCCTAAGTGCGGCGATGCGCCGGTTTCCGATATATGCGCCCCAGATCCAGGAACTTTTCGCTCGAGACGAGAGCTTTCGCGGGATGTGCGATGATCTCGCAGCCGCCGAACAGGTCCTCGCAGCAGTCGATCAATTTCCGGAGACCGTGCGCACCGAACGCCGTGTCGAATACGAGGGATTGGTGGAAGACCTAGCCCAAGAAATAGAACAGGCGCTTCAGCGCGTGAAGATCATTCCTATCTCCCGACCGCCGAAGCATTAGCTGACCACCGGGGAAGCCATCATGAAGCTGCTGAGGGAACCTTTTTTCCATTTTCTTCTGGCTGGCGCCGGATTGTTCGTCGCCTACACCTGGCTCGATGCCGGCGTTGAGACGCAGCATCAAGCGAGCAGCGTGCGCGAGATTCGCGTCGGTGAGGGCGAACTGCGCTGGGTGAGCGAAACCTGGACGCGGCAATGGCAGAGAACTCCATCTCCCGAAGAACTACGCGGCCTCGTCGCGAACCTCCTGAAGGAAGAGCTACTCGCGCGCGAGGCGCGCGAGTTGGGCCTCGACAAGGATGACATGGTCGTGCGCCGCCGGCTCGCGCAAAAGATGACCTTCCTGATCGAAGACACCGCCCGGATTTCGGAGCCCGACGAGAGTGACCTGCGGCAGTTCTACGATGCGCACAAGGACAGCTTCCGTCGTACAGGGCGGGTATCGTTCGTGCACGTTTTCTTCAACCGCTCCAGGCGGGTGAACGCAGCAGCGGACGCACAACAAACACTGGTGAGACTCGCTGCTGATGGAGGGCCGGAGCAGATTGCCAACGAAGGCGATCGGCTGTTGATCGAAGCAGAAATAGGCGGTGCTGACCTGAACACCGTGACCGCGCGCTTCGGTCAGAACTTCGCACGCGAGATATTCGCGCTCCCGCCGGGTTCATGGAGGGGGCCGATCGAGTCCGCCTATGGGCTGCATCTCGTCCGGGTTTCGGAGATGATCCCTGGAGAGGTGCGCCCTTTCGCCCAAGTGAAGGTCCAGGTGCTCGAACAATGGCGCGAGCAACAGCGTCGGGTGTATGAGGAGCGATATTTCGCGGAACTGTTCAAGAAATACGACATCGCGGCGGACGAGCGGGTCGAGGCGGTCGTCGGTCCGTTGACAGTCGCCAAGGACGGGACGCGATGACCTGCCTTGCCGCAATTCGCCTCACAAGGTGCCTGGCGGCCGCGTGGCTCCTGCTGTTGTTGTTTTGGGTCCCATCGGCGATGGCGCACGAGGTGCGGCCTGCCTATCTCGAATTGCACGAGGAACGCCCCGACGAATTTTCGGTGCTCTGGAAGGTGCCGATGCAAGGCGAGATGCGGTTGGGTCTCAAACCGCAATTTTCCGGCGAGACACGGTCATCGATGCCGATCAGCCGCACTGTTGAGGGCGCTGCGATCGAGAGCTGGACCCTTAACGCTCAGGGGCTGCGCGGCCAGACGCTGACGATCGGCAGCCTTGAAGCGACGATGACGGACGTGCTGGTGCGCGTCGAATATCTGGACGGCACGTCCTGGACGCAGCGGCTGACGCCGCGCGCGCCGGCGGCGATCATTCCTGTTGCCGACACCGCAGTCAACGTCGCCTGGGTCTATCTGAAACTCGGCATCGAGCACATCCTGTTCGGTATCGACCATCTGCTCTTCGTGCTGGCGCTCCTCTTGCTCACGCGCGGGGTGGGGCTGTTGATCAAGACCCTTACCGCCTTCACTGTTGCTCATTCCATCACGCTGGCGCTGGCGACGCTCGGCTTCGTCCATGCACCGCAGGCCCCGGTCGAGGCGGTGATTGCGCTTTCGATCGTGTTCGTCGCCGTCGAGATCGTGCATCGGGATGCGGGGCGCGAGGGTATCGCGGCGCGGGCGCCGTGGATCGTGGCCTTCAGCTTCGGGCTCCTGCACGGCTTCGGCTTTGCTGGCGCGCTCGGCGAGCTCGGCCTGCCGCAGGGTCATATCCCGCTGGCGCTGCTCTTCTTCAATCTCGGAGTCGAGGCGGGGCAGCTCGTCTTCGTGGCGGCGGTGCTTTTGCTTTTGGCGGCGGCGCGGCGGCTCTCTCTCAGTTTGCCGGCCTGGGCGCGGCGCGTCCCGGCCTATGCGATCGGCAGCGTCGCGATGTTCTGGACGATCCAACGCATCGCGTTGTTTTCCATTTCTTGAACGCTCGGGAGGCAGGCATGGGTGGATATCGGCAATGGTTGCCGGCGGTTTCACGGCTTTCCATCGCGGCGGTTCTGTTCCTGGCCGCGTCGCCGCCAACGGTTCTTGCCTGCGGCTATCACGACGACGTGTCGATGGCGCGCGGCATGATGAACTGGGTCTATCCGGACGCGCTCCATGTCATGGGCGCAATATCGGCTGCTATCGCGGAGCGACGCTTGCCAGCGCCGGCCACGGATGCCGCGCCGGATCTGTTCAGTTCGAGATATCGCAGGACGGCTGAGGCACTGGAGCAATTCGGCAGGGCACTTGATCACGATAAGGCACCGGCATTGTCTTTTTCGCTCGTGCTCCTCGAGCCGATGCTGTGGACGCGGTTCGAAGCCGCTCACGGCCGGCTCGGCGTCCATGTTCATGTTACGGGCCCGGAGCCCGCCGATCTGGTCCTGGTTTCAGGCGAGGCCGTCATCGGTGAGGTCGCCGGAGGACGGCTGGCGATCGCCGAGGCGCTACGGCTGGGCCTGATCCGTCTCTATGGATCCGAAGGGCAGAAGGCGGATTTCATCGGTACCTATCAATCGTCGGGGAACGGAAAACCTGCCATGGGCGTGAGCGTTCATCAGGCCCAATCGACCCCGGGCCAGGAAGCTCGGCAAGCAACGCTGCACTTCATGCAACCTCGGTCCGCGTCGATCATGGCACGGGCTGCATCCCAATCTACGGTATCCGAGGTCGGCGGCGAGATTGCCTGCGGCCCCGCACATCATTGAGACAAAACAATTCTGCGGAGGAGAGAGCCATGACCAGGACATTGCTTCAGAGCATAAAACTCGCCGGCCTGATGGTTGCCGCATTTGCGCCGCCGGCGTTCGCGCAGGACACGGGCACGCTGGATCAGAAGAAGGCCACGGAGGCGCAGCAGCGGCCGCCGGCCTACTCGCCCTATGTCGGGAGGGACTTTCCGACGCGGCCGTTCTTCGGCGACACGCACCTGCACACTTCGTTTTCGATGGATGCCGGCGCATTCGGCGCACGGCTTGGACCGACGGATGCCTACCGCTTCGCCCGGGGCGAGGAGGTGACCTCGTCGACCGGTCAGCCGGCAAAACTGTCCCGCCCGCTCGACTTCCTGGTCGTTGCCGATCACTCCGACAATATGGGCTTCTTCCCCGACCTGTTCGCGGGCAAGCCGAACCTGCTTGCCGACCCGACCGGCCGTCAATGGTACGACATGATACAGTCCGGCAGGGGCGCCGATGCGGCGATTGCGATCATCGTCGCGTTCTCGCAAGGGACCTTCCCGAAGGATCTCATGTATTTCCCGGGAACGCGCCCCTACCAGAGCGCCTGGCAGGAGACGATTTCCGCCGCCGACCAATATAACGAGCCGGACCGCTTCACTGCTTTCATCGGCTTCGAATGGACCTCGAACACCGGCGGCAACAACCTGCACCGCAACGTCATCTTCCGCGACAATGGCGACAAGGCGAGCCAGGTGGAGCCCTTCACGGTGTACCCGCCCTATGGCAGCGACAACCCGGTCGACCTGTGGAAGTGGATGGAGGCCTACGAATCGAAGACCGGCGGCAGCGTGCTGGCCATCGCGCACAATGGCAACCTGAGCAACGGATTGATGTTCCCGGTCGTCGAGGCTTTCGGCAAGAAGCTCGATCGTGAATACGCCGAGACGCGGTCGAAATGGGAGCGGCTCTACGAGACCACGCAAACGAAGGGTACCGGTGAGGCTCATCCATTCCTGTCGCCCAACGACGAATTCGCCAGTTTCGAGATCTGGGACAAGGGTAATCTCGACGGCAGCGTCGCGAAGAAGAACGAGATGCTCGAATTCGAATATGCCCGCTCGGCCTACAAGAACGGGCTGAAGCTCGAAAAGGAACTCGGCACGAATCCATACAAATTTGGGCTCATCGGCAGCACCGACGCGCACACGGGGCTGGCGGCCATCGAGGAAGAAAACTTCTTCGGCAAGACCGTGCCACAGGAACCGAGTCCGCATCGCATGACCGCCGCTTTCATTAACAACCCCAAAACCGGCGTAAAAATCATGGACTGGGAGGTTTCCGCCTCTGGCTATGCAGCGGTCTGGGCCAATGACAACACCCGCGAATCCCTGTGGGATGCGATGCAGCGCAAGGAAACCTATGCCACAACCGGCTCGCGCATGATCGTACGCTTCTTCGGCGGCTGGGATTTCGTGGAGGAGGATGCGGCGGACCGCCTGCCGGCGAATATCGGCTATCGAAAGGGCGTTCCCATGGGCGGCGATCTCAGTGCAGCCCCCGGCGGCAAGGTGCCGACGTTCCTCGTTGCAGCATTGAAAGATCCGATCGGGGCGAATCTCGACCGCTACCAGGTCGTCAAGGGCTGGATGGACAAGGATGGCAAGCTACAGGAGAAAGTCTACGACGTCGCCTGGGCGGGCGACCGTAAATCAGGTGCCGACGGCAAGCTGCCGCCTGTCGGCGATACGGTGGATCTCGCCAACGCCACGTGGGTAAACACGATCGGGGCACCTGAACTCGTCGCCGTATGGAAGGACCCGGATTTCGACGCGAGCCTTCCCGCCTTCTACTACGGCAGGGTGATCGAAATTCCGACCCCGCGATGGACGGCTTACGATGCCAAGCGCTTCGGCGTGAAGCCACTGGCTGATGCGACGATGAAGCTGCAGGAGCGTGCCTATACGTCGCCGATCTGGTATACGCCCGCGCAGTGATCTTGGTGTGGAAAGGACAGTCGGGCGTTGGCTCTTCGCCGGCGCCATGCTGGGCACGCGCGTTAGCCAACAGTTAGCCTATGGCTTGTTGCGCTCAAGAAGTTGGCTTAAGAACTGCCGATATCGCTTTGAAATGATTGGTGGGTGATCACGGGCTCGAACCGTGGACCCGCTGATTAAGAGTCAGCTGCTCTACCAACTGAGCTAATCACCCGTCCAAGACCGCGTCGCAGCAGTCTGGTGGGGCGTATAATGGCCTTCGTTCGGCTTGTCCAGCACCCTCTGCAAGATTCTTGGGAAAAATTTCACCCCGTCCATCCACCCGGGAGGCGCCAATGCCTCGCCACGCCTAGACCGCCAATTCCCCCTCGGCAATTTTCACTGCGTGGCCCCCAATGCGGGCGGTAGCGATCTTGCCGCCGGCAATGTCGAGATGCAGATGGATGAAGGAGGGACGGCCCATCTCCACCCCCTGCTCTATCAGAATCGGGTGGTGCCCATCGACAAGCTCGTCGAAGAGGTGAATCGCGCCGGAAAGCGCCGCCACTGCCGCGCCGGTCGCTGGGTCTTCGCTGATCCCCATCTCCGGCGCAAACATGCGGGCATGAAAGCGCGCCATATGGTTGATGCCACCGCGACAGTAGAGATAGGCGGCGGCGAGCCGGCCTTCCGCGAGTGGCGCGAGTTGCTCCCAACGCTGCGGATCGAACTCGACCGCCGCGACGGCACCGACATCGTGCAAGGGCACCATGACAAAGGGAACGCCAGCACTCCAGAAGGAAATGACGTGGTTCTCGAAACCGATCTGCGTCGCCTTGAGGCTAAGCGCATCGGCGATCGCCTGCTTGTCGAAACGCGCATCCAGTCGGCTCGGCTTGCGAGGCAGGTCGAATTCGGCGAAGGTCGCTTCCCGGGGCTGCAGCCGCACCGCCGCGCGCACCGGGCCCACCTTCTGTTCCAGCACCTGCATCAGATCGAGCGGCTTTTCGGAATCTCCGTAGAGTGACTCCGCGATCGCCACGGCCGCGCCGACCGTCGGATGCCCGGCAAAGGGGAGCTCGTGCCACGGCGTGAAAATCCTGAGGCGCACCGAATGGGCGGCGCTCGCCGACCGCTGAATGAAGACCGTCTCGGAAAGATTGAATTCCTGGGCGATCGCCTGCATGGCCACGTCGCTCAGGTCTTCGGCCTCGAACACCACGGCAAGCGGATTGCCCTCGAGACGCTTCTCGGTGAAGACGTCGTAGATCGCGTAGCGTCGTCCCATGACTCTTCCCTTCATGAGGCGCGTGTTTCCCGATGCGCCATCAGCCGAAATCCGGACCGGCAGTTCTTCGCCACGAACCTTGCAATGCCCTCGCCCGGGCGGCAAGGCAAAAAACATCCTCAGATTGCCCTGACGTGACGATGTGACCGGTTTCCCCGTTTAGGGACTTGCCACGCCTAAGTCGCGATCGGCCCGCCAGCTATATCTGCTCCTCCTTCCGGTGGACATCGAGTCGCTCTGCAAGCCCTGACGTCAGGATCTGCATAAGATCGGGCGCATTCCGGTCGAGCCCATAGACAAAGCCAGGGAAATCCAGCGGCTTCTGCAATGTCCAGATAGCCTCATGGCGGTCCGGCGGTAGGATTTCGGCCGGGTTGCCAACGGCAACCCACCCGATCGGCACCGTCGCGCCCGGCTCGAGGTGCGTGCGCAAGTGCAGTTTATCCGCACTTCTGCGCCCTTGCCGATAGTGGCGCCGTGGAAGATCGCCGCCCCGGTTGCGACAAAGACCTCGTCGTGGATTGCGGCGCACCACATGGCTGTTCGGTCCGATAAGACAATGATCTCCGATGACGTAGGGATGGTTCGGCGTGGCGCGAACCACCGCGTTCTCGAGCACAATGCAATTGCTGCCAATCCGGATCGAGCCGCCGCCTTCTGCCACAAGCCGGGCGCCATGCATGATCCGTGCTCCGGCGCCGATCGTCACGTCGCCGCAGACGGTGGCATCCGGGGCGACCCATGCCTCGGCGTCAATGCGGGGGCTATGTCCTTCATATGCGACAATCATTGTACGTCTCCGAGGTCGTTTTCTGGTTCCGCCTGCTCCAGTTCCACGGCGCGATTACCGATGGGGCAAAGGCCGGGGCGGCATAGATCGTGCTTGCAAAGGCGACAGGTGGTGCGGGCAAATGAACGGGAGGTGGTGGCGCCGGCGAGAACTTGATCGAGAATGCGCTCGAACTGGTAACGTTCCTCAGGTGCGAGTGGCGCGAGCAAGCCGTCGAGCGCTTCAAGTCGACGCTTCTGCAGGTGAATTGCGCGGGCACGCCCCGCCGTGGTGAGCAACAGCGGTGTGACCCGGCCGTCCGGCTTCCCGCGGGTGACGAACCCCTGTCGTTCCAGTCCATCGATGAGTCGCACCGCCGTCGGCTGGCTGACGCCGGTAATCCTTGCTAGGCCGGTGGTCGTCAGCCCGGGTTTGAAATGCAACATTGAGAGCAACGCTGCAGCGCTCGGCGAAAGTCCGTCCAACGCAACGTCGAGGCGATCGAAAATCATCACCCCGAGAGCACCAAGACCAACATATGCATAGCCTATGCATATGTTCCGTTGAATGCAAAGGCCATGATGAGGCCAAGCCTTTCCGCCTTGCAAAACAATGGTTATGAGGGTCTGCCGCCAGGCCTCTCTCCGCGTGAGCGCGAAAAGTGGCATGTCCTGGCGGAAAAAGAGGCCGCTGGAGCAACATGACAAGCGAAGCGACGTCACGCAAAGGCATTCCGGCCGGGGTCTGGGCCCTCGGCTTTGTGTCGATGTTCATGGACATCTCTTCGGAGATGATCCACGCGCTCTTGCCCCTTTATATGGTCACTGCGCTCGGCACATCTACGCTCGCCGTCGGCCTTATCGAGGGCATTGCCGAAGCGACGGCCTCGATCACCAAGGTCTTCTCAGGCGCGCTCAGCGATTGGCTCGGCAAACGCAAGTTCCTCGCCGTCCTCGGCTATGGCTTGGCGGCGTTCGCCAAGCCGATCTTTCCGCTTGCCGTCTCCCTCGAATGGCTGGTGGCGGCTCGCTTCATCGACCGTGTCGGCAAGGGCATCCGCGGCGCGCCGCGCGACGCGCTCGTCGCCGACCTCGCCCCGCGCCATCTACGCGGCGCAAGCTTCGGCTTACGCCAGTCGCTCGATACGGTCGGCGCTTTCGTCGGTCCGCTCCTCGCCATCGCCCTGATGTGGCTGACAGCCGATCATTTTCAGGCGGTGTTCTGGTTTGCAGTCATTCCCGCCTTCCTCTCCGTCGGCGTGCTTCTCGTTGGGGTCAAGGAGCCAGGGCGGCCGAAGGAACTGCGCCGGGTGCGAATGCCACTGCGTCGTGATGAACTGGGACGGCTCGGATCGGCCTATTGGTGGGTGGTGGTCGTCGCCGCGGTCTTCACGCTGGCCCGCTTCAGCGAAGCCTTCCTCATCCTGCGCGCCCAGTCGATCGGCCTGCCCTCGGCGCTGGCGCCGGTCGTCCTCGTGATCATGAGCCTCGCCTACTCGCTCTCGGCCTACCCCGCCGGTGTGCTCTCCGATCACGTCAACCGCCTGGGGCTCCTCGTGCTCGGCCTTGCGCTTCTCGTGCTTGCCGACCTTGTTCTGGCCTTCACGACCGGCATCATTGCGCTCGGCATCGGCGTCGCGCTTTGGGGTCTGCATATGGGCTTTACTCAAGGGTTGCTGGCGACCTTGATTGCCGAAACGGCGCCGGCGGAGCTACGCGGCACCGCCTTCGGCATGTTCAACCTGGTAACCGGCATCGCCCTGCTGCTGGCCAGCGTCATCGCCGGGGCGCTCTGGGATATCGCCGGGCCGCAGACAACCTTCATCGCCGGCGCCGCCTTTTCCCTCTTGACGATCGTCGGGCTGGTTCCAATCGGAGCCCGGCTCGGCCAACGTTGACAGCGCGTGAACCGCATCCCTGCCTTCACGCCGGCAATCCCGCCTTCAGCAGTCCCTGGCGGAAAAGGTCCAATTGCTCGGGGCGCTCCAGCAGCAGGCCTCGCCTGATGAAATCCTCCGTTGAAAAGTCGGGGGAAAGTTTCAGAAGCTGTGCCTTGGTCGCCTCGGTCGCTCGCGTGTCGCCGGCCAGTGCGTAGCAGGCAACCAGGCGAGCGGTGGTGAATGGCCCGGGATTGGGCAATTCCTTGAGCGCAGCGGCTGCTTCCTCGTAGCGGCCGAGGATGTAGAGCGCGTTGCCGAGCGCCGCGCTGTACCACGGCGGCGGAAACGGGTTCAGACGGAAACCTTCATTGATCCATTCCATCGCTTCCTCCAGCTTGCCACGGCGGGCGAGCAGGCCGCCCATCTGCACCAATGTATTCGCGTCGTTCGGGTTTAGCTGGTAGGCACGGCGATAGTGCCGTTCGGCCTGTTCGAATTCCCGGCGGTTGACATGGACGAGCGCCAATAGGCGCTGGCAGGCGCCCTCACCTTCATCGAGACAAACCGCCTCGCGCGTCAGCGCCAGAGCCTCATCGAGGACATCGCGCGGCGCATTGGCGTAGCCGTGGAGCGCGGTTCGCGCCAAGGCGAGATGGGCCAGGGCCAGCGCGAATTGCGTGTCGCGTTCACGTGCCGCCTCGAACATGGCGCAGGCCTGCCGATTGTCATCGGGACCATAGCCCCTGATGTGGACGAGCCCGCGGAGATAGAACTCGTAGGCCGCAAGGCTCGTCGTCGGCTTTCGCAGTGCCTGGCGAACATCGGCACATTCGATCTGCCCCACCAGGGTAGACACGATCATCCGCGTCACCTCGTCCTGGACCGCGAAAATATCGGTGAAGCCGCGGTCGTAGTGTTCGGCCCACAGGTGGGTTCCACTGGCGGCTTCGATGAGTTGCGCCGTGATGCGCACCCGCTCGCCCGCGCGGCGAACGCTGCCCTCGACGAGATAGGTAACGCCCAACTTTCTGCCGATCTCCTTCCGGTCCTCATTTTTGCCTCGAAAGCTGAAGGAGGAACTCGCGGCGATGACGGCAAGCGAGCGAAATCGGGCAAGCCCGCCAATGATATCCTCGGTTATGCCGTCGCTGAAAAAGCTCTGGCCCGGCGCGCCGCTTAAGTTTTCGAACGGCAGGACGGCGATAGAGGTTCGCGCCGGCGCGGGAAAGGCCGACGGTCCCGCCTTTGGTGCATCCCGCCAATGCCAGACGTGAACGGGCCGGGCGATGTTCTTGAGCGATATCTCACCACCGTCGAGAAAGGCGGAACGGTCCTTTGGCCCGAGCTGCCGATGGACGATATCGGCAAGGCATATGCCGCCCGGCTCGGCCGATGCCTCCAGACGGGCGGCGACGTTCACGCCGTCGCCCAGCAAATCGTCTCCTTCTATCACCACGTCGGCAAGATTGATGCCGATCCGCAGGACGATGCGGTCGTCGACCGCCAGCCCTTGTTGGTGGCAAGTGACGTCCTGTTGAAGATTTATCGCGCAGTCCACCGCATCGACCGCAGAGTTGAAGGCAATCAGCGCGCCGTCCCCCATAAGCTTGACGACACGGCCACCACGAGCGGCAATGTTGGGAGCGAGTATTGATGACTGCATCTGCTTTATCGCGTCGAGGGTGCGGGCTTCATCAGCCTCCACGAGGCGCGAATAGCCAACGATATCCGTGGCCATAATGACCGCAAGCCGCCGTTCGACCCGCCCGTTCACCATCCTGCTCTCCACGCGCAAGGAGGTAAACTTTAGTCCTTTATCATGGAACGAGAAAGCCGCGTCGAGCGCACACGGCAAAGTGCCAATGGGCCTATTTCAGGTTCACCGGCCATAGGTGTCCACGTATCAGGTGCCTCGCCGCGCAAAGAGCCACTTAAGGATCGGCGGGATGAACTCCGGATAGTTGTGCGCCGTCGGTTCGGGTCCGCGGATCGCCACCGCCTCGTCGATCTCCGGATGCGGATCGGCGGCGACGTGCGCCGCCACCCGCGCGACGACTTCGTCTGCAGTGGCGGCCAGCCGGAAAACGCGAAAAACGGTGACGGTGCCGTCCAGGTGAATGGCGTGCCAGCCCGGTTCGGCGACGGCCTCGGAAAGCGAAATGCCTGTTTCCTCCCTGACCTCGCGGGCAATATTGCCGGCCACATCGCAACGCCCGTCAACGATGTCCTCCGGCTCCAGCGAGCCGCCGGGGCTGTAGACCCGGCCGGGATTGGCCGTGTGCGCCCCCATTCGGATGGCGATCATGGCGCCATCCGAGGAAAGCAGCATCGGCATACCGAAGAGATGACATGCGCCCGGCCCACGCGTTCGTCGCCACCACAGGAAAGTCGAATAGGGAACGATATGCGCCCACGCGGCGATTCGTCCTTCGGCGATGCGGATCGACCGCTGCAATACCATCCTGCCATCGAAGAGATGCGGGTTGGCCGCGATCTCGCGCTGCCAACTTTCCCGCGCTCGCTCCGCCTCGGCGAGGTGGAACGGATGCGGCTCGGACGAAACCTTTATGTCAATCTCCGAGACCGGGAAAACCGTGCCTTCCGCCGGCCAGGCGGGCCGATTGCTTTCAAGAAGGGTCATGGGTCAGATATCCAGCGTCATGACGACCGGACAATGGTCGGAGGCCTTGGGTCGGTCCCAGCCGGTGCGCGGATAACGCTCCACCTCCTGCCCCGCGGGAAAGATCGTCCGGTAGGGCTGGCCGGCGCGGACGATCTCCGGAATACGGCCGACATTGCGCCGCGCAAGGGCCGGTGACAACCAGATGTAGTCGAGCTGGCAGAGGTGCCGCTCCTGCGGACCGCGGCTGTGGAAGAGCGTCCAGCGATCAAGCACCGGCCGCCTCGACATGGGATTCTCGGCAAAGCCGTCATGGCTGAGAATATCGAGCGCGCTCATCTCTTCCTCGCGTGGTACGAATTCGTAGCCGTTGCGGCGGTCGCCGAGGATGACCACCTTCTCCTGATAATCGTTCATGTCCCCACAAATGGCGAACATCTTGTCGGCCGTATGGCCGCGGCCGAACCGGTTTTCGATGATATGGCGCACCGCCTTCGCTTCTGCGGCGCGAAGCGCCGTCGTCGCCTGTCGGCCGTCGAGGCCGTCGCGCGCCGGCCCCATCGATTTGAAATGCACCACATAGAGCGTTAGCGGCCGGCCGCCGACCCTCAAATCCACCTCCAGGCAGTCGCGCTTGAAGATGCGATCGAGCGGGCGGTTCGTAAGTGCCAGTTCGTCGTTAAAAAGGTCGAGATCTTCATAGGTCAGCGCCGCATGGCTCTTGACCTCCCGGCATTCGATCTTCTGCCCGTCGCGCGTCTCCTCGCGCATCAGCACCGCCACGTCGATGCCGCGAGAGTCGTTGCCTTCGATCAGATATTTCTGCCGGTATCCGTCGCCGACCATGCGGAAGAGATAGCCATATTCGAAAGCCTGCAACGCCGCCATGTTGTCGGCCTCCTGCAGGCAGAGGATATCGGCATCGCAGTCGGCGATGGCCAGCGCCGACATCTGCCGCGTGTCGTCCGTATGCGCGATCGTGCGTGCCTCTTCCAGCCGCTGATACTCCGCCTCGCTGCGCACATCGAAAAGTCTCAGCACCCGGTCCTGCTTGAGCTGGTTGCGAAAGCCTGAAAAATCAAAGCGGCTCAGGAGGTTCTCGATATTGAAGGTAGCGAGGCGAAGCGACATCGGGCAATCCGCAATTGGAAGTGCCGCGGAGCTTAGTGCTGGACGAGCAAAAGTGTAAAGCGCAACCTGCCCTTTAGCTCCAGATGTTGGATCGAGGGCGGCAGCCCGCTCTCCATTCTATCGCCTGACAGCAATCACTTGGCCGCGGCTGAAATAGGACAATTGCACCCTTCCGGATTGATTGCCGCCGATAACCCGCGCGGTCGATTTCGACAGGACAGACAGGATGCCGACATGGTAGCTCCGGCCGGTTCTGACGACAATGACGTCGCCCGGGCGTGCATAAGAGAGCTTGATCGGCGCGCCGAACCGCAACCAGGACCGCGCGAAGCCATAGCTCTGCGGAGGTTGCCGACCGGACTTTCGGGCAATCATGCCCATGAAGTGACCGCACCAGGGCGTACGTGCGGGATTGATGCCGAGGGCGGCGCGCAGCCGTTTGTTGTGCTTGACCTCGTGCAGTCCCGCATATTGCTGGGCCTGGGCCAGCATGCCTGCCGACGCGGTGTCCGGTGATGTAAGCGCGACAAATGCCGCAGTCAGAAACGCCACAACCTTCATGAGTTGGGTCTCCTTTGTGCGCGGACCGGCCTCATGCCGGCTTGCGCCCGCTCTGCGTCTCCGCCCATCGCACTAGGTTTGCCCTCCACAACGCGCAATTTTTGCACGCATAGAGCCGCCTGCGGCCGGAAGAGCTTCCCGAACGCAGATGAAATGCTCCGGAATCAAAGGGCTAGAGCGTCCTTGATCGAGGCGTGCAACAACCCTGCGGGCCTGGCTTACCCAAGTCACCGCAAGGTCGAACCTTTGCATGGCTCCGCCCGAGAGCGGTGCCGCTCTGGCAACCATGCAAACTGCAACACGCCTACGCTACAACGTACGAAAGACTCTCTAGCGCTTTGAGGCTGCACATCTCCTCTCGCCGAAGCCCGATGTCGGGTTCTAGGCTCGAAGTTGCAGCCGGCCCGCGAACTGCAATGGCCGTACCCCAACCTGATGGCGGTCGCTGTGCGAGATATGGAATTCCCCTGCCAGCCGTTGGTCAGCGGTGAGGACTTTGCGGGTGAGGTGCAGCGAAATTGTGGCAAAGATCGCGCCTAACGTGCGCAAGGCGCGCATTTCTACGTCTATCTGGCTGAACTGACCCTAAAATGGCGCGCCGTCCCCGCCATGCACCGAGATTTTGCGCGCGTGCAATTCTGGCTCACCACCCGCGTAGCGCGCGTGGCAGCACTGAAAGAGTGCCGCTATTGCTTCAGCGCGCCACTCTTCTTCGCTGTCCAGGCAGCAATGAAGTCCATGAGATCGGGCGACAGGCAGTCGTAGGGTTCAAGGCCGAGCTGCCTTAGGTGATTGCGGACCGAATTCATTCTGGAGGGGTCGATGCCCGCCTCGATGATCGACGAAACGAAGGCCGCGAAAGTGGGTTCCGGCCATCCGCGCTCCTGGAAGCGTTCCGGATGAATGAAATCGAGCCCCTGGAACGCGTGCTCGCGCTCGACCGGCCCATACATATGCACGCCGCATTCCCGGCACCGATGGCGTCGGATCAGCGCCGTCGGATCGACGATCTCCAGCTTGTCGCCGTTTTCAATCACGCTGACATTCTGATGAGGGGTGACCGCCACGATGGAAAAAGTTGCATCGGCCGGTTTCCAGCATTTCGTGCAACCGCAGGCGTGATTGTGCGCGATTCCGCCGGATATCCTGACTTTGACCGGGCGGTCCGTGCAGGCGCAGACCAGCGTGCCGCCGCTGAAGCCAGGATCGCCCTTGGCGATGCCGTTGTCGAGCCATGGATGCAGTGAAATAGGGGTTTCCATTCGATCCTCCCTCGGCCGGTTTGCACCCCGGTGCCGCACCTCTCCGGGTTCGTGCAATCCTCTCGATAAAGCGTTGATTTACCTCCAGACATTGGCCGCAGCCCGCGCGCCGGCGGATAGACCGCGGCTTTCAGCCACGAGAATAGCACTGAACGCCCCTGTTGCCGAATGCCATATGGAGGCGGCCGCCCCAAGACCGCTTACGTTGCCATAGAGGGTCGAACTAAGCCCAGGGGGCCTCATCGCCGAATCTAGCGCACCAGCCGGATAGTGCCGGGATAATTGAACTGCGTGTTCGCCAGTTCAGCACTGCAATCCATCTTGAATGTGCTGTTGCCGATGAGGGTGATTTCCTGGGCGATCAGCCTGATGCACTCGCCGCTCGTCGAACCGTTGCCGGAGTATTGCAGTTCCGAGACGTCTGGCAGGTAGATGATCCCGGTAAGCGATGACTGGCTGTTGCCGTTGATGATCGCCGCCGCCTCGTTTCCATGCTCGGCTACGATCGAGAAGCCGGCCCAGTCTCCCTCGAGCGAGGGGGAGATGTTGAAGGTAGCGCCACCGTTGATCTTGACCTGTGCATCGTTCATCAGAAAGAACGTCACGCCCTCGCCGGTAACGACTGTCTGGCTTCCAAGCTCGAGCCGGCCGCCGTCGATGATATAGTTGCCGGGCTCGAGCTTGATGGCCCCTTTGAGTTCGAGCGTTCCATAGGTCCCGGGTTTTAGCGTGACGACGTAGCCCGTCGCATTCTTCGGCGTCTTGCCGGTCCCGTTGCAATCGCCGTTGCCGCCGCCGCCAGTGACGTAATTCTGGCCGCAACCGGAAAGATCGACCCAGGTGGAGGTCTTGGGAAACGCCTTGCTTGCAAAGGGATCCGCAACGCGCGGCGATCCTTCTACCGCGCTCTCGCAAGCCAGCGTCACATCCTGCGGCGACCCATAGATGGCACCGGCCGCGTAAAGACATTCGGCCGTCAGTTTGCCCGTTCCGCCAATATAGATCGACTGACCGTCGTTCGAATTGGAGATGACCGAGCATCCGGTCAGGTCCACCACGGAACTGCCGCTGACATCGAATGCCCGATCAGCCGTGTGGTGGAGCGCCAGGATGCAAGCTTCTGCGCCGGCGGCGCGTGCGGCAATGGCCTGGCGCCTGATCTGTAGCGGCGTGCGTTCGAGAAAGATGGGCGTGTACTCGAAGACGAATTCCGCGGCGGCCGTGTCTTCGTTTGCGTCACGTGTGAACGTAACCGCCAACGCGTTTTCAGTGTCCGTGTCCGTCGGCGCAGCCAAAGCTTCGACAACGTTTTCCTCCGGCAGCGAATAGTTGCTCCAGAAGAACTTTTTTGCTTCCTCTTGAGCTGCCTCTTCCGTCGCGCCCTCGCCATAGGCCCTGACAGAACTGATCGCCGCGGCATCCAGCGCATTCTGGATTTTCTCCGCTTCGAGATAGGCGCCAACAAGATCGATCGCTATTGCAGCCGCCCCGATTATCGGCACGAAGGCAATTGCCCCGAGCACTGCAAAATTACCATCTCTGTTGCCTGCCAGACCCTTGAGATGCAAGCGGAACTTCCCGGCCCTCATAGCCTTCCCCTCCCCCGAAACAGGACATATCGCCAATCTAAGCAAGACCTAATTCACAATTCGTTAGGAATTATCTCAGCCTTTTAGGAAAATTCGAGGAATATGGTCTTGAGCGGTGCAGCCAGGGGGGATCATGCTGGGTGAGACGCGCGGTCGGGCCAGTATATTTCTACCCCCACGCCGCTTCGTTCTTATTTTCGTAATCGCTGAACGCCTTTACGAGCCTGCTAAGCACCTCGGCTGATGTCTCGAACGTGGCTTTGAACTGAGGCTCGTAGACTTTGGTGCGCCTCCGCCCGAGAAAAGGCGGGGCGGAATGCTGCCATCCCGCCCCGTTTCGCGATCAGAAAGGCTTTTAGCGAAGCCGATTAGAACAGCGAGAAGTCGCTGGTCGAAAGCGTCGTGACGCCCTTGAGGATCGCCACCAGTTCGAGGTCCGCCTCCGTGCCCTTGCCGTCTGCGTCGAACCACAGCCGGCCGTTGTCCGACTCGAACAGGAAGGTGCCCTTGCTGCTCGTCGCCACCGGATCGGCGCCGACGACGAGCGTGACAGTCGCGTCAGCGGCGGCAATGCCGTAGTCGCTGCGGTCGATCAGCAGCTTGTCCTGGCCGCCGGTGAAGTCGGTGATGACGTCGCCCTCGCCGTCCCGGCCGGAGCGGTCGAAGACGAAGAGGTCGTTGCCGGTACCGCCGCTCAGCCAGTCGTCGCCGGCGCCGCCGTTCAGCCGGTCCGCGCCGCCGCGCCCGTCGAGAATGTCGTCGGCCCCGCCGCCGTTGAAGATGTTCGCCGCGGCGTCGCCGCGGATGACGTCGTCATTGGCGCTGCCGTTGATGATCTCGAAATTCTTGACCGTCAGGCCCTGCGCCATGCCGCGGTTCGCCGCCTGGTTCTGCAGATCGAGCACGACCGAGGTCTCGCTGGCGCTGCCGAAGGAGAGCGTATCTGTCCCGGCGCCACCGTCGAAGACATCCGTTCCGCTGAAAATGGTGCGCATCAACGTGTCGTTTCCAGCGTCACCGAAGAGGCTGTCGTTGCCTGCCCCGTCGCGCAGCACGTCATCGCCGCTTCCACCGCGAAGCGTGTCGTCGCCGGCATTGCCCTCCAGTCGGTCGCCGAGGCTGCCGCCTGTGACCGTATCCTTGCCCGCGCTGCCGAAGTAGTTCAGCACCTCGAACCCCTTGAACAAGGTCGTCGTGTCGAGGGTGGCGCTGCCGGTCGTGAAGCTGAAGGAAATGTCCTTTGTCTGGTTGCTCGCATCGAGATCGAGCGTATCGGTGCCGGTGCCGCCGTCGGCAGCGTCACCGATCCCGGCAAAGACACGGTCGTTGCCGTCTTCGCCGGAGATCTTGTCCCGACCCCCATAAAAGCCGACGCCGTCGCCAGAGAGCGTGTCGTTGCCGAGGCCACCCTGCAGCGTATCATTGCCGAGATTGCCTGCGAGCACGTCGTCGCCGGCACCGCCGGTCAGGCTGTCGTGGCCGAGCCCGCCGTGCAATGCGTCATTCAACGCACCGCCGACGAAGATATCGTTGCCGCTGCCGCCGATGAGTTTCACACGCTCGACATTCTTGACCGTGACCGGAGCATTGGTGACGGTGACAGAGGGCGACAATTTGAAGGTGATTCCCGCACTGTATTTGGAGAAATCGATCGACGCGAAATCCGTACCCACTCCGCCATCCAGCGTAAGCTTGCCGACGGACGCGCTCCGGTCGAAAGAGTCGTTGCCAATTCCGAGATCGACCGTGTTATGAGCGGTCACGCCGCTACTGTCTCCGACATTGACCGTGTCGTTGCCGTCGCCCGCGTTGATGACATTGGTGCCGCCAAAGTCGACGAGGTGGTCGTTACCGGCGCCGGAGGACAGGTTGTCGTTGCCGGTGCCGCCATCGAGCAGGTCCGAGCCAGCGGTGCCGATCAGCGTGTCGTTGCCGGCATAGCCGGAGAAGCTGACGCTTTGAGCGGTGCCGACCGACTTCACGATGTCATTGCCCGAGCCGAAGAGGACCTGGTAACGCTCGAAGTTCTTGATCGAGGTTCCCTCCGAAAGCGTAGCGTCCGCGTCCGTCGCGGAGAACGTCAGGCCCGCCGTCGACGACCGCCGGTCAACGACCACAAAGTCGTTCCCAACTCCGCCATCGGCCTTGTCTGCCCCGCCATCGCCCAGGTCCACCCGGTCCGCTCCATCACCGGCAAAGACGCTGTCCTTGCCGAGACCGCTTCTCACATAATCGTCACCGGCTCCGCCGTTGACGATGTCATCACCCGCGCCGCTGTCGATGAAATCGGTGCCGGCACCAGTGGTGATCGTGTTGGCGCCGGTTCCCGTGGCATAGATGCTGTAATTTTCCATGCCGACGAAGGTCGTACCGCCGGCCACCGTGTTGATCACAGTTGCCGCTTTCACGGTGAAATTGCCGGTGAAGTTCGTCAGGACGAGGGTATCATTGCCGCCGGCGTCGGTGATCGTGTCCTTGCCCTCACCATAGCGATAGGTGACAGTGTCGTTACCTGCCCCTCCCTCGACCTTGTCATCGCCGACGCCGCCGTCGAGTGAGTTGTTGCCGTTGCCGCCGTTCAGGCTGTCGATTCCGTCGCCGCCAAACACATAGTCGTCACCGTCATCGCCGAACAGGCTGTCATTGCCAAGTCCGCCGAGAATGGAGTCCGTTCCGCTGCCGCCATGAGCCTCGTCATTGCCGCTGTCGCCGGTAAGCATATCGCTTCCCGCTTCCCCTGTGAGGACATCGTCACCATCACCACCAGTAAGGTAGTCGGCCCCGTAGCCGCCCTTCAGCGTATCCAGACCGAGCCCACCCATCAGGCTGTCGGAGCCTCGACCGCCGGTGAGCTTGTCATCACCGTCGCCGCCCATGAGAATGTCGCTGTAGTTGCCACCGGTGATCGTATCAGCGAAATCGGTGCCGGTGATGTTAAAGGCTTCGACATTTGTCGCCTGTATGTTGCCGATCAAGGTCTGCGGCGTGATCCAGTCCCGGATCGTGATGTTCACACCTGTGGTGAGATCGGAATAGTCGACCATCAGGCGGTCCGTGCCCGAACCGCCATCGACGATGTCGCCGGTCCCGGAAAGCGGCACGTCCGCCATGATCGTGTCCTGACCGGAGCCGCCATTGACAGTGTCGCTTTCGTCTCCGCCATCGAGAAAGTCATTGCCACTGTTGCCGTTCAGCGTGTCTTTCCCGACATCACCGAAGATAAAGTCACCTTGGAATGAGCCGTTGAGGATATCGTTTCCGCTGAAGCCGAAAATCTGGTCCGTACCGAAATCGCCATTCAGCGTATCAGCGCCGTCCGTACCCGGTATGCTTTTCATTTGTTTCTCCTGAATATCTGTTGGCATAGAAACTTCGTTCGCCGGCAAGGGAGCGGCGTCTAAGCAGATCTAAGTTTTTCGGGAATGCTGCCGCGGCTGGACGCCGGCGGCCTACGTTTGAGAGGACGCCTTCGCTAGTGGTTCTTGATCATGGCCTTATCTCTTCGGTGCCGGACGACCTACGTCCATGTCCGCCATATTGTTCAGAAAAATCCGGCGCGGTGTTCCCATGGAAACAGCCGGAGAAGGGTGAAGAACTTTACTCCGATCGTCACGAGCAACGCGATGGAGCGAGCGGATCATGCTGAAAGTCTTGAGTTTCTTCCCCGATTGTGGTCGACGTTGTTTTTTCCTCTGACGCGATCACGACGGCTCACAACGTTCCACCCGACATGAATGCCGCGCTGCCGCATGCATATTCCACCCGTTGGCGCCGAAGGGCGTCTCGCGTTTCGATGCCGCTTGTCGCATTGGTGCGCACCCGATTTGAAAACTGAACATAAGCCGTCCGTGAAAAGAGCGTGAAATGAACGAGGAACCGCGGTTTTCAGAGAGCATCCGTGGGTTGCGGATCGACTTCACGCTGCTTGGAGGATTCACCGTGCGCTCCGGCATCGGTGAAGCCCTGATCCTGCCGACGGCCAAGATTCGGTTTCTTGCCGCCTATCTGGCCTTGTCTGCAGGCCAGTATCAGGCTCGCTCCAAGCTCTGCGCACTTTTCTGGGAGGACCGGGGCGCTGACCAGGCGCGGGCGAGCCTGCGCAATGCGCTGGCCGCGATCCGCGCCGTACTG
This sequence comes from Sinorhizobium shofinae, assembly GCA_001704765.1. GTDB lineage: Bacteria > Pseudomonadota > Alphaproteobacteria > Rhizobiales > Rhizobiaceae > Sinorhizobium > Sinorhizobium shofinae. The sequence continues at coordinate 70,657 of MBFK01000066.1, forward strand.
GGCGACCATATGCTGATCGCAAACCGCGAGGCGGTCATGCTCGACCCGAACTTCGTTTTCACCGACGTCAGCGAACTCGAGGCGCTGGTTGCCCGGAGCGCCGCAACGGCGGGAGCCGAAACGGCGCGGCGCTTGTCCGCTGAGTTTCTGGAAGGCTTGACGGTCTCGGGGGAAGAGCTGTCGGAATGGATCGAGTTCGAGCGGACACGATGCCGCAACCTGTCCGAAACGCTGCTTGCAAAGATTGCGGAACAGCTTGCCGAGAACGGCGAGGAAGCCGCGGCCGTAGCGCTCGCCCAGCAACTGGTCGCGCTCGACCCCTATCGCGAAAAAAGTCATCGATTGCTGATGCGCCTCTATGCGCGCCAGGGAGAGCGCTCGCTCGCCGTGGCGCAATTCCAGAAGTGTCGTCAACTGCTTGCCGATGAGCTCGGAACCGAGCCCTCGCCGCAAACTGTCGCTCTGGCCGGTGAGCTATCATTTGAAGGGACGCCCGGACGGGAGGCCAGGAGCCCGGACACCGCATCCGCGCCCATGCAACAGGAAACGGCACGGGCTGCGGAGGCTGATTTCCGCATTTCCATCGCCGTCCTCCCCTTTCTCGGTCCGACCGAGGACGCCGACCAGTCGTTCCTCGCGGAGGGCCTTGCCGAGGATCTGATCACCGAGCTGTCGCGTCACAAGGATTTCCTCGTCATTGCCCGCCAATCCAGCTTCGCACTTGGCTCCGGGCCGCGGCTCGCGGAGCACGCCGCCCAGGCCCTTGATGTCCGTTATGTGCTTACCGGCAATCTCAGGCGTCGAGGAGATGATCTGAGCCTCGGCGTCCAGCTCATCGATACCGCCACCCACCGCACCGTTTGGGCCGAACGCTACGCCCGTAAGCTTGAAGAGATATTCGCGGTGCAGGATGAAATCGTCGGCATCATCATCACCGCCGTCGACGCGGAAGTGCGCTCGTCCGAGCGCGAGCGGGCACTGCGCAAACTGCCCGAGGCTATGGATGCCTGGGAACTCTTCCATCGCGGCCTCTGGCACATCTACAATTTCTCGATGGACGAAATCGAGGCGGCGGAGGAGTGCTTCAGGCGCGCCACAGAGCTGCAACCGCACTTCGCTCTCGGCCATGCGGGCCTGGCGCAGGCAGCGGTCGTGCGCATCGTCTGGCAGATGTCGGACAATATTCCCACGACACTTAAGTCCGGCCTTGCTCATGCCCGCTACGCCGTCGCGCTCGATGGCGCCCATCCCTACCCGCACGTCATGCTGGGGAGGCTTCTGACCTGCCAGGGCGAACTCGGCCTTGCCCATGACCATCTTCGCATCGCCACAGAGCTCAACCCGAGCTACGCCCATGCCTATTACGCGCTGGCGCAGGTGCACATCTGGTCCGGACAACCGGCTGAGGCCCTACCCTATATCGATCGCGCCATTCGTTTCAGTCCGCGCGATCCCCTCATCAGCATGTTCATGACCGTGCGTTCGGTTTGTCTCTTCCTGATTGGCGATATAGCCGGGGCGGAAGCCGCGGCCCGAGCCGCGATCGGCCGCCAGGCGCGCGAATGCTGGTCGCGATTGGGGCTTGCCGCAGCACTCGTCGAGGGCGGCCGGACGGACGAGGCGATGGCAGCAGTGGCCGAGGCGAAAGCGCTCATGCCGAACCTCTCGATCGCCAACCTGGATAACCTAATCGGGCGAATGGCATCAGCGCCGCGCCAACGCATTATCGAGGTGTTGAAGCGGGCAGGCCTCGAGTAGCCGGATTTTGCAAAGGCGAAAGTCCATCGGCTGAACTCCAATCGCATTGCAGTGCACCATCGGCTAAATAGTTGATAAAGTTGACGCGCGAAGAGGTTGCCGTTGGCTTCACAACGCCTCTTTGATGCGATGCAATGCAATTACTCCGTTTGGACGCCAAGATTATTCTGGAGGAATTGCTAAAATACATGTATCTTTCGAGCTAGATCGTCCTTGCGAGGGGGAAGAACTCCGAGGATTGATCGAAGCGATAAGACAAATAATTTCTATACCAAGCCGAGAGTAACGTCTGCCGGCTCTCATATTTACGATCTGCAGAAGTGACGTGCTGAATCTTCTTTAACGCCCTGCTAGACAAGACATTTTTTCTATTAAAGTCCGATTGCTGCATCACCGATTCATCCGAACAAATTGTGAACCAAGGTTCTGTTGCGTTTGTCGTCATTGAAAGGGGCTTTTTGTAACCGGAGTACCAGACTATGTCAGATGCGTACCAAGACAAATTATTGCTTAGCCTCATTCAAGCGATTTACGAAACGGTGTTATTGCCTTCGGCTTGGGATCGAATTGTCGCGGATCTTACGAAACTGGCGCGAGCGGAGTCGGGTGCCATCCTCGGTTTCGAGGGGCTGGACAACAGGAAAATCAGCCTCGCCGTCAAGGGCGTGCAGAGGTCGGCTCTGCTAGACGTGGATACGCTTTCGGCGCTGGATGACGCCACGCTGGCGATGGGCTTGGGAGCTATTGCGACATTGCCGGTGACGCTGGCGAATAGCGCGCCATGGTCATCCGCCTTGCGCCGCTGCTTTGGCGAGGATGGCAAAATCCTCATTCTGCTCGTGTCAAAGGAAGGAAGCCGGCGAATTGTCGTCGCCTGTTTCTTCCCGCACGCTGCCGATAACAACCTGGCGATAGCCGCCGAAACGCTAATGAAGGTTCTGCCCCATTTTCAGACGGCGTTCGCCTTGCAGAAAGCGATGGTTAACGAACGGGAAAAATCGACCCGCACGGAACGAGCTCTGAAAAGCTGCGCCACGTCATCAGCCATTGTTACTGCTGACCTTCGCGTAAAATTTGCCAATCGCCGCTTTGGTCGATTCGTCGATGCCTCGGGCTCTTTCATCGAGTTCAGGGATGAGATGCTCGAATTCCAGGACGAAGAGCTTCAGTCGGAGGTCGAGCATCTGATCGAACAAGCGCGCGTCAATAAGCACGATCATCATCTGCGCTGGGCGAAGAGCAAACGGAATGGCGTGAGCTGGATTGTCAGTGTCGATTTCTTATCGTTTGGCAGCGACACCTATCGATTTGGCAACGTCTTCTCCAGCAACGAACCGAGTTTTCTCCTGACAATCCGGGAATTGAGCCGGAACACCTTGTTAACTCCCGACGATATCAAAACAGTGTTCGGGCTCACGCCAACAGAAGCTGCGTTGGTACATTCGCTTGCTAACGGTGACGCACCGTCCGACATCGCGAAACGCCGGGGCGTTTCCAAGAACACCGTCCACAATCAACTCGCCTCGGCGATGGGGCGCCTCGGAGTGCGCCGGCAGGCGCAGCTCCTGAGTTCGCTTGCCGTGCTCTCGTTTTTCACGAAGTGACAGCGCGAGACGTTCGCACGTCCTTGACCGACGCGGCGTCCTTGCCGCGTCACGGAACCGTACTCTCGCACAGCAGCGTTCCATCGGCGCCATAAACAGACAAGCGAGCCGTCCACACATCGGGTGCGGCGCTGACCAGGATCGTTGACAGCTCTTGCCGTCCGGCTCGCCCGCTCGCGAACTCGCCGGCTTGCACATTCGTGGATGATCCCGTTGTCACCTTGAAATGATAGGTCCCCCTTTCGCTCCAGTCGCTATGCAACGTCGCAACCAAAGAAGTCAGATTGTTGGTTCTGGATTGCTCGATGACACATTCTATCGGGGCATAAGCGATTGCATCCAAGCTGATCATAGCCTTGTCTCCCGCAGATTGATTTTAGAAATAGAGGACCGGCCGCCATGGCGGCCGGTCGATCAGAATCGATCAGTCCTGCACTGTGATGGAGAGGTTTCCCTCGCCGTCTTGCTGGGTCAGCGATTTGTTGTAGATGCCGAACTGGAACGTGCCGGAAGCGTTGTATTTGCCGTTTTGCAACGTGATCGCCTTGTTATGCTGTCCGAATTGCGCCGTTCCCGAGATGTTGCCCGTGCCTCTCTGGATCGACAAGGACTGGTTGCCCTTGCCGACCTGTCCGGTGCCGGAGAAGTTGCCCCAGCCCGACTGGCCGGTTGCAGACATATTGCCAAAGCCCGATTGGCTCGTAACGGATACGTTATTGCCGGCATAAGCAGCAGAAACGGTCGAGAATGCGAGAAGCGCGGATATTGCGAGTGTTTTGATCATGACCATGCCTCCTTCTTGAACGCCATCATGGCGCAAGGAAACCGTCGCAAAATAATGCCGCTTAGTACTCATCAACATATAACTAGAACGACGATACATTTCATACGTACATTACGAGCTTTATAGCAGAGCTATTTGCGCACGCGTTCGTGCGTTTAGTTAAATTATACTATATAGATTATAAAAACTTATCCAACTTCAAGGTTGATAACCGCAGGAATTGCAATCTGGATTATGTTTGACAGATGCGCCTGTTCGTCTTCGGCGACATCCTTCGCAGGCTGAAGCGCGTGCAGTGATGCCACTCTTTTTTTACCAATTTCTGAAATACTGCCGACGAACGCCTTGTTCGCCTCGAGATTGATCCGCCAACCGCGTGAAATCCAAGGGGGCACGACTGAGCAGTACTGAGTGTCAGTGGATAAGGGGAAAACGTTCTGAACGCCGACGATGTGGAGCGGCATCCCTCGACCGAAGGGCCGCACGGCAACATCACTACTTTCCTTGCTCGATTGCCGGGCCACTTCGCCGGTGTTTTGGCGATTGTCGCCTGTTGGCAGCAGTCAACCGATGCAAGAGCCGACGAGGCTATCAAGGCGATGTTGAATTCGGCCGACTCCCCGACTTTCTCCTGGAACTTTGGCGCCAGGTGGGAGGACATCGACATGCCGGACCTATTCTCGCACGTCACCTTTCCGGGCGCGACCCGGCGTGGTTTCGAGCCACTCGATCCCGTCGGCTTCAGAACGGATCTCTCATTCCGGCTACCTCTGGAAGATGCTGGGATTGGTCCATTCTTCCTTGAATGGGCAGGGACAATCTCGCATGCAAGCGGCTCCTCCCGGAAAGTGGTGCAGCCAACCGGCAGCAGCTTCGACCTCGCCGCCGGCCAACCAGCCGGTGGAAGCATCTCCCTGGCGAAAGCCACGGACCTGATGGGAGCGACCGCTGCCGGCATGATCCATTTCACGGATAGCTCGGGCGACGACGCCGGAATCATGGCCTTCGCCCATTCGCCAGCAGGAAGCGGCAATGCCGTCACACAATTTGCCACCAGCGGCACGCAATCGGGCGCCGCGTTCTTGGCCTTGGTCACCAGCGGCAATACACCGTCGGCCGCGGCTTACGCCGCCTTCGCAGACGATCGCGGTCTCTTCTTTCAAGCTCTCGGCGACTTCGATGGAAGTGTCGTAAGATCGACGATCGAGCAACGGGCGAACCATTTCGATCAGACGCTCTTGCTCGGAGCTTCCCTCGATCTTGGAAACGGCTGGACGATTACTCCGAGGCTCGGCCCGACCTACCGATCATCAAGGCAAGACACCGTCTTCCGCACGGAAGTCGACATCGCTGAGAGCATTGTGTCCGGTGCCGCAATTCCGGCAATCGGCTATCATGAGAAGGTAGAGCTCTCCGCCGACTATTACGGCGTCGTCTCCGGTTTCAGCGCAGAAAGACCTGTGGCTGAAAACGTCCGGCTTCAGATCAATTTCAGTGCGGGTGTCGCGCATTATCGGGCGCGCCTTGACAATCGCGCCACCTCAATTTTCCCGGAAGCCGACATCACCTTTTCCTCCATCAAGCAAAGGCGAAGCGGTGGCACCTTCCTTGCAGACGTCAGCGCTGCCATGATCTTTTTGTCACATGAAAACCTCTCCGTGAAGTTTGAAGCCGGCACGAGTTTCCTCGCGGACGTGCCGATTTATCGGTCAGGCACGCTCGGAACGGACGACACCCAGAGCTATTATCTGGTTGTCGGACTGGAACATCGGTTCTGACGCACGGCGTCAGGGTCCAATGGACGCCAGCTGGCTCTTTGCTGCCACTCTGGACGTCGCCGCAACCATCAGGTTCCGGGTTGATGTTGGTCGTATGGCTGGCCCGGAAGTAGACGCCAGGTTGCGCAAGAATCGATCGTGCATCGTTACAATTCGCCCTTAAAAGTTACTGGACCGCGGCGGCTGATCTGCGAATATAGGGGTGCAAATCAGCGAATTGATTTCAGTATCAATTTAGATCAGAGCTCGCTGCGGAAGTGAGCTCTGATTGGAGAAGCGAACCGGTTGAGCTCGCGGCGGCTCTCGGGGAAAGGTGCTGATCGGTATAGCCCAAGGCATTCAGGGCGGGCGCGACGTTACCGCCAAAATGACTGCGCCATAGGTGGGACATTTCACCGCATTTTTCGAGGGCCCGCTTGCTGACAGCGGGCCTTTCCTTTGTCTCCGAATATCCTTGGAACTTCGGGGGCGACTCACCTCAGCCATAGAGGTAGTTCGGCAGCCACAGCGTCATGCCAGGCCAGATATACATGATGATCATGCAGAGGATGACGATCAGCATGTACGGCATCATGCCGGCGAAGATCTGCCTGAGCGTGACGTGCGGCGGCGAGACGCCCTTGAGATAGTATGCGGACATGGCGACCGGCGGCGACAGGAAGGCCGCCTGAAGATTGACGAAGACGAGAACGCCCCAGACGATTGGATCGATGTCGAAGTGCCTGAGCATCGGCAGGAAGATCGGCACGAAGATGATTATGATCTCCGTCCATTCGAGCGGCCAGCCCAGAATGAAGATGATCGCCTGCGATACGATCATGAACTGGAGCGGCGTGAGATCGAGGGCAAGGACCCATTCCTCGACCAGCGCCTGGCCGCCGAGGATCGCGAAGACCGCGGAAAAAAGTGCCGAGCCGACGAAGAGCCAGCAGACCATCGCCGTTGTCTTCGCCGTCAGAAACACCGCTTCCTTGGTTCGCTTCCAGTTGAGCGTTCCCGCCTGCAGTGCGAGCAGGAACGCCCCCGCCGCCCCTACAGCGGCGGATTCCGTCGCTGTCGTGATGCCGAAGAGAATGACGGCAAGCACGACGATGGTGAGAATGGCGAGCGGCATGACGGAGGAGACCAGAAGCTTCACGACCTGCAGCCGCTCCGCGGTCATGTTGCGGTAATACCGGACAAGCAGGATAAGCGCGACCGCCGCCACCAATCCGAACCACAGGTAAAAGCTCGTAGCCGGACCGTCGGCCGTGGTCGGCCCGGCATCTGCGGGCGGCGCTCCGAGTTCCTCCAGACCCTCAGGCGCTTCGGCTTCAGTCACCTGAGGATGGATAACCACGTACCACCACACAAGCGCCAGCGTACCCGCTGTTAGTGCAAAGGGAACAAGCGCCGCACCTGCGTTCCTGATGAGCTTCCAATAGGTAAGCCGCCCTTCCTCCGTCTCGATCGTCATCGCCCGTGACGGAGTGAACAATGCGGAAAAAAGCCCGACCAACATGTTGCGAGAATAAAGCGCCTCGAAGCGCCTCACCCAGGCCGGCACCGGAACCCGCATCTGTTCCTCTGGCAGGTCCGGCGCAATCTTCGGGTTGAGCACCGCCCAGCCTAGAACATAGGCAAGATAGAGAAGAGCCAGAAAGAAACCGGGGAACATCGTCGCCGCATAGAGTTTGACCACCGATTGCCCGGCGACGGCCGCATAAACGATGATCATCACAGAGGGTGGGATCAGGATGCCGAGCGTGCCGCCCGCGGTGATGACGCCGGAGGCGAGCTTCACGTCGTAGCCGGCGCGCAGCATCGGGTTCATGGCGATCACCCCCATCAGCACCACCACCGCGCCGACAAGGCCACTGGCGATGCCCCAGAAGGTGCAGATGATGAGCGTCGTCACCGCAAGCGACGCGGGTACACGCCGGAAGGAAAGCTGGACACTGTAGAACATCTTGTCGACGAGCGCACCGCGCTCCATCACGTAGCCCATCAGCACGAAGAGCGGGATGGAGATCAGCACGTCGTTGGTCATGGCGCCGTAGGTGCGCTGGACCATAAGGTCGAAGACGCGATTGTCGATCCAATGCTCCGCCGGATTGTAGAAGGCGTAGAAGCCGAACAGCATGCCGAGTCCCATCAGCGTGAAGGCCGTCGGGAAACCCATCATGATGACGACCACGATAAGACACAGCATTGTCAGCCCGAGGAAAGGGTCGCTCACGGTTCAGCCTCTCCCCCCATGCCGCGCTGCCGCGCCGCCCTTTCGATATCTTGGGCGCGCTCAATGGCCGCTTCGCGCGTTGCAGCGTCGATGTGTTCGCTATGCGCAAGCTGTTCGGCAACGACGTCAATTTCCTCGACGTCCTCCAGCCGGCGTGGCCACTCCCCCGTCCTGAAACAGACGACGCAGCGGACGATCTCCGCGAGCCCCTGCAGCATCACAAGCCCGCCGGCAATTGGAATGACGGTCTTGAAATAATAGATCGGCGGCCCTTCCGCCGTCACGGTCGAGTGTTCGCCGATCCGCCAGGACAGCGCCGCATAGTCGTAGCCGGCATAAACGAGGGCGGCGACACCGGGAAGGAAGAAGAGCACGTAGAGGAGGAGATCAAGTACCGCCTGCGTGCGGGGCTTGAGCGAACTGTAGATGAAGTCGCCGCGGACGTGGGCGTTCTGCGCCAGCGCATAGGCCCCGGCGAGCATGAACAGGGTGCCGTAGAGCATATTGCTGGCGTCGAAGATCCAAGCTGTTGGCATGTTCATGATGTAGCGCTTGAAAACCTCGACGCAGACCATCGTCATCAGCGCGATGATCAGCCACGCGGCGGCCTTGCCGGTCCACACGCTGATCGCATCGATCCTCACCAGTAATTGCTGAATGTCCACGCACGCCCCCTCGCGGGAGGTCGGGTACGGCATCCCGCCCGGATCAATGGAAGCTAGCGGGCACCCGGCGCGCCAGCCCTCGAGTGCCTCGCCGGCCCGGCTCAAGCTTCAGAGGGTCTTGGCAACCCCGTCCTGTCCAAAATAGTGGTCGAAGACCAGCCGCCGCCCGACGACATTGTCCTGCTCCCATCGCGTCGCCCGCTCGGCAAAGGCGATCTGCGACTGGAGGATTTCCCGAAACAGCGGATTTTCCCCCGCCTTCTTCTTCACCACCTCGTCATAGACCTCCAACTGCCGCTTCAGGATCGCTTCTGGCGTCTTGTAGAACTTGACCTTGTCGGTGGTCTGCATTTCCCGATAGTCGGTGGAATAACGGTCGATCGCCTTCCAAGACATGTCCGCGGACGCCGCCTCCACCGCATTGGCTATGATTGCCTTCATCTGCGCCGGGAGAGCGTCGAACTTGGTCTTGTTGAACAGGATCTCGAACTGCTCCGCATTCTGGTGATAGCTCTGCAGCATGCAGATCTTGGAAACGTCGGGGAAGCCGAGAACCCGGTCCGATGAGGAATTGTTGAACTCCGCCGCGTCGATCAGGCCGCGGTCCAAGGCCGCGACGATCTCGCCGCCCGGAAGCGCGTTGACCGCGGCGCCGAGCCCGGTGAAGACATCGATCGATATGCCGACCGTACGGAACTTGAGCCCCTGGATATCCTCGGGCTTGGCCACCGGCTTCTTGAACCAGCCAAGCGGTTGTGTCGGCATCGGCCCATAGGGGAACGAAACGACATTGGCGCCGATCGATTCATAGAGCTTTGCCAAGAGTTCCTTGCCGCCGCCGTATTTGTGCCAGGCAAGCAGCATGTTGGCGTCCATGGCAAAGCCTGGTCCCGATCCCCAAAGCGCGAGCGCCGTTTGCTTGCCGTAGTGATAGACGAGCACGCCGTGACCACCATCGAGCGTTCCTTCCGAGACCGCGTCGAGGAGTCCAAATGCCGGCACCACGGCGCCCGCGGGCAGCACCTCGATCTTGAGATCGCCTCCGGTCATGTCGTTGACCTTCTTGGCGAAATCGAGCGCGAATTCGTGGAAGATATCCTTGGATGGCCAGGTACTTTGCCAGCGCATGTTGGTCGGCCCTTGCGCCTTGACGACGCTGGGCGCCGCGACTGCCGCTGCGCCGGCCATCGCAGCGCCGCTCAGGAATTGGCGACGCGACGTTTTCCCCCGGGTCCGGGTTCCTTCCTTCATCTCTTCCTCCCAGAGCCTGCGCACGTGCACCAGCCAGGAACAAGTTCCGCAGGCGATTCAAAGTTCTAAGAGGCTGCGCGCCCACTGAGAGGCGTCGAGCCCCAGTCATTTCGAGCTGCCTAGAGAATACTCCTGAATGCCGCCCCACGCAAAGATTGCAGGAACAAGACGCGAACGCCGCTGCGCAATTCGAACGCCCCCTGCAGATAGACCGAGCGCCAGAGTCCGGACTCCGCATGGTAACCCATCTGCTCATAGGCGTCGGCCAACAGTTCCGTCCTTGTTGTCGGGATCGGCGAACACCACGTGCTTCAACGCCTCGGCGACCCAGCGATGACTTGATGTCTCGGAGGTTCCGCCTGAAGCGGCACGCGAATGACACCCCACCGCAGCATACATTTTTGGTAGGATTTGCGCAGCATGTGCTTGGTAGACCCAGAGGCATATCCGTTATCGAGCCCTTCGCAGGCAGCCCGACATCGATTGCGAAAGGCCCGACAAGATGGACACCCCCCTCTGCCGTTGCTACTCTTTGCATGTGGGCTGAGGGAAAGCCGCCTGGGCGGTTATCCGCAGGCAGCCCGCGCCTCACTTCTTGGAAACCGTCGCGCCCGTGGCTTGGATTGAATCACTCCAGATCGGCGTGATTTACGACGAGGAGGTTGCCGCATGAGGCGGCTGGCAGCGATCCTGGATGCAGATGTCGTCGGCTACAGCCGCTTGATGGGGCTCGACGAGGCCGGAACCTACCGGGCGCTGAAGGCCTGTCGCAGCACCCTGATGCTCCCGACAATCGCCGCACATAACGGCCGGATCGTAAAGCAGACGGGAGACGGATTGCTGGCAGAGTTCGCGAGCGTTGTCGATGCCGTCGCCTGTGCGATGGCGATCCAAAAGATGATGCCGCAGCAAAACGGGAAGGTCGAGGTCCGGCGTTTGGAATTGCGTATCGGCATCCACCTTGGCGATGTCATTGTCGAAGACGACGACATTCATGGTGACGGCGTTACCGTCGCGGCGCGCCTCCAGGAAATCGCTCCGCCCGGCGGAATCTGCGTTTCGCAGCAGGTCCATGATCAGGTCGCGTCCAAGCTTGATTTTCCGGCCATCGACTTCGGCAAGCGGACACTCAGCGCCATGCACGGCCCCGTTCGCATCTGGCGGTGGCAACCGGGTGAAGCGGGCGAGCCCGCCCCCGCCGCGCCGCCGCCGGACGAACGGCCGGTACCGGAGCATAAGCGCCCGTCGATTGCCGTCCTGCCCTTCATCAATCTCTCGAGCGTCGGCGAGCAGGAGCATTTTTCCGACGGCTTCACGGAAGAGCTCATCGCTACGCTGGCCCGCTGCCGCTGGCTGCGGGTCGTCGCCCGCAATTCATCATTCACCTACAAGGGCCAGTCCGTCGACGTCAGGAAGGTGGCCGAGGACCTTGGCGTCAAATACGTCATCGAGGGCAGCGTTCGCCGGTCCGGAAGCCGTATCCGCATCACCGCCCAATTGCTGAGCGGAGAAAGCGGCATGTTACTCTGGGCGGAACGCTATGACCGTACGCTCGACGATATTTTCGTGCTCCAGGACGAGATCGCCGGCCAGATTACCGGCACCGTCGAACCGGAACTCGGAATGATCGAGTTCGCCGCACTGCGTGGTCATACCGCCGCCGACATGGACGCCTGGAATATCTATCTGAAGGGCCTTTGGCACCTCTATAAGTTCAATCTCGATGACCTGAAGATCGCCAAGCAGCTCTTCGAGCGGGCCGTCGCCCTCGAGCCCACCTTCGCCCAGGCCAATGCGCGGCTTGCCTATGTCCATATCCAGCTCGGCTGGTATGGCCCGCTGGAGGAACGGGCCGAGCGGATCGGGGATGCCACCACGCTCGCCGAGCGAGCGATTGCCCTCGACAGCCGCGAGCCTGCCGCGCATCTGGCACTCGGCCGGGCCTTGGCGCTCGGCGGCCAGCCGGAGCGCGGCATCGACCATCTGCGCAATGCGCTTCGGCTCGACGCGAGCTTCGCGCAGGGCCACTTTGCTCTCGGCCAGGCGCTTTGCTATGTCGATCGTCCGCAGGAAGGCATCGCCGCGATCAACGAGGCATTCCGGTTGAGCCCGCGCGATCCGCACCTTTGGACCTTCCACAACATGCTGGCGATCGCCCATTACCAGTCGGGCCGGCTTGCGGAATCGGCGGCCGCCGCGCGCGCCTCGCTGCGTCAGGAAAACGTCACCTTCTGGCCTGCCATGGTGCTGGCAGCCGCCCTCGGCGCCGAGGGACCGACGGTTGAAGCGCGCGAAGCGGTCGCCGCCCTTCTTTGCCGGCGACCGGACATGACCGGCGAAAAGGCGCGGGCCGAATTCTATTTCGGCAGCGTGCCGGCCATGTCGGAGGATTTCATCGATCGCTTCGTCAACGATCTGCGTCGCGCCGGCCTGCCGGATTAGGCCGCGAGGCTGGGAGAAGCCCGTCGCGGCCTTCCTCTGTGCCTATTGCAGCGTGCGAGTCGGCGTGGCCGCCGCCTGGCCGTTCACCGCCTCGGGCGCCGCTGCCTCGGTGCCGCGAGCACCGTCGAGGCCGGTCGCAACGACCGAGACGCGGAAGGTACCGTCGAGGCTGCGGTCGAAGATCGCGCCGACGACTATGTCGGCCTCGTCGTAGACCTCTTCGCGGATACGGGTCGCCGCTTCGTCCACCTCGAAGAGCGTCATGTCCATGCCGCCGGAGATCGAGACGAGCACACCCTTGGCGCCGCGCATCGAGACTTCGTCGAGCAGCGGGTTGGCGATCGCCGCCTCCGCCGCCATCATCGCCCGGCTATCGCCGGCCGCCTCGCCCGTGCCCATCATGGCGCGGCCCATGCCCTTCATCACCGTCTTCACGTCGGCAAAGTCGAGGTTCATCAAGCCTTCCTTGACGATGAGATCGGTAATGCAGCTGACGCCGGAATAGAGCACCCGGTCGGCGATCATGAAGGCATCGGCAAAAGTGGTCTTGGCATCGGCGATGCGGAAGAGGTTCTGGTTGGGGATGACGATCACCGTATCGGCGCTTTCGCGCAGCCGCTCGATGCCCAGCTCCGCGGTCTGCATGCGCCGCTTGCCTTCGAAGCTGAACGGCTTGGTGACGACGGCGACCGTCAAGATGCCCGCCCGACGCGCCGCCTCCGCGATCACCGGCGCCGCCCCGGTTCCGGTGCCACCGCCCATGCCGGCGGTGACGAAGCACATATGCGTGCCGCCAAGGTGATCCATGATTTCGTCGATCGATTCCTGCGCCGCCGCATTGCCGATATCCGGCAATGAGCCGGCGCCGAGACCTTCGGTAATAGCCGCGCCGAGCTGGATCCGCCGCGCCGCCTTCGACATGGACAGCGCCTGCGCATCCGTATTGGCGGCGATAAAGTCCACGCCTTGCAGGTCTTCGGCGATCATATTGTTGATCGCGTTGCCGCCGCCGCCACCGACGCCGATGACAGTGATTTTTGGGCGCATCTCGGTGATGATCGGCTTCTTGTACTCTGTCATGGCTCTTCTCCTTGGGCAGTTCCCCGGCCGTCGAAAGCTGCCCGTGCCCCGGGAAACGCGATCGAATGCGGTGCGGCGCGAATCAAGCGCCTTCATTTTAGGAATTCAAAAAGGCCAGGGAGAAGGCAAGAGGGGCAAAATCAAGGCAAGTCCACAGCTACCTGCGCCATGGGCGAATTGCTATGCGGATTGATCGCAAGGGTTGCGGATTCCCCACCGCTCCCTCAGTCACTCCACGCAGCACAAGAGCGAAAACCACTCGTGCAAGAAGGAACAAGGAAACTTCCCCGCACGTTCAGGTACGTTTTTCATCAGTTGAGGAGTGGCTGAAATGGGTGTCGAACAAGCTCCGACGGCAAAGGGCAAGCAGTCCGCTCGCGACCTGCACAAAAGCACCGCCAAGGAAGAAAAGAAGGTGGAAGCGCAAAAGGGATCCGATCTCGCCAAAGGCGCCAAACGGTTCGACGAGCGTTCGAAAAGCTCGGACGGCAAGAGTGCAGGCGCGAAGCAGAAGCCGAAACGGTAGAGCGTCTCTCCAATAGCTGTCGACGTCAACGCGTCGCCTTAGTCCTTCTCGGAGGCCGGTGCGGTATAGCGCGGCGCACGGCGTCGACCAACCTCTGGCGGCTCTCGGCAGGCGAGAGGGAACGATCCTCTTCGATCCCCGCCGCTTCCTCTGCCAATTCCGGATCGCAGATGCGCTCCTCGAACCATTTCGAGTAGTCGCCCCTGCGCAAATGATGCTCCCAGGTCTTGCCGTCGATGCCTTCGGCGATCTGCAGGAAGTTCATCAGATTGTAGGCGCGCAGGTTCATTTCCTGCTTCGGGCCGCGGAAATAGAAGCTTGCCTCCTCGTCCAGACGGCCCTGCGCATATTTCCGGGTGTGCCGCTTTCGGGCCTGCCGTGGTTTCTCGACCTTGATCCGCCGCACGGGCGCGGGCGGCGAGCGTCGCCAGAAAAGGACCTCTTCCTCCCCGGGTGGCTCGTCGAGGCCATCCGGCGGCGCCTCCCCGACAGTCGCGCAAACTGCCTCGATCACCTCGCGCGCCTTGGAGCCGAGCGCCGCGACCGCGGTGACTGCCGCAAGCGCATCCGCAGAGACGGAATCGGGAAGACCGGTGATCATGATCATCCCTGAGCGGTCATCGGAAAGGACAAGCGAGGCACTGTCGCGCGAGGCGGGCATGAGGTGATGCGCCTCGTCGATGATCAGCCAGTGGGGCCTTCCCGTCCGGGCGCGAAGCGCCGACAGGCCCGGCATCAGTTTGGCGAAGAATGAAGGCCGCTCCTTCAGTTCGAAGCCGAGCACGCTGACCACCACGTTGTCGTCCGGGTTGACGAGGATTTCGAGCACTTGGCTGTCCGTGGTAGTAGTCGAACTGTTGCCGACGGTCACGGCGCCTTCGAGATCCTCGTAATCGCCTTCCGCATCCAAGACGCAGAATTGGAAGCGCCGCTCGCGCAATCGCTCCAAAAGCGCCGTTGCCAACGTCGACTTGCCGATGCCGGAGTTTCCAGCGATCAACAGCACGTCACGCGGTTCGATCTCGACCGGGCTGTCATCGTCCTCGCCGATCGGCACCTGGTGACGTGCATTGGCACAGAGCGCGTAGTCGCAGTCGACAATCCGCCCGATTAACTCCTCGACGCCGGCGCCGCGCGCGCCTTTCAGGACGAGGTCGGCCGTGTCCTTGAGAGCGGGCAAGGCGTTCGCGACCGCGGCGCCGCAGCCGCACATCCTCAAGAGCGCGTGATCGTTCTCCGCATCGCCGACGGCGACGACGTTTAGAAAGGAAAGCTGCATCTCCTTGAGCGCCGATTTCAGACCGGTGGCCTTGTTGACCCCACTTGGAAGCACCATCACCGCGCCCTTGTTGAAGATGACCTCGAGTTCGAGGCCGAGTTCATTGATTGCTTCCAGGGCGGCGGTTTGGTGCGGCTCCCAGGTGGCGACGATCGAGCGGCCGACCGATATCCGGTCGACGCCCTTCTGCCTTAGGCGTTCGACGAATTCCGGCGGCGGCGCCGGCGCAAGCGGCCGTTCCTCCTGAGTTTCCGGCGAATAGAGTAAGGCGCCATTCTCGGCGACGACCTTGTCGAAAAGGTCGATGTGGGGAAAGACGCGCTTGAGGTCCGGCAACTCGCGCCCCGTGACGAGCAGCAGCTTGCGGCCGGTCTCCTTCAGTCTTTTGAGGGCCTGCAGTGTTTCCTGTCTGACCTCGCCGTATTCGGCCAACGTGCCATCATAGTCTGTCGCAAGCGCCATGACATACATCTGCTCGCCGCCTCTGTTGCCGGCCGTCAGCCTCGCTTCCTCTGGCCGTCGCCGTTGTCTTGCTGCACAGGGGAACGTGCAAGCCCGATGCTGGTTCCGACCTGAAGGCGGTACTTGAAAGCAGACCTCGGGCCGAAGCGGCCGCCCGCCGTGGCCTCCTTCACGCGTTCCAGCTCGGCCGGCCTCTCACCCGCTCGTTCCAGCGCTGCACGTTCTTCTGCGGGTATTTCCATGCCGAAAACTTCCGAGAGCCAGCCGCAGACTCAGTGATCCGTTCTCTCAGCGGCTGCGGCCTCTTTCATGCCACCTCCTTCGTTTCAGTCCTTCATAGCAAAAAATGATTGCTTTTTACAACCGGTTTTGATTCAGCTCCGTTTGATGCCCATAGCTGACCTCCGCGCCTGCGGTATTCGTAATGCGCCATACACCCATCATCCCCAGGCTTACCCGATGATGACGGAAGGAGAGTTGAACGCCGGAAACCCGCGGAAACTCTATGGCTACAAACGCCAGCCGCCGCTCACGACGAAAGGCACCAGTGTGCCTTCGACCACCGCCACGCTGCTATAAGCCTTGAGTTGCTGCCCGTCGGGCAGCGAGAGGCTGAGCGCGAAGCGCTCGCCCTCGAAGACGCATGAGACGACCCGCATCGGAATGCCGTCGGTGCCGCGATGCACCTGCTCCGGCCGCACCAGCACGTCCGCCTGCCCCCCGTCGCCCGCATCTCCGCGGGCGCCGAGTGACGTGCGCAACAGCGGCCAGTCAAGCTGCCGTTCTCCCACTTCGGGCACTCTCAGCCGCAGAATGCTGCCGCGGCCGATCAGTCCGCCGACAACCCGACCCTCCGGCCGCGCGTAGATTTCCGCTGGCGGCGCCACCTGGAGGAGCCGCCCTTGCGACATCACCGCGACGTCGGTCGCGAGCGCCATCGCCTCGGCCTGGTCGTGGGTGACATAGAGCATGGTCGCGCCGGAGCGCTCGTGAAAGGCGCGGAAGGTCTCCTCCATCGCCTTCCTCAGATGCTGGTCGAGATTGGCGAGCGGCTCGTCGAGCAGCACGACGTCCGGCTGGGTGACGAGGCAGCGGGCGAGCGCCACCCGCTGGCGCTGGCCGCCGGAAAGTTCGGCCGGCCGCCGCTCGGCAAACTCGGTGAGTTTGATCAGCGACAGCGCCTCGCCGACGAGCTTGCGCCATCCCGCACCGGAAATGCCCCTGACCTTTAAGGGATAGCCGACATTTTCCGCGACCGTCATATGCGGCCAGAGCGCATAGGACTGAAACACCATCGCCATGTTGCGCTTTTCCGGCGGCAGCGCGCGCTCGGCATCCGAAAGCCGCCGCTCGCCATAGAAGATCGAGCCCTCGCTCGGCTGCTCGAAGCCGGCGATCATCCGGAGCACCGTCGTCTTGCCGCAGCCGGAGGGGCCGAGGAGCGCTAGGAACCCCTGCCTGCGCAGCGTTAGGGAGACGTCGGCAACCGCCGGCCTTCCGCTTCCGAAATCCTTGCTCAGGTGGTTGAGGATCAGTTGCGCCACGGCAGCACGCCCTCCGGCAGGTGTTTCGCCAAATATTCGAGCGCCGCCATCAGCGCGATCACCAGGATGACGACGAGCACCGAGAGCGCCGAGGCGAGATCGGACGAGCCGCTGTCGTCGAGATTGAAGATCGCCACCCCGAGCGTCTGGGTGCCCGCCGACCAGAGCAGCGCCGAGACGGTGAGCTCGTTCGCCGCGATCAGGAAGACGAGGATGACGGAGGCGCCGGCGGCGGGAGCAACAAGCGGCAGGAGCACGTCGCGCATGCGGCGGAAGAAGCCCGCCCCGGCAAGCCTTGCCGCCTCCTCGAGCGCGGGGTCCATCTGCAAGAAGGCACTCAGCACCGGCTTCAGGCTGACCGCGAGGAAGGAGGAGAAATAGGCGGCGAGGATGATCCAGATCGTGCCGTAGAGCGAGAGGCCGACGACCGGCAGCGGTGCCGCGAAGGTGAGGATGAAGGCGACGGCGAGCACGATGCCAGGCAGCGCATAGGGAATCTCGATCAGGATGGCGATGAGATTGGCGAGCGCGCCCTTCCGCCGCGTCAAGAGATAGGCGGCCGGCACGGTGACGGTAAGCAGCCCGAGTGCCGCGGCGGAGGCGAGGATGAGCGAATTTTTGAGCGCCGTCAGCGTGATCGACTGGCGGAAGAGGATTTCTGCATAGGCGCTGAGCGATATGGTGTTGAAATTGAGCGGCACGCCATAGGCCGGCACCAGCGAGCTTGCGACGAGCGCCAGCAAGGGCGCTGCCAGCACCAGCGCCAGCACCGCCCAGAGCAGCACCTCGAGAGCGATGCGCCAGCGTCCGAGCGAGAAGGCGGCCCGCGCGCCGGAATGGCCGATGAGGCGATAGTCGCGGCCGGCAAGTGCGCGCTGCTGCACGAGCAGCCCGGCGGCGGAGATCACTCGAGATGAGCGCGATTTCCCCGAAGGTGGCGGGGCCGAAACTCGCCAGCCGACTGAAGATCAGGGTCGGCAGCGTCTCGATCGAAGCGGGAATGCCGAGGATCGCCGGAATGCCGAAATTGCCGATGCCGGAGATGAAGGCGATCGCCCCGCCGGCGATCAACCCCGGAGCGCCGAGCGGCAGCACGATGTCGCGGAAGACCCGGAACGGGCCTGCGCCGGCAAGCCGCGCCGCCTCGATGCCGTCGCGCGGGCTCGCCGCAAGCCCGACTTTCAGCGCCAGGAAAACGAGCGGCGCATGCTGCACACCGAGGAGAAGCGCGATCCCGGAAAGCGAATAGAGCGGCTGCGGGCTGCCGAGCGGCGGCGCAAGCCCGAACGTCTTCAGGAGCGCGCTCGCCGGCCCGGACATCTCCACCCAGGCCAGCGCTGTCACCTGCGGCGGGATCAGCATCGGCAGCATGAAGGCGAAGCTTAAAGCGAGCTTGCCGCGAATGTCGGTCAGCGCCATCGCGAAGGCGAACAGTGAACCGAGGGCGAGCGAGACGGCCAGGCCGCCGCTGGCGGTGACAAGCGTGTTGCGAAGCGCCGCGAAGGTTGCCGCTTCGAAGATCAGCCGCGCCGCGTGCCCGTCAACAAGCCCGCCCAACCCCGCCCCGGCAAGGCGGGCGAGCGGCAACACGGAAAGCAGGAGCACGGCGCCGAGCACGAAGGGCAGAAGCCAGGCCGGTTCGCCGCCGGGCGATGCCCGCCGCCTTCGCGAGCGGAAGGCGAACCGCCGCCCTGCCCGGCCGCCGCGCGGCGCCGGCTTCACCTTGAGGGAGCCATTTTCTGTAACGTGAGGCACCGCCGGCAGCTCGACGCCGCTTAAAGTCCGCGTCAGTTCGCCCGGCAGCCTGGCGGGAACCGTCTGGGGAGGCCGGCTTTCCGCCGCCTCCCCGCCGCCGAAGAGAAACCGCAACCGGCCGGAGCGCCGCGCCGTCGACAGGAGGCGCAGAGGCGGCTCCAGCAATTTGAACCCGGAGCCTCTTTCCGCGTCCGGCGCTTCCGCCGGAGCGCCCGGGCGCCGGCCGCGGGCGATCTCGTCCGCTCGCGTCATAAGGCGGTCAATTCGTGCCGAAAATGCCGGAGAAGGTTTTCAGGCTCGCTTCGGAATTCTTGACCGCTGCGGCGGCATCGACCGGCAACACCTTGATCGTCTCGCGCTTCGGATAGCCTTCCGGCAGCGCCACGCCGTTGCGGGCTGGGATATAGCCCATCTTCGCCGCAACCTTCTGGCCCTCTTCGGAGAGGAGGAAGTCGACGAATTTCTTCGCGGCATCGACGTTCTTTGCGGTTTTCAGGATGCCGACCGGCTCGGTGACGGCGGAAACGCCCTCTGCCGGGAAGACGAATTCCACCGGCGCGCCTTTGGCCTTCTCGCGGATTGCCATGAAATCGACGAGCATGCCATAGGCCTTCTCGCCGGTCGCGACCGCCTTCAATACGCCGCCATTGCCACCGGCGGCCGTCGCGCCGTTTTCGGCAAGCGCCTTGTAATAGTCCCAGCCGAGGCCGGGAATGGCAGACAGCGTCTCGGCATGGATCAGCGCCGCGCCGGAGGTAAGCGGGCTCGGCATGGTGACGAGGCCCTTCGCCTCGGGCTTGACCAGATCCTGCCAGCCTGCGGGCTTCATGTCGGCGGACGTGTTGTAGACAATGCCGGTGGTGATCATCTTGGTCGAGTAGTAGGCGCCGTCCGCATCATAAAGCGCGGCATCGTAGCCCGCCGCCTCCGGCGACTTGTGGGGCAGCAGATGCCCGCTCTCCTTCAGCCGCTGCATCGTCACCGTGTCGGCGATCA
This sequence comes from Sinorhizobium shofinae, assembly GCA_001704765.1. Taxonomy (GTDB): domain Bacteria; phylum Pseudomonadota; class Alphaproteobacteria; order Rhizobiales; family Rhizobiaceae; genus Sinorhizobium; species Sinorhizobium shofinae. Next base: position 90,799 of record MBFK01000066.1, read on the forward strand.
GAAGCACGTCCGCCACCGGATTGCCCGCCTCGATCTCGGCCATCAGCTTGGCCATGATCTTCGTCGTCCCCTCGCGCACCCACGCGACCTCGACGCCGGGGTTCGCCGCCTTGAACGCATCCACCGTCGCCTGCGCATCCTCGTTCGGCTGGCTCGTGTAAAGCACCAGGTTTTCGGCATAAGCCGCGGTGGAAAGAAGGCCGGCGACAAGCGCGGCGGCAAAGGCGTAGGGAAGCGTTTTCATGGGATTGCCCTCGGTGGGAGAAAGATGGTGCCGAGGGATAGAGCGGGTGTTTTACAGGGGTGTGACAGGGCAAGGATGTAGCGGGTAGTCAACAGAAGCTGAAGTACTCATCACCATCCACAGCCGCCCTCGACCATTGGTAGGGCTATCTTGGGTATATCCTGAGAAGCGATAACTCGTAATTACTGCGCCGAAAGACGGCAGAAACCTTTCTACTACATACCGTTTCTGATATACGCGGCTCTCGCTCTGTTGGTAAGTGTATATATTCTCTCGCTTGTCAGCCCCGGTCCAAATTTTATCATCGTGACAAATACCGGCATGTCGATGTCTCCCACTGCGGGGCTATTTGCAGGGTTGGGACTTGCTGCTGCATCCTTGACTTGGGCCGTCATGGCGATGGCCGGGCTAGTCTTTCTTCTCACTCATTTCGAGTGGCTGCACATAACATTGCAGGTCGTCGGCGCGCTGTATCTCATCTGATTGGGCATAAAAATGATCCGCAACGCGGCCAAGCCTTTGGAGACGACAGGAAACACCGAAGTCACATGGCAGGCTGCAATGCGTCGCGCTTACATATTATTAGCATGACCAATCCGAAATCCGCGGCTTTCTTCGGATGCATTTTCGCCCTTGTCATCCCAGCCCATGCGCCTTTCTGGTTCTATACCGTAATCGCCGTAACCTGCTTCCTTCTTTCGACCTCTGGTATTGCGGTCTGGCTTTCTTCTTCTTCTCAAACCCGCGCGTTGCTAACTGCTTCTTGCGGTTTAAAGCCAGCATCGAACGTGTGATGGGCGCAGCCTTGATCCTGCTTGGTGACCGCTTGCTTTGCGCTCGCTAGTGCCATTGCTTTTTATGAGATAGTGCGTGTGACAATGGCATTGTGTTTTTTCGCTTACCGTCCGCTTAGGGCGCCAAAAGCCGTTATCGTCGACTATTGTTTTCTTCTCGACTCTCACCAAACGCCTCGTATGCCAGCTTTACGATGTCATCCACCGAGCGGCCCTCCAATTGCCGGAAGCCGAGTTGGTCTCGCTTGCGTTTGACCCTATTGTGACAGCCGCGATTCAGGTTCGCAGTCGCGACGTATGGCGGGAAAATTGAATACGATCCGCATTGCCGCTGCACTGTAATACGGCCGGACGGACAAACGCTGTTGGTGCGCAAGCGCAGGGCCAGCGCCTTCATGCAACCGGGCGGAAAGACGAACCCCGGTGAAACGCCGGATGCGGCGTTGGCGCGGGAGCTGCGGGAAAAGATCGACCTTGACGTCGAACCCGCATCCTTCGAGGTCCTGGGCCAATTTAGCGCACAGACATTCAATGAACCGGGACGCCGCGTCCATGCCGATGTCTTCCTCGTCAGAACAGAGCAGTTACGCTTCCACCCCTCGGCCGAAATCGAGGAAGTGAAATGGGTGTGGCCCTTTGATGCTGGCGGCGTGGCACTCGCCCCCTCCCCGCGGATCACATCTTTCCCCATTACCGGGAGCTGATCGCGCAGATCTGAGGCGCGCAATTCAACGGCACCGCCGGTCTATCGTATCCCCCGCAATACCAGCGCTGACGATCTCGGCCAACGGCTGGCTGAGCGCAACGAGCAGCCAATCGACCTACATCAGCACGAACTCGGTCGGCTGAAGCGCTAGAGGAATCTCTTTCTCCCCCATCGCTTCCAGAAGGCTGATTTCGATAGTCCTCGCCATTGCGCTGAGCGGTACGGCGTGCGGGGTGCTCTCGAACGGGTTCTCCAGTTCGACCCCCAAAGCGTCCAGACCGAAGAAGGTGTAAGCAACAAGCACAGAGCAAAACGGCGTGAGCCAGCCAAGCGTATCTGCGAAGCCAAGGGGGAAGAGAAAGCAGAAGAGATAGGCCGTTCGGTGCAGGAGCAAGGAGTAGGCGAAGGGTAGCGGCGTGCTCCGGATCCGCTCGCATGCGGCCTGAATGCCCCCGAGTTGAGACACGGAACGGTCGAGCGTCTGAAACATGACATCGCTCACCGCCCCTTCGCGATTGAGCGATGCGAGCCTTCGCGAAACGCGCGTCAGGATCGCGTCCGGACGATTGGCTGCATCCGAAAGGTCGTTGCGCGCCAGGGGATCGAATTCAGGTCGCGACGGAACGGAACGGCGATCCGGCCTGAGATAAAGGGCAAGCGCATGAACGAAAAAAACCACATCCGACAGGAGATCGCGCCGTAGCTTCTCGCCGTCACCGGTTCCATCTTCGAGGACAAGCGTCTGACGGGCGAAAGTGCGGCAAACGGAAATCATCTCGCCCCACTGCTTTCGAGCCTCCCACCAGCGGTCGTAGCAAGCGTTGTTTCGGAAGCCGAGGAAGACGGACAGTGCAATTCCAAGAAACGCGAAGGGCACGCCTGCGAACTGGGGAACAAACGCCGGGTAATGCCCGTGCAACAGAACGACAAGCGCGGCAAAGGCAGCCGTTAGGCCAAGTTGCGGCAGAATCTTGGGAACCACCGATCCCCGAGCGATATACAAGAGTTGGATAAGGGTCGGAGGGGGCCGGACGATCATGGTTGTCTCTCTACCATGAAAATCAGTGCACGCAATCGACGGAACGGCAAAGCGGTGGCTGTGCTACCACGGCGCATATCAGGTTAGATAACTGCAGCTCGCCTTCTGACTCGTCGCGGGCGACATACTCCCACACTTCCCGCCACCCCGCCCCCGCTGTACACTTCCCCTCGCCGCCTGATCTGGGTCTCGAGCTGGACCTCGGCGATCACGCGGCCGTGCCGGCCGTTGCGGGGGCGAACGGCGGCGGGTGTTGCCGCGCCCGGGGAGGCCGCGATGGACGATGCGCAAACTCCAGTCAAAGCGGATCTCGGCGGAAGCGGCCCGGCGTCGATCGAGCCGCGGGTCACCGAGTTCCTGCGGCTCGGGGTGCTGGCGCTCTTCGCCTACTGGTCGCTGATGCTTGTCGCCCCCTTTGCGATCATCGCCATCTGGGCCGGCATTCTCGCCGTCGCGCTCTACCCGCTTTTCAGGGCGCTCACCGCCCTGTTCGGCGGCCGCCCTCGCCTCGCGGCGGCGGCGATCACCAGCCTCGCTTTGGCGGTGATCGCCGGCCCGCTGGCGGCGATCGCGTTGAGCTTTGCCGAAGCCATACAGGCGCTGCTCGGAAAACTGGCGGCCGGCACCCTGGCCGTGCCGGCGCCGCCCGATGCGGTGCGCGACTGGCCGCTGATCGGCAGCTGGCTGCACACCGCCTGGGCCCAGGCCTCGGGCAATCTCGAGGCGACGCTGCAGCGTCTCGCGCCGTCGCTGCTGCAGGCGGGCGGCACCGTGCTCGGCAAGATCGCCGGGATCGGCGTCGACCTCATCGGCTTCATCGTATCGGTCATCATCGCCGGCTTTCTCTTCCGCCCCGGCCCGCGGCTCGGCGAGGGGCTAAAATTCTTCGCCCGCCGGGTCGCCGGCGAGCGCGGCGCCGGCTTCGTCGATCTTGCCGCCGCGACGATCCGCAATGTCGCGCGCGGCGTGATCGGCGTGGCGCTGCTGCAGGCGCTGCTTGCCGGGCTTGCCTTCTCGCTCTTCGGCATTCCCGCGGCAAGCGTGCTCGCCTTCGCCGTCCTTATCTTCTGCATCATGCAGATCGGCCCGGCCCCGGTCCTCTTGCCGGTCGTCATCTGGGCTTGGACGGCGATGGAAACCCGCGCGGCCCTCGGCCTGACGCTGATCCTCGTCCTGATCGGGCTGATCGACAACGTCTTGAAACCGGTGCTGGTCGCCCGTGGGCTCAAGACGCCGATGCTCGTCATCCTCGCGGGCGTCATCGGCGGCACGCTCTCCTATGGGCTGATCGGCCTCTTCCTCGGGCCGATCGTGCTCGGCGTCTTCTATGATCTCGTCGTCGCCTGGATGCGCACCGTGCCGCCGGGGGAGGACGAGACGAAGCCGGTTTGATCCCGCCCGCAGCATCCGGTCCCCGGTTTCCACTCTCAATTAAGCTGTCGATAACAGATCAATCAATAGTTGCGTGACTTGCGCTAGCGAAAGTGCTCTGATTTCATGTAATCCAGCGGGAAAACTTTAAGGCCGCCTCAAAGCTGTTTCGTTCAGGGAGGACGTAGCATGCGTGGTTCGAGGATCCTGGCTGCCGCCCTTTCATCGGGCTTGCTTGTCGCAACCGACTTTCCATCGCAAACGGCCTTCGCCCAGCAGCCGCCGGCGCCGGCGGTGGTCGTGGCGCCCGCAGCGATCATGGACCTTCGCGAAAGCGCGGACTTCACCGGCAAGGTGGTGGCGATCCAGAAGGTCGGCATCCGCGCCCGCGTCTCGGGCTTCCTGGAAGCGGTGAAATTCAAGGAGGGCGACAAGGTCCCGGCGGGCGCCCTGCTTTACCAGGTGGAGGACGGCGCCTACAAGGCCGCCGTGCAGGAGATCCAGGGGTCGATCGAGGCCGCCGAGGCGAGCCGGGAACTCGCCGTGCTCGAGCGCGACCGCGCCCGGCAGCTCATTTCCAGCAACACGATCAGCCAGGCCAAGGTCGACGAGGCGAACGCCCAGGTCAAGAAGGCCGAGGCCGATATCCTGCGGCTCGAGGGCAGCAAGCAGAACGCCGAACTCAACCTCTCCTATACGAAGATCATCGCGCCCTTCGAGGGTGTCGCCGGGCTTTCGAGCGTCGATGTCGGCGCCCTGGTCGGCCCGGATTCGGACGCGCTGGTGACGATCACCCGGCTCGACCCGATCTATGTCGAGTTCCCGGTCTCGACCGCCATCTTCCTCGAATACCGCCAGCGGGCGCTCCGCGGAGAAGTCTCCCGCGACGCCAATGTGCAGATTCTCCTGCCGGACGGCACCACCTACCCGGACAAGGGCACGATCAATTTCGTCTCCAGCGACGTCTCGCAGGGCACCGACACGATCACCGTCCGGGCCGAGTTTCCGAACCCCCAAGCGCTCCTCCTCGATGGCACGCTGGTGCGCGTCACGCTCGAGCAAACCGACAAGCAGGATGTGCTGGCGGTTCCCCAGCAGGCGATCCAGCGCGATCAGCAGGGCGCCTTCGTGATGGTGGTCGGCGGGGACTCGAAGGTCGAGCTTCGCCGTATCGACGTGGCGCGCTCGACCCGCGGCCAGGCGGTCATCGCCAAGGGGCTCAAGGAGGGTGAGAACGTCATAACGGACGGCGTCGGCAAGGTGCGACCGGGCATGACGGTCGATGCGGCACCGGCAGCGGGCGGCTGAGATGATCTCTCAAATCTTCATCGATCGCCCCCGCTTCGCCGCGGTCATTTCCATCGTGCTGACGCTTGCCGGCCTGATTGCGCTCACGGTTCTGCCGGTGGCGCAGTTCCCGGACATCGTGCCGCCACAGGTGAGCGTCACGGCGAGCTATCCCGGCGCCAGCGCCGAGGTGGTCGAGGCGACCGTCGCCCAGCCGATCGAAAGCCGCATAGTCGGAGTCGACGACATGCTCTACATGAAGTCGACGAGCGGTGCGGACGGCTCCTACACGCTGACCGTCAGCTTCGCGGTCGGCACCGATCCGGATATCGCCACCGTCAATGTCCAGAACCGCGTCTCGCTTGCCGAAGCGGGCCTGCCGTCGGAGGTCAAGCAGACCGGCGTCAGCGTGCGCAAGAAGTCCTCCGCGTTGATGCAGGTCATCGCCATCTATGGCGAGAACGGAGGCTTCGACAACCTGTTCCTGTCGAACTACGCCACCATCAACGTGATGGACACGATCAAGCGCGTGCCCGGCGTCGGCGATGCCTCGCTGTTCGGCGCACAGGACTATGCGATGCGGGTCGTGCTCGACATCGACCGCCTGACGAGCCTCGGCATGACGCCGACGGACGTGATCAATGCGCTGCGGGCCCAGAACATCCAGGCGGCGATCGGCCGCATCGGCGCCCAGCCGATGACCAGCGATCCCCTCTTCCAGCTGAACCTGCAGACCCAGGGGCGTCTCACCGATCCGAAACAGTTCGAAAACGTCGTGCTGCGGGCCGAAGCGGATGGCTCTTTCGTGCGCATCCGCGATATTGCCAGGGTCGAGCTCGGCGCGGCAAGCTCGGATTCGAGCTCCCGCTTCAACGGCAAGCCGGTCGCGATGATCGGCACCTACCAGGCACCGGGCGCCAACGCGCTCTCTGCCGCCGAGGGCGTAAGAGCGGCGATGGAGCGCCTCGCGCAATCCTTCCCGGAAGGCCTCACCTACAAGATTTCCTATGACACCTCCGAGTTCGTCGAGGCGAGCGTCGAGAATGTCGTGCACACGCTGATCGAGGCCTTCGTGCTGGTGATCCTCGTCGTCTTCCTGTTCCTCGGCAATTGGCGCGCGACGTTGATCCCGCTCGTCGCCGTGCCGGTGGCGCTCGTCGGCACCTTCGCCGTCATCCTTGCCCTCGGCTTCTCGCTCAACACGATATCGCTGCTCGCCCTCGTGCTCGCGATCGGCATCGTCGTCGACGACGCCATCGTTGTCGTCGAGAACGTCGAGCGCGTGATGGAGGAGAACCCCGGCATGCAGGCGCCGGAAGCCGCTCGCCTTGCCATGGGCGAGATCACCGGCGCGATCGTCGCCATCACCCTGGTGCTGCTTTCGGTCTTCGTGCCGGTCGCCTTCATCCCGGGCCTCAGCGGCCAGCTCTTCCAGCAGTTCGCGGTCGCCGTCTCGGTCTCGATGGTGATCTCCGCCATCAATGCGCTGACGCTGAGCCCGGCCCTTTGCGCGGTCCTCCTGAAGCCGCATCACGGGCCGAAGCGCGGCATTCTCGGCTGGATCTCGCGCCGCATCGACAACGGCCGTGATGGCTACGTCTTCGTCGCCGAGAAGATCGCCCGCCGTGCCGTGATCGGCCTTGTGCTGCTCGCGGTCGCGATCGGCGCCAGCGGCTGGCTTTTCCGCATCGTGCCGACCGGCTTCCTGCCGAGCGAGGACCAGGGCGTCTTCTTCACGGAAGTCCGCCTGCCCGAGGGCACCTCCTACAACCGCACGGATGCTGCGCTGCGCCAGGTCGAAACGTTCCTCGGCTCGATCGAGGGCGTCCAGGACGTCATCAGCGTCTCCGGCTACAGCTTTCTCGACGGCCTCTCCAAATCGAACAGCGCCTTTGCGGTCGTGACGATGAAGCCCTTTGCCGAGCGCGAGGCGGCGTCCGCCTCGGTCGACAGCGCGATTGCCACGGCGATGGCCAAGGGCGTGACGGTCCGCGAGGCGCAGGTCTTCTCCTTCAACCTGCCGCCGATCCTCGGGCTCGGCACCGGCGCCGGCTTCGAATACCAGCTGCTGGACCTACAGGGGCGCTCGGCGGCGGACCTTGCCGCGACGGCCGGTGGGCTCATTGTCGCGGCTAACCAGAACCCGCAGCTCGGGCCGACCTTCACCACCTATTCCGCAAGCTCGCCGCAACTCTATCTCGATCTCGACCGCGACCGGTTGCAGGCGCTTGGCGTATCGATCAGCGACCTGTTCGCCACGCTTCAAGGCACGCTCGGCTCCTACTACGTCAACGATTTCAACCTGTTCGGCCGGAGCTGGAAGGTCGATCTGCAGACCGCCGAAGCCGATCGCGATTCCGTCAACGACATCCAGCGCCTGCATGTGCGCAATGCCGCCGGCGGCATGGTGCCCGTCGCCTCGGTGGCGCGGGTGGATTACGTAGTCGGCCCGCAAACGATGGTGCGGTACAACAACAACCGCTCGATTACCCTGAACGGCCAGCCGGCGCCGGGCGTCTCATCGGGCGAGGCCCTTGCGGCGATGGCGTCGCTTTCCGCCACCACCCTTCCGCCCGGCTACAGCTACGAGTGGACCGGCACGGCGCTGCAGGAACTCGCCGCCGCCGGCCAGACCACGGCCATCCTGGCGCTCGCCGTGCTCTTCGCCTACCTTTTCCTGCTCGCGCTTTACGAAAGCTGGACGATCCCGGTCCCGGTGCTCCTGTCGGTGACGGTCGGCGTTGCCGGCGCCCTGGTCTCCGTGCTGATCGCCGGCCTCTCCTTCGACATCTATGCGCAGATCGGGCTTGTCGTGCTGATCGCGCTCGCCTCCAAGAACGCGATCCTGATCGTCGAGTTCGCCAAGTTCCAGCGGGAGAAAGGCGCCGGCATTGTCGAGGCCGCGGTGCAGGGCGCCCGCGCCCGCTTCCGCGCCGTGATGATGACGAGCTTTGCCTTCATCGTCGGCCTGATCCCGCTCGTCACGGCCGAAGGCGCCGGCATGCTCAGCCGCCGGGCCGTCGGCACGGGCGTCGCCGGCGGCATGCTCGCGGCGTCGCTGCTCGGGATCTTCGTCATCCCCGCCCTCTATGTCGTCTTCCAGTGGCTCCGCGAAAGGGGCCACAAGCTCGCCGGTCTGTCGGGCTCTCACTTTGGTGAGGCGGTGCCGGCGACCGCAGAGGTAGTCGAAGAGGGGAAGCACGACGGAGATCGGCGGGCGCGCGCGATGCCCGCTAGCGCTGCGCAGTCACCACGTACGCCTTGATCGTTCCCTCGATCGCGCCACTTCCGAAGTGGCGCGCGTCGCCTCCGCCACGGCCTCCCCCGCTACTGCATGTTTCCTTAAATCGGAGCCCGATTAAAGGAAAAATCTCGTTGTCGTCACCCTCGCCATCACATGGGCCTATCGATGCGCCACACGCACAATGGCGATGAAGGCGATTGCCCGAAAGACCCATGGCCGACGGCAAAATCATGGTTCCGCGTCGGCCTCGACGCCCTCAGGCGATGGATCGTCAACGAGCCTCACCGCGCCAGCCACGCTTGGCTCGAAAAAGCGCCGAGAACGACAGCTCCAATCCCCTTAAGCGAACGGAGTCGTGTACTGTGGCGTCTGATAAGACGCACGGCGCTGTGGCGTTGCACACTGGCGTTCCCTGGGCCATGGCCGGACTGCTTCACCCAAACGTCCTTGCTGAAGCAGCCTCCACCCCCACAACCGGCCCTCACCCACACCCACGCCGCCGCGACACAAATCGCCAACTCCGCCGCAAACGCCCAATGCAGGATGAAATTCAGATACCAAGGCTGAAACCGTGCAGGTATCTCGACAAGATTGAAGCGCGCCCCCGAGAACGGATGGAGCCAGCGGATATCGGCAGCGATTGAATCGAGGAAGAGGTGCAGGAGCACGTTGGCGAGGGCAACCCAAACGAGGTCCAGGTACTGGCGCCAGCCTGCAAGCCGTAAGGCGAGCGCGAACGCGGCGGCGGTTGCCAGCCAGAAGAGCGGCGTATGGGTCCAGAAATCGTGGTGGAGCGTGCGCGGCCCGTCGATGAGACAGAAATAGAGAAGGTCGAGATCCGGCAGGACGGAGAAGATCAACCCGGTGGCGAGCGCGGCTCGCCGGAGCCTTTGGCGCTTGCCGACGATCCCGCGGGTGAGCAGATAGCCGGCGGGCTGATGTGCGATGAACATGCGGTTTCCTGGCAAACGGCCCGGCGCGAGCGTGAAGGATGACGGGACGGGATCACGGCAGCAATCGAGTTCGGCGCGTATTGATGGCAGGCAATCGCCATTCATGCAAGCGGCTGGCGCAGCAATTCTCGGCTGCCTTCCTCCGGTGCGGCTTAGCGCACCGCCCCGACGACATGTGCCCGGATCCGCCGCTCGATCATCCCGCTTCCGAATTGCTTCTTCAGCGCCTCCGCCACGGCCTCCGATACCGCCGCCAGCGCTAAAGCGTCGCGCTCCTCGATCTCGTTTCTGATCGGCGTTCCCTGGCAGAAGGCCGTCGCCGCGTCGGAAGCGGTCGTGGGGCCGTTCTTCTTCTCCAGTGCTTCGAGCGTGATGTCGTGAAAGCCGGCGGCTACCAGATCGGCGCGGATAACTTCCGGGTCTGCGTAACCATGCGGCACGCGGCGCATGAAGCTCGGCGAGTTCTCCGGAAAGCCCGCTTCCAGCGCCTCCACGACCGCGTGCGCAACCTCGTTTGCCTCAACCCGATCCCACGCATTGAAAAGGAAGCGGCCGCCAGGCTTAAGCACGCGTCGGACCTCGCGGTAGGCCTTCACCCGGTCGGGGAAGAACATCACGCCGAACTGGCAGAGGACGACATCGAAGCTCTCGTCGTCAAGGGGCAACGCCATCGCGTCCGCCTGCTGCCAGACGATTCGCTCGTCATCGCCCTGCCTGGCGTGGGCTACGTCCAGCATCGGCTGGTTGAGATCGGTCGCGACAAGCTGCGCCTCGATATCGAGCTTGGGCGCCAGCGCGCGGGTGACGACGCCGGTGCCGGCGGCGATTTCCAGCACATCGAGGGGTTTGATCCGCGCCACCCGCTCGGCAAGATCGACCGCATAGGGCTCGAAGATCAGCGGCACCATCAGCCGCTCGTAAACCTCGGGTATCGCGCCGGCAAAGAGCTTGTCCTTTTCCGTCATGGCCCCCTCCCGCCTTGGCCAGCCTTACGATCGTCGCAGGCTGGCGCGAAAGCATCATACGCCGTTGCGCCGTTTCCGCGAAGCCGCCTCGAAGATACAACGAGAAGCTCGGTGAATTTAGAAACCTACGACCCGTCTTGCGGAAGGCGAAGACGGCCTTACGTTAGGTCAAGGCGAATCCCGTTGACCCTCATCCCTGTGCTTGTCACAGGAATGAGGGTCGTGACGCGGAGTTTTTGGTCCCATCGCTGAGGCCAGCGCGCGCCTCACCGATACCCCGTCGCATCCGCCGCCTTCCCCGCCTCCATCACCTCGTCCATGTAGCGCCAGCAGTCCGGCCGGGAGCCATCGAGGTCGGTGAAGCCATAGATTTGGGCCAACCCGCCGCTTGACAGCGACTGGCCATTGAAGCGGGCCTTCTCCGGATCGACGCCGAGCGCCGCCACGGCCCGGCCGACAAAGCGCGGGCTTTCGGAAATCACGAAATGCGGCTGGTAGGCCGTGGCATCGCGCCAGTTCTCCTCCGTCACCTTGAAAGCGTCGAGCATCATTTCCGAGCGAAGCCAGCCGGGGGTCAGCGAGACGGCGGTGGCGCCGTGCGGCGCGAGGTCCTTGGCATGCGCCCAGGCCATGCGGTTCGCCGAGGTCTTGGCGAGATCGTAGAAGGGCGAGAGCCGGTAGTGATCGGCATTGTATTTCGCCGTGCCGTCGGTCACCTCCACCAGCAGCCCGCCCGGTCGCTCGATCAGGAGCGGTAGCGCGTAATGGGCGGTGATCAGGTGCGTGTCGATCGCGAGCCGCAGGATCTTCAGCCCGTTTTCGAGATTGTGGTCCCACACCGGCTTGTTCCATTCGAAGAGCTTCTCGCCGCCCCAGATGTCGTTGACGAGAATGTCGAGCCGGCCCTCGTCGCGGCGGATGCGTTCGACGAGCACCTGCACCGCCTCCGGCTCAAGGTGATCCACCTGCACGGCGATCCCCTTTCCGCCCGCTGCCGTCGCGAGCTCCGCCGTTTCTTCGATCGTCTCGGGCCGCTGGTATTCCGATAGCTGCTCGCGCGTCGTTCGTCCCGTGACATAGACCGTTGCGCCCGCAGCGCCGAGTTCCACCGCAATGCCGCGGCCGGCGCCGCGCGTTGCGCCTGCGACCAGCGCCACCTTGCCTTCAAGCTTCATCTCTTCCTCCCTGAAAAAACCATCTGGCTTTAACCGTCACTGCAGTATATAAACGCTTATTCGGTTATAAATAAAGGTCAAAAATGCCCCGCCCCAAAACCCTGCCTAACGAGGAGGTGCTCGACGCCGCCCTTGGCATCATGCGCAAGGAGGGGCCGGAAGGCCTGACCTTCGCGGCGCTATCCGCTGTCTGCGGCCTTTCCGCCTCGACCCTGGTGCAGCGCTTCGAAACGAAGTCCGGCCTCATCCAGGCGGCATTGCTGCAGGCCTGGGACCGGCTCGACCGGCTGACGGCAGAGCTGTCGGCCAATACGCCGAAGACGCCCACGGGCGCCGTCGCGCTGCTCGCCGGCCTGTCCGGCGACTATGGCGCAATCGAAAGCTATGCGGACGATCTTCTGATCCTACGGGAGGATCTGCGCGACCCTCTCTTGCGTGCCCGCGGCGCCGCCTGGCGCGACGTTCTCTCCTCTGCCCTCGAAGAGCGCTTCGCTGGCGTGCCGGCCGCACCCGCCGGCATTGGCCTGATGATGGCCGCCCAATGGCAGGGCGCGCTCCTCTGGTGGAGCTTCGATCCGTGCGTTCCGGTCACCGATTTCGTCAAGGAAAGCCTGGAGCGCTTCGTCGCGACCTTCGCGAAGGCGCCTGCCGTCGGTTGAACCGGCACGCTCCCTTTATCCTCCGCGATCGCGCCCTATAGTCATAGTCGATCGCAACGGCTTTGCGTCGTAGCCCAATCCGCCAGGCAAAGGGAATGTCACATGGCACTTACGCTGTATATCCATCCGCTCGCCTCCTTCTGCCACAAGGTGCTGATCGCGCTCTATGAAGCTGGCACGCCCTTCGAGGCGAGGATCGTCGATCTGTTGGACCCGGAAGAGAATGCCCGCTATTTGGAAGTCTGGCCGGTCGGCAAGATCCCGGTGCTGCACGACGGCGCCCATGACAGGATCGTGCCGGAAACATCGATCATCATCGAATATCTCGATCGCCACTACCCCGGAAACGAACCGCTGATCCCGCGCGATGAGGCGCTGACGCTCGAGGCGCGGCTGTGGGACCGCTTCTTCGATCTCTATATCCAGGTGCCGATGCAGAAGATCGTCACCGATATGCTGCGCGCTTCCGGCGAGAACGACCGGCGCGGTGTCGCCGATGCGCATGCGGCGCTCGCCACAGCCTATGATCTGGCCGAGCGGCAGCTCAAGGACCGGCGCCATGCCGTTGGCGAGGCCTTCACCATCGCCGATTGCGCCGCGGCGCCTGCGCTCTTCTATGCCGGCATCGTGCAACCCTTCAGCGGCACCCATCCGAGCCTTTCGGCCTATTTCGAGCGTCTGCTCGAGCGCCCGTCCTTCCAGCGCACGCTCGCCGAGGCGAAGCCCTACTTCGATATGTTCCCCTACAAGGAAGCGATTCCGGCGCGCTTTCTTTGACCTTCTGGCCGGGGCGGCGCTTGCGTTCGCGCCCTTGCCCGCTACCCTCTCCGGGAACAACCACGCAAAGGAGCGAGACAATGGAATATCGTCTGCTCGGCCGCTCCGGCCTCAAAATCTCGACCATCACCATGGGAACGATGACGATCGGCGGAGGCGGCAAGTTCGCCCAGGTCGGCAATGTCGGCGTCGAGGAGGCCCGACGCTATGTCGACCTCTGTCTCGATGCCGGCGTCAACCTGATCGACACAGCCGATATCTATTCGACCGGCACTTGCGAGGAGATCCTTGGCGAAGTTCTTGGCGGCAAGCGCAAGAACGGCGTCCTTGTCGCCACCAAGGCGCGCTTCTCCATGGGCCCGGGCCCGAATGATGGCGGCCTGTCGCGCCAGCACCTGATCAGCGCCTGCGAGGCGAGCCTCAAACGGCTGAAGACCGACGTGATCGACCTATACCAGGTGCACGAATGGGACGGCCAGACGCCGCTCGAGGAAACGATGGAAGCGCTCGACACGCTCGTGCGGCAGGGCAAGGTGCGCTACATCGGCTGCTCCAACTATTCCGGCTGGCACATCATGAAGGCGCTCGGCATCAGCGCGCTCGAGCATCGCCAGCGCTTCGTCAGCCAGCAGATCCACTATACGCTGGAGGCTCGCGAGGCCGAATACGAGCTGATCCCGATCTCGATCGACCAAGGCCTCGGCATCCTCGTCTGGAGCCCGCTCGCCGGCGGCCTGCTCTCCGGCAAGCACCGCCGCGGCCAGACGCCGGAGGGCACCCGCCAGCTCGCTGGCTGGAACGAGCCGCCGATCCGCGACGAGGAACGGCTATGGAAGATCGTCGACATGCTGATGGCGATCGCCGCCGAGCGCAACATCTCGCCCGCGCAGGTGGCGCTGGCCTGGCCGATCGGCCGCAAGGCGGTCACCTCGGTCATCATCGGCGGCCGCACCGAGGCGCAATTCCGCGACAACCTCGCCGCGGCAAACCTGAAGCTCAGCGAAGAGGAACGCGAACTGCTCGACGCGGTCAGCCTGCCGCCGGTCATCTATCCCTATTGGCACCAGCTCTGGACCGCCAAGGATCGGCTCGGCGCGGCCGATCTGTCGCTGCTTGGAACCCATATCTCAGCGGGATGAGGCGCGCGGCTACCTGCCCGCATTTCGCCCCCGCCTCGTCTGGCGGGGGCGCCAGCGGCTCGTCTTCTGAAATGCGCGCTGGATGCAGCGCGAAAGCCTGCAATCCGGCGCAAGGGCGTTTGGTTCAGTGGCTGAGCAGGCCGACGGTTTCCGCCACTTCCAGCGTATCCACGAACTCGGCGAAGTCGACCACCCGCCCGTCCTTGAAGGTGAACTTGTCCATGAGTTCCATGTCCTTCGAGGTATCGGACGGAATGAACCGCACCTGGCCGGCGCGATGGACGCACACCGTGTCGCCGTCGACGTGCAGGCTGACGATGCTGACCCCGGAGAGGTCCCAATTGTCGAGCAGCGCCTGGATGGAGCTTCGAATGGAATCCGTGCCGTTCACCGGCTGGGTCATCGGCCCAAGCCAAGCGCTTCCAACGATGCGGAAGCGGCAGGCGGGATCGAACCACGCCATGATCGTATCGATGTCGTTTTCATTTCGCGCGCCGTAGATCATCCGCACGGCACTTTCCAGTTCGCTTCGATCCGTCATCGCTGCACCTCCCCCATTCGCAAGACCATCCTGCGCCGGGATTGGTCCTGCACCCCCGGAAGCGAGACGCGGTATGCGGGCGGAAACCGCCTCGCTTCCCCTTCTTCCGCGCTACCATGAGTTTGCACCTGCTCGGCCCAGGTTGCAATGAGCCTCATTGCAGCATCGCAGGCTCGCCTTGTCCCTTCGCCCGCGGCGCTCGATCCCGCGACGCGCCGACGCGACTCTCTCCGAAGATCGCCCTTTCAAGGGACGGTGCGAGCCATTCCGCATAGGGCGCAGCGATATGATGGCGGTCGCGGAAGGTCAGCTTGCCGTCGATCACCGCAGGGCACGTTGTCCTGTTGCAGAACAGATCGACGACATCGACATAGGACGCATGCATCTCCGAAGCGACCTTTCTCTCCGCGGCGGGGATGGTTTCCTCCACCGCTTCGCTGCGCGGTGTGTCGCAAACGCTTGGACTCCGTTTCTGCCAAAGCGCGCGCGCCACGCATTTGTCGAGATAGGATTTGTGCACCGGCACGTCGCGAAGCAGGACGACGTCGCTGCCGGCGCGTTCCAGTGTCTCGACGGAGCGCTTAATGCCTTTCGCCCAGTCCTGCACATCCATCTGGTGGCTGGATACGTAGTTGATGTCGTTCCGGACATAGCTTGACGAGTATTGCGAAAGGATCACGACATCCGGCTTCAGCGCTGCGATCTCGCCGAACACCCGGCGCTTCCAGGCGTCGCACTCGTCATAGTTCCGCATCAGCACGCCGTTCCAGGTCGGCACACTCGCCGCCGGACAGGACGACTTCAGATAGGTGACGAGCCGCCATCCATTGTTTTCAGCGATCTTCTTGAGCGGCGTCGACCAATGGTCGGCATGGGAATCGCCCAGGAGGACGATCGTCTTCTTCGGTTTGGCGGCACCGAATTCGCAGGCCTTGGGCTGCACCGCCTCCCTTTCGAGCACGCAAGCCGAATCGAATTCTCGCGCCGCCGATTTCCGTTCGGCGCTTTGTTGGATCAGCCGCTGCCCGCCATCGAGGCTGTAGCCTGCCAAGGCGGCGCTGCCATAGGCGAGCGTCGTGCCAGCTCCCGTGAGCAGCGCGGCGAGCCCCAGCGACCGGCCCGTCTTTGCCGCCAGCCAGCCGTTATGGCGGATCGGATTTTCGATGAAGTGGTAGCTGAAAAGCGACAGCAGGACGGTGACCGCCAGGCATAGAAGCCGATCGATGATCGTCAGTTCCGGTTCGACAATGCCCGCATAGACGATGACCGGCCAGTGCCACAGATAGAGGGAATAGGAGAGTTTCCCGATTTCCTGCAACGGCCGAAGCGCGAGGACGGTCTTGGGGCCTGCCGCCCCCTCATGTGCGCCGCTCAAGAGCACCATCACCGTTCCGAGGACGGGCACGAGCGCGATCGAGCCCGGAAAGGGGATCTCCTCCGTCACGGTCAGATAGGCCGTGGCAATGAGCAAAAGCCCGAGCCAGCCAAGGGCAGGCGAAAAGCGAAAGCGCCGCGCCCATTCTTGCGGCAGCGCCATCGAAGCAAGGCCCCCGAAGGCAAATTCCCACGCCCTCAGCGGCGAAAAATAGAAAGCCCACGGCTGGGACACGGCCGTCATGTGCCAGCAGAGCGCAAACGAGATCGCAGCCACAACGGCAAGGAGAACAAAAAGACCACCCTTGCCCGGTCGAAACCGCGCAAAGAGCAGAAGCAGCGCCGGCCAGACGAGATAGAATTGCTCCTCGACCGAGAGGGACCAGAAATGGATGAAGGGATTGTTTGACGCGTCCGAGGCAAAATAGTCGACCGTCCACCGGATCAGCCAGAGGTTGATCATGTAGGCGGAGGCAAACAGCGAGCCCTTGGAGTAGAACTGCTGCTCGGACGGCGCGAGGATGAAATAGCCGAAAAGCAGCGTGGTCAGGATGACGAAAAGCGAGGCAGGAAGCAGCCGGCGGGCGCGCCGCGCGTAAAAGCGCCAGAGATCGACCGTGCCGCTTTTTGCAATCTCCTGCTGCAGATGCCTGGTGATCAGAAAGCCCGAAATGACGAAGAAGATATCGACGCCGACGAATCCGCCCGGCAATCCTGTCATCCCGAAATGGAAGGCGATGACACCGGAGACCGCCAAGGCACGCAGTCCTTCGATGTCTGGACGAAACCGCCCTGAGGATGCTTGTGTACTCATACGAACGACGCCCTGTCCCTAGGCCGCCCGACCGGCCGAAGGACATCGGCAAACCGGAAGGGCAAAGCTCCAATCGCACCGCAGCAAAATTGCTGCAGCGCGGCGCAACGGGGCGTGATCCTGATTCAGAATATGGCCGCAATAAGGGCCTGCCGGTTTGATCCCTCGCGCAACCGGTGACCCGGCCGCTCAAACGGGCGGCGCGGCCTCTCGGTTAGAGGGTCCAACAAGCCTTTGGGCTACTCAGAAAATTCCGAGTGAACGCAACGACTTGAGCCGGAAACCTCAACTGAAATCGTTGCGGACCGATGGTGCCTTTTTGTCACGGCGCCCATCGCTTGTGGAAAAAATGTCGACTAGCGGCTTCCGCCATCTCACCGCGAATCAAATCGCCGAGCCGGCGGATACCTTCGTCGATCATCTTGTCGTTGGCGCAGGAGAAACTCAAACGCAGCGTGTTTTCACCGGAGCCGTCGGCGAAGAAGGCGCGGCCCGGAACGAAGGCGACCTTGGCAGTCTGGATCGATTTGGCCAGGAGTTCGGCGCCGTCCGTACCCTTCGGCAGCGTTACCCAGACGAACATGCCGCCTTCCGGTTTCGTCCAGGTGACGCCGGCCGGCATGTATTTTTCGAGCGCCGCAAGCATGGCGCTGCGGCGATGCTTGTAGACCTTGTGGATCTTTGCCACCTGTTCATCGAAGCCGCGCTCGGCGACGGTGCAGATCGCCATCTGGTTGATGGTCGAGGAATGAAGGTCCGCTGCCTGCTTCATCAGCACCAGCTTGCGGATGACCGACTCGGCTGCGCAGACCCAGCCGACGCGAAGCCCCGGTGCCAGCGTCTTGGAGAAGCTGCCGCAGTAGATTGTCCGGGCGGTGTTGATGTCACCCTTGCGTGCGATCTCCAGCGCCAGGATCGGCGGGATCGCCTCGCCGTCGTAGCGCAGCGACTGGTAGGCAGCATCCTCGATGACCGGGATGCCGAGTTCCTCGGCGAGATCCAACACCCGCTCACGGCCGGCGCGGTCCACCGTCTCGCCGGTCGGGTTGGCGAAATCGGCAGAGAGATAGGCGAATTTGACCCGGCCGCCCGCCTCGGCTGCCGCCTGGACGTAGGCTTCCGGGGTGCGGTTGCCGCCGGGGTTCAATTGATCGTAGTTCGGCTCATAGGCGTTGAAGGCCTGCAGCGCGCCAAGGTAGGTCGGCCAGGTGACGAGCGCTGTGTCCTCGGGCGAAAGAAACAGCTTGCCGAGATAATCGAGCCCCTGCTGCGAACCGGAGGTGATAAAGATGTTGTCGACTGTCGCGGGAATGCCGAGCGCCGCCATCTGCTTGGCAAGCCATTCACGCAAGGGCCGATATCCTTCGCTGACGGAATATTGCAGAGCGGCGCTGACGGCCGGTCCGCCGAAGATCTCCGCATAGGCTTGGCTGAACTCCACATCGGGAAAAAGCTCGGGATCGGGAATGCCGCCGGCGAAGGAGATGATATCCGGACGGTCGAGCAGCTTCAGCAGTTCGCGAATTTCCGAAGCCTTCATCCGGCTCGAGCGCGTGGCAAAAATGCTTTCCCAATTGAGCATGCGGCCCTCCCTCTTGGCGATGGCCGGACATGATCACAGCGTTCGGTTTATGTCAATATTCCTGACCTATCTTGCTGCCGTTTTGACTGGCCCTCGCGCCGGGCGTCATCCTGCTGACGGCAAGGGACGCTCGACCGGCAGTCGAACAGGATGATGCCGGCTATCAGATGCAGGAGCAGCGCGGCGGCCAGGCTCCGCCAGATTGTCCTGTCGTCTGGCGCGAGCGTCTCTTTCGACATCTGTCAGGAAGCAGTTCAAATCTGGGAGGGAGGCACAGCGATCAACTTGTCGCAAAAGTTGCATACATGCGCTCTGTCAACAAGCCCCATCTGCTCGGCTATCTCAAGATAGCTCTTCGGCAATCTCGCCGCCGGACGCCGCTGCCGCATGCGCCCAGGCATCGCTCAACGCCTGACGCTGCCTCGCCCACGCATGACCCATCGAATGCCGGCGGCGATCGCCAGGCCGAGCAGCGGCCAGCGGGCCCAGAATGTTCCGCTCCAGGTGAGAAGATTGACCGTGACAACGGCGAGCCCGGCCAGGGCGAGCGTGGCAAATCCGCGGTCCACCCGCGTGGTCCTGATCCAGAGCATCGCTGCGGCCAAGCTCATCGGGAAAAGGGACCAGACCGCCCAGAACTCGCCCTGCCAGGAGAAAAGATTTATGGCGACAAGACCGGCCGCGACCACGGCCAGGGTGCCATATATCCGAAGTTGCCTGCGGACGGGTTCGACGGCGGCCGCCTGCACGGGCGCCGGCTGCCGCCCGAAGGCGGCGCCGGCTGTCGGCGTGGCTCGCCCCTCCTCGACACCGATCCGAACCGCATAGCTCGGAACGCCTCCCTCGATGTTCTTGACCTCGAGCTGGCCGAGAAAGTCGAAGCCGACCGCCACCTTATTGCGCACCTGGTCGTAGACCGTATTAGAAATGACGACGCCGCCGGCCGGTGCGCAGGCTTGCAGCCGCGCAGCGATGTTGACGCCGTCGCCGTATATGTCACGACCTTCCGCAATCACGTCGCCAAGGTTGATGCCGATGCGGAAGAACATCCGAGCCGCGCTCGGCCGCCCGGCATTCAAACCGGCAAGCTCATTCTGGACGTCGACCGCCGCCCTCACCGCTTCAACGACGCTCGGAAATTCTGCTATAAGCCCATCGCCCCAGGTGTTGACCACAAGCCCGCCGTGCAATTCGATGAGACGCGCCATGGCATCGCGGTAGTCCTTGAGGGTGGCAAGCGTTCCTTCTTCGTCGGCCCCCATCAGGCGCGAGTAGTCCTGAACGTCGGCGCAGAAGATAGTCGTCAGCTTTCGACGCGTTTCTGACATGGCTTTTGATCCTCGCTCGATCTTCGCCGCGTGAGACCACACCAACCGGTTTCAACCGGTTGCACGATTCGCCACTCAAATCCATCTCGGCTCCAGCATACCGAGTGCAAACTCTTACGGCGACCCCGGAACGCAGCGAGGCGCTCACACGCGCCATGCCATGGGCATGATCCTCCAGCAGCCATTGGCTGCCTGGTATGCGACGGCAGGTGCTGATAGTTGTGGCCGAGCGATTGCATGGGAGTGCGTTCATGACGACGAGTAATGACGGCAACGCGCGCTTCTACCGCGACAACGCCGCCGCCTATGCGGGCCGCGCCCGCCGGACGCCTACGGCACGGCTCGACAAGTTCCTCGCGGGGCTCAGGCCCGGCGCCTCCGTGCTGGAGCTTGGCTGCGGCGGCGGCCAGGACAGCGCCTACATGATTGCCCGCGGCTTCGAGGTGACGCCGACGGATGGTTCGCTGGAACTGGCGGCCGAGGCCGAACGCCTGCTCGGCCGACATGTCAAGGTGATCCGCTTCGAAGAGCTTTGCTGGCGCGAGCGCTTCGACGGCATTTGGGCGGAGGCCTGCCTGCTGCATGTGCCGCGCGCCTCTCTTGGGGATGTAATCGCCCGCGTCCTCCTGGCCCTCAAGGTTAGTGGCGTGCTGCATGCAAGCTTCAAGGCAGGCGACAGGGAAGGCCGCGACGAGTTCGGCCGCTACTACAATTATCCCTCGCGCGACTGGCTGTTGCGGCAGTTTGCGGCAACAGGTTGGGGGGCAATCGAAATATCGGAAGCGGATGGTGGTGGCTATGACGGCAAGCCGACGCGCTGGCTGCATGTGGCGGCCACGAAGCCCAAAATTTGACTTCGCAAGGTCGAGGCCTAGGTAACGGGCGTCTCCCCAACTCTACATCACCAGTGAGAAAGCCATGCACTACAGAACACTTGGCCGCACCGGCCTGCGTATCTCCGAAATCGGCTACGGCGCCTGGGGCATCGGCAATAGCGGCTGGCAAGGCGCGAACGACGAGGAGTCTGCCCGTGCCCTCAACCGGGCGATCGATCTTGGGCTGACCTTCATCGACACCGCGCTCGGCTACGGCGACGGCCATAGCGAAAGGCTGATCGGCAAGCTGTTGCGGGAACGATCGGAAACGGTCTACGTCGCGACCAAGATACCGCCGAAGAACCGGATATGGCCGGCCCGTCCGGGCACGCCGGTCGAGGATGGCTTCCCGGCCGAGCACGTCATTGCCTCGACTGAGACCAGCTTGCGCAACCTTGGCGTCGAGACCATCGACGTCCAGCAGTTCCACGTCTGGTCGGACGAATGGGTTGGGCGCGGCGACTGGCTGGAGGCCATCGAGCGGCTGAAGCGCGATGGCAAGATCCGCTTCTTCGGTGTCTCGATCAACGACTACGAGCCCGACAATGCCCTGAAGCTTATCGAAAGTGGCGTCGTCGACAGCGTTCAGGTGATCTACAACATCTTCGAGCAGACCCCCGAAGAACGGCTGTTCCCGGCCTGCATCCGCCACGGCGTCGGCGTGATCGTCCGGGTCGCGCTCGACGAAGGGGGCCTGACCGGCCAGATCCGCGCCGACGCGGTCTTTCCGGAAGGCGACTTTCGCCAGAACTACTTCCGCGGCGAGCGCAAGCGAGAAGTCGAAGAGCGCGCTCGGAAAATCGTCGAAAACCTGGAGATCGCGCCTGACGCGCTCGCCGAGACGGCGCTCCGCTTCGTCCTCAGCCACCCCGCGGTTTCGACGGTCATCCCAGGCATGCGCTCGGTCCGCAACGTGGAGCGCAATTGCGCGATCGGCGACGGACGTGGCCTTGCCGCCGAGCAGCGGGAGAAGCTGCGCGCGCACCGCTGGCCGCGCAATTTCTACCGGGATTGATTGCTCCAAAGAGAAAGCCGGGGCACTGGCCCCGGCTTTCTCTAGCTCTGCGAGGTAAGGCTTAGTTCTTCGCCTTGTCGACCAGCTTGTTCTTGCCGATCCAGGGCATCATGCCGCGAAGCTTGGCGCCGACTTCCTCGATCTGGTGGGCGTCGTTGACGCGGCGGATGCCCTTGAAGCGGGCAGCACCCGAACGGTACTCCTGCATCCATTCCGAGGTGAACTTGCCGGTCTGGATGTCCTTCAGGACGCGCTTCATCTCGGCCTTGGTCTCTTCCGTGATAATGCGCGGGCCGGTGACATATTCGCCCCACTCGGCCGTGTTGGAGATCGAGTAGTTCATGTTGGCGATGCCGCCTTCATAGATCAGGTCGACGATCAGCTTCACTTCGTGCAGGCACTCGAAATAGGCCATTTCCGGTGCGTAACCGGCCTCGACCAGTGTTTCGAAGCCGGCGCGGATGAGTTCGACCAGACCGCCGCAGAGAACGACCTGCTCGCCGAAGAGGTCGGTTTCGCACTCTTCCTTGAAGTTGGTTTCGATAATGCCCGAGCGGCCGCCGCCGACGCCGCAGGCGTAGGAGAGCGCGAGGTCGAGTGCGTTGCCGGAAGCGTTCTGGTGAACGGCGACCAGGCAGGGGACGCCGCCGCCCTTCTGGTATTCGCCGCGAACCGTGTGGCCCGGGCCCTTCGGCGCGATCATGACGACATCGACGGAAGCCTTCGGCTCGATCAGGCCGAAATGGACGTTGAGGCCGTGGGCGAAGGCGATCGCGGCGCCGTCACGGATGTTGCCGGCGATCTCGTTCTTGTAGATGTCGGCCTGCAGCTCGTCCGGCGTCGCCATCATGATGAGGTCGGCCCACTTGGCGGCCTCCGCAACCGAAAGAACGGAAAGGCCGTCGGCATCGACCTTGGCGGCGGTTGCCGAGCCCGGCTTCAGCGCGATACGGATTTCCTTGGCACCGGAATCCTTGAGGTTCAGCGCATGGGCGCGGCCCTGGCTGCCATAGCCGACGATGGCGACCTTCTTCGACTTGATGAGGTTGAGATCGGCATCACGATCGTAATAGACGCGCATTGAACTTTCCTTCCCTTTGCTTGTCCGTTTCCCTTTGACGGTCAAGACGTCCGACCGCCGTTACTCTTTTCTGCCATAGAGGGCGAGAAAGGCGTCAACCGCCCGCTCCGCCCTGCGGCCGAAATTCTTCTTCAGCCCGCTCGGATCCTCGCCGAGCAGCATGCGCAAATGCCAGTCGGAGACGACGAGCCCGTAGAGCGCGCCATAGGCCTCCTCCGGATCGCCGAAGGCGAGAAGCCCCGCCTTTCGGCCCACCTCTAGCAGCGCCCCGGCCCTGCGGCCGATCTGCCGGCGCCCGCGCTCCTCAAGCAACCGACCGAGCTTGGAGCCTTCGCGGCTTGCCTGGCCGATCGCCAGCCGGTTGAGCGCCAGCGACACGTCGCCTGCAAGCACTTCCAGCAGATCCTTGGCGAAGGCGACAAGATGCGCCCTGAGGCTCGCCTCGTCCAGCGCCTCGGCCGAAACGTCGAGCGTTCTCACCTTGCTCGCCTGGTACGCGATCATCGCCGAAAGCAGCCCATCGCGATCGCCGAACCACTTGTAGAGGCTCTCCTTGGAGCAATTC
The DNA here is from genome assembly GCA_001704765.1 of Sinorhizobium shofinae. Lineage (GTDB taxonomy): Bacteria > Pseudomonadota > Alphaproteobacteria > Rhizobiales > Rhizobiaceae > Sinorhizobium > Sinorhizobium shofinae. Next base: position 114,327 of record MBFK01000066.1, read on the forward strand.
GCCGCGCGGGCCACCCCCGCGGTCGTCAACGCCCTCTCGCCGCCGTCGACGAGGAGCCGCAGCGCCTGTTCCAGAACGGCACCCTGACGCTCCGTCAGGCCGCTTCCGGCACCAGTTTCCTTTGCCGTTTGGACGCCTTGCACTCGCTGCCGCTCTCCATCAGTACCGTACGGTACGGTTCGCCGTTTCTATTAAGATGGGTGCGGAACGTCAAGCCCGATTCTGCAGCGCGGACCGGAAGAAGACAGGAAAGGGCCGTGGCGCCTTCATGTGACCTTCCCTGCGAAAAAACACGGCCACCCTTGAGCCGGACCCAAGGTCATACCTTAGAAGGGATTCGCGAAGGAGGCACGCATGACCCGCCAAACCGATGAAAACCAATGGCTGACCGCCGCCGATTGTGCCGAGCGTCTCGGGCTGACCGCCCGGGCGCTTCGAGTCTACGAAAGCCGTGGGCTGATCGCGCCGAGGTGCACGGGCAAGAACTGGCGGCTCTACGGCGCCGCGGAGTTCGTTCGCCTTCACGAAATCCAGGCCCTGAAGCGCCTTGGCCTGATGCGCAAGGCGAGGTTACTGGCGTCGTGCTTCATCAGAGCGGCTACGAGCAGAAGGGGGCTCGCCTGGAAGCGTCAGCAGCCCAAAGCGCCGCCGAGGCGTTGGAGAAACGCATTCGCGATAAGGTGGCTTTGCCGAACGACGAAGCCATGCTCCGGCAAATCATCGCTGAACACCAGAGCGGTGAGCCCGATTACGACCGCATGATCCCGCCGCTCGCCGAACTCGCTCGTGGCCAGGCCGCGTTCGTCAAAGCCGAGCTGTTGCGCCTCGGAGCTCTACAGGCGATTACCTTCAAGGGCGTCACACGCGACGGCTTCGATGTCTACTACGTGACATTCGCCGAAGGCGCTCTGGAATGGGGTTTCGCCCTCGCTGCGGATGGACGTTTCAGCGTTATGTATCTGCGCCCGTGCTGTAACGCGCGCTGGAACTGACGGCGCTTGCCTTTGCCTGCGCCTTCTTGGCGGGCCCGCTCATCGCTCACCTGCCCGCTCGCAACGTCTTCCGCCGTCAGCGGTAGCGCAGAGCGGACCGAAGGCGAGCCTCTATCAGATCCGCTGTGCTCCGCCGATCCGCTCCCAGCGGCTGCCGTTCGATTGCGACTGGCGGGCGAAATAGTCGTAGGGCGTGCGCGACCAGTCCCTGACCGAATTGGTCAGATTGTCGAGCACAAGATCCCCTTCGCTAGTGCGGACGGTCAGCACCGTATGGCCATCGCCGTGATAGCGGGCAACCGTCAGCAGCAATGCGGAGGCCGGCCAGCCGCGCTTCAGAAGCTCACGCTTCTTCAGAATCGCAAAATCCTCGCAGTCTCCGTAGGTCGTCGGCACGCGCCAATCGTCGTCCTTGCCGACGTTCGCACGGTCGCTGCGCTCCTTAATGCGCGCATTGATGGCGCTGTTGACCTGCTTGAGTTCGCTCGCCTTTTCCGCGCCGAGAACAACCGTTCCCCTGCCTCCCCCGGTTCTGCACAACCTCGGTTCACGCGAACAGAAAGAGGCAAAGGCCGGGGGCGCAAAAGCCTTGCCGGCAGTTTTCATGATCGTGCCTGCATCAGCCGCCGTTGGGGCGACAATCGGCAATAGAATAGCGCTCAGCGCGATGAAGCGTTTCATGAAATTCCCCCAAAAGTGGTCGCACCCCCAAGCGCGATGTAGAGAGTTAGATCATAAGGATTAGCCCGCGCTTGATTAGCTCGGAATAGGGCATTGTTGTGACGCCCTACTAATATTTCGTAAATTGACCCCCAGCATCTTTAAGTAAATCATCGAATTATTTCCGTAGTTTTATTTTGCGTGGGGTAAAGTAATGAAAAGAATTCATAGATCGATATTTAGAACATTTTTCATGCTCTCCACGGCGTCGATAGCAGCCGTCGTTGTTACGACAGACGCGGATGCAGTAGAGCGTCGACGCATGACTGCGGCGCAATGCAGCCCGTTGACGGAAGACAACTTTGCAGCGTGCTGCGTTGCAATAAATCGTTCGAAAATTCTTACTCCGGCGCAAATCAAAATGTGCCCGCCGCTATCAACGGCGACCGTCGGTGGCTCTGCCCCCGGCCGCGATCGTAGCGATTCCGACGCAACCGGCCCCAGCAGAGGCGGCAGCGGCGGCAGCGGCGGTGATGGCGGCGGCAGCGGCGGTGGTGACGACGGCGGCAGCGGTGGCGGCGATGGCGGCGGCAGCAGCGGTGGCGGCGGCAGCAGCGGCGGTGGCGACGACGGCGGCGGCAGCGG